>CAMYAE010000003.1 GCA_947253655.1 uncultured Bacteroidales bacterium
CACCTCTCTATTCGTCGGCAGCGTCAGATGTGTATAAGAGACAGGGGCAGGACAGTGCTTGAGGAGACAATGACTGCCTTTGAAAAATTAGACCGTCTGCAGAGCGAGCTTGACGACATTAATATTCAGCTCGCCGAGAGGACAGATTATGAGTCTGCCGGATATATGGAGCTAATAGACAGGCTGAATACGGTTAATGATCTGCTTGCATTCGAACAGTCCGAGCCGCCGGAGGTCCAGGTGCAAAAGACTTTGCTGGGACTTGGATTCAAGGATGAAGATTTCAATAGAAAGACCGAAACTTTCAGCCAAGGCTGGAATATGAGGATAGAACTTGCCAAGATTCTTCTTACCCAGCCTGATGTTCTGCTTTTGGACGAGCCGACAAATCATCTTGATATCGAATCGATAGAGTGGCTTGAAGATTATCTGAAAACATACAGAGGCTCATTGCTCATCGTTTCTCATGACAGAAGGTTTCTGGACAATATTACAGACAGGACTGTCGAGATTATGCTGGGACACATTCACGATTATAAAGTGTCTTACAGCAAATACATTGAGCTCAGGAAAGAGAGAATTACACAACAGACTGCAGCCTTTGAGAATCAGCAGAAGATGATAGAAAAGACTGAGGACTTTATTGCAAAGTTCAGGTACAAACCTACAAAGTCCAATCAGGTGCAGTCGAGAATCAAGGCTCTTGACAAGCTTGAGCGCATAGAAATCGATGAGACGGAAAATGTCAGGCTTACTGTAAAGTTTCCTCCAGCTCCGCGTTCAGGAGATGTCGTTTTCAAAGGAACCTCGCTCACTGTCGGTTATGACAATAAGGCGGTGTTCGGAAATGCTGAAATTGAAATAAGGCGAGGTGAAAAAGTTGCCTTAATCGGAAGAAACGGTGAGGGCAAGACCACACTGATGAAAGTAATTGCCGGCAATCTTGAGCCCATATCTGGCAACGCTACTATAGGGTATAATGTCAATATAGGCTATTTTGCTCAAAATCAGGAAGATATACTTGATAAAGAAGATACCGTCTTCGGCACTCTTGACCGTATTGCTACCGGGGACATTCGCACGAAACTCCGGGACATCCTGGCTGAGTTCCTGTTCAGAGGAGAGGATATAGACAAGAAGGTTTCAATATTGAGCGGAGGAGAGCGTGCCAGGCTCGGTATGGCGAAACTTATGCTCCAGCCATACAACCTCCTGGCTTTGGATGAGCCGACAAACCACATGGACATAAGGTCAAAAGACATATTGAAGCAAGCTCTTCAGGCTTATGACGGCACACTGGTTATTGTTTCTCACGACAGGGATTTTCTGGAAGGTCTTGTCGGCAAGATATATGAGTTCAGAAACGGACACGTCATAGAGCATCTTGGCTCAGTCAGCGATTTTCTTGAAAAAAGGAAATTGGAAAATCTCGTGGAACTCGAAAGACGTTTTGGCCGGAACAAACTATCATCAATTAACGATGAAAATAAATCCTCTGAAGCGAAAAAGGACTTTATCGAACAGAAAGCCATATCGAGAGATGAGCGAAAACTTAAAAACAAGGTGGAAAGCATTGAGAATAAGATAGCTATCATTGAATCAGAGATGAAATCAATAGAAGAAATCCTTGCTAATCCGCAAAAGAATGACGATATTTTGCCTTTGACAATGAAATACAATGAATTGAAGCAGGATTTAGAACATAAGACGGCAGAATGGGATCTTACAGTAGAAAAATTAAGTAAATTATAATATTTATAACACCATGAATAATAAAAAGTTATCATTATTTATATTAAGTATAGCTTTGATTGTGTTTCCCGGCAATGAATCTACAGCGCAAAGGAAATCGAGGTCTGATGAATTTTCAGAGTTTAACACTATCGAAGCCAATGATTGTTTCAATATTATATTGAGGAGCGCTGATGAATACGCTGTAGACTGGACCGTTAGCGAAGATGTTTCAGACTATGTTGAGGTCTATGTCGTCGGCAAGGTGCTTCATCTCTCATTTGAAAAGAAGTCTCTTCCTAAAGAAATCAAAAAGAAATACAAAGGGAAGAACGCTCCTAAGATGGTACTTGACGCTATCGTTTACGCCCCCGCAATCAGTAGAATTGTACTTTCCGATAAAGCCACACTTAAATCAGAAGGTGAGGAGTTACATGCCGAAGATTTCTCCATATCCCTTTCAGGGGCTTCTGTTTTGGAAAATATCAAGGTCATATCGAAGACGGCGACAGTGGAGCAGACCAAGGCTTCCAAGGCAGAAATGGATATAATTTCTGAAAGCCTTGTTGCCACCACCTCGAATTCCTCCTCATTGAAATTGAATTTTGACTCCGGTACTCTAACGCTTTCAAGCAAAGGTTCGTCGAAAATTTTTGCAAAGGGGAACTCGACAGCAACGGCTACAAATTCTCAAAACAGTTCTTCCATTACTCTAAGTGGTGAAACTGAGAATATTGATATTCAATCAATAGGCACGTCTAAACAGGACATTTCCGGCTTTGCTGCAAGGAAAGTTTATACCAAGCTTTCCGGGCTAAGTGAAGTTATTGTAAATCCTTCGGATATTTTGTCCGTAGATGTCAAAGGTGCAAAACTCTATTTCATGAACGACCCTGTCATAGAAATAGTCAAAGTTGAAAACGGAACGTTGAAACATTACGAAAAATAATATTCTTAAGTGCTTATAATTGATTCTCATTGTGATACGCCTTCCCAGATAATGAGGCAAAGGGACTTGCGTCTCGACAACAATAGGGGACACGTTGATTTTCCTAAACTTAAAAGAGGCGACATCGGTGCCGTATTTTTTGCCCTATATACCTCTGCAACACTTTCCCCTGACGAGGCGACCAAGGCTGCTCTGGAAATGGCGGCAGGAGTGTTCGATGCCGTTGCCTCATCTGACACTGCCGAGATGGCCTATTCAACCGATGATATCCTTGCAAATCGGGATAAAGGCAAGGTGTCCATATTATTGGGAATGGAAAACGGAGCTCCGATACAACATTCATTGCCATTGCTCCGGCTCTTTTATAGGCTTGGTGTCCGCTATATGACACTTACACACAACGGAGACAACGAAATTGGGGATTCAGCTGCCAAAGGAAGTACATGGAACGGTTTGAGCCCTTTCGGAATCGAGGTAGTGGAAGAAATGAACAGCATAGGCATGCTCGTTGACATTGCACATGCTTCGGACAAGACTTTCTTCGATTGCATACAGTACTCTAAAGCACCTGTTGTCTCCACACATTCTTGCTGCAGGGCGATTGCCGGTCACAGAAGGAATATGACGGACGAAATGATTCGTGCAATGGCAGATAAAGGGGGAGTCATCCAGATAAATTTCTATCCGACATTTCTTTCGGATGCCTTTGCAAGAGATTTTGCCGAATGGGAAAAAGCCCATGGCAACGCCGATGAAATAGAACAGGCCTATATCTCAAGCCCGCGCAGTGATGCAAAGAAGGAGGCGTGGTATTCCCTTGTTGACAGCATGTCCGAATTGCAAAGGCCTGGTGTAGAGACTATCGTAGATCACATTGACCATGCAGTGAATGTAGGCGGTATAGATCACGTCGGTATCGGCTCTGATTTCGATGGTATTGCCGTCACTCCATACGGCGTGGAGGACATATCCAAGACAGGTCTTGTCTTTGATGAGATGCGAAGACGCGGCTATTCAGAGGATAGCATTGAAAAAGTGGCCGGAAAGAACTTCCTAAGGGTCTTAAAGGACGCTGAATTATTAAAAACAAAAATGTTATAACGCGTAACCTTTTTGTTTTTAACACTAATAATCAATGGTTTAATTCATTAGTAATGAATTTAATCAAGAGGTTTAGTGCTGAGGCTGCAAACCTTTCTATATTGTGTTTACGATCTGTGTGGTACCGGAATTTAGCTGTCTCTATATGATTTTTGGAAGCCACGGCCGCCCAAACAGTGCCTTCAGGATTCCTCTCATCACCACCGCCAGGGCCGGCAAGGCCTGTAGTTGCGACCGAGAAATCGCTTCCGAACAAATCCAATACGCCTTTTGCCATAGCTGCTGCTGTCTCGGAGCTGACTACACCATATTCGGATATTGTACTGCAAGGCACATTAAGGAGTTCCTCCTTTATTCTTACTGCATATGACGTAACTGAGCCTAAATAGTAGGATGAAGCACCAGGCACAGAAGTTATTAACTGGGATATTTCACCTCCCGTGCATGATTCAGCCACACTCAGTGTCTTCCCGGAAGACTTGAGCAGCTTACCGAGCACGACTTGCAGAGTATCGTCCTGATAAGAATATATTAGGTCTCCGATTATCTGTTTAAGACCGTCTATCTGCTTGTCCAGCAACTTATTTCCCTCCTCTGTGTTACAGCCGTAGATGGAAAGCCGAAGTCTGACACCTGTGAGGGTGTCGGGAAGATATGCCAGATGCACTGATGGCGGCAAAGCGTCTTCCCATCCGGCTATTTTCTTTGCCAATGCTGACTCTGCAAGTCCGTAGGTCATTATATTCCTATGACAGATTCCTGTGATTGAATAACGCTTACCGATGTCGTCCATTACATCAGGCAGGGCCGCAACCGTCTCAAAAGGCACTCCGGGCATTGAGTACAACGTAGAGTGTCTGTTATCACCGGTAGAGATATTGAAAACCATAATCGGTGCAGTTCCGAGACGGTTTAATATCACCTCGCATTTGTCCGGGACAAGAGCCTGGGCCTTATTGACGTCAAGCACGTCCAATCCTCTGGAACTGAGGATTTCATGGATAATTTCAAGCTGTCCGGCATTTTCAATATATCCGCCGCTACCGCTTAATTCCGCAAGGGCTGATTTGGTAATGTCGTCCTTTGTCGGGCCGAGGCCTCCGGTTACAATTACTATATCATTATCCCTCAATTCATTCCGCAATGATGAGATAATGGTATCACGTTCATCTCCTACTGAAATCATCCTGTTTACGCGGATCCCAAGACGGCCAAGAGCTCTGGCAATTTCAGACGAATTGGTATCCACTACCTGTCCGATAAGGATTTCGTCACCTATAGTACAAACCGATGCAGTTACCATATTTTATAAATCATTTATTATCAAGTTCCTGAAGAATTTTCTTTACGAAGCTCGGACCTTCGTATATAAAACCGGTGTAAACCTCAATCAACGAAGCGCCGGCTTCAAGCATTTCCTTAGCCTGGCGAGGGCTCATAATGCCTCCAACTCCAATAATAGGCAGTTTTCCGGTCGTTTTATCGTGGATATATCTTACCATAGCCGTACTCCTCTCAAAGAGCGGTGCACCAGAAAGACCGCCTTTACCAATACCAGCTATGGTCTTTTCATCTGTCGACAGGCCTTTACGGCTCCTTGTTGTGTTTCCGACGACGATCCCGTCCACTCCCGACCTCATAGAATAGGTAAGGACCTCATCCAATTGGTCGTCCGGGACATCCAATGATATTTTCACAAGCACAGGCTTATATACATCCATGCTTGTTCGTTTATCCAATAACGGGTCCATTATGTCAGATAGAAAAGAGGTGTCCTGGAGGTCTGTAAGCCCTTCCACATTAGGACAGGACACATTTATGACAAACATGTCCACAAAATCGTAAAGAAGAGAAAATCCAGATTCGTAATCCTTTGCGATCTGCTCTCCCTGGGATGTGGTGTTTTTCGATATATTTGCCGCCAAAACAACCTCCGGCCTGTTTTTCTTCAGATTTTCTATTACGGCCATAACACCGTTATTGTTTATCCCCATCCTGTTGATGATTGCTTTGTCTTCCGGCAACCTGAAAAGCCGTGGTTTTGGGTTTCCCGGCTGCGGCTGAGGGGTTATGGAACCGATTTCAATGAAGCCGAAACTCAAGTCGGACAATTCATTATAATACTTTCCATTCTTATCCATTCCGCCTGCAAGTCCGACCGGGTTAGGGAAGTCTATGCCGAAGACATTGCGCCTTAGAGACGGATGCTCTCTCTTGAAAAACATCCTTATCAACGGTCTCCCGAACGGGATTTTACGCGTCGCACCCAGTATTTTCAGAGTCAGGTCATGTACAAATTCAGGATTAAGCCCGAACAAGATAGGTCTGATAATTTTTTTATACATAAAACTGTCTAATTCTATACAAACTTACACAAAAAAACGGCAATTCATATAAATTAGTCAGCGTATCTCTTCAAATGTGTTGTTATCGTAGAAAACGACAACCCTCTCGATTCTACGTCCGCTCTTTGCCGGCTCATCGCATCTACAGACTGCCTGAGATACATTATCAGTACCGGATGTTCCGTCATCAGAGATGACTTGTGTGGCATCGGATATCTTCCTCTCGTTCTCAAATTCGCTGAAAAGTGTATCATCCTCCACAGATTCGTCATTGTCGGAGACGGTAATTTCCTTGGCAGAAGCCGAATCCTTATACATTCTTCCTTTGCCTGACAGCAGCCACTCAACATTCAGGCTGGGGTAGTGCGTCATCATACCGGTTATGAAATCATATCCGGGCTTGTTTCTTCCTGATAATATATGAGAAACGCTTGCACGAGCGACCCCAATCGTATCGGCAAAAAGAGCCTGAGAGATGTTCTCGGCATCTAAAAATTTCTGAAGCCTGTCGTTCATAATAGTATATGTTATTTACACAAATGTAACTCAAAAATAACTTTTATCAAAATTAAAACCCCTTAACATTTGTGAATAAGGACTAAGTGATTATTTAATTACAGATATATTTAACTAACTAAAACTTTATATTAGACTTATAAAAGTGCTGATTATATGTTACTTAACATATAGAAATATAGCTTTAAATGACACATCCTCAGTAGCAAGAACATGATTAACATGCTATATATAAATCTATAATTCATATTAGATATTATAATTATCTGATTTACAATATAATAAATAATAAACAATACGAGCATAATAATTTCTTATTATACAAAAGTAAACCAACACAAAATAAACTAAAACATTTGTAACCACGACGGGTGTTTACATTAATAGCTGTTAACAATACATTTGTAATCGTTAATAACTTGTTTATAACCTTGAATTTGTTGAACAAATGTAATTGTGCGGGATTTCATTATTTCTGTTGTAATTCGTATTTTTGCACGGAAAATGAATTTAGAAGAAGTTTGACAATGGTACCTGAAATTCATATTGAAGACTATAATTATAATCTGCCGGACGATAGAATTGCAAAATATCCTTTGCCGGAAAGGGATTCGTCTAAGCTGCTCATATATGACAACGGAAAAGTTGATGAAAAAATATTCCGAAATCTGCCGGAATTGTTGCCGGAGAACGCCATTATGGTGTTCAACAACACAAAGGTAGTTCCGGCCAGACTACATTTCCAGAAAGCCACAGGTGCACATATAGAAATTTTCTGCCTTGAGCCTGTTCTGCCTGTAGAATATAATTTGGCATTTGCCGCTACGGAAAGTTGTAGGTGGAAATGTATTATCGGCAATGCGAAGAAATGGAAAGATGAGGAGTTGTATCTGTATAATCCTGAGACTAATGTCGATGTCACGCGGATGTCGCTGACGGCGTCAATGGTGGAACGTGACGGACAGACCGGCATTGTTGAGTTTCGTTGGAAAGACTCATCCCCGTTCTCCAAAGTGCTTGAGACGTGCGGATCAGTGCCAATTCCCCCATATCTCAATAGAGAAACGGAAACGATTGATACGGAACGCTATCAGACCCTATATGCCAAATTGAGAGGCTCGGTCGCTGCTCCAACGGCAGGACTGCACTTTACCGAGACCGTCCTTAATAATATAAAAAACAAGGGTATTTATATGGAAGACGTATGCCTGCATGTAGGAGCCGGCACCTTTCTTCCTGTAAAATCCTCTAATGTAGCCGAGCACCCCATGCACAGGGAGCCTTTTTCCATTACTTTGGACCTTTTGAAGAAATTGGCTGCTACGGACAGGAAAATAATCGCTGTTGGCACGACTTCCGTTCGGACAATAGAATCTTTGTATTATGCCGGCGTTGACTGCATTGAAAAAGGTGTGCCTGAGGATATAGGCCAATGGGTCCCATATAATAGGGATTACGCATATTCTACTAAGGAGGCTTTGGAGGCTATAGTGGAATATTTAGAGAAGAACGGCAAGTCGGAATTGAAACTCGGCACGAGGATTATAATAGTACCGGGCTTCAAGTTCAGGCTTACTGATATGCTTGTAACCAATTTTCATCAGCCCGAAAGCACCCTGATCCTGCTTGTCTCAGCTTTTGTAGCTGGAGACTGGAGGACAATATACGAATATGCATTGTCGAACGACTTCAGATTTCTCAGTTACGGGGACAGTTCTTTGCTATTCAGAAGATAACTGATTTGTCGCTTCGGCTATTGTTCTTTGTTTTGTTTTTTTATAGATTTGCATATTGAAATTTATAATAGAAACCAAAATATTTCTGATTGGCCTATGTGTGAAGAAATCAATGAATTCAGCAATATCAGTCCTTATTCAGATGAAGAAGCTGTAAAGGCTTTAGGAAAATTGGCAGATCATCCGGCTGCCATTGAAATATCCAAAAACATATTTCCGGACAAAGAGCCTACATTTTTGAGAGACAGTCTAAAGGCGATACGGAGCATTGATGAATTCCAGACTGTGGTGATGTCTAAGGCCATAGAGTGGGTACTCGCGACGACTGCACATAATTTTTCTTATGACGGTATAGAGAACATCCGCAAAATGGATGGGAAGTTTCTGGCTCTTTCAAATCATCGGGACATAATCATGGATCCGGCAATCACCCAGGTTGTCCTGTACCGCAACGGTATCCCGATGACGGAAATTGCCGTTGGCGACAATCTGCTTTCCAACAAATATATAGAATATCTCATCAGGTCCAACAGGATGATTAAAGTCATCAGGGGCATCAGTGCAAGAGAGCTCTATCTATCATCCCAACTGCTGTCAAAATATATAAGACAATGCGTAACAACAGGCAGGAGCTCGATATGGATAGCACAGAGAGAGGGGAGAGCGAAGAACGGGTTCGACACGACGGAGCAGGGGCTTCTGAAAATGCTGGACATGAGCGGCACCTCAGACTTCGTATCGAATTTCCTGGAACTGAATATAATTCCGCTTAGTATCTCGTATGAATATGAGCCATGCGACATATTGAAAGCGAGGGAAGTTCTTATATCAAGGACACAGAAATATGTAAAGGGCTCACGAGAGGATCTTGTAAGCATTATAACGGGAATAAAGCAGGAGAAAGGCAATATTCACCTGAATATCGGCCAGCCTTTGTCTAAGGAGGAAATCGAGGCTGCTGCTGTCTGCAACAAGAATGACAGATACCAGGCTATCAGACATTCTGTCGATTTAAGGGTAATTGACGGATATCAGCTTTGGAAAACGAACTACATGGGCTATGACATGCTCAATCACTGCTACAAATATGCACACATGTACACCCCTGAAGACGTGAAGATGTTCACAGATTATATCGAACAAAAATTGGATTCTGTCGAAAAATCTCTAAACCGTCACGATTTGAGAGAGATATTGTTGGGAATATACGGCAATCCTGTGCGTTCCAAAGAGATGTTGGCAGAAGAAATTCAGGCCCGCAATCAGGCCTGATTTCTAACTTTTATCAATCAAGTGCACATCCAGCTGCGGGAACGGTATCTGAATCCCTTTCTGTGTCAGTGTCGTGTAGATTTTCTCATTGATATCGTAGAGCACAGACCAATAGTCTTCCACTTTCGCCCATGCTTTTGCGGAAAACTCTATCGAGCTGTCTTTCATGCCGGAAAGGTTAACTGACGGCTCTGGAGCCTCGCCTGTAGTGATAATTCTTTCATCAGACCTCAATATATCGAGCAAGGTGTCCTTTACAAGCTTGAATTCAGTGCCATAGGAAACATTCACACTCCATGCCACCCTATGTAGCGGGTTATGGGAGAAATTGTCAATATTGCCATTGAACAAGGCTCCGTTCGGCATTATAATGACTGAATTTTCGTATGTCCTTATCTTTGTACTGACAATATTGATTTCTGTAATATAACCCTCATAGCCTTGGGCCTTGATATAGTCTCCCGTCTTGAAAGGCTTGAACACCAATATCATAACTCCACCGGCAAAGTTTTGGACCGTCCCTCCGAGTGCCATGCCTATAGCCATACCTCCTGCGGCAAGAATGGCTGCAATCGAAGTCGTGTTGATGCCTAAAGCACTTATTGTAATGATAATAAGTATTATCGTAAGGGAAATTGACACCAGGCTGTTCACAAAGGTTACAATAGCCTTTTCCGTGCCTTTCTTTACAAAAATACTATTGATTATCTTGCCTATGCGCTTGATAAGCCATGCTCCAATGATATAGATTGCAATTGCGGCGAGCACTTTTAGGCCGAAGCCTATTCCGCTCTCGACAAGAGAAGTCAGAACTCCGCTCGGATTCTGAGCAAAATCCCCGGCAAATTGCTTGATTGCGACTTTTGCAGAATCAGCTATGTTAAGAGTATCAGAAGGGGATAAGGAAATTAAATTTAATATAATCATGGGATATTTAGAATAAACTGTTAACGGCAGCGATTATTTCTTCTTCCGGAAGTTCATGGCTAAGCACCAAATCCGGTTTCTTCATAGAAAAACCTTTCTTTGTGGAGTTCAACATTCCTCCTCCTGTGATATTCAGCATTATCACCTCGTCTTTTTTTACTGTTCCCTCATCGATGGCATGCTTGAGTCCTCCTATGGCACAGGCGGCGGCAGGGAAAATATCGCAACCTTCGGTATTGAAGAACTGCAACATCCAATAGACAATTTCATCGTTTGATATCTTGTACATATCGCCATTTGACGATTCCAGAACATCGAACAGGCCACCTGCCAAAGAATAAGGCGGCTTGCGGTTAGAGAGGACTTTTGCAAGGATTACCTCGGCATTTCTCCTTGACTGGTCGGCTGATATCGGCAGCAAAGACCTTGAGCGGGCTTTCCACGAATCATACATTATGGTATATGGAGTATTCTGACAGGCGTAAATCCTCATGTTGTTTTTGCCAAATCTGCCGTCTTCTTCCAGCCTCATCGCGTTTTCCCATACGGCGATCGCTCCTGTGCCGCTGCCCACAGACTGGAAATATGCATCAGGAATTCGCCCAATTGTCTCTATGGCAGACAGAATGGTTGTGCCCATCCCGTCACGCCTTGCTATATTCTTTGCTCCTCCCTCGGCGAAGTAGCCGGGATCAGAGCACAGCTTGTCACCCAAGGTTATGGCGTCGAAATAGTCCGAGCCGTGAGGTGTGGCTACGATTTTAACGCAATTGCGCAAGGGCTTTCTGAACCACAAGTCGCTGATATTGTCTTCCGGAATACAGATTACGACAGGTATATTGTTATTGGAGCAGACACGGGCAAAAGCTCTGGCCGTATTGCCTGCCGACTGCACAACGAGGATGCGTTTTTGTTTTTTCGGGAGCTTGGCGCAAACCGAATATGCTTCGGTCTCCTTGAAAGAACATGTCTCCATTCTTGCACCTATTTTAGGCCAATATCCGGAAAATGTTATATACAAATTCTCCAGACCGAGAATAGAAGCAAGTCCTTTACTTTTGTACGTGATAGGCATGTGGGAATGCTTCAGAAGCCTTTGTGCCGGCATCCAGTCCACATATCTGAAAAGATTTTTTTCATCAATCCTTGGAGTGAATTTCTTGTTGGCATATATTGCCCTTACCAATGAAGGCTCCGTCCCCTCCGGGTCAGTCAATGTCCAGCCGGCATCTTCGAAAATTCTGCCGGTCCCAACATTCATCAGTTGATATTTAGTCGGTTTGAATGACATAATAAGGTCTTATTATTTTATGCATGTTTAAATAGATAAACCAGATATAAAGCTTCCAGCAGTAGAAATACGAGGCCTTCCGCTTTATCCAGCTTGTTTTTCTTTCCGGTATAAATACTTGCCCAAATCATAACAACACTCAGCATCAAGACTGAAAGGTCAACGAAGTTGATTGAATCCATTGAAAGAGGACGGATTATCGCCGAAGTGCCGAGGATCAGCAGGATATTGAAAATATTAGAACCAAGTATGTTTCCGAGGGCAAGTTGCCCTTTATTTTTTACAGCAGCAACTATACATGTGGCAAGTTCCGGCAGGGAAGTGCCACCTGCTAAAAGGGTTATGGCTATGAACTTGTCGCTGACCCCTGCCATCTTAGCTATGTTTGTGGCCGAATCTACGAATATGTTTCCTCCGTACACCAAGGAGGCAAGCCCTCCAATAACCATGACTGTAGACAGCCCTATGCTGTAGATCTTTTCATTTTCATCTGCAATAGGCGACTCGTTGCGCTTGAACGATGTGTACATATACCAGATGAATATGAGAATGAAAACAATACCGTCAATTCTGCTCAATGAGTTTGCTCCCAATCCGAAGATTGTCCCATTCATGCCGAGCACAACTAACAGAAGTGTTGCACCTATATTTATAGGAATATCCCGCTTCCTGTTGCTCTCCGTAATTTCTATCGGTAAAATCATTGCCGTAATTCCGAGAATGAGTAGGATATTGAAGATATTGGAGCCTATAACATTTCCAACAGCAATATCGGCATTTCCCTTTACAGCAGCAAAGAGACTGACCACAAATTCTGGAGCCGATGTCCCCATTCCGATAATAGTCAGTCCGATTACAAATTCACTGATACCTGCTTTTCTCGCAATGCTGGATGCCCCGTCTACAAGGAACTCCGCCCCGAGAACAATCAGAGCCAGCCCCGCCGCCAATATCAATATTTGAACTAACATTAATTTATCATAAAAATTTCACAAAGATAATAAATTTTATCTTCTTGTCAGAAGACACACATTCTCAACATGCATTGTGTGGGGGAACATGTCCATAGGCTGTACGGCTTTGATGTCATAAGCGGTAGCAAGTATGGCCAGATCCCTGGCCTGTGATGCCGGATTGCAGCTCACATAGACGATTTTTTCCGGTGCGGCGGACAGAATGACCTTTGCTACATCAGGGTGAATTCCGGCCCTCGGAGGGTCCAGAATAATGACATCAGGCTTACCGTTGGCTGCTATGAAATCCTCATTAAGTACGTCTTTCATGTCACCGGCGTAGAAACTGCAATTGTCTATACCGTTATTCTTTGCATTCTCAATCGCATCCTCAATGGCTTCGGGCACATATTCTATTCCGACAACCTTCTTTGCACCGGAAGACACAAACTGCGCTATTGTGCCTGTGCCGGTGTACAGGTCATATACAACTTCATTTCCTGAAAGTCCGGCAAAATTCCTCGCGACTTTGTACAGCTTGTAAGCCTGGCTGCTGTTGGTCTGATAGAACGATTTTGGGCCTATGCGGAAATCAAGGCCCTCCATTGTTTCATAAATGGCCTCTTCGCCCTTATAAAGTATACACTCCTGATCTCCTATGGAGTCGTTGAGCTTGGTATTAATGACATAATAGAGAGAGCGGATCTGCGGGAAAGCGTCAGAGACCGCATCCAGCAGCTTGACTCTTGCGTTTTTATCCTCACCGGCAAAACACATTATCAGCATCACGTCCCCACGGTTGTTTGTTCTGACAATCATATTCCGCAGATAGCCTTTATTGGCACGTATGTCATAAAATTCCAGAGAATTACGGACCGCATAATCCTTCATGAAAAGGCGTATTGCATTGGACGGCTCTTTCTGGAGCCAGCATTTTTTTATATCCAGCACCTTGTCGAAAAATTTTCCGACATGGAAGCCCAAGCCCATTTTATCACTTTCAGGCATGGAATTAACGTCTTCACCTGAATATATCCACCTTCTGGAAGAAAATGTAAACTCTAACTTGTTTCTGTAGAAAGTGGTTTCATCGGCCGGAACGATAGGGTAGACCTCCGGAATATCCAGATGCCCTATTCTGCTCAACTGATCGAAAACCTGCCGCTGCTTAGCCTGCAACTGCATTTCGTATGGTAGCGGTTGCCATTTGCATCCTCCGCAGATACCGAAATGCTCGCAGAAAGGATGAAGACGTTTTTCTGAGGGAGTGACAATTTCCGAGATAAAGCCCTCCATATAATTTTTCTTCTTCTTTGTAACCTTTACATTGACCACATCCCCGGGTACTGCAAATTCTACAAAAACTACAGTCCCGTCATCGGCATGACCCATAGATTTTCCTTCGGCCGCAACGGCTTCTATCCTTATGTTTTCAAGGATAATATCGGTTTTCTTTTTGCTCATAATAATTATTCGGAGTTCCTCACAATGGCCTGAGACACATTAATCATGAAATCCCCCATAGCCTCAAGTTCGGATATAAAATCAAGGAAGTAGTTGTTGGAAAGATAGTTGCCCTCTCTCTTCTCAATCTGTTCTATAGACATATTGCGAAATTCGTTCCTCATTTTGTTGATTTCATTCTCTGCGTTGTAGGCGTTTGAAATATCAGTCAGGCTGCCGTTTGAGGCCTCTTTAAGATTTGTCCTCATTATATCATAGGCTTCATCTACCTTTGCAACAAGGCTGTTCATGGACCGGAGAGATGCCTCGTCAAACTTCATATTATGCACCCTTTCACGTTCCAAAATCCTGCTGATATTTTCTCCGCAGTCTCCAAGGCTCTCAAGTTCGCCGATAATCCTGAAAAGAACCCTTATCTGTTCTGCTTCCTCGGCCCCGATACCCGAAGTCGTAAGTCCGTTGAGAAAGTCGGCGATCTTAAATTCAAATTTATCGCTAATCTCTTCGTATTCAACAAGTTTCATACGATATTTCTCGAATGTGTCAGGGTCGGTCTCATTCAGGGCTTTGGATACATATCCGAAGCCTTCATGGCTGATTTCAGCAAAATTCTGCACTTCCCCCATTGCCTGGGCTATAGAAATTGCCACAGGACCTATCGGGCCGGTTCCAATATATTTAAGCATGCTGCTATCAGCTTTTTTCCAGCCCTGAAACATCTTATCCAATAGCTTGACAATTAATCCGGTAAACCATATCAACAGAACAGTTCCTACAAGATTGAATGCCGTATGGAAAAGACAGAGGCCGTAGAGTGGGGAAGTGTCCATGTGGATAGACTCCAATGCCGGATTTGTGCCTGTAAATACGTCAATAGCAAGCCCAATTGCCTTGGTTGCCGGATTGAAAAATATAAGTATGATTGCAGCAACCGAGAGGTTAAATAGAAAATGAACTACGGCAGCTTGTTTTGCTCTGATATTCAATGTCTTGCGAGTAACGAGCTGACCGGATACCGTGGTGCCGATATTTGCTCCTATGATTAGGGCGCAGCCTAATTGGAAATCCAGCCAGCTCATGCACATAATTAGGGCAAGTATGACTACAGAGCTGGAAGACTGCAATATTGCAGAAAGCACTGTACCCACAAGCACTAACAGAAGAACGGCAGGGAAGCCTCCGCTATTCAACCCTATGAACATATCCGTGAACTGTGGGTTTAATTCAATCAGATTTATTGTCTTCAATATAAAGTCAACTCCTATGAAAATCAGCGAAAAGCCCATTATTGTTTCACCTACGGTCTTGACTTTCTGCTTTTTGGATAGGTTAAGCACAAAGCCTAAGCCCAAAATCGCAAAACAGTAAGGACCTATATTCAAGGAGAATCCGAAAATTGTAATAAGCCAGGCTGTTATTGTCGTTCCTATGTTTGCACCCATTATTGCTGCTACAGACTGCGACACTGTCAGTATACCTGCACTTACAAGGCTGATAATTGTTGCTGTAGAAGCTCTTGAGGTAAGAATGGATGCCGTCATGCCGGCTCCGCTCAGCACACCTTTGAGCTTGGTTGATTTCATCCACGGGATAAATTTCCTCAGGCCGTCACCGATAATTTTCTGAAGACCGGTGCTCAGTTGATACAGACCAAATAGAAAGAGGGCGATTGCGCCAATCAGGTTCAGGACATTCAGTAGCATGACTTATATATGACTTAAAATATATAACTTAACATAATATAAAGAGACTAAATATCTCTTTTACGAGGACACAAAATTAGTTAAAAATGATTGATATTTCAAAAATTGACTTTTATGTAAAAAGTTGTAGGCTGTCGCCTTTTGATAAGTCTTTTTCTCCTTTTGTCTATTTGGATATAGAGTTAAAAATAAGATGTATAAGCAAGTCTTTGCATTATAAGCCTTTGGTCGATGTGGAAAATTCTCCACTTTATAAGTCATTATCTTTTACAAAGGCTTCGCCTGTTGTAGTTTCTTGCAAAGACTTGCTTATTATTCACGATTATTTGCTTTCACATTGTCCGGGCGTTCTTTCGTACTTGTTTGATAAGCATATGGAAAAAAATAGGGTTTCTCTTTTTTCAAAGATGAGCGGTTTGGAAAGGCGATATATTTTGACCCTTGAACTGTTTAATGGTTTGGCTTCTCCGGATTTGAGGGCTATAAAACTTTTGGACTTTGACTATAAACGTATTATGAGCAATTTAGGGCGATGCAAGTATTTGAAAGAAAAAGATATTAAAGATATGCAATATAATGCAGTGGCTGGCACTTTGGATACTTCTATGTTTCACAAAAGGAAATTTTACAAATGATTGCCCCTTTGTCAAATATAGTTGAGAGTGTCTTTTTTAGGTTTGATAAGAAAAAGGCGGAGGTGATAGTTGAATTTGTCAATTACAAGCAATTTAGGTTTGAAATTGACATTTTAGACCCTTTGTTTTATTTGCTTTTCTCTAATTCCGTTTCTTATTCCGAATATTATGAAACAGGGGTATCTCCTACTATAACTTACAATAGTCGGTATATGATTAATAGTAAGGTTTTAGATTACATTTTTTACTATACAAATCGTTTCGTAAAACGAAGCAAACGTTAAGTTTGCGGCTGGTCTTGTTATAAACAGGTCAAATTACACAAATATATATAGTTGACTTTTTTTATTCATTATTTACAAATATTAATTTTTTTCATTATGTTACTTTATTCGGGAGGTCTCCCCATGAGTGGAGATGTTAGATGTCTTAAAAGTATTCATGCTTTGCGTTTTGAAGTTGAGACTAAAAAGTATATGCAACAGACTAGTTCCGATGACAATTCCGTTTTTGACCCTTTTAAGGAGTTGAAATTACGCGTACAGTATGTAGGTTCAAATGGTTTGGTAAGTGAATTAATTCCTTTTACCAGTTTGATTGATGCTTTTTCTTTGTCAAATGCTGAAAATGGTTCTTATCGTGTTGTCGTAGGTTCTTATTTCAAGGCTTCTTTGTATGGTACTGTTGTTCTTTCGCCGGGAACTTTGAAACTTGATGACCACCATTTTTTGCAAGTTTCACTTAGTACACCTCAAAACACTGAGCATTATCCTAATATTAAAATTTATGGGATTGAGGGGGTCAATTTGACTGATGTTGCATACAAATTAAATCCTTTATTTGTGCCGCAGGGTGTTCGTACTGTTTCTTTTGAGCGGGGAAATAACTTTGCTTTTGGTTTTAGAGTAGATAATGATGCTCTTGAACAGATTGTTCTGTCCTCACAGAATAGAAGTATGACCGTTAACCTTTCAGAGCTCGAAGCACTCGGACAAATGAACTCGGATATTGCTTTTTGTCTCGCATGCCGTTCGCATGAAATTAAGGTTACAGGAATTGAGGGTAACGATAAGGCTGCAATAGATGGATGGGAAGGTAATAAAACTTTTGTCCGCCAAGGTCAATTTCCTATTGTTACAATTCCTTGTAAATCAGATGTTTGGAGTAGCAGAGAAGAACAGCCCGAAATACAGTCTTTTCAGATTACTACGACTAACGGAAAGGAACAAATTCTATACGGTATAGAGAGAATTAGGCTCTAATATTCTTGTGTTTTTGCCTGTCAGTGCATTGGAAGCAATGCACTGACTTTGAAAACCCTATAAAATTATGTGGTCGGCTATTGTATCAGCAGTTGTAAGTATCGGCAGCGGTCTTTATTCATTTTTTTCAGCGAAGAAAAGTGGAGAAAATGAGTATAGACAGACTATGAGCATAATAAATACTAATGATGATTTCCTTGATGTCATTGATAGGATTTTTTACGTTCAACGTCAATTTGTATTTGTCGCTCCTTTTATGTTGAATTTTGCTTGTAAAAAGGAGAAAAAAGATTATTGGAAAGGTCTTTGTGATTTGGATTTTTTTCAGAAGTACAGGAAAAAGGTCTTTTTCAATAAGCCTAACTTTCATACTTATTGCAATGCTTATTTGCTCGATGTTAAAAGCGGTCGCTATATTGATAGGCTTTATACTTACTTGTACGAAAATAATTTGCTTTCTTTTCTTGATTGCAGCAAGCCTGCCTATCAATCTGTTTTCGACTGTATAATGAAACTGTGCGAAAATGGAATAGTTGTACCTTTCGCACTTCCTGTATATACAGGCGATGACGAGGGCCATAACTTTTTGGACGGTTGCAGCGGCTACAAGTTGGATTTGAATAAGGTGCAAAACGGTATCTCCGTACTGTCTCCGATTTTTTCGTGTCGTGTGCCTGCCTATAATGAGCATTTGAGGAAGTTCTTGCCGTCTCATATATCCGAAGCAAGTGCATACTTCAACGGAGAAACTAATTCACTTTGGCGAAAATTCTTGATTTCAAAGGTCGGCAAAGGCTATTGGACTGCAAGCCGCGATGAATTGAATAGCAATAGTTTTGGGATTGATGAGTATTATCCGAATTGTATTTTTGGAAATATGTGCTTCGTCTCTTCCGCTCCTAATCTTTTCAATTCGGGTGTTAGCGGTTATAGTGGGATTGTTGGAAATAATACTGATTGGACGCCCTCCGTCAATACCGTTCCTTTTCATTCTTCGGAAGTTCTCGCCTGTACTACTGATTTATATGTCGAAAGGTTTGGAGCAGACCCGTATAAGGCATATTTCAAAGTCGGTGAAAGCGGAGAAAGTGCAGGCTTTGAGACTGACGAAAGAAATAAGGCGGTTATTGTTGGCGGCAAGGTTCAATATGGTGCAAGGTACATCGATTATAGAAAAGTCGCTTTTTTTATAGGTGTTTTGGTTTTGGGTTTGATTATTAAAAATAACAAAAAAAATGGAAAGGTTTAGATACTATGGCGATGACGGTTTGAACAGGGTTTACCGCGTCAAGGACAAAATGAAAGAGGTCTCTAACAGTTCGGTTGAGGGTCTGAAAACTAATGTCTCTACATCGGTTTCAAATGCTTCGCCTGCTCGAAAGAGTGGATTTGTCGATGCCCTGCCCGGTGTCATTACGGGTGTAGGTGACCTCGTAGGCAAAACGTTGGGCGGTGCTGCTGACATAGAGCGAGCAAAACGTACCCACGAAAATATAACAGGTACTTATGACAATACAAATATTGTCAGATATGGAATGTTGGGGCTTGGTGCTGTTTTAATTCTTTTGCTAATAAACAAAATATTTTAATCATGTATAGTAAAAATTATTATTCGGGCTATTATAGCCGAAATAACTATTATGGCAATCGCGGCTATTCTTATGGTAAATTTGCTGCTCCTGTTCGCAAACGTAGATGTGCATACATTTCAAAAAGTGCAGGCGTAGGAAGCCTTAATGCTTCTTCCTATAAACATTTTATAGGTAAAGATTTGGTAAGTGTCAATGTGGGCGAGTTTCTCCCAAAAGATAACAATTCTTCAAAAGGTGTCACCATTCCGGACAGGCGAAACAGGTTTAGCATTTGGGCTTATGGATATATTGACGGTGTTAAAACCATTATATCCTTTGTTACAAAGGCAAATGACCTTTTATTTGTCAGCGGAAAGGGGAAAAATTATACCCGTTCAGAAGCGAGACTTACAAGTGGTGCTATCAGTCGCAAAGTTCGTGTATATTCGAGTGAGGACGGTAAAAGATGTTTTTGTCCTCTTGCAAATGGCTGCTTGATTTCATTTGGAGAGAAGAACGATAAGCCTTATTTTTTCAAAACTTATAAAAAATAAATGTTATGAATAATTTAGTTAAGTTCTTTGATAAGGTCAAAGGCTATGCGACTTATATAGAAGTCGCGGTTATAGTGTTGACGGGCGTTTTTTCTGCCGTTGTGGAAATTTCCAACAAGGTCGAGAATGCTGTAGAGAAAGGCGGCTATGGTAATGCAGCCAATTCTTCCAAACTGTCAGACAGTTCGGAAAATTCAGAAAACAATTAGTTAAACTTATAAAATTCAAAAATTATGTCTTACAAAAAAAATTCTTTCTTGTCTAATAATAAAAAGGCTATTTTTTGGTCTCTTGGTCTTTTTGCTGCTGCTTGGGCTGCTTTTCGCTTCGGTCTGATTGCTCGCATCAAGTCGCTTCTTGACGGTGCTAAAAAAAAAGATAGCGGAAATACGATACCCCTTTGATATGGGCGAAAGTGATAAAAATGGGGTTGTTTTCAAATGTAAAAGAAACAACCCTTTTAATATCCGCAAGTCCTTTTCTCGTTGGAAAGGTCTGACAGAGCGAGGAAGTGACGGGGGCTTTTGCGAGTTTGTAGATGTCCGTTACGGTATACGTGCTTATATTATTCTTATTCATAACTATATTCATATTAGAGTGTTGCGGACTGTACGCCAAATCATCAGTACTTACGCACCAAGTAGCGAGAATGACACAGAAGCGTATATCAAGTATGTATGTTTTAGTACAGGCTTCGATGAAGACGAAATTTTGAAAGACCGCGACATTATCGATTTGGGTGTTGCTATGTCTATTATGGAGGGCAATCCTCAAAGGAAAGATTTTATAACAAAGATATTCTATGAGACAGTTAGCGAAAAAGGTTGGGTTATTCATTAGAAATCATCCTTTACTATTTATATATATGGGTCTTGCAGTTCTTTTGCTTTATATTTTTTATAAGAGGTATAAAAGGAAGAATAAAGAGAAAATAAAGGTCGATTTGACGAAAGACCCTATAATGATTGCAGATGCTTTATATTATGCTATGAGAGGTTTTGGAACTGACGAGGCTGCAATTGAACGTATATACAGTTGGATAAGGCAAGGCGATGTAAATTTTTTGGAGGTCTATAATGCTTTTGGTCTTCGTAGTTATTTCAGCAAGAAGAAAGGAAGCGACCTTTTAAGTTGGATTAATGGCGATTGTGATAAGCGGACATATAGTAAGTGGAAAGATTTGGCGGTTGCTAATGGGCTTTCTGTCGGTTGATTTTTTTATAGATGTCTCCAATAGGGTTTTGGTAGTTTTTATAATATATCTTATTGGTTTGATAATAAGATATATAGTATATGTTTTGATAAGTAATAATAAAAATAAACGGAAATGATTAGTAATTGCTATTCTGCGTATGATATAGAATTTATGAAACAGATTGCAGCCGAAAAATTAGGGTGTGCGATTGAAAATGTTTCTTATAAGGTTTCACAGTTTAGTTTTTCAGAAAATAAAATGATGAATGTTTTGACTAATAGTCACGTGCATTTTCTTCTTGATTATGTGTCAAGTGGAAAACCTTATAAGTCTGCAACTTTTTTTTGTAAGTCGTCTAATTCTTTGGTTTTGACTTTGCAAGGTGAAAAGTTTGGCAGTCATCCGTATTTTTCTGAAAAAGAACTTTATAAGGTGGGGAAATTTGTGCCTTTGTTTGATAACATTGTTAGTCAGTGTGAAGCAGAAGATTATACTGGTTTATTTTTTCATCTTTTCTTTTTAAGTTTTTACGCAGGATTTTAGTTTTTTTGCTCCCTTTTTCTTATTTTTGTGCTACGCTGTGAAGCGTTTGTACATTTAATACGTTTGGGGAGCATTTTTTTTTCTTATTTGCTCCCCTTTTTCATGCAACCTTATTTATCCGTTGGCGGTCGTTCTGTAGAATTGAAATATTCTAATTCTTGCGGTTCTTCTTTATTTTCCTTGTCTAATTCTTATAATAGATATTATAGAGAAGTAAAAAGCAATTCTTATAACACTGTATTAGAAAATCTGATGCAGAGAGTAAATGCCCGTTCTGAATGTATTGACGCATTCTATGAGGTAGAGGATTTTCATTTGCTTGCTTTTCTTCTTCGATATTATAATTTGGAAAGTTATGAAATTAATGAAGTACAGTTAGGTCTTGCAGAGTGTTTTAATGAGAATTGGGATAATTATGTAGAACTGTCGACAAAGGTTTTTGGTCTTACTTATTTGGATAGGTATGTTATCGACCATTTGGAGGCTACTCTTGTAAAATATCGATGTATAACAATGAAATTTTTGCTTATTAAATATTTAGTAAGTAAGAATGTTTTGAAGAAGAAGAAAGCGACATATAAGTTTGACCGTAAAAGAGCATATGAGCGTTCAATGTGTTTAGCCGGTGCTTGTGCTGACTTGAAGAAGCCGATGACATTTTTAACTTTGAACTTTGATAATAAAAATTGGCGTCTTACGGATAAGGATTACAGTAATTTATTTAATCGCTTCGTTACATATGTAACTCGAAAATATCGGCAATTTTCCTATGTCCGCATTGCAGAACACGGAGAAAAGGGCGGACATTTGCATTTTCACGTTTTGACGGACTTAAAGGTAAACCGTAGGGAATTTGTAGAAATTATCAGACTTTGGCAAAATTTGTTGAAATCATATTTGCCGAAAGAAATAGCGGATAAGTATTTGACATTGAAACAGTTAAGTGCTTCTATTGATTGGAAAGAAATAAAAAATAACCATATAGGGGCAGTCTGCAATTATTTGGCTAAATATGTCAGCAAGGAAAGTGAAAATGACACGTTTGAACTTTATCCTATAACTTGTAGCAGTGATGTCAGCCGCATGTATACTTGTATTCCTATTGATATAGATAGTTTTAGCGAAATATCTGATACGGCTGAAACTGTAAGCATTAAGCGAGAGAATGACTTGGAAAATGGACGTTTGCTATTTGCAAGATTTATTTTCAAAGAAAATGTATTTCCCGATGTTGCCGCACAACTTCACGCATTGAATAGTTGCATTATGAAAGACTATAGGAAAGAAGTCGATTTTAGAAGTAGGGCAGGGAGTTTGAAAAATAAGAAAATTTTTGATTATTATGTCGCTTTGAGTGAAAGAGAATTTGAGAAGTTAGATAATTTTTTCTTTGAAGATGAAAATTTTGATGAATATGTTGGAGAAAAGAAAAATAATTTCTATAATTGCGTAGGTCAAATCTCATAATATTCGTTAAGAATAAGGAGAAAAAGGCTAAATGTTATTTTCCGTAAGGAAAATGGTTAAAAAAATTTTAATTTATAACGACATTCCTCGTTGAAAGTTAGGTTTTGAAACTTAACATAATATAAATTGTGTAACAATATATATTCATTGATATTAAGCTATTATTCAGGGATTTATAATATCTTTTAAAAAAGACTTGACATTAAATTTATTGTCAGAATAACCTTGTGCGAATGAGATGCCGTCAGACACAAGTTCAAGACCAGTCTCGGCAGCAATATTGTTCATGAGCCTGACACTGGCTGGAGACCATGTATATGAACCGAAAGCGGCAAATTTATGATTCTTAATCTGTCTAAGTCTTATTCCGTGCATAAAAGTCTCGACCGACGGAAAAATACAGCCGTTATAAGTCGGTGAGCCGGCTATTATAGTATCGTATTTAAACACATCTCTATAGGCAAAGGAAACATCTTCTTCATTCAGATTATGCAGGACGCATTTCACTCCGTTGCGTGTAAGCTCGTCCCGAACTGCGAAAGCTGCCTTTTCTGTGTTTCCGTACATAGATGCGTACACAATGCAGGCCCCATGCTCGGTTTCGTATCGGCTCATTCTGTCATACAAGGCGACAACTTTCTTTGCCTCATCTTCCCATACGGGACCGTGTGTGCTACATATTCTCTTTATATTCAAGGTCGAAAGCTTTTTGAGCGCATTTTGCACAGGCACACCGTATTTTCCGACGATATTTGAATAATATCTTATCATTTCATCCTCAAAATCATCAAATAATGAGGCTGTCGGGTCTTTTACGGCCTTGAAACTTCCGAAAGCGTCTCCGGAGAAAAGAGTCTCTTCTTCATCGAGCCAGGTTGCCATTGTTTCCGGCCAATGCACCATAGGAATCATGTGGAATGTAAGGTTGCACGAGCCCAGAGACAAGGTGTCGGAATCCCTGACGACTATAATATTGTCGCAAATACCATTGTAGCCGGCAATCATAGGAACGGCTTTGGCATTTGCAACAATCTTTATATCAGGATATTGCTTAATAATATCCGTCATAAGGGCAGAGTGATCCGGTTCCATGTGATTGACAACCAGATAATCTATCGGCCTCTCCCCTATTTCCCCCTGTATTTTATTGAAAAACTCCTCCCAAAAGCCGGCAGCCGATGTATCTATCAATGCAACTTTCTCATCAACAATAAGATATGAGTTATATGAAACGCCATAAGGCAGAGGCCATTGATTCTCGAACATTTGTTTGTTTAGGTCATTTACGCCTACATACATTATTCTGTCAGAAATTTTCATATTCAACCTGTTTTTCTAAAATTATATATTATAATTTACAAAGTTAATAATACTAAAAAATAAGTGCAATACACAGGAGCGTATTTAATGACATAGAATCGCTCTGTCTCAAATTAACCTGCGGCACAACCTTGCCTGTATATTTGTCATAGGCGTCAGGATGCGAATAGGCCAGCATGACGGCTGTCTTGAGATCTATTGAGACACCGTTACCTAAATATATCCTGTAGCCGTAGCCGATTCTGCCGAAAAATGCTGACCTGTGCTGCTTGTTCTCGGCTAAACCTCCTCCTCCCCCAATCTGAAAATAGCTGCCCTCCGTCTGCCATGGCCTCAGGAATACCTGTCCCCTAAGCTCGACCGGAAAGAATCTCATGTTCTTCTGTATTCCGGCATAGCCTGCGGCAAGGCTCAGATTAAATCTCTTGCCTATATTAACGCCTGCGGCTGCAAGTATTTCTCCGTTAACATGAAAGAACGGGTCTATGGAGCGTATTTGCACCAATGATTGGACATCGGTAATAAACGTAGTTACATTGTAATTGAACAGATTGCCGGATATACCCCATTCCACTCCGTAGACGAAGCGTCCGGTTCGGCTATAGCTGCTATGGTGCGATTCTTCGCCGGGTGCAGTCCTGCATACAAGTATAGTTAGCAATATGATTATTATCCGTTTCATTTGAATATATATCCTATGCTAACTACAGGGAAAAATGATTGCAGAACTCCGTTCTTATAGAAATTAACGGAATAGTTATTGCCACCGTGCCGGGAAATATGAAAGGCGAAAGCTCCTGTAAATCCGGCAGTTATATTGAAATTTGTCTTGAACTTGAATGAGACTCCGACATCTGCCGCAAGTCCTGCACAGAGCCCGTATCCTCTATCCTTGTCCCTAAGATAGCCGGCAATGGCTCCCGGACCTGAATAGAATGATATTTTGAGACCGTCACCCGCCTCCTTTGTCTTTAGGATATAATTCAAGAAATATTCCGCCTTGTAACCGGAATTATGCTTTCCGTTGATAACACCGTAAAAATCCGTGCCGACTATAAAGAGGTTGGATATCGCTTCCTTGTTGCCGCAGAAATCCCATGAGATTCCGCACCCTTTGGGAGAAAAAGCCATACCGACTTCATGTCCGCGAGGATTGTCTGCCTGACAATTCGCTTTGATGAAAATCAGCATTAAAGACACCGATATGACAATTTTAGGCTTGTAGTTCATCTGAACAATGGCGGTAATTAAGCAAATTTAACATAATTTACGAATATTTGTTAAATTTGTACAAACTAAAAATGTATGAAAGCGGTATTAATTTATTCCGGTGGCATGGACAGCACAACTTTGCTGTACGAATACAGGCAGGAAATCAGTCTTGCTGTGACTTTCACCTACGGGGCAAGACAAGACGAGGAGCAGACTAAATGTGCAGCGGAAAACTGCAAGCTATTGGGAATAAGACATCTGATAATACCATTAGATTTCATGGGGCAATATTTTCAGAGCAGTCTGCTGAAAGGTGGTGCGGACATACCGCATGAAAGCTATTGCACCGAGAATATGAAAAGCACCGTAGTACCGTTCAGGAACGGTATAATGCTGTCCGTTGCAGTAGGGCTTGCCGAGAGTGAAGGGCTTGATACTGTGCTGATTGCAAATCATTCTGGTGACCATTCCATTTATCCGGACTGTCGTCCGGAATTTATCGATGCCATGTCGGTGGCGGCCGGTGAAGGGACTTACAAAAGCATACGTATATTGTCCCCCTACTGCAATATGACCAAGAGGGAAATAGCTCTTGTCGGGAAGAAGCTGGATGTCCCTTTTGAAAAAACCTATTCCTGCTACGAAGGTCGGCGCAGACATTGTGGGCTATGTGCCACCTGTCTTGAAAGGAAAGAGGCTCTTGAGGGCTTTGATCCAACAGAATATGAGGCGTGAAGACAAATGACAAAAAAGATTAATCATGTATTACGTAACTAAAAGGTTAGAAATATCATCTTCGCACAGTCTTATGCTTTCTTATGAAAGCAAATGCGAAGAAATGCACGGACATAACTGGATTGTTATGGTGCATTGCAAATCAATGACTCTTAATGCTGACGGAATGGTAACGGACTTCACTAAAATAAAGGAGTCTATCAGCGGGCGTCTCGATCACAAAAACCTTAACAAGATTTTCGATTTCAATCCCACAGCGGAGAACATTGCAAAATGGATATGCGATAATGTTGATAACTGCTACAAGGTAGAAGTATGGGAATCCGAAAACAACAAGGCAGTCTACGAGAAAGAAAACTGACGGATGTATAGAATTAATGAGATTTTCTATTCAATTCAGGGCGAGGGACATTGGACCGGAACTCCAATGGTTTTCGTGCGCATGAGCGGCTGCAATCTCAAATGCAGTTTCTGCGACACGGATTTCAAGGCTTATAAGGAAATGTCAGCCACCGAAATAGTCACTGCTGTAAAAAATCTTTCGCACTCCTGCCGTCGTATATGCGTTACCGGCGGAGAGCCGTCGTTGCAGATAGACGAAAAATTCGTTAAAGCTTTCCACGACAGCGGCTTTCTCATTCATATCGAGACTAACGGTACAGGAAAACTGCCTGAGGGTATTGATTGGGTTACATGCAGTCCAAAGGAGGACTGGTTCTCTTCTGCACATGTCGTAATAGAGAAGGCCGACGAATTGAAACTTGTGCTGAACGGTCAGAATCCTGAGAAATGGGCAGGCTTCAATGCAAGACACTTTTATCTGCAGCCTTGTTCCTGCATAAACACAAAAGAGGCAGTCAAATATGTCCTTGACCACCCCTTATGGAAATTGAGCCTTCAGACTCACAAATATATCGACATCAGATAGATGAGTTATCTGCTTCTCGCTTCTATCTTCATTCTCAAATTGTCAGACAAGCTTGTCTTGTAGTCCTTGTCCGATTTGTCAAGCCACTGCCTTGCAAGCTTATTGTCCCCAAGCAGATAGCAAGCTACGGCTATATTATATTCAGCGCAGGCACGTTTTTCAATATTCTTGCTGTCGAGGACTTCAATCCATTTTGAAATTGCCTCTTTCCATTTGTATTCATAAGCATATTGTGACGCAGTTGCCCAGGCAGCATCGGAGTCATAATAGATGAAAGGGAATTGCTCGCTATACCATGTAGAAAGGAAGCTGGTTGCAGAACGCTTTCCGGTGGACTCCCCTGTCTGTGCAAGCTGATTCCAAAGCCGCTCCTCCATTTCCACTTCGTCGGCACCTGCCGGTACATATACCGTTTCTCTTGCAGTAGTCATCCCCTTAAACACCTGGACGGTATCGGCCTTGTTCATGGAATCGTAGGTATACAGCCTTATGGTCATTGGAATTTTGGCTGACACAACACGGGCAGAATCGGCATTCTTTATACCGGAAGCCTTCTTTTCGGAAAATTCGGCCTTGCCGAACCAGGGCGAGTCGAAAAGGAATACAAGATCGTTTCCCGTATCCATTACAAGGTTTCTCAAAGTATCGCGGGAAGCGTAGTTGCCTGCCATATCCTTGGGCATCCTGTAAATATTGATAACGGATTTCCCGTTGAAATAATCTTTTTCGAGTTCTGAAGCGAAACCGTTTGCAAGGTGCTCGCTGAAAACCGAATCCTTTCCTGAAAGGTCATCAAGATATACTACGGAGACGCTCTTCCCCATTAAATCCAGACCGGATGCAGAAGAATGGCGCATTTCGATATTCATAGTAAAGACCTGCGGTGCACAGGATACAAATATAGCCGACAGGGCTAATCCGGCAACAGGCAATTCTATGGCCTGTCTGACACAGTCAATTATTTTCATTTTCGGCCTAATGTTTTTATTATAATCTGCAAAAATCGTTCCCTCCGTTATTGCTCAGACCTTGGCGATATATTCTCCCGTAAGGTCATATTCCGATGCTGACGTTATCCTTACTTTGATGAAACTTCCGCACAGCGAACGAGGCTCGTCCGTTTTCATTGCCTGCCTATCATACCTTACGACAATCTCCCCATCCACTTCCGGACTTTCAAACTCGCTTCTGCATATAAAGTTGCCATCAAGATAGTCATCTATTAGCACCTCTGTTTCAGAGCCTATCCTCGATTCGTTATATTCCTTGGATATTTCACTTTGAAGCATCATAAGAGCTTCATAACGACTTTCTTTCACTTGCTCGCCTATGCTGTCTTTATAATGTTCTGCACCGAAAGTCCCTTCCTCCTCAGAGTATTTGAATGCACCCAATCTTTCAAAGCGGGCGGATTTGACAAAGTCAAGAAGTTCATTGAATTCTTTTTCGTCCTCCCCCGGGTGGCCGACAATCATAGTCGTCCTGAGCACTATTCCAGGCACTTTTTCCCTCATCTTTTCGATAAGAGCCCTCGTCCAAGCCCCGTTCACATGCCTGTGCATCTTATCAAGCACCGTGTCTGAAACGTGCTGGAGCGGTATGTCGAGATACCTGCACACTTTCGGGTTATCAGACATCTCATCCAAGACATCCTCCGGAAAATCGGCAGGATATGAATAATGTATGCGTATCCACCTTATTCCTTTTATAGCGGACAGTTTGCGCAGCAAATCTGCCAATGCCCTCTTATGATAAAGGTCAAGACCGTAGAAAGTTGTGTCCTGAGCTATAAGAATCAGCTCCTTGACACCTGTCTTGGCCAATTTTTCAGCTTCTTCCACTAAGGTTTCTATCGGTACCGATCTGTGGGCTCCACGAATAAAAGGAATTGCGCAATAAGAGCAGCGTCTGTCGCAACCTTCTGAGATTTTCAGGTAGGCATAAGGGAGTTTCCTGCCTGTCGCCATACGCTCGGATTCCAAGTCCTTATTGTACTCTATGCCTAAATGCCTTACAATAGGAGCCAAATCCCTTGCACCGAACCAGTTGTCAACCTCCGGAATCATTGCCGGTAGTTCTTTCATATAACGTTGTGAAAGACAACCGAATACAATTAACTCTCCTATTTTCCCGTCTTTCTTGCTTTGTGCAGCTTCTAAAATTGCGTTGACCGATTCTTCTTTTGCGTCACCGATGAAGCCGCAAGTGTTGATTAGAAGAAAATCTACCGGACGGTTTTCGCTTTCCTGCACGATGTCATAGCTCTCCCTTAATTGGGAGAGCAGGTGCTCGGTATCAACCGTATTCTTCGAACATCCGAGCGTTATGACTTTAAGCGACTTCTTTTGTTGCACCTTTTATTCCTTAGGCTTGTCTTCGCTTTCATTTGCCTCAGCCTCCTCCTCTTTCACAAAATCCAATAAAGCGTACTTCTTCAACTCGTTGTACCAATCCACGACTTTCTTCATGTGTGACACATAGAAACGGTCTCCGTCATAGTCTGGTAACGCTTTACCGAAAAGCGACTTAAGTTCTTCAGGAGAAGCTTTGGACGTCGGGGCATCCTTGTCGCCCAAATTCTTTTTCATGGAAAGGAATACATTTTCCAGCTTTTCCTCACCACTGTCAGTATAGATTGATATGTCAGCCAAAGTGGTGATTTTGCTCTTCACATCGAAACAATATCTCTTCTTGTCGGAAAGAGCTTCGACTATTGCCCCGTTCTTTGCCTGAGCGAGATATCTGAATAAGCCGTGGCGGCCTGTAACCGAAAGAATCTTTGTCAGATCCGTTTTAACTTCATTTTCCATTTTTATTGTCTTGATTTTTTGTTCTTATTATGCAAATATAATGTTATAAATGCCAAATCCGTCTTTTTATACAACTCATCTATGCCGGAATCATTACAGATGATTGCATCTGCGGCATTTATGTCAAATTTCTGCATTGACATTCTGGCCTTTATCTCTTCCTCTCCCCTTCCGTCCCGCTGCTGTACGCGCAACAATCTTATTTCTTCCGGAGCTTCTACGAGAATTACGGAATCATAGCAGTGCTCAAACAGGCGTTTTTCGAGAATAATCGCCGATTCTATAACGACAAAAGGTTCAGGACCGGAATAGCCGCACCATTCATCCTGCTCATGTCCCGACCTCCATTGTATGAAATCTGCAAGTACGGCCGGGTGCACTATGCTTTCAAGTTTTGCCAAAGCTACTTCTGAGGAGAAAATGATTTTTGCAAGTGCGTCTTTGTCGATATTGCCTACCGCATTCAATATTCCTGTCCCGAACTCCCTGGCCAGAGACAGTACAAGTGCCTTATCTTCGGAATATAGCCTCTTGGCTGCCGAATCAGCATCATATACGGGTACCCCTCGGCTCGCTAAATAGCGGCATACTACCGACTTGCCGCTGCCGATACCTCCGGTTATGACAACAGTCCGAATCATTTTTCGCTATCGACACAGGTAAAGACCTGAGGTACAATGTCATATCCAAGCACTCCGGACGGTAGTCTGTCGGTCGATACCATACAGTTTCCGCCCAAAGATTCGACAAAATCATTATAGTCAATATAGAAAGACACGTTGTCCAACGGATTCTCGGAGACCGGGAAAGCGCATCTGAAAGTGACTGTAGCGACGGAAGGATGCACTATCAAAGAATGGCCTTTCGGCACATTACGGACATTTACAGGCATTTCTGCCTTGATTTCTACAAAACGGCTGACATCAATGATGTATTCAACCTTATCCACAGACATCCTTACTCCTTTCGTATTGGCAAGTTTTACGGTACCATGTGAGGGCATGCTAAGATCTTCCAAAGAAAAAGACTCCGTGTATACCCTGTCTACACCGTCAAGGTGGAAAGGTTCTCCATAGACGAGAATTGAGTCCGGTTCAATCCTCAAGCCGCCGACTCCCATATATTGAGGTTTGAAAGTTACACGGTATACCGGTTGCACCGGCACTTTCTTGCTGTTTTCCGTAGGAAACCTGAAAAACAGAGTATCGGTTATGAAAGTCTCCATTCCGGTCTTGTCTCCGAATATGGCCGAAACATACTTGATAAGTTCATTGGAGGTTATATAAAAGGTCTCCCCCTCGTAAGGCTTCAAATCGGCCGGGTCGAATTTTACCGTTACCGGCTTTTTGCCCTCTGCCATATTGAGACGTATGATTTCAAACCCGGAGGTCCTGCACCTGGCAAGTATTGCAACGGAGTTGGCGGACATTGCGGAATGCCCGTCTATGCCCGATTCGGCAACTACATGAACAGTCACGAATTCCGTATATTTCAGGGAGAGGCCATGTATAAGCCAAATGCTGAAAGCCAACAGGAGAGACAGAATGAAAATCACAATGTCTTTCCCGCCGGCTTCAGTAATCTTAAGCTTATTGTTAATCTTACAGGGCATTTCTACAATACACCTTAAGCTTGCCTTTATTGCCTGTTAGCGTCGGAGAAATCTTTTACCAAGGAGTTTTTATCAACCCTCAATTTTGTCTCGCCGTCCACCTTGACAAGCACGGTCTTATCTTTAACCTCATCCACGACACCGTAAATGCCGCCTGCAGTAACCACTTTGTCACCTTTTTGCAAACCGGCCCTGAACTTTTCAAGTTCTTTCTGCTGCTTTCTCTGCGGGCGAATCATAAAAAACCACATAATCAGGAAAATCAATGCGAGCATAGCCCACATAGTCCAATTGCCACCTTGTGCAGGAGCAGCAGGGGCTGCCTGAAGTAATGCTAATAAATTCATATCTTTTTGTTTAATGTATTATTTTCTTTTATCATCTTGTCCAAAAGGCCGTTGATGAAACTGCGGCTCTTCGGGGAAGAATAGAATTTGGATATTTCTATATACTCATTCAATGTAACCTTTAGTGGAATTTCCTGAAAGTTTTGAGCCTCTGCCATTCCAAGAGCTATCAGGGCCATGTCGGTAGAGAACAGTCTGTCGCTATCCCAATCGGGAACAGCCTTGGTCACAGCCTCGAAATACTCTTCGTATCCTGTGAATGCATATTTTAGGAGATCCCTTACAAACTTTCTGTCACTGTCCACAACGGCATCGGGGTTGTTTTTCTTGAGCATGTCACTCTGATATAGCTCCGGCATTCGCCATATACTGTCTTTTGCAATATCTTTCATTGTACGGCAGCAATATGTTAGAGAGTAGGCCAGATCATCTGTCCAATATATTGATATATCCTCTAAAATATCCTCAAGTTCTTTAAGATCAACAAACTCTTCTTCAAAAATTCTGATAAAAAGGGCAGTATCTTCTTTTAATGAAGTTCCCGGCTTAGACATATATTTCTTAAAATAGTCTTTGGATGAAACCGAGTCCATAACCTTTTTCAGCAAGATGTCATACTGCTCCCATGAAAGTTTTTTTCTTGCAATGATTTTCCGGAAATCCGGATCATTGTCGAAAAATGGGGCAAGAGCGTTGTCAGCAAACTTCTCGTTGGGATTTGCATCCTCCTCCGTCGGATTGAACTTTGATTTGGCTGAATCTATCCGGGACCGTGCAATACCGGTCAGAGGAGATATTATGGCCAGCATATATAGATAGAGGTCGCGTGTTGCCTCACATGATTTATCCAACTCCGACAAAGCGTCTTCCAGACTCATGTTCCCTTTTACGGCATAGCCGTACAGCACTTTAAAGGCCTTTATCCTAAGAATTCTTCTATTAAGCATATTGACTTTTCATATTGTCAAAAGGAAAATATTCCTTATTTTCTTACAAAGATAATGGCATTTTCAGAAAAATCCCTAAATTTGACAAGATTTACTTTTAAAATTCAAGATTTATGTACAGTGAAGATTATGGCGGTTCGTTTTCCCACGACCGTTCGAGTGAGGAAATTTATTCCAAACCAGTTAAAGCCGGAAAGCGTACTTATTTCTTTGACGTGAAGGCAACGAAGGGAAATAACGATTTTTATCTTACAATTACCGAAAGCAAGCGCAAGGTGGAACGTGACGGGCGTTTTACCTACGACAAACATAAGATTTTCTTATATAAAGAGGATTTTGAAAAATTTGCCGAAGGTCTGCAGGATGCTATTGAATATATTAAGCACACCTGCCTTAAAGATGCACCAATCGAAGAATACCACGAGCGTGAAGCAGCCACGGAAGAAAACGGAAATGCCGGAGAAGAGGAGTTCTAAATGGATTACCCTATCAGACTTTTTATAGTCGAAGATCATCCGTTAGTAAGAATCGGCTTGAAGATGACCCTGTCTCAGTCGGACGGGAGGTTTGAAGTTGTAGGTGAGGCCGGCTCCAAAGCGGAATTCTTCAAGAAGTTGCCGGATGTCAAGGCTGACGTGGTTATCCTGGACATAATTCTACCGGACGGTACCGGTGTGGAAATTGCCAAAACTCTGAAAGCTTCAAGACCTCAGTTGAAGATATTAGTTCTTTCTGCAGAAACGGATGAAGAAACCATAGTCAAGTTGGTTGACATAGGCATTGACGGCTTTGTCGTCAAGAACATTTCTACAGAAGACCTGTATACAGCTATTGAATATGTTGCCGACGGCGCAGAATACTACGGTCGCGAGATTTCCAAGATAATTAGGGATCTGTCAGTTGCCAAAAACACGCCTCACGAAATGTTTACCGAGCGCGAAATGGAGATACTTTCCCTGTGTGCGCAGGGTTGTCCCGCAAAAGAAATTGCCGTCAAGCTCAACATCAGCAAGGACACTGTAAACACCCATAAATACAATATCTTCAAGAAACTAGGCATTAACAATTCAGTCGAACTTGTCCGTTATGCGATAAGACACGGCATAATATCTCTATGAATGAAATGGGAAATATCTTTTTGAAGAACATAACTTGCGGCAACAAGAATTGCGATATTCTTATCGGTGAGGGAATCATTAAAAAGATAGCGCCTCCTGGAGAGTTGAAAGCCAAAGGGTTGCTGCCGGATGATAAGCTTGACGCAGTGGATTGTACCGGTAAGCAGGCCTTTCCCGGCTTTATAAACATGCACACGCATGCGGCTATGTCTCTGATGAGGGGAATGCAGGAGGATGTGGTCTTCAAAGAATGGATTGAGAATATCTGGAAAATGGAGGCGTCCCTTGACTATGATTTTGTCTATTGGGGTACAAAGGTAGCAGCCTTGGAAATGGTGAAAACCGGCACTACGACGTTCAATGACCAATATTGGTACTCCCCTGCCGCACATCTCGCTGCCATGGAGGTCGGCATACGTCCTGTACTCTCCTACGTAATTCTCGACAAGAGCAATAAAAAAGAGTCCGAAAGACAGAAAGAGCAATGTCTGAAAAGATACGAAGAGGCTATAGCGAGAAAAGACAGATCTGTTTTTGAAATAGCCTTTCATGCTATCTATTCCGTAAGCGAGGAAATGATGCTTTGGGCTTCGGAATTTGCAAAGGCGCACGACCTTAACTTGCACATACATCTTTCAGAGACGCGGGAGGAGGTGGAAAACTGCAAGGCAAAGCATAAAGGCCTTTCGCCAGTGGAATACCTCGACAGCCTTGGCATTCTGGACAGCAGGACAATAGCCGCCCACACCCTCTGGCTTTCCGAAAATGATGTAAGGATACTTGGAGAACGGAAAGTTAATTGCGTGCATAACATAAATTCCAACACCAAACTTGCCTCCGGATACAGATTTATGTATAATGAACTGCGTGATGCCGGAGCAAATGTGTGTATAGGCACTGACGGCTGTGCATCATCCAATAATCTGGACATGCTTGAAGCTATGAAGACTTCCGCAATTATCCAGAAAGCCTGGAGGAATGATCCTAAGGCCATGCCTATCAATGAATTGGTAGATGCAGCGACAATAAATGGAGCAAAAGCTCTCGGAATAAATGCCGGTCGCATAGAAGAAGGGGCTGATGCCGACATCCTTATAGTTGATACGGACAATACATTTTTCCTCTCCCCAGGTTCGTTCTTGGCAAATTTCATTTACTCCGCACATAGCGACTGCATAGAATCCGTTATTGCCGGAGGAAAGTTTGTCATGAAACACGGGGTTGTGGAATACGAACGTGATATTCTTGAAAACGCACGTAATGTTCTGGGAGAGATAACACTAAATAATTAATTATGGACCAAAGAGTTGAAAGAATTTACAAAGCTGCCGGACATGTCAAAGACATATTGGATAAGTCCGGCCTCAAGCCAAAGGTTGGCATCGTGCTCGGAAGCGGGCTCGGCAAACTGGCTGACAAGATTGAAAATCCGATAACGATACCATACAGGGAAATTCCCGGTTTTCCGGTATCAACGGCAATCGGGCATAAAGGAAATTATATTATCGGCACATTGGGCGGTAAGACCGTGATTGCCATGCAGGGCAGGATACATTATTATGAAGGCTACCCTATGGAAATGGTTACTCTTCCAATACGTGTAATGAAGGTCTTGGGTATTGAGTATCTATTCGTGTCCAATGCCGCCGGTGGAGTGAATTACAACTTCCATGTAGGAGATCTGATGATTATCACCGACCATATCAACCAACTTCCAAATCCTCTTATTGGTCCGAACATGGACGAATTCGGTCCGAGATTCCCTGATATGACTCGTCCTTATGACCTGAAAATCATAGCCTTGGCAAAGAAGCTCGGAAATGAGATGGGAATAAGCCTCCATGAAGGGGTTTATTACGGAGGCACGGGGCCGACTTATGAGACACCTCACGAGTACAAGTATATCAGGACAATCGGAGGTGATGCGACCGGAATGTCCACTGTTCCGGAAGTAATTGTTGCACGTCATTCCGGAATACCTGTTTTCGGCATGTCCGTAATTACCAATGAGGCACATGACGATTATGCCGAAGACTACGTAAATGACGGAGACGATGTCGTTAAGGCGGCTGATGCAGCAGCGGACAGGATGTCAGCCTTGTTTGAAAGGATAATCGAAGAATTATAGTTAATCCCCCAGCTCTTTTAGCCAAAGGGCGGATTTGGCATCTGAAGGCATTTTCCAGTCCCCTCTCGGAGACAGCGAAACGCTGCCGACTTTAGGTCCGTCCGGAAGACAGGAGCGTTTGAATTGCTGGCTGAAGAATCTCCAATAGAATTTCTTCAGCCATTTTTCTATTATTTCGGCAGTGTAGCCATTCTTTCCGAGAAAGGCCTTCTTTGCAAGGAAGAGCACCTTTGACGGAGAATAGCCGCACCTGAAGAAATTATAGAGGAAGAAGTCGTGAAGTTCGTATGGTCCTACCAAATCTTCCGTTTTCTGTAATATCTCCCCATTTTCCGCAGCAGGAACAAGTTCAGGGCTGATTGGTGTGTCACAGATATCCAAGAGTATTTCCCTGACGGCATCGTTGTTTTCGCCTCCGGAATCAAAGCAATTGAGAGCCGACCATCTGACAAGGTATCTGACCAGAGTCTTCGGAATCCCGGAGTTGATGCCGTACATGGACATGTGGTCTCCATTATAGGTTGTCCAGCCCAAGGCCAGTTCAGAGAGATCCCCTGTCCCAAGCACTATCCCGTTCTCTTTATTGGCAATATCCATCAATAATTGGGTACGCTCCCTTGCCTGTGAGTTCTCATAAGTGGTATCATAATCTTCGGGATTATGACCTATGTCCTTAAAGTGCTGCATGACAGCCGGTGCAATAGAAATCTCTTTATATGTAATGCCGAGAGCCTGCATCAAGTTTACGGCATTGTCCCTTGTCCTGCCTGTTGTGCCAGGCCCCGGCATGGTAATCCCAATAATACCGCTTCTGTCTCTGCCGAGCCAATCGTATGCCAGGCAGGCCACAATCAGGGCTAGGGTGCTGTCAAGACCTCCGGAAATGCCAATGACAGTCTTCTCGCAGCCGATATGCTCCAGCCTTGTTGCCAAGGCGGTAATCTGAATTGATGTTATTTCCTCCGCCCTTACAGATGTATCCGCTCCGTCGCATGGGACAAACGGGTGAGGTTCAATATGTCTGAGCAGTTTCTTCTCGAAATCTGTATCCGGACCGATGCCGAGGCCAATTGTGGAATAATATACGGAGTAATCCTGCACCTTGCTTCCATCGGGAGCAACCGAATTGAAAGTGGATGTTTTCTGTCTTGCTGTCTTTATCCTCTCAATATCAATGTCAGCTTCAATTATTGAGCCCTCTTTTAAGAACCTCCTGCCTTCTGCAGACAGACTTCCGTTTTCATATATAAGCGATGCCCCTCCAAAGACCATGTCCTGTGTGGATTCGCCATAGCCGCAAGACGAGTATATATAAGCGGAAATCGTTCTGGACGACTGGTTGGCAACAAGTTGCTTCCTGTAGGTATGCTTGGCAAGTGTCTCACTACTCGCAGATAGATTCAGAATTATCTCGGCTCCGGCGAGGCAGTGATATGAAGATTGAGGTACAGGCGTCCAAAGATCTTCGCAAATTTCGACGGCAAATGACGTATTGCCCAGTGAGAACAGGAGATTTGGGCTTATTGTCGCATATTTCCCTGCATAAAGTATTTTGCCGTGATTGGCTTCGGAATAGAAATTCTTCCCGTCGTCTTTCAGGACCCCGGAATTGTTATGTCTTGACAACAATTCGCACCCGCTTGCAAACCACCTGCTCTCATAAAATTCACCGTAAGACGGAATGTAGCATTTCGGCACAATCCCCCTCACCATTCCCCCTTTTATGACTATTGCACAATTAAAGAGCCTGCCTCTATAACGCAAGGGCGCTCCGACTACAGCCGTAACGCTTTTTGACCTCGTAAATTCTTTTATCCTACCGACAGCGCGTTCTGCCTCATCAATCAGAACAGACTGACCGAAAAGGTCTCCGCAGGTGTATCCGGTAATCGAAAGTTCGGGAAAGGCCAGCAAGGCGACTCCGTCATCTTCGGCCCGGCCTATAAATTTACATATAGCCTCAGTATTATATCTGACATCAGCCACTTTGACTTCCGGGACAGCGGCGGCGACCCTGACAAATCCGAAATTTTCCATATCGGCAAATATAACCAAATTTATTATTTCTTATAAAAAAAACTTGTCCATGACAACGACTATTGCACCGTTTCCTGTAACATTGCACGCTGTACCGAAATTGTCCATGGCTATATACACGATACACGGCTATCATCGGAGCCTGCTCTTGCACTCCGACGCAGGGGTCACAAGTCCTATAATTATCGGCGGTACAAGAAACTGCAAGAATTGCGGCAAATAATATCCGCCTTTTTGCAAGAAAATGTGGTTGCAATTGAAATTTTTTATTATTATTTTTGCAAGTGTATAGGTAAAAACAGGCTAATGCTCGAAGATATTAAAAAAGATATCGAAAGGTTGATTGCTCTCTATGAAAGCGAGAGGCAGGAGAAATCGGCTCTCAAGTCCGAGCTGGAGAGAAGCAAGGCTGAAAATGAATCCTATAGGAAACAGATTACCGATCTGGAAAGACAAGTAGATAATCTGCGACTGACTGAAGCCTTTACCTCTTCTGCCGGAGATGCTTCCGGTGCGAAGGATAAAATTGACAAATTGCTTAGGGAGATTGACAAGTGCATATCCCTATTGGGGAGATAGAAAATGGAACAGAGGATAACGGTAAGAATAGCCGAGCGTGAATATGTGCTCATGGCCCCAACTCCTGAAAGTGAGGAGTATATCCGCCTTGCCGCTGCGGCCATTAACAAAAAAATTGCCGGCTATTCGGCAAAGTTCCCCGGTAAGAATATGGTTGATATACTTTCGTTTGTCGCTCTTAATGAGAGCATTGGGAGTATTTCCCTACAAAGGAAGCTACAGGCCGTAAAGGATGAAGCCGCCTTGCTTAAGAAAGAAACAGATTCCTATCTTGACAATATTGAAAAATAGCCGTCAGTTCCTTCCGGCTGAAAACAACAAGTTCTTCGGAACCGAGTAAACTCGAGGCGGGGATGGCGGGCCAAGGTTACCCTTTACGGGGATTCCCTTTGCGGGAACGTTGGATTACTGAACCGAAACGGTGCTCAAATCTTGCATTAAGATTTTTCTGACCATCGAACCGACGGCTTTTTATTTTGAAATAGACAGACCGGTGCTTCAATTTGAGGTGCGGTCTGTTTTTGTATATAATTGAATATTTGAACAATTTAATTAATAAAGAAAAATCATGAATATAGTTTTCTTATTGATAGGTCTTGCCGTTGGCGCTGCTGTAGCGTTCATTCTATACAGGGCCGTCCTTAAAGGAAAAGGCCTGGAAATCATAAAGCAGGCTACTCTTGAGGGGGAAAGCATAAAGAAAGAAAAAATGCTGCAGGCCAAGGAAAAATTTCTCCAGCTGAAAAGTGAGCACGAGCAGTTCGTCAATGAAAAGAACAGCCAGCTCAAGGATGCCGAGAACAGGATAAGGCAGAAGGAGAATTCAATCAACCAGCAGAACTCCGAACTTCAGAGGAAGATTAAGGATACTGAAAATGCAAGAGCCTCTCTTAACAACCAGAAAGAGGCTTTGGACAGGAAGGCTGAAGAATATCAGAAGCTTAGTGCTGAAGCCAACAAGCAGATTGAGAGTATCGCCGGCATGAGTGCAAATGAAGCCAAAAATATCCTTATGGAAAATATGAAGGCTGAAGCGAGGTCAGAGGCTCAGGCATATATTAATGACACCATGGACGAGGCAAGGCTGAATGCAAGCCGTGAAGCCAAGAGGATAGTAATAACGACATTGCAGCGTACTGCAACCGAGGTTGCCATTGAAAATGCAGTAACTACTTTTCCTATTGACAGCGATGAGATCAAGGGTAGGATTATTGGTCGTGAGGGCAGAAACATAAGGGCTTTGGAGGCGGCTACGGGAGTGGAGATTGTCGTAGACGACACCCCTGATGCAATACTACTTTCAGCCTTTGATCCAGTGAGGAGGGAGATTGCACGTCTGTCGCTCCACCAGCTCGTAATAGATGGGAGGATACATCCGGCAAGAATTGAAGAGGTGGTATCCAAGGTTAGTAAACAGCTTGATGATGAAATACTTGAGACCGGAAAGAGAACTTGCATAGACCTCGGAATCCATGGACTTAACATGGAGCTTGTGAAGCTTGTAGGACGCATGAAATATCGTTCATCATACGGCCAGAACTTGTTGCAGCACTCAAGAGAAGTCGCAAACATTTGCGCGACCTTAGCTGCCGAACTCGGCCTGAATCCTAAGGCTGCGAAGCGAGCCGGCCTGCTGCATGATATTGGAAAGGTCTCCGAAGATGATCCGGAACTTCCTCATGCTTTGCTCGGTATGAAATTAGCTGAGCAGTACAAGGAAAAGCCGGAAATATGCAATGCTATCGGAGCTCATCACGAAGAGGTGGAGATGACTTCAATATACGCTCCTATAGTAATGGTAGGAGATGCAATTTCAGGTGCACGCCCTGGTGCCAGAAGAGAGGTTATCGAATCCTATATCAAGCGCCTGAAAGACATGGAAGACCTCGCTACAGCCTACCCTGGAGTCACAAAGAGCTTCGCAATACAGGCAGGGCGTGAGCTAAGGGTCATTGTAGGAGCTGACGAAATCTCCGATGAGCAGGCTACCATTCTGTCTTCAGAAATAGCTCTTAAGATTCAGAACGAAATGACATATCCAGGACAGGTCAAGATTACCGTTATCAGGGAGACCCGTTCGGTTGCATACGCCAAATAGCAATTAATATCTATGCTATGAAAAAAATATTGCTTTCACTTGTATCTGTTTTTCTGCCCTTAGCTTTTGCTTTTAGTCAGTCACCGGAGACGACTGTCAGGTGGCAATCCAAAATTGCAAATGCAGGAGAAGACATTTATGAGTTGATTCTGGACGGTACACTTGCCGAAGGATGGCATACTTATGGTCTTGATCACGAGTTTTCTGCTACCACCGTACAGTTTGAGTCCCTTATAGGCTGCGAACTTTCAGGCAACACGTACGAAATTTCAAAATCCGTAGAACGTGACGGTGAAAAACTCTTTTTCGACAAAATTGTTCTCGGCCAGAAAATACGTTTGACTGCAAAGAGCGGAACAGTCAAAGGTACCGTTACATGGATGGGCTGTACAGACGAGGCCTGCTCCACCCCTACCGACTGGGACTTTTCCGTGACTTTCGGTGATAATCCGGCCATTTCTACATCAAATAATACAGAAATTAGCGATAACAAAAATGTTTCCAACCAAAACAATATTGTTACTGACGTTAATAATCAGACTATTATACAAGACCCCGTAGCAATAACGGAGGAGACCGAAAAAGCAGGCGGCTCATTGTGGGCTCTGATTATTGAAGCCATATTATGGGGCTTTGCTATGCTGCTGACCCCGTGTGTCTTCCCTATGGTGCCGATGACAATTTCATTTTTCATGAAAGGCTCATCGTCAGCAACAGTCGGGCGGTTCAAGGCATTTATGTACGGCCTGTTTATTGTCTTGCTATACACAGTACCTATATCAATTATAATAGGGGCTACTTGGATTTTCGGCGGCGAAACCGTTACTGCTGACATATTCAACTGGCTTGCAACCCATTGGCTGCCTAATATCATATTCTTCATTGTGTTTATGGTATTCGCGGCATCATTCTTCGGTGCTTTCGAAATCACACTTCCGTCATCCATCGTGAACAGAAGCGATAGTAACTCTGACAAAAAGGGCCTTGCAGGAGTCTTCTTTATGGCTCTTACACTTGTATTGGTATCTTTCTCGTGTACAGGTCCGATAGTAGGTTCTGTGCTGATTAAATCCACACAAGGACAGTTCTGGGCTCCAATGGTGACAATGCTTGCCTTTTCAGTTGCCTTTGCCTTGCCGTTCACAATACTTGCCCTTTTCCCATCACTTCTTGAGAAAGTCAAGAAAGGCAACGGTGCCTGGCTTAATTCCGTAAAAGTTGTACTCGGCTTCATTGAAGTAGCTCTCGGACTTAAGTTTCTTTCTGTGCCTGACCAGACCTATCATTGGGGCATACTCGACAGGGAAGTTTACCTGGCAATATGGATAGTGGTTTTCACTCTCTTAGGCTTCTACCTGCTCGGAAAAATCAAGTTCAGAAACGACGAAGATGTAAAGCATATCGGAATATTTCGCCTGTCATTGGTAATTCTTGTATTCTCTTTTGTGGTCTATATGATTCCGGGTATGTTCGGAGCTCCATTGAAAGCCCTTTCGGGATATATTCCTCCTATGGAGACCCAGGACTTTGTCATGTCAGGAAGTCCTCATGCCTCTGCCCCGCAATCCGGCACTAATGTCGGAGACGCAAAAACAATTGATATGCCGCTTGGGCTTAGAGGCTATATTACACTTGAAGACGGGCTAAACGCCTCTGCAAAAGCCGGAAAGCCTCTATTTGTAGACATTACCGGTCACGGTTGCACAAACTGCCGTGAAATGGAGCAGAGGGTATGGAGCGATGAGAGGGTACTGAATATACTCAATAACGATTTCGTCATTGCCGCCCTATATACAGATGACAAGACAAGACTTGAAGAAAAGGATTGGATAGTAGCGGAGAACGGGAAAGTACTCAAGGACTTAGGCAGGGTTAATTCTTATATTGTAAGGACAAGGTTCGGGGTTAATGCCCAGCCGAATTACGTCATACTTTCTTCAGATGGAAAACAACTTGTACCTATAAGAGGATACAATCTGGATATAGAGGATTACATCAAATTCCTTAAGTCCGGAATTGAGGCATACAAAGCCGCTCAATGAATATTGCGGTGCAATGACTGTCTGTAAAGCTTCTCGTTTGCGAGGAGCTTTTCCTTTTCTTCATCCGGCACTGCAAAATTACGGAACTGCTCCCATAGATATTTGACAGCCAATTCGGATGGATGCACCATGTCCTCAGCATAGAAACGGTAGTCCCGAAGTTCATCCATCATTATTTCGTATGATGGAAAATAATCCGTACACTCAGGATACTTTTCCACGATATGCTCTGTTGCAAGCAAAAGAATGCTCTTGCTTACCGCATTGCCGTGTGCCCCGTCCGCCATGTGTCTAATTGGACTTACTGTAAATATGAATTCTTTTCTCTCCTCTTCACTGCAATCCAGGGCAAGCCTTTTGACCGTCCTTTCCAATATGGCAGTTGCCTGCTCAAGAGTCAGCCTGACGCGACTGAATTCAGAAGCATTTCTTTTCAAGCAATTTGATACAGTCTCACCTGTCATTCTCAAATTATAACACCATGAAGTTCCGAGTGTTATAATCACTTTATTACAGCTCTTATAAAAGTTAGCAGCCTTATCGAGAACGGAATTTGCGTTAGCGAGAAACTCCTCTGCTGTCTTATTTGCGAACGAAGTATGATGACTGAACGAACAGATCAGGCCTGCCCCGGAACCCATTTCAACGCAATCGTCAGGTGCGAAATGAAATCCTGAAGATAGCCTCTGCAGAGAATTGCAGACCGACACCGGGTTGTATAATGTCCCGAACGGATTAATGCAGACGTTCAGACCTGAGTGCATCATCTTTTCTCCTATATTGTCAGCGAAGCAGCTGCCGATAACAAGTATCCTGTCATTCAAGGAAAGCTTCACCTTACTAATGCCGAGATCAACGGCGGTCTGTAATTTAATCATATCGGATATAATTTATTCTTACAAAATTAGTATTTTTGCAGTTATGAGAAAAGTCATAATTACAATTATTTTAGCAACCGCCATTGCAGCAGGAGCTGATGCACAGAAATTCAAATTCGCATACGATTTGAATTTTGAATATAATTTCGACAACAGGGAATTTGATAAGGGTGGAAACCTATATACGAATTCCATGACTATAAACGCCGCCCGTCTGACCCCTCTAATAGGGATTAAGGTAAATGAGACCGGACAACTCAGACACAAACTCTTGTCCGGTATTGATATCATGAAAGAAATGGGCAAGGCTCCTGTCGGAAACGGGGATGAGGACTTGGAAAATGCTAAGTTGTTCCGGGAACTCCTGCTATTCTATAATCTCAATGCCAATGTCGGCAAAACGCAGATTAACGGCTATGCCGGGCAATTTCCAAGGCGTTTGTTTCAGGGAGAATACGGCAACGAGTTCTTGTCGGACTCCTTGAGGTTTTATGACAATAATGTGGAAGGCGTCTTGCTTCAGTTCCGGCGTCCAAAGTCTTTATACGAATTAAGTTGCGACTGGCTGGGGCAGTTTGGCAGCATGCGGAGGGAAAAATTCATATTGGCCGGCTACGGCTGCTCCGAATTTATGCCCTGGCTGTCGGCAGGGATGACAATTTCCTACACTCACCTTGCAAATATGCTGGAATACGGAGGAGTAGTGGACAATCTGCTTTCACAACCCTTCGTAAAATTCAATTTTAAGCCTTTCCTGCCTATTGAAGAACTATCTTTGAAACTGTCATGGCTACAGGGTATGCAACGTGACAGGATAAAAGACAAGGAGTTTGACTTTCCTCACGGAGCCCAACTTGACCTTAAAGTAATGAAATGGAAAGTAGGAATTGAGAACAAGGCTTATTTCGGTACCGGCCTTATGCCTTATTACAATGTCAAGGATGCCGGAGGAAACACCTATGGAGAATTGCTGTATCACGGAGATCCGTTCTACAGGGTGAAACCGATTGTAGCCGACCTTGGCGAAACCGGCTTTTACGACAGGCTCGAAGTGTTTTATCAGCCTAAAATCTCCGATTACCTATATATTCGTCTGTCACTATTCTGTCATTTTGCCGAAAATGCTTCCGGAGACATAGATTTTGCCGGAAGCCGACAGAAGTTTTCCCTTATATTTAACCTCTAAAGCCTTTCATCCTTCTGGCCAAGGTACCGGTCATAGCACCTTTCATGATTTTACGGGTACCCTCAAACTGCTTTATCAACCTGTTCACTTCCTGAACGGAAGTTCCTGAACCGTCTGCAATCCTCTTTCTGCGACTACCGTTGATTATTTCCGGATGCTCCCTCTCCTCCGGGGTCATGGACATTATAATGGCCTCAACGCCTTTGAATGAATCATTGTCCATATCCACGTTTTTCAAGGCTTTGCCTACTCCCGGAATCATTCCGGCCAGATCCTTGATATTTCCCATTTTCTTAATCTGCTGGATCTGATTATAGAAGTCCATGAAAGAAAACTGGTCTTTGGCCAATTTCTTTTTCAACTCCCTCGCCTGCTTCTCGTCAAACTGTTCCTGAGCTTTTTCCACTAAGGAGACCACGTCCCCCATGCCGAGAATACGATCCGCGATACGTTCCGGGTGGAAGACATCGAGAGCCTCAAGCTTTTCACCGGACGAAACGAACTTGATAGGCTTGCCGACCACAGCCTTTATGGACAATGCAGCTCCACCCCTGGTGTCACCATCCATTTTAGTCAGTACAACACCATCGAAATCCAGTCGCTCATTGAAAGCCTTAGCCGTCTCTACGGCGTCCTGTCCTGTCATGGCATCCACGACAAACAGGGTCTCAGAAGGATTTACAGCCTTATGCAAAGCTGAAATCTCATCCATAAGTTCTTGATCCACGGCAAGCCGTCCGGCCGTATCTACAATCACAACCGGTATGCCGTCAGCCTTGGCCTTCGCTATTGCATTAAGTGCGATTTTTACCGGATTCTTTTCCCCCTCTTCTGTATAGACTGGTACATTTATCTTGCTTCCAAGCACCTGGAGCTGCTCAATGGCAGCAGGACGGAAAGTGTCGCAAGCAGCAAGCATTACCCCCGTTCCCCTCTTGCTCTTGATATGCAAGGCCAACTTGCCGGAAAACGTTGTCTTACCGGAGCCGTTAAGACCGGCTACAAGCACGACTGCCGGAGTGCCTTTGACATTGATATCCTGAGCATTGCTCCCCATAAAGGCCGCAAGTTCGTCGTGGACGATCTTCACCATCATCTGCTGAGGTCTGACGGCAGTCAATACATTCTGCCCCAAGGCCTTATCCTTAACCCCGTCACAGAATTCCTTTGCCACCTTGTAACTTACGTCAGCATCGAGAAGTGCCCTTCTTATATCCTTGACAGTTTCCGCTACATTTATTTCAGTTATCTTGCCTTCGCCTTTCAAAAGCTTGAAAGAGCGTTCCAGTCTTTCCGAAAGATTCTCAAACATATTTATCCTATTACAATTTTGTCTGCAAAGTTAAGAATAAACCGCAGAATTTACCAACCTCAGAACGCGAACGGCAACTATTTCTTCTCCAAATAGAAAAAATTACCTTCGACTTTATAAGTACTGGTAGACTTATCATAGGAAGGACTGCCTTTCAATAGATTTATTTCTATCCTGTCTGATTTGTACTCCCCGCCATTCTCTTGACCATCAACATCTTCAGCCTCAAGTCTATATATATACTTGTAGGAAAAGTTCGTCCATTGGAAACGGAACATTCCGTCAGATGTCGAATATACAGTCATGCTCTCTATCGGACCTTCATTGACAGGGGCATATTTTAGATATGAGGAAAGCACTATTTTTATGCCCATGATAGGCTTATCCGGCCCTTCCTTGCTATATACAGAGCCTCCGACCAGCAACAGGTTTTCATGACCGTCGGAATCGAGGATATCTTCCGGCAAATCTACCGCACACCGCACAGCAAATACGGTTGTCACAAAAAGAAAAAAGGTGTATAATATACGATTTTTCATCCGGCATGCAAATTACCCGGCTTGGATTCAGAACACTTTACAAATATACACCTTTTTTCATGAAAAGAAACTAATCCTCGCACTTAATCTTCTCACCTGCTACTTTATATAGGATTTTACCGCTTCCTGTCCTGGAAACTTTAGCCTCTCCTGCATCTAACCTGCCGGCTCTTATATATCCTGAGCCAATTACACTGTATTCTGCCTTTAATGCAGTACCGGACAGTTCTATTTCTCCGGAGCCGCCTATGGAGGCCTTGACATTTTCTGCGTTAAGCTCGCTGATTTCTATATCACCGGAGCCTGAAACAGAAACCGACAAATTCTTAGCCTCAATAGCTCCAATCTCAACATCACCAGAGCCGGCAACACTTATATTGCATTCAGAGGCCTTAACTGACGATATATCTATATCTCCTGAACCAGCCAAGGTTACGGAAACGCTGTCCTGAGCCACTGCAATATCCTTGCAGACAATATCTCCTGAGCCTGAAAGTGAAACGGAATTAATCGGACCTCCCGACACCCTGACCACCAAGGAGTCATAACTTACCACAGATTTTCCATCAAAGCCTATATCCAGTTTATTGTCTTTATTCACGACATTGACATATTCTATGATATTGTCAGGAGCGCAAATTTCTGCCCCTGCCGGGCCGTTCTCGTAATAGACAACAATAGAGCCGGCGACGTTCAAGGTATTGAAATCCCCTATCTCGACCGTCTTTGTAACGTAATTTTTGCTTCCTCTAATCATTTTTCTTTCTTTGCCGGAAATAGATTTACCATTAAACCTTATCAGGCAAGATGATAATATTAGTGCAGTTACGGCCAATGTACCAAGCACAGAAAACACTTTTTTCATTTTATTATTTCTTTTTGTCATTTATATCAGATAAATCAAGTCCAAGGAGCTTCATTTTTTTTATAATAGCCGGAAACTCCTCTTCCAAGAACTTCTTTCGTTCATTTGCAAGCACTGTCTTGTCTGCATCAGGACTGACGAAATACCCTATTCCCCTTTTATTGTATATTATCCCGTTGTCCGTCAATTTCTCGTAAGTACGCATTACGGTATTGGGATTTACGCCGATGCCGGCTCCGTATTCCCGGACGGAAGGAATCCTTTCATCCGGAGCCAGATCCCCGGCAAGTATCCTTTCACAGATCCTGTCATATATCTGCAGGTAAATCGGTCTGTTATTGTCGAAATCCATAATCTAATGTTTTATTGTCTTTATTCTGAAGAATATAAGCACTAATAGCAATATATATTCGACAATTATGGAAATATATATGAAAGAATTTACCAACAGATCTATATTGTCGGAATAACGCGAGCAGAAAGGAGGTACAACATCGCCGTCAATAGAAAGCCCGCTCTTGGCTATAGCAATAACTACCGGAATGATAAGTATTAGCAGCCCTAAAAGCACAAGCAGTGTCATAGACACCTTTCTCTTGGCGAAGAAAATTGCACCGAGCAGGAAGAACAAAGTGTTGATTGACAACGAAATAAATCCTATCTCCCATATATTTACATAAACATCATTATCACCGTTGATGAAAGATGACCCTGTGACAATGCCATTACCAGCGGCAAGCCCTGTTTTAACCACGACCCAATCATTAAGCAAATAGGCCGCGGCAAATACTATCGGGGCAATCAAAGCACAATTGAGGACCATTGAAAGGAACTTTTCCGTTACCGAAGCCGGCAGAAGCACGTAATCGGAGCCTGCTTTCTTGTCGGTAAGATAGCCGTAGGATGAAACTCCATAAGACAGGACAAAAAGAAAGCATGCCATGCCGAACATTATCCACCTCGATGTTGCAGAGGGGCTTCTCCACACTCCGTCTATGACAAGAGAAAACATGCCGACCAAAAGGGTATGTATATACGGCATCATGATAAGAATAATCATTGCGAGACCGTAGTTCTGAACCGACCTCTTTATATCGTAGTCCAGGACTTTTGCAAATCTGTTAAAATTGAATATACTGCTCATAATTTAATCTCCTTGTTTTCAAACATTGCTTTTATGACATCTTTATGTTTGTGGACGGCATTGAACAAGGCTTCTATATTGACCTTGCTTTCTTTGCTTTCTTCATTAGGATAGACCTGAATAAAACCGCCCGGCAATTGCTCGCTGTAAAGTGAAGCGTTATTAAGCACGTTACCGTAATCGAAATAGAGCTTTTCCATTATCTCTTCAATAGTCGCGTTAAGCAATACGTCCTGACGGTCAAGAATAACTATCGGGTCAATGATATTCTCCAAATCACGGACCTGATGAGTGGAAATCACAATAGTTGAATTTTCGAGAGTATGCTTCATTATTGCCGAGCGGAACTGTGCCTTTGACGGTATGTCCAGACCGTTGGTCGGCTCGTCAAGAAACAGGTACTTGACATTGCAGGCAAGGGCGAAAGAAATGTAGGTCTTCTTTAGCTGCCCGGCTGACATCTTGTTCATCTTCTTGTCAGCATCGCACTCAAAATCAGCCATTATCTCAAGGAACTTGTCCTGCTCGTAGTCCGGCCAGAATTTTCCGGTTTCTAATGCCCATGAAGCGGCCTTTGCGTTTACAGGAGCCACCTCATCACTAAGATAATACTGGTTCTCCAAAAATTCGGGCTTCCTGCCGTATGGATTTTCTCCGTCTGTGGATATGGTGCCTGAATTGACTTTCTTCAAGCCGGCCAGCAAGGTCAGCAATGTTGTCTTCCCTACTCCGTTTTCACCGAGGAGACCGTATATCCTGCCCTCCTCAAGAGTCATTGAGATATTTTTCAGAACGGGTACGGCTCCGTAACTGAAAGCCAGATTTTTAATTTCTATCATTTTTGTAGTGTATTAGTTTAATAGTACACTGCAAAGATAAAATATGATTTTTTAATAAACAAGGATTTATCGAAAAAATTATATCGGATTGAAAGAATGGGTGAATGAATATAAAAAAAGTTACCATAAAGCAATTTAAGGCAACTTTTAAAGAGGTGGAGAATACCGGAATCGAACCGGTGACCTTTTGACTGCCAGTCAAACGCTCTAGCCAACTGAGCTAATCCCCCGACAACCTTGCAAATATAGGAATAATTTGCTTTCGATGCAAGTTATTCCGATTGATGTTCTCTGAAGCAGAGCGAACTCCTTGGAAGGGATCGCTCCGCTTCAGACATTGCCGCTTAAGAAGAAAACTAATTATATTTGTAAATCTAGATGTTCCGTGGGACCGGCTCCGTATACACTAGATGAAACACTACCAGGCCATGAGGGTTTATCTACTACAAAGTAAGAAAAAATCCAATGCCCCTAAATCGCCATTACAGCGGTCTTGGGACTTGAATTATCCTTGTTTCAACAGGATCTAAGTGTCAAATACAGGTTTAAGATAGTGATTGTTGGGCAACCGCCTAAACTATACCGGTTATCTATATAACAGGACGTTCTTCTATCCCATATGATTGAGAAATCTCGCAACAATCTTCATTGTCCCCGTCCCACATCTTTGCAACCGTTACATCGAAAGAAAAGTTAGGGTCATCATAATACATCATAGCCAGTTCTGGGATGTTGAAAAATTCTGCTGATTCGCTGCCATCCAACGATATGTGCTCATAAGGATGATACTGCAAGTCTGTGTTAATACAATCAGCGAGACTGTGCTGGGCTTTTTTGAGGCAATCGTATATACCAATAACCTCATTCACCACATTCTCTCCATTGTTTATCCAATTGGAATATAAAATATAAACCTCCATAATATATATAATAATAGTTGTTCCTGAACCCCGACCCTCCTGTATCCTTCATCTAACTTCACCGTAAAGAATATAACGAGAAAGCAGCAAGACTAACATTTAGACGTTCCATCATATAATAGTTCTGAAACGACACTCAAATATACTAAATAATCCTCAAAATGATACTCTTTGTAGTTATTTTTTTGTATATTTGCGTGACTTTAAAGCAAGAAATTACTATTGTTTTCAAATGAAACAGTTCAAGTTTATTGACTTGTTTTGCGGCATTGGGGGGTTTCACCAGGCATTATCAGACCTCGGAGGTGAGTGTGTGTATGCCAGCGATATTGACGCAGATTGTCGCAAGACGTATGAAAGGAATTACGGCATAAAGCCCGATGGTGATATCACGAAGGTTAAGGCAAAAGATATTCCGGCACATGACGTACTATGTGGAGGATTCCCGTGTCAGGCTTTCTCAAAAGCGGGAAAGAGGCTCGGTTTCGCCGACCCGACGAAAGGAACCCTTTTCTTTGATATAATGAGGATTGCCAATTATCATAATCCCAAGTATATGCTTTTGGAAAATGTCCGCAATCTTGCATCACATGATGGCGGTAATACTTGGCGTGTAATTCATGACTCTATCGTAGAGGCCGGTTACAACATCATCGACAAACCGGTGATTTTCAGTCCACATTATATCGGAGTTCCGCAACATAGAGAGAGAGTCTTTATAATGTGCGTGAGGAAAGATATAGGCGAGATTCCTCCATTTTATTTTAATCCTGAAAGGATGCCCGAATGTACTATCGATTCCATTCTCTTAAAGGACGAAGAAATTGATGATTTGAAGAGGTATCAACTCAAGCCGGAGATGATTGAGTGGATTGACAATTGGAATGAATTTATCCAAGGCGTCAAGTGCGACAAACTTCCGGGCTTCCCGATTTGGGCGGATTCCCTATGTGCTATGAAGGACAACCCTATGATTGGCCGGTGGAACACCTTGCCGAAGTGGCAGCAGAACTTTATTAAGAAGAATAGCGAACTCTGGGCACATAATAAGGACTTCATTGATTCCTGGCTTGAAAAGGCAAGGAAGAATCCTCTTTTTTTCGGATCAAAGGCAAAACTTGAATGGCAGGCCGGTGAGTATAAGAAGCCCGACCTCTGGGAGCATATTATGCAGATAAGGCCTTCCGGATTGCGTGTTAAGCCTGGGACATACTTTCCTGCACTTGTGGCAATCACCCAGACTTCGATTGTAGGGAAAAAGAGGCGATATTTAACCCCTCGCGAATGTGCTCGTTTGCAGAGTTTCCCGGACACCTTTTTGTACGATGAGAAGAACGCTCAAGCCTATAAGCAGTTCGGCAATAGCATAAATGTCGGCCTGGTCAGTCTGTTTGCCCGGTATATGTTCGGGGATGATGCTATCCGGGAAAAGTACTCTTACCAAGTGCAGTTAGGAACTAAAGATGATGGGCCAACATTGTTCGATATATTAGATGAATAAATCTGTCCACATAAATATGGTAATTAGGAAGGCATCGCTTAGGCGGTGCCTTCCTTGTCTTATATGATACTTATTGTAGGTATTTTATGAATACACAAGCATTAAATAACCTCGGCCGGATCATTCGTGAAAAGAGGGAAGTCAAAGGTCTAACGCAAATTGAAGTAGCTGAGAAATCTCAACTTGACCGAAATTACATAGGCATGGTTGAGAGAGGAGAGCGCAACCCTTCTTATCTATCTCTAATCAAGATCGCAAATGGTCTTGGTATGACGGTCGATCAATTAATTAAACCCTAAACGATTATGCTGTACGATAACACGCTCAATGAGATCCGTGCGAACGTCAATACCGGTGTCGAATACGAGATTGCTCTATTCTATGCACTGCTTGATATAAAGCCAAATGAGCAAGCACAAGTTATGAAAGCCTTGACTGCTCGTTATGATGCGTCAAAAATAAAAAGGATTATCAACTACACTTCCACCAAATCAATAATTAATGCTCTTAAGCAACGCGGTCTTATACTTATTGATGCCACGTTCGAAACTCAGAATGACAAAGTTGGGCCTGCTGATGTTGTGATGGTTGTAGTTGATAGTACAGGGGGGGAAAGTAAGATTGGGCTTTCTATCAAATTTGCAAACACATGCACACTTAATGTAACTGGGAGAAATTTCATAACTGATACACAGATTGCTCAATTACGAGCCCAATTGCCGACTTATACTGACAAGTATATTCAAGAGATGACTGACATGTACGGAGATGTAAAAAACTGGTTCAGGATGAGAAAGCCAAGCAAAATAACAGATGCATATATTGATTTGATTCGTGACGAGGTCATTAAGAATTGGAAGAATGTTCCTAATAAGACTTCTCTATTGAGTGCTTTATTCCATAGCGACTCACCTATTGAATTTTGGGTAGTAACATATTCTGACAAGGGTTATTCGCTTAAGACAAAGCCACAAACTATTGATAAGAGTCGTGTAGGAGACGTAACTGTCGGCAAATATCAAACATCCTATGTAGCTTTCTATCTTGATGGGACTGTGGTTGGTCATATGCAAGTAAAGTTTAATAATGGTTTCGTTGAGAAATGCAAAAAAACAGTACCGGATGTAACTCATCAAAGTATTCATATGTCTTATGGACAGCCTTTTTCTTCTTGGAACTTTAGTGTAGAAAAATAAATACATTATGCTTAAAGAGTTATTTGATAAAAATAAAAACATCGTCATAAATTCTGACATTGATGGTTTTCTCTGCGGCATGATTCTGCAGAAGTATTATGGATGTAAAGTGGTTGGTTTTAGCGATAGCCGTGATAAAGTTTGGCTCATTCCAGAGATTACTGATATAGATTCCCCTATCTTCATTGATCTTTATGTAGCAAGGCCAAGTGTTGTATGTATTGAACAGCATATCATTGCATATGATCATACCAGGCATGAAGAGATAAAGAAATTCGGCACAAAAATCAATCCCAATCTTGAAAGAGAAAGGACCTTCGTTGGTGATATGCAAAGTGATTACTACCACAAGTATCCATTTGGCACCGTACACTATCTGATTTCCTTGATGGCTAAAGAAGGTATCAACGTGGAACTTCCTGACCTTGCAAAGGTGCATCAAGTAACAAAATATGCTGAACCGAACATATCAATCTCATCAACTGCCGGACAGGTGATTCTACGTGCAGATGATGCATTATATTCAACACTTAGCCCATACCGAGAGAATGCTCTTGACTGGTGGTCTTGGCTCGACCCTAAGCATCAGTATCCTGCCATTGAAAGTTTTAGGCGATATATTTCCTCCTGTGACATTAACAGGGCAAGGCAGTATAAAGATGAGATTGGATATTTTTTTAGGAGCCTTGGATGTGATGGTGCTGATGGGTCCTTTAAGAATATTACTGATGCTGATGGAAACATTTTATCAAAAGTGCTTAATTATATAGACATTATTGGCAGAATCGTTAGAATGCAACTTACGATACCTAATAGATACGTTATTCATAAAGGTCAATACGCAGTGCAATTTTGTCGTCCTGGCTATGATATGCAGATTCTTGATGCGGAAAATCTTTACTCATATGCGTTCATTTTTGGTCCACGACCCAAATATCCAAACTTCAGTTTCACACTGGACATGAATTAAGAAACATTAAAACCCGTAAGATTTGACATCTTACGGGTTTTCGTTTAATAACACAAAAGGTGACCAAACAGCCCACTTGATTCAATAATGCAATGATAACCAAAATGTGGTATATCCTACTTCAGCATCGCCCGTAATGAAGGGATAAGAGTCAACAAGTTATTCCGACTGATGCGCCGGCCTTAACAGGTCAAGAACAACCTTTACAGGGTTGAAGGTCTCGACAGGGACCTCAACGAAAAGGGTGTTCCAGTCGCTCATAGCCCCGTTCCAAAGTCCCGGAAGCTCCAAAGCTTTCAAATTCCTGCCCATATAGCTTTTGGAACTTATGAAACCAGCATCCTCATCAATATATGACAAGAGGTCAAATTTTCTTCCTTTATAGTCTCTAAGGCAACATACCAGATCCACAGGGTTGAAATGGGTAGCCCTTGAAAGCATCTCTGCTGAAACCGGGTCAGCCATATTCAGCTGTACGCTTTCAAGAATCTGCAAGCCCGATGAGCCGTCATTGTTCTGAATTATGAAAGGGCCTCCGCCCGGCTCGCCCTGATTCCTGACCATGCCGCAGACCCTTATAGGACGGTCAAGCTTGGCTCTCAATAACCTGACACGAGACTTGTTGTCAGATGCATGAGGCAGGCGTACGCACAATTCCTTATCAAGGAAAGCCTCAATCCTGTCACATAGCATACGGCACTCGTCGGAGTCCGTAGAAGTCTGTTCGTCAAGGGCTTTCAGATAGCCGAAAATCTTATCTCGAAGCTCGGTGCACTTGCCGAGCAACACCTTCTTATATCTTTCGGTGATAGGCAGAAGCCTTTCATTTGCAACATTATCTATATTCTTGATTGAAACCAGCTCCTCATCAACCCGGTTCAGATTGTAAATAAGTGCTCCATGACCGCCGGGCCTGAACAGCAGAGAGCCGTCATCTGTCCTGAGAGGACGATTTTCCTTATCTACTGCAATCGTATCGGTAGCCTTGTCCTGATATGTAAACGACACCTTATATTCCACTCCGTAGCGTTTCTCAAATTTTTCCTTGACATCTGCGAGAGCCTCTTCGAACAGAGAACGATGCTCAGGTGAAACTGTAAATACGATATTGGCGGAGCCGTCGGAATTCTTCATGTATTTCTGTGCTTCGACAAGATGCTCGGCGAAAGCTGTCCGGACCTCCCCGTCGGGATATCTGTGGAAAGCCAGAACTCCCTTAGGTTTATCCCCATAGGCAAGGCCGTTTTCTCCAAGCAGCATGGAAGCGGCATTGCGACGGTATTCCATAGTATCTTCGGGTTTGCCGAAAATCCGTTCGGAATAGAAAGCGAAACTTTCGATTCTACGTGCGAGTTCCGCCACAGCAGAGTCATTAGCTACATCTTCGCCTTTTTCCAGTTTTGACAGCCCGGCAAAAATATCCTTGAACATTCTGGAAGCGGCTCCGGAAGCCGGCACGAATTTGCATTTGCCGTCTATAACGGCCTTATCATAATACTCGCAGGCTGCATCGGCCTCCTTATCGTCCAATACTGCAATTCCTCTTTCCGGAGTTGCAGGGCCGATTATCTTCATCCAAGGAAAACCCTTCTTGAACTTTTCCACCTGAGCCATTACAGTCTCTAATGAGGAACCTCTCTCATCTATCTGCTTAATTTCTTCATTTGTAAACATGGTTATATAGCATTAGTTATACGTAAAATTCTCTTCTGTAGTTATATTCTGAGCGGAGCCTCTCAAAATCGTCCGGAGCAAGCCTGAACATAAAGTCATCTGTAAAAATAGGATAATTGTATTGAAGAACTGAAGCTATCTCTCCTTGATTCAAGCCTCTAAGGTCTAATTTGACAGCCTCCATTTCCGGAATATCCGTTTCAGGGTAGAATTCGTAAAGGCCGGCAAAGCCGAAATAGCGGGCAATAGCCCTTACCGCCGATGCAGTACCGTTCTGCTTGCCCTGGTAAGAATATCCGGCTATATGTGGAGTGGCAATATCCACCATATCCATAAGTTCCCTGTTTATGTCTGGCTCGTTGTTCCAGGTGTCGATTATTATAGGGCCAAGTTTTGGAATTGCCTTCATAAGTGCATGCTCATCAACCACTTCACCTCTCGACGCGTTGATAAAGAAAGCTCCTTTCTTCATTTTGGAAAAGAATTTCTTGTCAGCCATATTCCTGGTCGAGCCGTTAAGAGGCACATGCATGGTGACGATATCCGATTCTTTTAGCAAGGTGTCGAGATCGCAGAATTCGAAACTCCCCTCGACCTCCTCTCGCGGAGGGTCGTTCTTCAGCACATTGAAGCCTAAATGGAGGGCCATTTGCTCAACTCTGCGTCCGACATTTCCGACGCCGATTATACCGATTACCTTGTTGTTAAGGTTAATGTATTTCCTCGCTGCAGTGCCGTATAATGCAGAAAATACATATTCCATAACCCCACCCGCATTACAGCCTGCGGCATTGCTTACAATAATCCTACGGCTGTTGCACCAGTCAAAGTCTATATGGTCGGTACCTATTGTCGCCGTAGCTATTATCTTGACTGAAGATGCTTCCAGCAGTTCAGCATTACAGCGGGTACGGGTCCTTATGACAAGGCCGTCGGCATCAATAACATCTGAAGGGCCAATATCCTTGCCTTCAATATATTCCACTTCCGCATAAGGCTCCAGCACTCCTTTAATAAAGGGGACCGAGCGGTCAATTACTATTTTTATTTTATCCCTGCTCATTTGAACACAATCGACTTAATAAAATTTTCGGTTTTATCCTCTTTTGTGAAAAGTTCGTCATTTTCAAGCTCGCCGTTTATAAGCTCAACAATCCTTAACCTGCTAAGATAAAGACGGTTACGCACCATTGATGAAGATATGGCACAATACAGCACTCCGTTTTTGACATACCTGTCAAGCGTAAAAGAGGCAGCTCCCGACACTTTGTTCCAGGCGACATAGATTCTCTGTCTGTTAAGTTCGGTCGAAATGCCGGCAGACCTGATATACATTTTCACAAGGTCCTGCATACCGACCGCCTCTTTCCTCCCCATACGCACCGTTTTCTTGCCATATTTCATATCACACCTCCGCCGTTTTGAAATTACCGCCTTCGGCCTCGAAATACGCCCTGTTTTCGGTAATCCTGTCAACTATACCCGACATTCTGACCTTATTGCTGTCGGTGATGAAAATCTGACCGAATTCCTGTCCCGCCACCATAGAAAGCAGGTTGGCGATTCTGTCAATGTCCAATTTGTCAAAAACATCATCAAGCAGGAGAATCGGGGCAAAGCCGTAATTATTCTTCATAATGTCGTATTGGGCGAATTTCAGAGACACTATAAATGACTTCTGCTGGCCTTGGGAGCCGCATCGCCTAATAGGATGACCGTCCATAGAAAATATAAGGTCATCGCGCTGTATGCCCACAGTTGTATATTTATATGTGTAATCCTTCTCCCTGCTCTTTGCAAGCAAGTCGGCTAAGCTGCCACTGTCCAAATCTGAACAATACTTGATTGAAACGTCTTCCTGAGCCCCGGAAAGTTCTGTATAATAATTCTTTACTATCGGATTAAGATCTTCTGCAAATCTTTTCCTCGCTCTGTATATCCTGTCTGCCGCATCTGACATCTTCATGTCATAGACCGCTATGAGTTCCATATTGCCGAGCCCCTCTTTCAGCAATTTGTTCCTTTGCGACAGAAGCCGGTTATATTGTTGTATATCAGAAAGATAATTTGAGCTTATCTGTGAAAGCACTGCGTTTGTAAAACGCCTTCTCTCTTCTCCGGACTCATTGATCATTGAACTGTCGGAGGGGTTGATCATGACAACAGGCAAGGCTCCGATATGCTCCGACACCCTGTCGTACTGCTTGTCGTCACGCCTGATCTTTTTTTCACCGTCCGACTTGACCCTAACAGTGAATTTAGACTCCAATCCATTGTCCATTATATAATTACCGGCTATGGAAAATGAATCAGCCCCATGTCTGAAATTATATTTGTCAGAAGCGGAAAAAGCACTTTTAGTCATTGACAGATAATGGATTGAATCCAGCAGATTGGTCTTCCCCTCTCCGTTTCCTCCGGAGATGCAATTTATATTCGGCGAAAATTCCAGCTCGGCCAACCTGATATTTCTGAAGTCCTGGACGACAATTCTTCTAAGTATCGGCATTGTTATGCAAATATAAACATATAGTTTGAATTCCGTCACCGATTTCATCGGTAATGCCAAGATAGAATGACAGGCAACTATTACCGATAGCCCTTGACGGATTATATAAAAATTATTATTTTTGCAGAATATTCGGCGCAAGCCTTATAAAGATTATATTAAAAATTAGAATATTATGGCAAAAGAGAACCTTAAAGAAAAGGAGAAGTTGCAGCAGGAGAAAGTTGAAGAGAGAGTTTCGGCTGTGGAGATGTTCTTCAATGAGAACAAAAAAACAATTTGGAGCTGTCTGGGCGCCATTATGGTTATCGGACTGCTGATATTGTATTATCAGAAATTCTATGTCCAGCCTAAGCGTGCCGAAGGCCAGGCCCAGATGTTCCCGGCGGAAGCCAGCTTCAGGGCCAACGAATACGACCTCGCCCTCAACGGTGACGGCAATGTGCTCGGCTTTGCTCAGATAGCAAAAGATTATGGTGCAAAAGCCGGAAAGTCCGTATTCCTGTATGCAGGTATATGCGAACTAAGGCTCGGCAACTACGAGAATGCCCTCGGCTATCTTAAAAAATACAAGGGGAAAGACAAAATTCTCGCTGCACGTGCAATGGCCTGCCAAGGCGATGCATACGTAGGCCTTGAAAAATATAATGAAGCTATCTCCTGTTTTGAGAAAGCTGCCGCAACGACTGACAACATTTTCGCAGCAAGTTACCTCCTGAAAGCCGGTGTCGCTTACGAAGAGATCGGTGAAAAGGACAAGGCTCTCGCCATGTACAAGAAAATAAAGGATAAGTATCCTCAGTCTATGGAAGGCTACGATATCGACAAATACATTTCCAGGATTGAGAATGCTCCTGTAGCAGAATAAGCGGAGGTCTTTATGGGAAGAGCATTCGAGTTCAGAAAAGAAAGGAAAATGAAAAGATGGGGGCACATGGCCCGCGTCTTTACCAAGCTTGGCAAGGAAATTACAATCGCAGTAAAAGAAGGCGGTCCTGATGTTGTCGGCAACCCACGTCTCAGAGCCCTGCTTGCAGAGGCAAAGAACGAAAACATGCCTAAGGATAACATCGAAAGGGCCATCAAGAAAGCTACCGAAAAGAATTTGGGAGACTTCAAGGAAGTTGTATATGAAGGCTACGGTCCTTTCGGAATAGCTTATCTGGTGGAAACGGCAACTGACAATACCACACGCACGGTGGCTAATGTCAGGAGTTACTTCACCAAATGCGGAGGCACTCTTGGCACAAGCGGCAGTACAAGCTTTATGTTCGACCACAAATGCGTTTTCCGTATCAAAGAAGACAGGGAAATTGATTTGGAGGAACTTGAGCTTGAACTGATTGACCTCGGAGTAGACGAAGTGTTCGAGGAGGAGATAGAGGATGAGGCCGGGGATGTCTCCAAGGAGATTGTCATGTACGGCGACTATGCTTCCTATGGTTCAGTTCAGAAATATATAGAGGACAATGGCTACGAACTAGTCTCCGGAGGTTTTGAGAGGCTGCCAAACGTGGATTTGAAAGAGGTAACCCCTGAACAGAGGGAGACGTTGGACAAACTCACCAATCTCCTTGAGGATGACGAGGATGTGACAAACGTATACAGCCTGTTAAAGCCCGAAGAATAATGTCCTGCAGTTGAATTAATTAGTACCGTGCCCGTGAAAATTATCCGGACACGGTATTATTTTTGCTGCTGGCGATAAAAAAATTATATTTGTAGATTGTTATCTTATCTTATAAAGACTATAAATTGATAATAATATGAGCATCCAACAGGAGAACATTCAGAAGCTCGTTGAGCGTCGCTCCGCAGCCAGGCTTGGTGGCGGTCAGAAAAGGATTGACGCCCAACATAATAAAGGTAAGCATACCGCCCGCGAAAGGATTGCAATGCTGCTCGACGAAGGCAGTTTTGAAGAGTTTGATATGTTTGTACAGCACCGCTGCACCAACTTCAATATGGACAAACAACACTTCGACGGTGACGGAGTCGTGACAGGCAGCGGCACCATAGACGGACGGCTCGTATATGTTTTCGCCCAGGATTTCACGGTGTCGGGAGGCTCCCTCTCAAAGACCATGTCCGAGAAGATCTGCAAGATAATGGATATGGCAGTTAAGAACGGTGCCCCATGCATAGGATTGAATGATTCCGGCGGAGCCCGTATTCAGGAAGGCATTGACGCCTTGGCCGGCTACGGAGAAATTTTTGAAAGGAATATTCTGGCATCAGGGGTTATTCCACAGATTTCAGGAATATTCGGTCCTTGCGCCGGAGGTGCAGTGTACTCCCCTGCTTTGACAGACTTTACCCTTATGGTAAAGAATACCTCATATATGTTCCTGACCGGACCTGCCGTCGTGAAAAGCGTTTTAGGGGAAGATGTCAGCCAGGAAGACCTCGGAGGTGCAAGCGTCCATGCCGGCAAAAGCGGAGTGGCACATTTTGCCGCCGAGGATGAGGAGGACGGAATCCGTACAATCAAGGAACTGCTTAGCTATATTCCTCAGAACAATATGGAAGAAGCCCCTTTTGTGCCTACGAATGACCCATACAACAGGGTAGACGACATGCTGAATGAAATCATACCTGACAACCCGAACATGCCTTACGACATGTACAAAGTAATAGGCAGCATAGCGGATGACGGAAAATTCTTCGAGATACACAAGATGTTCGCCAAGAATGTGATTGTCGGCTTTGCCCGCATGAACGGCCGCAGTGTAGGCATCGTAGCCAATCAGCCAAAGGTGCTGGCAGGTGTACTCGACATCAATGCTTCCAGAAAGGCAGCCAGATTTGTCAGATTCTGTGATGCATTCAACATTCCTATAGTTACATTGGTGGACGTTCCCGGCTTCCTACCCGGAACACAGCAGGAATACGGTGCTGTTATTACGAACGGAGCCAAGCTGCTTTATGCCTACGGCGAGGCAACAGTGCCGAAGGTGACGGTTACCCTGCGCAAAAGCTATGGCGGCTCCCATATAGTAATGAGCTGCAAACAGCTCAGGGGTGACCTTAATTATGCATGGCCATCGGCAAACATAGCTGTCATGGGTGCTGAAGGAGCTGTCAATGTGCTCTATGCCAAAGAGATAAAGGCTGTTGAAGATCCTCTGGAGCAGAAACGCATTGCCCAAGAGAAGAAAGAGGAATATGACGAACTTTTCAGCAATCCGTATCAGGCCGCCCAAAAAGGATATATCGATGATGTCATCGAGCCGAGGAACACCCGTTTCAGGGTGATAAGGGCTCTTGAGCAGCTTGCAGCCAAAAGGCAGGAAATGCTGGCAAGGAAACATGACAACCTTCCTCTATAAAAATGAAAAGGATGTACAAAAAAATCATATTACCCCTGCTTCTTCTTTCATTAGGCACCTCGTACGCCCAGAACGTCTCCGATCTTATTATTTCGGAGATAATGGCCGATGGTGACAGCAGTGTTGTCGATGGCTATGGACGCAGGAACGGCTGGATAGAGATTTTCAACAAGTCTCACGGCTCTGTAAATTTCGGTGGCTGCTATCTCACCGATGACAGGGACAATCTCAAAAAGAGCCTTATTCCCAAAGGAGATTCCAGGACAATCGCATGTCCTCGGCAGACAGCCCTGTTCTACGCCAGCGGCAGAGGAGAAGACGGGACATTCTATACGAATTTCGAAATCAGACGCGGGGCTACGGTTTATCTTGTCAGCAATGACGGTCGGACAATTATTGACGAACTGAAAGTCCCTGATAATCTTCCGTCCGGAAAGTCGGTGGCGAAAATAGCTACCGATGCCAAACAGATGAATTTTCAGGTAGCTCCGGAGCCTGCTGTTCCCTCTCCCGGAAGCAGGAGCAACGCGTTGGACGAAGAATCCAGAAGTCATAAAATGGCAAGAGAGGACCCTTACGGCTGGATACTCACTTTGGTATCTGTGTCGGTCGTCTTCTTTTCATTGACAATATTGTGGCTGCTTTTCAACATGCTGTTCCAGTCTAAGGAAAAGAAAATCCGCAAACGTAGCGACAAATCCGGACTCACTCCGGAGGCAGCAGCCGCTATTTCAATGGCACTCAATATGGAACTCGGTGATGAAAAATATGCGGCAATAGCCTTAGCAATAGATCGTTATCTTCACGAGACAATACATGACCGGGAAAGCTTTGTGCTGACCATAAAGCCGTCCGTCGGCTCAAAATGGGCAGACAAGTCATTGACTTTCAGGAAAAATCCAAAACGGTAAATCAATTGTAAAAATTAAAAATCTTAAATATATGTCATCCTACAAATTCAAAATCAACGGAAACGATTATACCGTTGAAATAAATTCCGTTGAGGGCAATATCGCTGACGTAAATGTCAATGGAGCAAATTACAAGGTGGAAATGGAAAATAAGCCTGCATCTGCTCCTGTAAATATGCCTGCACCGGTACAGCCTGTACAGCAAGCAGAAACCAAGGCAGCCGAGCCTGCTCCTGCTCAAAAACCGTCAGGTCCGGGCAAACAGGTGACCTCACCGCTTCCAGGCGTCATTATAGAAGTGTCTGTAAAAGAAGGACAATCAGTCAAAGCAGGCCAGAAGGTCGCCGTAATTGAAGCGATGAAAATGGAAAACGAAATCTCTGCATCAAATGACGGCACAGTTACGAGCATACATGTAGCAAAAGGAGAGTCCGTGCTTGAAGGCGCTCCTATCGTCACCATTTCATAACGAATTATGGAGCATATAATCCACAGCCTTCAACAATTCTGGCAATTCACAGGTTTTGCCAACTGCACATGGCAGAATCTGATAATGATTGCTATCGGAATAGTCTTTATCGTCATAGCAATCAAGAAAGAATGGGAGCCTTTGCTGCTTGTTCCTATAGGATTCGGTATGATTATCGGAAATATCCCGATGTTTCCGGGACTGAATATAGGAATCTATGAAGACGGCTCCGTCCTCAATGTACTCTATCAAGGTGTAAGACAGGGCTGGTACCCTCCTCTTATATTTTTGGGAATCGGCGCAATGACTGACTTCTCTGCCCTTATTTCACAGCCGAGGCTCATTCTGATAGGAGCTGCCGCGCAAATGGGAATTTTCGGGGCATATATACTTGCCCTTCTCTTGGGATTCGCCCCGAATGAGGCCGGTGCCATAGGCATCATAGGTGGAGCTGACGGCCCGACAGCCATTTTCCTGTCATCTAAGCTGGCACCCGACCTTATGGGTGCGATTGCAGTATCGGCATATTCATATATGGCCCTTGTACCTGTCATTCAACGTCCTATAATGCTGGCGCTTACGACAAATAGGGAGCGTCTGATACGTATGCCTAAGCCTCGTGTGGTGAGTACGAGAGAAAAGATTCTCTTCCCTGTAGTAGGTTTCCTTACTACGGCATTTATCGTTCCGTCAGGTCTGCCTTTGCTGGGAATGCTGTTTTTCGGTAACCTGCTGAAAGAAAGCGGGGTGACAAGAAGGCTTGCCGAGACCGCACGCGGACCTCTTATTGATGTAGTGACCATCCTTATCGGCCTTACCGTAGGTGCATCTACACAGGCCGACAAGTTCCTATCCACCAATTCATTGAAGATTTTCGGATTAGGACTTCTGTCATTTATAATCGCGACGGCTTCCGGAGTGCTTTTCGTCAAATTCATAAATCTCTTCCTTAAGGATGGACACAAGCTCAATCCGTTGATCGGAAATGCAGGAGTTTCGGCAGTACCGGACAGTGCGAGGGTATCCCAGATCGTAGGACGTGAATTTGATCCTGACAACCATCTGCTTATGCACGCAATGGGTCCTAACGTTGCCGGAGTTATCGGCTCTGCCGTAGCTGCCGGTATACTGTTGGGATTTCTCGGATAGAGGGGATTTATTTGGCGCATATTATATAAATCCTTATCTTTAAGATAAATTTATAAATTGGAATAATATAAGATATAATTACAATATGGACAAACTGCAGGAATTAACCGACAGGCTATATAACGAGGGTCTGTCAAAAGGCAAGGAAGAAGGAGCTGCAATTCTCGCTCAGGCCAATGCAAAATCCGACGAAATCATTAAGGCCGCCCATGCTGAGGCTGCCCGGATTAAGTCAGAGGCCGAGAAAGATGCAGAAGATTTCAAGACCAAAGTCAAAAGCGACTTGAAAATGGCCGCTGAGCAATCCATTCAGGCTACGAAAAAGGACATAGAGAACATTGTTGTCGGCAAACTTTCGGCTGAGGAGGTGACGAAAGCAATGACATCGGCCGAATTTGTGAAAGGCATCATCACGGCCGTGGCCGAAAAGTTCAATACGGACCAGGCAATGGATCTAAATCTTGTCTTGCCTGAAAAGCTAAAAGACGCTTTGGAGCCTTTCGTCAATAACGAACTTTCCAAAATTCTCAAAGGCGGAGTGGACGCAACTTTCTCCAAAAGGATTTCCGGTGGCTTCAACATCGGCCCGAAAGACGGAAGCTATTTCGTAAGCTTCACAGACGAGACTTTCAAGGAACTTATTTCCTCTTATCTCAGACCTGCAACCAAGAAACTTCTCTTCGAAGAATAGGGGCAAATGAACAATTACGAGTATATAATAGCCTCGCTGCCGGTTATGACCAAAAATTGGACGCCGGCAGAGGGTATGTCTTCGGATAGCCTTATCTCCATGATCAAGGAACAGTGCTCAAAAAGAGATAACAGACTGATTGACACCCTTATGATGGGCTTTGACGAAGACAGCCTGAATGAGGAGTTCTATAAATCGGCAATTTCACATTCCAACCGTTTCATCAACAGGTATTTCAACTTCGACCTCCTGCTAAGGAACACAAAGGCCGGCTTTATCAACGCTTCACTTGGCAGACCGGCGGGCACTGATATTTTCATGGAAGCGAAGACCGACGATCCTGACAAGGAGAAGGTCGAGGCTGCCTTTCAGACAAAAGACCTTCTCGACAGGGAAAGGGCTATCGATGAGCTTATGTGGCAAAGGATTTCGGAAATCAACACATTCGACACCTTTGACATAGAGGCTATTCTTGGCTTTATAGCCAAGCTGCACATCGTGGACAGGTGGCTGCGTCTTGACGAAGATTCAGGCCGGGAGATGTTCTCCAAGCTGATAAAGGAGGTCAGAGGGACTTTCCGTGGTGTGGAATATGCCGGATAGGCTTTATGCAATCATAGAAAACATAAAAATAAATATAATATGAAATCAACAGGTATAGTTACCGGAATTGTTTCAAACCTTGTGACGGTCCTGACGGAGGGTCCTGTAGCACAAAATGAGCTTTGCTACATCTCACTTGGCGAGACAAGACTTATGGCGGAGGTCATTAAGGTAAACGGTAATCTTGCACAGGTACAGGTGTTCGAAAGCACACGAGGACTTAAGAACGGAGACACCGTGGAGTTTGAGGGCAAGATGCTTGAAATCTCATTGGGCCCCGGCCTGCTTTCCAGCGTTTATGACGGTCTTCAGAATGACCTTACCACTATGGATGGGGTTTTCCTCAAAAGAGGCGAATACACAGATCCTTTGGACAGAGTCAAGCTGTGGGATTTTACTCCGATTGCAAAAGTCGGGGACAAGGTTATGGCCGCTGATTGGCTCGGTGAGGTCAAAGAGGGCTGGCTGCCTCACAAAATCATGGTGCCCTTCTCATTCAATGGAGAATTTACGGTCAAGTCGATAGTCAAAGCAGGACAATATAATGTAGACACCGTAATAGCAGTCCTGACGGATGAAAACGGTGATGACGTCAATGTCACCATGGTTCAGAAATGGCCGGTGAAGATGGCTGTAAAGGCATATAAAGAGAAACCGAGGCCTAACAAGATAATGGAAACCGGAGTAAGGGTGATTGACTCCTTCGACCCGATTGCAGAAGGCGGTACAGGCTTCATTCCGGGACCTTTCGGTTGCGGCAAGACCGTTCTTCAGCATGCGATAGCCAAGCAGGGCGAAGCCGACATAATAGTTATGGCGGCCTGCGGAGAGCGTGCAAATGAGGTCGTGGAGATATTTACCGAATTTCCGGAACTGATTGACCCTCACACGGGCAGACATCTTATGGAGAGGACAACAATTATCTGCAACACCTCAAATATGCCGGTGGCTGCCAGGGAAGCTTCCGTATATACGGCAATGACGATTTGCGAATATTACCGGGCTATGGGGCACCGTTGTCTGCTGCTTGCCGACTCGACATCGAGGTGGGCTCAGGCATTGAGGGAAATGAGCAACCGTATGGAAGAACTTCCGGGTGCAGATGCTTTCCCTGTCGATCTTTCTGCCATTATATCCAATTTCTATGCAAGGGCAGGCATGGTAATTCTGAACAACGGTCAGAGAGGGGCGGTAACAATAATTGGAACCGTATCCCCTGCCGGCGGCAACCTCAAGGAACCGGTTACGGAGTCAACCAAAAAAGCAGCAAGGTGCTTCTATGCCCTTGAGCAGAGACGTGCCGACCAGAAGAGATATCCGGCTGTCAATCCTATCGAGTCCTATTCCAAATATCTGGAATATCCTGAAATAAAGGCTTACCTGGATGAAAAAGTCGAAAAAGGCTGGGTAGATAGAATTGCCGAAGCGAAGAATATCGTGCGCAGAGGACGTGAAGCCTACGAGCAGATCAACATCCTCGGTGACGATGGTGTGCCTATGGGATATCACGAGACTTTCTGGAAATCGGAACTGATCGACTTCTGCTTCCTTCAGCAGGACGCATTCGACCCGATTGACAGCCTCTGCCCTATCGAGAGGCAGAAATATATGCTGGACCTCATTTTGGATATATGCAACAAGGAATTCACATTCGAGGATTACGAAAAATGTCGTGATTATTTCAAGAATATGATAAACATATTAAGGCAGATGAATTATTCCGAATTCCACGGAGAGGCTTTTGCAAGATATAACGAACAACTCACTAAACTGATTCAGGAAAATGGCAAATAAAGCATATCAAAAGATATATACACAGCTCGAGGCTATTACAAAAGCCACTGTGGCTCTGAAAGCTAAAGGAGTCACCAACGATGAGTTAGCCATTGTGGAGGGCAGGTTGGCCCAGGTGGTAAGGACCAAGAAAGACCTGGTCACATTGCAGATATTCTCAGGTACTGAGGGCATCCCGACTAATGCTGAAGTGACATTCCTCGGTGCTCCTCCTACCCTGCATGTCAGCGAAAGTCTGTCAGGAAGATTCTTCAATGCCTACGGTAAGCCTATTGACGGCGGTCCTGAAGTTGAAGGAGAAGAGCGACAAATCGGTGGACCGTCGGTTAATCCTTATAAGAGAAAACAGCCGTCACAGCTTATTCCTACCGGTATTGCCGGTATCGACCTGAACAATACAATAGTATCAGGACAGAAGATTCCTTTCTTTGCCGACCCTGACCAGCCTTACAACCAGGTTATGGCTGACGTTGCTTTAAGGGCCGACGTGGACAAGATTATCCTTGGCGGTATGGGGCTTTCAAACGATGACTACCTGTTTTTCAAACATTCATTTGAGGCGGCAGGAGCACTCGAAAAAATCATCTGTTTCGTGAACACCACGGAAGAACCTCCGGTAGAGAGGCTTCTTATCCCGGATATGGCTCTGACCGCTGCAGAGTATTTTGCAGTTGACAAGAACGAGAAAGTGCTTGTCCTGCTTACTGACATGACTTTGTATGCCGACGCCCTTTCTATCGTGTCGAACCGTATGGATCAGATTCCGTCAAAAGACTCAATGCCTGGCTCGCTATACTCCGATCTGGCAAAGATCTACGAAAAGGCTGCACAGCTGCCTTCCGGAGGCTCCATAACGATCATTGCCGTCACGACCCTGAACGACGGGGACATTACTCATGCCATTCCTGACAACACCGGCTATATCACTGAGGGACAGTTATTCCTGCGAGCCGACAGTGACACGGGTAAAGTCATAATCGACCCGTTCCGTTCTCTGTCAAGGCTTAAGCAGCTGGCGCAGGGCAAGCAGACAAGGGAAGACCACAGCCAGGTGATGAATGCCGGCGTGCGGCTCTATGCTGATGCACAGAATGCAAAGACCAAGCTTGAAAACGGCTTCGACCTGAGCGACTATGACCTCAGATGTCTAAAATATGCTAAAGATTATGCGACCAGACTTCTGTCCATAGACGTAAATATCAAGATCGAAGAAATGCTTGACACTGCATGGGAGCTGTTCTCCAAATATTTCAGTAAAGCTGAAACAGGCATCAAGCAGGATTTGATTGACAAATACTGGAAAGGTGAATAAATCAGGTTCCGCCGACGGAACTCGAAATAAATAATTATGGCGATTAGGTTTCAATATAATAAGACATCTCTCAACAATCTTGGCAAGCAGCTTAAGATGAGGCAGAATGCCCTTCCAACCTTGAAGAACAAGGAGTCGGCATTGCGTCTCGAAGTGCGTAAGGCCAAAGGTCAGTCGGAGCGGGTCATTTCAGAGCTTGACGCCTCCATAAAAAGATACGATTACATAGCATCTCTCTGGAACGAGTTCGAGCCCTCGCTTATATCGATTACAGATGTTGAATTGGTGACAGTCAAGGTGGCCGGTGTAAAGACCCCTGCCCTAAAAAACATAAGCTACGAGGTGCGACCGTTCAATGCCTTTGTCAAACCTGCATGGTTTGCGGACGGTGTGGCCATTCTAAAGGAACTTTCACGGCTTGGAATAGAATCCGAAGTGTATCAGGAAAAAAGCCGTATACTGGACTACCAAAGAAAGAAGACCACGCAGAAAGTAAACCTATACGAGAAAGTGCAGATTCCGGGCTATCAGGAAGCTATCAGAAAAATCAAGCGCTTTATGGAGGATGAAGAGAACTTGAGCAAGGCTGCGTCCAAAATTGTAAAGAACAGACACGAAATTGAAGAAGAGGAGGAAGAGGCATGATAGAGAAAATGACAAGATATTCCTTTATTCTTCTTAACGGAGAACAGGAAAAATTTCTTTCCGAACTTCAGGAATTAGGGGTTGTTGACATAACCCGTTCCACCAGGCCTGTAGACGAGTCTTCGGAAAAGATGCTTCAGACGGCCGAAGACTATCGCAAGGCTTTGGAGTATCTGAGAAATGCCGACTACTCGGAGGACAAGGACATTGACAAAATCAGGGAAATCAGGCTCTCCCCTGTCGAAGACCCTGTCTATGAGACATTCAATGCTGTCCATAATATCGAACACCTCCAAGGCGAACTGTCAGCCGAGGAAAAGGAGATAGACCGGCTTAAGGCGTGGGGGGAATTCGACCCCAATGCCATTTCAGGAATAGAGAACTTAGGCTACAAGATAAGGTTCTATAAAGTGCAGACCAAGAAGTTTTCTGCAGGTTGGGCAAGCGAATACCCTCTGCAGATCATTTCTGAAGACGGAAATTATACCCACTTTGTAACCGTGTCCGACGACGAGGCATACAGTTTCCCGGTTTCTGAGTGTGATGCTCCTGACAAAGACTGGAAGGCTGTGGAAGCCAGGGCTATAGAGACAAGGAACGAGATAATTTCATGCAAAGCCAAGCTTATTCAGCTCAAGTCTTTCATTCCGGAAATCGAGAAAGGACTCAATGATGCCAAGGAATCACTGGATCTCTATCTTGCAGATGCAGCTTCCGAGAAAGCGGCAGAAAACCATATCTGCGTTTTTGAAGGGTTTGCCCCTGTCAAGGACAATGACAGGCTGAAAGAGGTCTTTGACAATATGGACGTGTTCTGGAAAAGCTCGGACGCCTCTACTGAAGACAACCCTCCTATAAAGCTGAAGAACAACAAGTTCAACAGAATGTTCGAGGTGCTAACCGATATGTACGGAAGACCGGCCTACGACGGGTTCGATCCGACTCCATACATCGCAATATTCTTCATGCTCTTCTTCGCTTTCTGTATGGGCGATGCCGGTTACGGAATTATACTGTTCATTATTGGCATTCTGCTCAAAAAAAGCAAGTCTGCAGCAAAGATGGCCCCATTGGTAATGACATTAGGCGTAGCAACCTTCGTTATCGGTCTTATTTTCCATAATTTCTTTTCAATGGATATTATGGAATGGAGCATAATTCCCGAATGGCTAAAGGGCGTAATGCTGCCGGGCAAGATTGCCGGCTACGACGGCACAATGATTCTTGCTCTTATTGTCGGCATATTCCACATTTGCGTAGCCCTTATAGTGAAGACGTTATATGCCACAAGGCAAAATGGCTTCCTCAATTCCCTCGGGACCTGGGGATGGACCTTGCTGATTGTAGGCAGCGTGATTGTGGGAGGCATAGCCTTGGCCGGAGTTATAGATTCGGAAGTAACCAAATGGGTGATAATCGCCATTGGCAGCATTTCTGCCGTCGGCATTTTCCTGCTTAACGACCTGCACCGTAACCCTCTTAAAAACATTGGAGCCGGACTGTGGGAGACATATAACACAGCCACAGGACTGCTTGGCGACGTGCTTAGCTACCTTAGGCTCTATGCTTTGGGACTTGCAGGCAGTATGCTGGGATTTGCGTTCAACGACCTCGGAAAAATGGTGTTGGGAGACGGACATTTCGGAATCAGCTGGCTCTTCTTCCTGCTGATAATTCTTATAGGACACGCCTTGAATATAGCAATGGCTGCCCTTGGGGCTTTCGTCCACCCGTTAAGGCTTAATTTCCTCGAATTCTTCAAGAATGCAGGTTACGAAGCAAAAGGACGGAATTACAATCCATTGATAAAGACAGAAAATAAATAAACAATTAACAATTTAAATTATGCTTAGTACAATTTTAGGTTATCTCGGACTCGGACTCGTATTGAGTCTTGCAGGTATAGGCAGTAGTTTTGGAACGACCATTGCCGGCAATGCAGCTGAAGGCGCTCTTAAAGTGAAGCCTGAAGCATCAGGAAGCTACATGGTGCTCTCTGCCCTCCCGGCAACACAGGGTATCTACGGTTTTGTGGCTTTCTTCATGATGCTCGGCAAACTTCAGGCTGATCCTACAAACGGTCTCATCATCTTCGGTGTAGGACTTAGCGTAGGCCTCGTATGTATGCTCTCGGCTATCCGTCAGGGACAAGTATGTGCCAACGGTATTGTGGGAGTTTCACAGGGCCACAACGTGTTTACCAACACACTTATCTATGCCGCCCTTCCTGAATTCTATGCAATTCTCGGTCTTGTAGGTGCATTGATGGTGTAGTCCTCAGCAATATTAAAGATAAAAGGCAGGCCCTGAAAAGAGCCTGCCTTTTTAATGTCGTCTGCGGTTCCGTTAAACAGAATACCGTATAAGAAAACCTATTTCTGTCTTGACTTGTATCTCTGATAGAATTTATCAACACGGCCTGCGGTATCGACGAGCTTAACCTTACCGGTATAGAACGGATGTGAGGTGTTTGAAATCTCGACTTTTACGACCGGGTACTCGACTCCGTCTACCTCGATAGTCTCCTTGGCCGTTGCGCAAGAACGTGTAATGAACACAGTGTCGTTTGACATATCCTTGAAAGCTACAAGTCGGTAGTTTTCGGGATGTATTCCTTTTTTCATTTTCTTATTGTTTTAATTAAAAATCCTAATGAGCCGCAAATTTAAGCATAAATACTTGAAATCCCAACGAAATGACAAAAAATAGCACTTCTATATTGACATTAGAGAAAATTATATTTATTTCATCCTGTACGGGAAGTTGTCGTAGAGGCAGTAGCGTCTGGCTTTCCTGATCCATTTCTGCTCCTCTACCTTGACGTGCTCTCTTGCGTCCTGAAAAGATATTTTCCCGGAAAGATAGTCCTCCAGGACAGGATCGGCTAATTTCTTATGGAAATCCGGGTACAGTTCAAACAGGGAATATCTGTCAAGAAAATAGCGCATAAGACGCAGGGTATGGAGCAGAGAATGGTATTCCGCACCGGGTCGAAGCATAATCTGGTAGCCGTAGCACTTTTCTCCCTCATATCTACCAGTGGACGGGGTGAAAGTACAGGGTCTCATAAGCACTCCGTCCGGCTCTGGAAGCGTCTCCATTGAACCGTGTCTGATGAATGGTGCTCCGAAATACTCATACGGTCTTGCCGTACCGATTGCCGGCACAATGCTGGTATTGTTCCACAGGCCTCCCCCACTGTACATATAACAGGTAAACATTCCCGGAATATCGGAGGCAGGTGCTATTGTCCAAGGCAAGATTTGCCTGCTGGCATCTGAAGCCATTGCTGAGATGACGTGAAGTGGAAATTTCGCTCCTATTTCGTTATAATACAGATTGCAAAGTTCCCCCAATGTCATTCCGTGCCGATGTGCTACTTTCGGCACAAAAGGCTCTCTTTCTCCTTCTGGCATAGTGCCTTCCACAACTCTCCCGGCAGGATTGATATGGTCCACAATATACATAGCCGGTGCATCCTGACCGATTTCCGACAATAGGGTCATCAGACGCAACACGTCTTTGGTATAATTGAAATATCTGGCCCCTACATCCTGGATTTCCACAACAAGGGCAGAAAGGCCTTCTAAGTCCTTAGCCTCAAATGATATATGGTTGGTTCCGGGGGTAAGCTCAGCACCCTTAGGGATAAAGAGGGTCTTCAAATTGCCCCTTTCTTCAAAAAGACGGTACATATACCTCCGCCTGCCGGTATCCCAACAATTTTGAGTGCAGAAGCACCCCACAGCCCCGTTCATCAAAGCCTTGTCCACCTGATCTTCAAGCGGAGTGGTACGGAAAGAAAACATGGTCAGCCTTCGATAATCTTATTGGCAACGGCTATCACCTCTTCGCCAAGTCTCACGGCCTCATCCATAGTAGCAGCCTCAGAATAGATTCTTATTATAGGCTCAGTGTTGGATTTACGCAGGTGTACCCATTGTTTTTTTGCCTCAAAAATAATCTTTACCCCGTCTATGTCATTTATATTCTCGTCAGCATAGATTTTCTTCAATTCCGAAAGGATGTTTTCTATCATGGAAGGATCCGAAAGCTCTATTCTGTTCTTGGCGATTTGGTATTGAGGCAGGCTTGCCTTCAACTCGGTCATTTTCATACCTTTTTCTGCAAGGGAGGAGAGGAACAGGGCCGTGCCCACCATAGCGTCACGTCCATAATGACTTGCAGGATAAATCACTCCCCCATTGCCTTCACCCCCAATAAGAGCGCCGGTCTCTTTCATTGTCGTAGTTACATTGACCTCACCTACAGCAGAGGCAAAATACTTTCCGCCCCATTTCTCCGTCACGTCCCGTAAACCCATTGTAGAAGAAAGATTTGAAACCGACACCGGCTTGTATGGAGACGCAGCCTGCTCAATGGTCAGTCCCTTATCGGCCGCTTTTTTGGAAAGTCGGGCAAACAGATACTCAGCAACTGCAACCAAGGTATTCTCTTCAACAAAAGGCTCACCGTTTTCACAAATAAAGGCAAGGCGGTCCACGTCAGGGTCCACTGAAATGCCCAAATCCGCCTTTTCTCTAACCACAGCCTGACTTAGAGTTTCCAGATTCTTTGGAAGAGGTTCAGGATTATGGGCAAAATTGCCGGTAGGCTCACAGTTCAGCTTAATACACTCTACGCCAAGCCTTTCCAGAAGTTTCGGCATTATTATGCCTCCGACAGAATTAATTGCATCCAGCACAACCTTGAAATCGGCTTTCCTGACAGCATCGGCATCGACTGCCTCAAGGGCCATTACAGCATCCAGATGCTCATCTGTATAATCGTATTCTGAAATATGGCCCAGCTCATCCACTTCAGAGAAGTTAAAATCTTCTGCAGCAGCGCAATCCAGAATAGCCTGTCCTTCTGCAGCATTCAGAAATTCTCCTTTTTCATTCAATAATTTAAGGGCATTCCACTGTTTCGGATTATGCGATGCGGTAAGAATGATTCCACCGTCTGCCTTTGCGAAGGTCACTGCCAGTTCAGTGGTCGGAGTAGAAGCAAAACCAATTTTAAGGACATCCACGCCGCAGGCCATCAATGTGCCGCAAACCAGATTTTCCACCATAGCACCGGACATTCTGGCATCTTTGCCTACTACCACCTTATAACGCTCGCCGATAGGGCTGTGACGTCTTTCACGCAGCTTCTCGCAATATGCGTATGTAAATTTAACAATATCGATTGGGGTAAGGGCATCACCCGGAGCACCACCTATGGTTCCTCTGATACCGGAAATTGATTTGATAAGTGTCATTACTATTATAATTTTTGTCCGAATTACAAATTTAACAATCTGTTTCGACAATACATAAATTAATATATAAAATGACTAATAGTGAAAGAAAAATTTGCAGCTAGGAGAATTTTGTCTATATTTGCATTCCCAAAAGAAATGCTGGGTTCGTATAACGGTTAGTACTCAAGATTCTCAATCTTGCAATAGGAGTTCGATTCTCCTACCCAGTACCAAAAATAACGGCAAGGTCAATGACCCTGCCGTTATTAATTATAGTATTACCCTATTCACCGTTCTGACGGGCTATCATATTATAAGGGGCCATAAAACTACCTGAATTTTCAGAGTTTCTGTGCGATATATCGTAGACAAAGTCCCTTGTCTTCCCCGAAGTGTTTTTACCGACATTAATCTCTATAGTATAATTAAGTACGTATATATCATCATACATTCCATATTGCGCCCCACCTGACTGGGTGACAGTATAATCCTTTCCCTCTTTAAGAAATTTATACTCTCCACAATTATACAATTGGAACAAATCACTGAACTTGTACTCCGGTGAAATATTTTTCAAATCCTCTTTATGCCCTGTCATATAGCACACATATGATATTTCAAATTTGAAGCTCGTGTCATCCTTACCGATAACTATTCCGGGAACATTCTCCGGATCTGACGTATTAAACTTTAAAAATATATCCTCATAAGGAATTTCAATAACCTGAACAGAAGTCCTTCCATCACCGTTTACCGCCATTATATTATACATACCACAAGTTCTGCCATAATAATACCCGTCACCATCTGTATCGTCATTTTCTTTGAGGTATACACGTGATTCAAATTCAATTATTCCGGAAGACTTGTCTTTAGTTACGATTTTAGCATCACAATTTGAATCTACTGATGCTGCCTGAATGGTTACCTTTACATTTTCATCTCCTCCTGCTACTGTATATGGTATGGAAATCTTTCCCGACCTTGCCGATTCAAGAATACTCATACAGCAGGCAAAATTCTTCTCAACCTTTAGTTCAAATTTTTCAGGGGTTTTCTCGACTTTTCCTTTGAGTTCATCGATCTGACGCTGCAATTCCGCAGAATTGTCTTTTGTGCAGCCACCAGCAAGAACAGCCATTGCTGCCATGATAAAAATGATCTTTTTCATATTTAATAAATTGTTTTTGGTTTAAAACTGCAAGCCTATATAATGCAAATATAATAATTATTTAGATTAGACAATGATTTTTACTATTTTTGTATTGACCATAAATAATGTATTTAGATAAATATGAAAAGAATTATCAGCACTATTGCAGCCCTAATTATCGCCTGCCTATCATTGGAGGCGAAAAATGCTCCTGAAACCATCACACCGGCCTCTGACAGCCGCATCACTTTTGTAGGAAGGACCCTGAAAGAAGACGGAAATGTAAGTTTCGACTGGTCAGGGGTATATGCCCGTATCAGTTTTGAGGGATGTTATTTTGCAATGAGGGCATCCGACAGCAACAAGAATTACTACAACGTCTGGATAGACAAAGACATGGCTGAAGCCCCGGACAAAATTATACGCACACAGGGAAAGGACAGCCTGATTGTCATCTTCAATGAAAGCGAAATCAAGGCCGTATCCGGCAGGAATCCGGCAACACGCCATAATCTGATTTTACAGAAGCGTACTGAAGGCTCTCAGGGGCGCACTACAATTCATTCATTCATTACCAAAGGGACTGTTCTTCAGGCAGAAGGACTGAAAGAGAGACAGATAGAGTTCATCGGTGACTCATACACCTGCGGATACGGAAGCGAGAACAGCATCCGTACCGATCCATTCACACCAGAGACAGAGAACAGCAATCTCTCATACGCACCTATAGTCGCAAGGTTTTTTGACGCTGACTATAATATAATAGCCCACTCAGGTATTGGGATTGCACGCAACTACAATGACGGAGAAAAGGACACGCATATGCCTGAACGCTATCTCCAGACTTTTGATATGGATAAAAGCAGCAGATGGGATGCGAAGACAAGCGATTTCAAGCCGCAAATCACAGTAATCTATCTCGGAACAAACGATTTTTCGGTCAGAAAGCAGCCTACTCTTGCCAGCTTCAAGGAAAACTATATTAAACTGATGAAATCAATAAAAGGTAACTATGGTCAGGGCCATCCGATTCTTTGCATTGGCAGCAGGATTGACGAACTGACCTATGATTATCTCAAGGAAATTGCCCATACTTGCGGACTTGAAAACATATCATACCTAGTGTTGTCGGATAAGGTGCACAACAACGACAGCGATCTGGGAGCAAGCTGGCACCCTAACTATAAAGGACATATCAAAAAAGCATTGGCTGTCATCCCTTATATCGCCACGATAACAAACTGGGAAATAGAAGCAAAGGCAGTCAAATAATTTATATATTTGTAAAATACAAGTTTATACAATCATGACAGGAAAAGGTAAATTCTTTGGAATAGCTTCGCTGGTTATAATTCTCGTAGCTGCGGCTTTCTTTTATTTCCGCTTTTATTTTGTGTTCGGCGAGGGCGTAAAAGCCGGAGAGCTGAACCAGTTCGTGCTTAAAGGCTATGTCTTCAAGACCTATGAGGGGAAACTTATTCAGGCCGGGTTCAAAGGCGCTAATGTCGGTGTGGTGGATTCTTCAATAGGCTCCTACGTCTTTGATTTTTCGGTAGAGAACAAGTCGATTGCAGATTCTCTGATGAATTGCAGCGGCAAAATAGTTGAGCTTCACTACAAGGAATATCTCGGCACCCTGCCATGGAGAGGAATGCAGAAACATATTGTTGACAAAATAGAGTCAGTGTCCAATGCCAAATAAGACAATTGGAATATCACTCTCGTTGCTTTTCTCCATTTCTTACCTGTCCGTTGCAGGGGCTGCGGAAATTTTCAACGGCAGAGAGGTAAAAGTTGTGCGTCCTGCCGGATGTGCAGACGGCAAGGTCCTTACAATGGAGGAGGCAATACTTTCCAGCTCAGTAAGGCCGGAGGCGGCATATTTTTTATGGCAAAAGGATAACGGGCTGACAATGGTAAAATCCGGAAAATCCTTTACCGTGGACATTGCAACCGGAAAAGCGACACCCGCCGGAAATTATGCACCGGCAAAACCGGTCTTACCGGAGGGAGCTGCCAACGCGGATTCCAACGGCAAAGGCCTTATGGCATATACCCTGGGGGCTGACCTGTATTACACCGGCCCGGATGGGCGCAGCCGCCTTGTCGCCGGAAACGGAGGCAAAGACATATCTTTCGGCACAAGCGTAAGCCGTAACGAGTTCGGTATCTACAAAGGCACGTTCTGGTCTCCCGACGGTTCAAGGTTGGCATTCTATCGCAAAGACGAATCTCTCGTCAGCGATTTTCCGCTACTTGACATAACAACGAGGACAGGTTCCCTCAAAAACCTCAAATATCCGATGAACGGGATGCAGTCGGAAGGAATAGCTTTGGGGATATATGATGTTGCAGATTCTTCGGTCGTCTATGTAAATGCAGATGATTTCGGCGAGGACAGGTATCTTACAAATATATCATGGTCTCCTGACTCCAAAAATATCTTCATTCAGGTTCTTGACAGAAGTCAGAAGCATCTGAAACTCAATATGTACCGTACATCGGACGGAAGTTTCGTCAGAACGCTGCTTACTGAAGACGATTTAAGGTACGTAGAGCCTCTGGATCCTATATATTTCTTGAAAGATTCATGGCTCTTTGTATACCGCACCGCCGCAAGGGACGGCTACCGCAATCTGTACCTCTGCGACACAACAGGTGCGGTCCGCAGACTGACCTGCACTGATGCCGATGTAAAATATGTCGGGAACGACGGACGGACAGTCTATTACACTTCGGCTGAGGTCTCCGCCTCCGAATCCCACCTTTTCAGCGTCTCTGTGAAGCCCGGCAAGGGGAAAAAGGCAGGGCTTGCAGAATGTTCTAAAATAGGGTCTCCTGCAAGACATACTTACGAGGCGGGCTGGCATCATATCTCTTTCAGCCCGGATTATAAATACTATGTTGACTCTTTCAGCAGCTTCGATATGCCTTTCAAGGCTGTGCTGAGATCCCCTGACGGGAAAACGGCAAAGTTACTTACGGAATCTGCCGATCCACTTTCGGGATATGCCACAGGTGAAGTCGAGCTCGGCACAGTTCCGTCCGCCGATGGCAGATACAGAAATTGGTACCGGCTTTTTAAACCGAAAGATTTTGATCCTTCAAGGAAATATCCTGTAATAATTTATGTATATGGAGGCCCGCACTCCCAATTGGTAAATAATTCATGGCTCGGCAATATCAGGCTATGGGAAATGTATATGGCACAGAGAGGCTATATCGTTTATGTTCAAGACAATAGAGGTACAGAAAATCAGGGCATTGAATACGAGCAGGCAATTCATGGAAAATGCGGACAGGTGGAAATGGATGATCAGATGATAGGGGTGGAGATGCTGAAATCACTGCCATACGTTGATAGTGAAAGAATTGGAGTGCACGGGTGGAGTTACGGGGGCTTTATGACAATTTCACTGATGACGAAGTTTCCAAAGACCTTCAAGGTGGGGGTAGCCGGCGGTCCGGTGATAGACTGGAAATGGTATGAGATTATGTATGGGGAAAGATATATGGAGACGGAGGCGTCCAATCCCGAAGGCTTTGCCCTTACAAGTCTTGTCAGCAAGGCGAAAGATCTGAAAGGCAGGCTTTTAATATGCCAAGGGGCTATTGACAACACAGTCGTGTGGCAGCACAGCCTGAACTTTGTACGCGAATGTATAGCAAATCAAGTGCAATTGGATTATTTCCCTTATCCTACGGCAGAGCACAATGTATTCGGACGTGACCGCGTACATCTTATGAACAAGGTTACCGGCTACTTTGAAGAGCATCTCTGACGTATTTACGATGTATGCCGCACTGTCGCTCTATAATCCGTAAAATGCCTCCTTCATACGGCATGGATTGCCTATCCATTTTACGGACGGCAGGGTATTGTCTATATATTTATAAAGCGAGTCGGAAGAAAATTTTTCTGCTACCGACATAATGCTTCCCGGTGTCCGGCTATTGAGGAAGACAGCGATAGGACAGACAGCAGGATTATCGGTATGATTTTCCGCCGAATCATATTCTTGCAGTTTCAGACGCAGACCTTGCAGCCGCTTCTGCGAAATCGTCATTTGATGAAGCATAGATAATGCCTCGGGAAGAATTAATAAGCAGGCCGCCTTTAGAATTTGAGCCATATTTGATTACCTCCTCTGATGAGCCTCCCTGTGCACCTACACCCGGCACCAAAAGGAAGTTGTCAGGACAGAAAGAGCGGATTTCCTGCAACTTGTCGGCCTTGGTTGCACCTACAACGAACATCATGTTTTCCGGGCTTGAAACCGACATCATCTTTTCCATTACATTCCTGTAAAGGGGCTTGCCGTCCTGAAGCGACATCTGGAAATCTGAAGATGTAGGATTAGAGGAGAGTGCTACCACTATCGCAAACCTGCCTTTATATTCCAGGAAAGGCAGGACTGTCTCCGAACCCATGTAAGGAGAAACGGTCACCGCATCGAAATCCATTTCCTCAAAATACGTTTTGGCATACATCTTTGCCGTATTGCCTATATCCCCTCGCTTCGCGTCGGCTATGATAAACTGTTCGGGATATTTGTCCCTTATATATGCCACAGTAGCTTCAAGTAGACGCATACCGTCATGGCCGCAACTCTCGTAAAAGGCAAGATTCGGCTTGAATGCAACGCAATGCCGGGAAGTGGCATCGATAATAGCCTTGTTGAACTCGATAAGAGCCCTCATCTTTCCGGAGAACTCAAAGCCTGCAAATGATGAAACTTCCTCATCTGCAAGTTCTTTGATACATTGGGGCAATTTGTCGAAACTCGTATCAAGGCCGACACACAGCATTGTACGTTTCAGCCTTATCTGTTCAAAAAGCTCATTCGTTGTCATATCTCGTCATTAAGTCTTTCGCGTGCATAGGCGGCAGTCAGCTTGAAGGTCTTCCTTCTTGAAGAAGGAATCTCAAACATAGCATCATTGAATATCTTTTCACATATAGACCTCAAACCTCTTGCACCGAGACCGTTTTTTATTGATGTGTCCACTATAATATCCAGCACTTCCGGCTCTATTGTAAGCTTGATGCCGTCCAGTTCGAACATTTTCTCATATTGTCTCAGAATGGCATTTTTAGGCTCTGTCAATATCCGCAATAGTGCCTCTCTGTCCAGGTGGTCAAGATAAGTCACGACAGGAAGTCGTCCGATAATTTCGGGTATGAGTCCGTATGCCCTTAGGTCTGATGCGGCTACATACTGAAGCAGATTTTCTTTGTCCACTTTCTTCTTGTTGATAGTCCCATAGCCGATTACCTGGGTGTTTAGCCGCTGGGCTATACGTCTTTCAATGCCTTCGAAAGCACCTCCGCAGATGAAAAGGATATTTTCAGTGTTTATATGTATGAATTCCTGTTCCGGATGCTTTCTGCCTCCTTTTGGCGGTACATTTACCACATTTCCTTCCAACAGTTTTAGCATGGCCTGCTGCACTCCCTCGCCCGACACGTCCCTTGTAATCGAAGGGTTGTCGCTCTTACGTGCAATCTTGTCAACCTCATCTATAAAGACAATTCCCCTTTCAGCCTTGGCTTTGTCGTAGTCTGCCTCTTGCAAGAGCCTTGTAAGGATGCTCTCCACATCTTCGCCTACATAGCCGGCCTCAGTCAGTACAGTAGCGTCCACTATAGTGAACGGAACTTTCAGCATCTTCGCTATAGTCTTGGCCAGCAAGGTCTTGCCCGTACCGGTAGGACCAACAAGCAGAATGTTCGACTTTTCAAGCTCAACTCCGTCATCGGTCTTGTCGGCAAGATTATGGTTTATCCTTTTGTAATGGTTATAGACAGCAACTGACAATAACTTCTTGGCCCTGTCCTGCCCTATGACGTATTGGTCGAGAAAGGCCTTTATTTCTCCCGGCTTTTTCAAATCCTCTATTCTGCCCGGATCAGCAGCCCCAAACCCTGTATCTTCAACATCATTAAGGTAGTCACCGGCAATACGGACGCAGTCGCTGCATATACAGCCGTCCAGACCCTGCAGAAGCATCGGCACCTGTTCCTCCGACCTCCCGCAAAAGACACAATGCCTTTTTGTGTTTTTAGCCACTTTACTTCTTCTTTTTCTTTACAAGGATTTCATCCACCATGCCATATTCCAAGGCCTCTTGTGCTGACATCCAATAATCCCTGTCGGCATCTGCAAACACCTTGTCGTACGGCTGGCCTGAATGCTCGGAAATTATATTGCACAGCTCTGTCCTGATTTTTTCAATCTCCTTGGCGGCAATGAGGATGTCCGACGCCTGTCCTTGTGCCCCACCCAAAGGCTGGTGGATAAGCACTCTCGAATGAGGAAGTGCAGATCTTTTGCCTGCTTCTCCCGCACACAGCAGAACTGCTCCCATGGATGCGGCCATACCGGTACAGATTGTTGCAACATCAGGCTCGACAAGCTGCATTGTATCATAAATGCCAAGTCCGGACGACACATTGCCTCCCGGAGTATTCAAATAGAGGGATATGTCTGCACTGCTATCGCTTGATGCCAGGAACAGCAACTGTGCCTGGATGATATTTGCCACATCATCGTCGATAGGCACTCCGAGGAAAATAATCCTATCCATCATAAGGCGGCTGAACACGTCCATAGAGGCCACATTCAATTTCCTCTCTTCAATAATATGCGGATTGATGTAACTGTCGACCACCGCACTTTCGTAACGATGAAGGGTCATGGACGAGATGCCACGGCCCTTGTTTGCAAATTTGTTGAACTCGTTCTTGTACATATTATTTCAATTCCCTGAATTTCTCAACCGAAATTTTCTTGTTCTGCAGTGAGATGTTCTCTTTCAGAGCTGATATTACTTTCTGGGTCTCTACGTTTTCTGCAATATTGCGTACCTGCCTTTCGTCAGTCAAGACCTGCTTGGCGGAATTGCTTATCATGTCTTGTGGCACATTGCCCATGCCGTACATGGCGTACTGATATGCTACATAAGCCTCAGCAGCCTCCTGCATATCCTTTTCTTCTATCTTCAGGCCGTATTTATCCATGATGAAGCTCCTTGTCATCTGCCAGCGGAAATCCGCAAGGAAAGCATCGAATTCTTTCTCGATTTCCTCCATTGAGAATTTTCCCTCATTGGTCTGTAATAGCCACCTTTTCAGGAAAGCTTCAGGAAGTGCAATATCGGCTTTCTTAATAAAATAATCACGCAGATCCTTCGACAGCCTGTAATCGGCCTCCTGTTTGTAATTATCTGCAAGCTTGTCGGATACGGCCTTATCAAATTCTTCGGAATTATGCACCTTGCCTTCACCGAAAAGTTTGTCGAAGACTTCCTGGGACTCTTCGGCGGCTACGAATGTCTTTACATTCACAATCTTGACATGGAAAACCGGGTTTAACCCCTCCAGCTCTTCTTTCTTTACCTTTAGCATTGAAGCGCGATCGGTCTCGTCGGCAAAAGCCTCATTAACATTCACATCGAATTCATCTCCCGGCTTAGCACCGATAAAAAGCTTCCGGGCCTCACCGGACACATTTCTTACTGAAATATAGGTCCCTTCTACGGACTTCTCGCCGTTGGACATGTCAGCAATTACGAAATCTTCTTCTTTTGCCTTTTCTCCGTCCTGAAGAGAGCCTGCCTGTTTCAGCATATTCTCTTTCATCTCTTTTTTAGCCTCTTCCGTTATGTTGATCACATAATACGGCACCTTGTCTTCCTTTGAGATTTCGAAGCTGACCTCCGGGGTAGTAGCAATATCGAACTTGAACGTGAAGTCATTGCCGGACTTCCATTCGATTTCCGGCTGGTCCTCGCTTGCCAAAGGCTCACCCACTATCCTGAGATTGTTATCCTTTATGAAATCATTTAGACCGGAAGATAGGACCTTGTTGACTGATTCAACCAATGCCTGTTCGCCATATACCCTCTGTATCAGCGACATCGGTGCCATACCTTTTCTAAATCCTTTGAAATCGGCTGTCCTTCTACGCTCATTGAGCAATTTCTTTTCAGCAGCCTCATAATCTTCTTTTGCGACATTGAGGGTCACCTGAAGATTAAGGGCGTCAATCTGATTTTTTTCGAGTTTCATATCTGTTTAAATTATTATTTCAGGCCATTCCCAAAAATCGGGATATTTTGCAAAAATACACAAATAATCCTATATATCGGAAATTGTAACCGATATTTTATCTCCTGCGTTTTGGATAAACCACTCTGTCGTGATACATCTGTGCCAAATATTTCTTCAGCACCGATTTGATTGTATTGACATCTTTCAATGAAATGTCGGCCTCATCCAATTGCCCTGCATCAATTTTAGCCTGAAGCATCTTTTCCACGAAAGCGTCATAGGTCTCCGGACTATTGTCCTTTAGCGTTCTTGAAGCCGCCTCCAATGTGTCGCAAAGCATAAGAATTGTCTGCTCCTTGGTCTTCGGCTTCTCCCCGTTATAATAGAAATCCGCAGTATCACCAGGGTCACCGCCCTCATTCAGGTACTTATTGTAGAAATAGCCTGTAAATGAGGTCCCGTGGTGGGTTACGATAAAGTCTTTCACTATCTTGGGAAGTCCGTATTTTTCCGCCAATGCCATGCCGTCGGCAACGTGCCTGATTATGTCCCTCGCACTTTCTTTGGCAGACAAGCCCTCATGGTATTTTGTACCCAAGGTATCATTCTCGATAAAGCACTGCGGATTCTGCATCTTGCCTATGTCATGATACAGGGCACCGGCCCTGACAAGGAGTACGTTAGCATCTATGCTCCTGGCAGCAGCCTCACACATGTTCATAACCTGAAGACAGTGCTGGAAAGTCCCCGGTGCTTTTTGTTCCAGATTGGTCAGCAATTCGTTGTTGTTGGTGTCGCAAAGCTCCTGTAGCCTTGAACTTGAAACAAGACGGTAGATCTTTTCAAAAAGATATATAAGCGGATAACCGGCGACGGAGAGCATCGAACCGAGTAAAAGATAAGCTATCTTATGCAGATCGGCAATAACCTTAGTATCATTGATAATTTTGAAACCTATATAGGTAACTGACAATGTCATAAACACAATGAACGCTGTCAGGAACTGCTTCCAACCCCTGTTGAAATATTCGAATACGTACATCGTCACGACACCGGCTGCGAGATACATCACGAAAAGTTCTATCCCGTTATGAGCAAATATAAGCAGAGGAAGCAAGGAAATAAAATACACCGGAAGCACCACCCTTTTCTGGAAAAAGGCCAGCAGGTACAAGGCGGTCAGAGAAAATGGCGTAAGGTACAGAAGATTAGGATCAACCCTGTCTATAGCCATAGCCGCGATTGCTGCTATTGTGAATATTGACATCAGATAGATGAAACGGCCCCAGTCTTTGAATACCAATGGATTGGTGTAGAATATCGAAAGGAAAAGTATCAGCGTCAGCACTATGGCAATGATTCCGTTTCCTATCCAAAGCTTGAATCCCGGTCCGCTGTAACCGAGACTGTTCTCATATTCCGATTTGTAGGAATCCAGCATTTGCTGGATTTCCGCTGTAACTAATTCCCCCTCTGAAACAATTATGTGGCCTGCACTTATAAAGCCCAAAGTCGGGGATATGAAATCAGCAGGACCGTCGTTCACCAAATCTGTGCTTTCCTTGTCAAATATAAGGTTAGGAACGATTATGGAATATATATCCTTGGCATTCAGGAGCGAATCCACACCTATTCCGGGATATGCCTTTACCATATTGTCCAAAAGCCTTGCCTGTGCGGAAGCGACAGTGTAGACATCTGATACCGGTACCTTTCCGGCTCTCTTGTCCCTCTGCACAAATATGATGTCCCTATAATTTCCGGCAGCAACGGAGGATTTGTCATTTTCTGCGATTACACCCCTTGAAAATATTTCAGACAGAGAGGTTATAACGGCTTGTCTGAGATATGAATAGCTGCCGAAATCTATGGCTTCGGCTGCCTTTATTGCCTCTTGTGACTTCTTATCCGAATATTTGTAATAGGGTACAATACTCTTGCCGGAATTTTCTTTCTCGGTACGGATCTGTTCATCGGTCTTAAGGATAGGAAAATCGAATTGCGCGACGAGGGTTTCATAAGCCCATGGGGAGCCTTTCCTGTATTCATATTTGAACTTTCCGCTTTTCGGCATGAATGCAAGGAGAATCAGGAACAATATGAATAAAGCTACATATATCTTCGGGTCTACCGGTATTTTTGATTTTGACATTTCCTTATCCTTGTTATGTTATCTTATTTATGAAACGGACTGCCGGGCTCTTTGCTCACAAAGTCGTAGGTGAGCCTGTCAGTCAGTGACGGGAATAACCTGTGAGCCCACACAGTAGCCTTTCCTAAACCTGTCAGTATCATGCTGTCCTTGCGTCGGGAAATTCCTTTTGCCATGTATTCAGCGCATTTCCCGGCACTCATCAGCTTGCTTTCTTCAAGCGGAGTCTCCCCTTGCTTTTTACCGTCTGCCGTCAAAGCTGCATTTCTGACATTAGATTCGGTGTAGCCCGGAGCGAACACCATAACATGAAGCCCGTCGTACAGATGCTCAATCCTTATTGTGTCCAAAAAGCCTCTCACAGCATATTTTGACGCGGAATAGCCTGTACGGGCAGGCAGGGCCGAATAGCCGGCAACGGATATTACACCGACAAGCGAGCCTTTGCTCTCCAAAAGATACGGCAGTGCATATTTTGTGCAATATACAGTTCCCCAGAAATTCACGTCCATAAGAGAATGGAGCACTTTAAGATCCAAATCCTTGAACATGGCACGCATTGATATTCCGGCGTTGTTTACCAATATGTCTATCCTGCCGAATTTCTCGACCGTACGCTCGATCAGATTCCTGCAATCTTCCTCATTGCTGACGTCAGTCTTTACGCACAAGACGTTCCCGACCGGTCCTATCGAGGGAGCTATCTCAAGCATCTTGTCATAGGACCTCGCAGCCATGACGACCTTCGCACCGCAGCTTCCGAATAATCCGGCAGAAGCCAACCCGATTCCCGAGCTGGCTCCTGTAATTATAATTACTTTATCTTTAAAGTAATCCCGATTCATATTTAATTCGCTGATTTACATTGTTATACATTCGAGAAAGATCTATTTCACAGTCATTGCGGCAATCTCGTCATTATAGTAGCCATTATCAATCTTGGAACGTATTTCCTTAAAGGCATTTATAGTATATTCCACATCTTCAAGAGAATGGGCGGCCGTAGCTATAATCCTGAAAATTATCATTCCCTTAGGTATTACCGGATATATGACTATTGAGCAGAAAATCTTATAGTTTTCTCGCAGATCCTTTACCACATTCGTGGCCTCTGCCACTCCGCCCTTAACAGTCACGGGGCATACGCAGGCTTCTGCAGGGCCTATATCAAAGCCGTTCTCCCTAAACCCTTTCTTCAATGCACTGGTAATGATTCCGAGCTTTTTTCTCAGCTCGTCGCCTTCCGGAGAATCTATTATCTCCAGACGTTTCATGTTCCCGATGACCAAAGGCATAGGTAAAGCCTTGGCATACATCTGTGAGCGCATATTGAAGCGGAGATAATTTATAATGGATTTCGGACCGGCTATGAAACCGCCTATGGAAGCCATGCTCTTAGCGAAAGCCCCAATATAAAGATCTATCTCATCCATTACTCCGAAATGCTCGGATGTTCCCCTTCCGTGCTCTCCCATCACTCCGAAACCATGGGCATCGTCTATGAGTATGCGGAAATCGTATTTTTTCTTGAGTTCGACTATCTTGTCAAGAATGCCGAGAGCACCTGTCATTCCGTACACGCCTTCGGTTATCAACAAGACACCGCCGCCCTGTTCTTTGGCCACTGCACAAGCCTTAGCCATAACCCTCTCGCAGTCAGCAATATCGTTATGGCGAAACTTGAATTTATCTCCAATATGAAGCCTTATTCCGTCCAGCAGACAGGCGTGGCATTGAGCGTCATAGACTATGACATCGTGCCGGCTCATCAGGGCATCAATTGAGGAGACTATTCCCTGGTAGCCGAAATTGAACAGAAAAGCGTCCTCTTTCTTTTCGAACTCTGCAAAACGGCGTTCGAGTTCTTCATGATATCTTGTATGTCCCGTAAGCATACGGCTTCCCATAGGATAGGCAAGTCCCCACTTTGCAGCAGCCTCCGCATCAGCTTTTCTGACCTCAGGATGATTTGCAAGTCCGAGATAATTGTTCAAGCTCCAGTTCAGGCACTTGACCCCGTTGAATGTCATGTGAGGGCCGAGTTCGCCCTCAAGGCGAGGGTACATGTAATAGCCGAATCCTTGGTCGTAATATTGGCCTATAGGGCCGCCGGAATCACGGGATATTCTTTCAAATATGTCCATAAACAATAAGTAGATTTAAGATTTCAGTATATATTCTCTCTATGCGTCGATATTGGCGTAGTGGGCATTCTCTTCGATGAACTGCCTTCTTGGCGGCACGTCGTCCCCCATAAGCATCGAGAAAGTGCGCTCGGCCTCCGCCGCATTGTCTATTGTAATCTTGCGGAGCAATCTCTTTTCAGGATTCATTGTAGTGTCCCAAAGCTGCTGGTCGCTCATTTCTCCAAGACCTTTGTATCGCTGCACGGTCACTCCCTTATCGGAGCCTCGGCCAAGCCTCTCGGTGGCCTCCGCACGCTGCTTGTCGTTCCAGCAATAGACTTCCTCCTTGCCTTTCTTGACAAGATACAGAGGAGGGGTAGCCAGATAGACATAGCCGTTCTTGATAAGGTCCAGCATATATCTGAAGAAGAAAGTAAGTATGAGCGTAGCTATATGGCTACCGTCCACATCGGCATCGGTCATGATAATGACCTTGTGATAGCGGAGCTTGCTCAAATCCATCTTCTTCTCGCCCATTTCATCTTCCTGGGCCACTGTCACCCCAAGCGCTGTATATATGTTTCTGATTTCCTCACTGTCGAAAACCTTGTCTCCGGTGGCTTTTTCCACATTTAGAATTTTTCCCCTCAGAGGAAGGATAGCCTGCACCCTACGGTCTCTGCCCTGTTTTGCCGTACCGCCTGCGGAATCTCCCTCGACAAGGAAGAGTTCGCACTTTTCCGGATTCCTCTCGGAACAGTCGGCCAATTTACCGGGCATTCCGGCTCCGGACATGACAGTCTTCCTCTGCACCATATCCCTGGCCTTTCTTGCTGCATTTCTTGCAGTAGCGGCCAATATAATCTTGTCAATTATGATTTTACCGTACTTCGGATTCTCTTCGAGATAAATATCCATAGCGGCGGCCGTAGCCTGGGAGACAGCAGAAGTCACCTCTCCGTTTCCGAGTTTCGTCTTGGTCTGCCCCTCGAACTGAGGCTCTGCCACCTTGACGGAAATGACTGCGGTGAGTCCCTCGCGGAAATCTTCCGGTGCAAGATCGACTTTGGCCTTGGCGAGCATGTTGTTCTTCTCCGCATAGTTTCTCAAAGACCGGGACAATCCCATTTTGAAGCCCTGGAGGTGGGTTCCCCCCTCGATCGTGTTGATATTGTTCACATAGGAATATATCTTCTCGCTGTATCCATCATTATACTGCAGGGCTATGTCAATAGGAATGATCTTGTCAGACTCGACACATATCGGCTCCGGTATAAGTTCCTCTGCACCTGCATCCAAATATTCTATAAACTCTTTGAGACCGTTCTCCGAATAGAATACATGGCTTCTGAATACCTCCTTTCCTGTCGGTTTGGAGTCCCCGTTGGCATCGGTAACAATCTCCTCTACCAATTTTCTCCTGTCGGTAAGAGTGATTTTAATGCCCTTGTTCAGGTAGGCAAGCTCGCGAAGCCTTGCCGCCAGAGTCTCGTATTTATATACGGTGCTGTAAGTGAATATCGTAGGATCGGGGTGAAAGGTGATTATCGACCCTGAATCATCGCAGGTGCCAACAACCTCAACCGGCCCCAAAGGCTTGCCTTTGGAATATTTCTGTACATGAATCTTGCCCTCCCTATGTATTTCGGCCACAAGCAAATCGGAAAGCGCGTTCACGCAAGACACGCCCACACCGTGCAGGCCTCCGGAAACCTTATAGTTGGATTTGTTGAACTTTCCACCGGCATGCAATACAGTAAGTACAACCTCAAGAGCCGAACGGTGCTCCTTAGGATGCATATCCGTAGGAATCCCTCGTCCGTTATCCTTTACAGTTATGGAATTGTCTTCATTAATAGTCACCTGTATATCATTGCAGAATCCGGCCATAGCCTCGTCGATACTGTTATCGACCACCTCATATACAAGATGATGCAGACCCCTCTCCCCTATATCGCCTATATACATCGAAGGCCTTTTTCGGACAGCCTCCAATCCCTCAAGGACTTGAATACTACTCGCGGAATACTGTACTTCCGCATTCAACATCTCTTCGTTATCTACCATTTATCCTTAGTTTTTAGTTAAAAGACCGGACAAAGCTCACAACTCTGCCGGGTTATAAGGTATAACATACAAATTTACGAAAAAAAATTAAAGATTCAAGCAAATACCGGCATTAAGACTGATGCCGCTATCAGGATATAGGGGTATTCGCTGAATGGTCATGTTGAGCAGATTTCCTCCTGCAAGCCATACCGAGAATTTCTTGTTGAGCTTATATTCTGCCGACAGGCCAAGGTCTGCAAATCCCGGAACTGAAGCCTCTACTGCGTCTCCCGTTACCTCGAAAGCCGGCCCGATATAGCCTCTTCTCATAGATGCAAAATCGATGCAGACACCTGCGAAGATCCTGTTGTTCCAATTGTATCGGCCACTGATGTTTCCCGAAAAACGGGCAGGCTCGAATCCGACAAGCTTATTGCTGAAAATGTCGGAATTCCTATATGTAAGAGAGCAGTCAACCACAATAGGATCGCTGTCCCAAACTGCCTGCAGTTCTGCATAGGCAAGCTTGAAATCCTTGAACAGCACTGCCGCCGAATTGCCCCTCGGTACACCTGACTCAAGTCCGGAATAAAGGACGGCCTCAATCCTGCCATTGTCATAGCCGGCATAGCCGGTATTAACGTTAAATCTGAACTTCTCGGCGATATTGCCTTCCGCCCCCACGCGAAAATTAATGCGCTCGACGGAATTATCTGCGAAAGGACCGATTTTCCGGCCAAAATACGGATTAAAAAAACAGTTCATCCCTTTCTGCGAGATATAGGAATTTGCGTTGTCACCTCCGGTCACCACGGCATAGAGATTCAGACGATTCCTTACTGCTTCATATCCTATCCTTGCGTCCGGGTAGACCAGCTGGCTCTTGTTGTCGTTCAGGCGGAATCCCTCGAAAATATCATCGGTGCGGGAACGTGTGCTGAGCTTGACGCCCAAAGACATCCTCCACCTATCGCTATCGTACCTGTAGTGAGGCGTGATTGCAACAATCCCGACCCTGGAATCGAAGAGGGAGTTGTACATTAAGCCGAGAATGTATGCGTCCACAAGAATTTTGCTTGAACCTCCTATAACAGGACCGAAAGTCCCGTCAAATTCAAATTCGTTTAGCCGCAGTTTTTGAGCTCCGGTCCCGACAATGTCAAGATTCTCACTACCGCTTCTGATGCCGGCGCAGGCATCATAATAAAAATAATTGTCGCTCTTGCTCTTGGAATGCATTGAGACCTTGCCTGAAAACATATTCAGAGATGTCCTTGCAAGCGTGTCCTTGCTGTGTATTCCATAATAGCCGAGGTCAAAGGAAAGGCCGGCCTTATCCCATTCACGGCCTCCGCTGATGCCGGTTTTTGTAAGCATCCCGTAGCCATTATGCGTCGAGCCGTATTCCATCCCGCCGAAAGACTCTTCCTTGTCGGAAACAAGTCTTATAGGACCGTCGTCGCTCCCTTTCCGGGCAGCCGAAATATTGCGATAGCTTCCGATATAGGATTTGTGGAAACCGTATATGTTCAGATTGAACGGTTTCTTGAATTCAGGAGAATAGACAAGGTCGAAAACAGGATGTAATGAATAACCGGCTCCTGCACGGAGGTAGAATTTCTTCGCCTTGTATGCGTCCGGCTTTGGCTTCATGTCCATAATATAAGGCGAAAACGAATATGCCCCCTTGTAAGGCCTGTCGAATATCGAATAATCGAAGTCCAAGTCGAACTTAAGCAGTGAGTCCGGCACCGCCATATCTATTTTCGGCTTTTCAATGCCCGGCAGAGCAGCCTTGTATGTGTTCGTTATCTCAACTGTAGGATTGAGACTCTGGGCCCCTGCCTGCAAAGCCGGAATCGCGGCAAAAAGTATCGGTAATATATATCTTTTCATAATATCTTATAATCGGTATCTGTCCTATTTATCCATTTCCTTAATCCTTTCAAGCCTCATATTTACTTCATCCTGAACATCATCTGCCGGGCCTGAAGGCTTGTATCCGTCTCTAATGCTCTCAAAGGTAGCCCTGGCCTGTCGGAAGTCTTCCCTTTCGGCATAAGAATCTCCCAGAAGTATAAAGGATTTTGCAAGCCAGTAGGTCTGTCCGGTCTTGGAATCGGAGAAAGCGAACACCCTCTTTTCCACATCTTTGAAATCGCCCCTGTCGTAACTGTCCTGCACAAGCAGGTAGGCAGCCTCGGCCCCCTCTTTTGTTGAGGTCTGAGACGAAAGTCCTTTCAGCAAGGCAAAGGCTTTCTCCCTGTTGCCTGAAGCAAGACAGGACTTTGCCATAATATAAGAGGCTTCTCGTTTTTCGTCTGCGGAAAACTCCTTGCCGTCGGCAATCTTACCGGAATAAAGAATTGCATTCTTGAAGCCTTTAGCCTTGAAGGCGGAACGCATCAGACCTATGACGGCAGTATGCCTGTTTGCTTCTATCCGTGCAATGTTCTGCAAAACACCATAACCGTCAAAGGCCTCCTGGTATCTTTCCGTATCATAGCAGAGCCTGGAATAATTAAGAGCGGACACCTCTGCAAAAGCGGCGTCCGGGGTATTCATGACCTTTTTGTAATAGTCTCCGGCCTTGTCCTTGTTGTCAAGTCCCCTGTAGGCTTCGGCAATATAGAAGTTTGCATTTGCTATATATCTGCCTTGAGGATATTTCTCTTCGTATGTCTTCAAGGACACTAAAGCCTTTGAATAATTACCCGCAAGATAGACTCTCTCTGCCCCGTTGAACAGAAGTTCTTCCATGTCTTTCTCTCCTCCGGCAGGGGTCTTGCCTATCGATTCTACGTATGCCATATATTGTTCCGGCTCCTGCTTTTCCTGATATATGGATTCAATAGCGGCGAGGGCATCATCGGCAAAAGCCGTGGACGGCATATCGGACACTACTTTTTTATAATATCCTAAAGCCTCTTCGTATGAGCCCTTATTCCTGTTCGCAAGTCCGAGCCCAAGCATGGCACGAGCTACGAAAGCACTGTCACGTGCAGTTGAAAGGAGACTGCTGTAGACCTCTATAGCCTTGTCGTCCTGTTTACCGTCCAGATAGGAACGTCCTAATTCATAAACTGCATCCGAGTAATAAGGAACCTCCGGCGAAGCCTCCAATGACTTTGACAGTTCCTCAATCTTTTTGCTCCGCTCGCCCGAAAGCCCCAGAGCAATCCCGGCCTGATACACCGGATAAAGGTCGGGATCACCTGTAGCATAGGCTTGGTTGTACAAAGAAACTGCCGTCTTGTAATCGGACTTCATGAAAGCCCCGTCAGCCTTTCTCAACAATGCATCGTGAGCATTTGAGGCCGACCTGCCTTGAGCCAGATATTTGTCAAACCAGGATGAGGCCATATCGAAATTACCCTCCTTAAAATAGCAATATGCTATATTGTAGGGGATAAGACCACCCTCTATTTTGCTGTCAAGGGCAGAAATGTTGTACAGTTCGTTGAAGACCGAGCGTGCCTGTGCATATTGCTCATTCCTGTAATATGCCTCTGCAAGCCAGTATTTGGAAAGCATATTGACCGGGGAACGTCTTTCCGAATAATATGCCGCAGCCTTAAGATAAGGCTCAGCAGCCCTGTAGGAGCTGTTACGTACCAATTGTTCGGCACGCAGATAATTGGCTTTCATATAGTTGCTACGCATATCGGCGTCAAGTTCATCGATTTTGTCATAAACCTCGACCGCTCCGGCGTAATCTTTTGACTGCAGGGCGGACAAAGCCTGATATGCATATATTCTGTTTCCTCTTCTCTTGTCGGAATACTTCGCAATATATCTGTCAAACACCGACGGGTCATTGTTCAGATCAAAGGAGAGTTTCGCATAATTGAAGAAAGCGTCCTCCCGGATTTCATCATTGAACGCAACTTGCGATGCCTCATTGAAAGCATCCATTGCAGCCACCTTATTCTTGGTCTGTATATAGCTGAAAGCCATCTGATAATTCGCAATCTGACCGAGGGAATCCGTCCTGTCAGTCATAGCGGAGTAGTTCTCTATCGCTCCTTTATAATCCTTTACGGCATACAAAAGGGAGCCGGCATAGAAATAGTCCTCCCTGTTCTTACGGCCCGATCCTGCAATTTCATCATAGTACTTCCTCGCGGAAGCAGCATCTCCTTTGACTAAATAGGCCTCAGACAATATTCTGGCTATTCGTGCCTTACGGCTTTCCGGCACATTCCCATACATCTCCTCTCCGTGCTCCAGCACATAGGAATAGTCTTTCATCATGAAGCGACACTCCATGATATAATAATTGGAAATTTCCTCAAACCTCTTATCTTTCACGGACTTACCAAACCAGTCTGCTGCATCCCTAAACTTTTTGTTCTCATAGTCGATAAGTCCCAGGGCAAAGCGGGACGGAGCCGAATAATTGTTCAGAGGCATGGCGTCTATCTTGTGGAAGCCATATTTTGCCCCGTCATTGTCTCCTGTCTGCAAACGGCTGTAAGCCAATTTGTAGAGGAACTCCGTCCTATCTTTCTTTCCTATATTCTTTTCTCCTGCAAGAGCGAAAGCCTCTGATGCCCCCGCGTAGTCTTCCGTGTCGAACAGATTCAAGGCATGACGGTAGCGGATCTGCGGAACAAGACCGGAATAAGGGAAATCGGAGATGTAGCGGTTCATTCTGTCGGGATAGTCCTCTTCCATTAGGCTAATTGAACAAAGCAAGGCATAACCCTCCGCCAGAGGATTTTCCGACTTTTCCGCAACACCCTCAAAAAGCAGCTTGGCTTCACCGAACATATTGTGCCCGTACAGAGTCTGGGCCTTTTTGAAATCCTTGTCCCGATAGTCCCGGCCATAGGCCTGCACCGGCTGCCGGGCTCCTGAGATAATCATAGTGGCGACAACGGCTGCCGCTATTTTATATTTTATCATCTTTGGTCAATATTTTTACAAAAATACTTATTTTTTCCCTTATATTTGTATATATGCCTCCAATTATCAGGCCTAACAGACTTTTTTCAAATGGAAGATGCCAATACCGCACAACAGGACATAAAACCTGTAATTAGTTTCAAGAACGCCGATATAATGAACGGCGAGACAACCGTGATCTACGGTCTTGACATGGATGTATATCCGGGAGACTTCATATATATTGTAGGGAAGGTCGGGACCGGAAAGACATCGGTAATCAAGACGATAATAGCCGAGAATCCTCTCGAAAACGGAGAAGGCACTGTCTGCGGATACGATCTTAAAGACATCAAGGATAAAGACATACCTTATCTGCGACGCGAAATCGGGGTCATATTCCAGGACTTCCAACTGCTTATGGACAGACCTGTGGAAGATAATCTGGAGTTTGTGCTCAAAGCCACCGGCTGGAGGGACGAGGAGAAGATTGGCAAGAGAATAAAAGAGGTGCTCGATGTTGTGGGAATGGGCAGCAAGGCCCATAAAATGCCTCACCAGCTCTCCGGAGGCGAACAGCAGAGAATTGCTATCGCACGTTCCCTGCTGAACAGCCCAAAGGTGATAATAGCCGATGAGCCGACCGGCAATCTGGACAACGAGACGGCTGACGGTATTCTGAAGCTGCTGACCGGAATTAACAGGAAGGGCACTGCAATAATAATGGTCACGCATAATAGAAATATCTTCGAAAAATATAAGGGTAAGATCATGGTCTGCAAGGATGAAGCCTGCAAACTGCAAAAGGATGACGAGGTAATAGACCTGGCTCTTACCATATAAAAGTTCAGAAAGATGACAAAATCAGAGAGATATGCAGAAGTGATACGATGGTTCAGCGAGAATATGCCCGATGCCACCACAGCCCTGCATTTCAACTCCCCTTTCCAGCTCCTGGTCGCAGTAATACTGTCCGCACAATGCACGGACCGACGGGTCAATATGACAACTCCATTGATATTCGAAGAATATCCGGATGCGGAGAAAATGGCGGCAGCTACGTATGATGAGCTTTTCCCCTACATCAAATCCATTTCCTATCCGAACAGCAAGACAAGGCATCTGATAGGCATGGCACAAAAAATAGTCTCGGATTTCGGAGGAAATGTCCCAGCGGAAATCGACGAGCTTATCAGCCTGCCGGGAGTAGGCAGGAAAACTGCAAACGTAATAGCTTCAATTGTATATAACAAACCTGTTATTGCCGTTGACACCCATGTATTCAGGGTGTCACGCAGGATTGGACTGACAGACGGCAAGACGGTAAATGAGGTTGAAAAGGAATTGGAAGCGAACATACCCGAACAATTCAGACTTCGGGCTCATCATTGGCTCATACTTCACGGACGGTCCACCTGCACCGCCCGAAGGCCCAAATGCGAAGAATGCGGGCTTAAAGATTTTTGCAGGGACTTTGCAATACGGAATATAGTAATATAATGTATCTTACAGCAGAAAATATACTCTTTATAGGCTCTATACTGATTTTCAGCGCGATAGTAATCAGTAAGGCCGGATATAGGTTTGGGGTGCCTGCCCTCCTCCTTTTCCTTATAGTGGGCATGGCGTTCGGAAGCGACGGTCTCGGCCTGGTTTTCAACAATTATCATCAGGCACAATTCGTGGGCGTGGCAGCCCTGAGCGTAATCCTTTTTACCGGAGGTATGGAGACCCGTTTCCATGATATTAAGCCGGTATTGTGGGAGGGTATAATATTAGCCACCTTCGGGGTGTTTATGACAACGTTGTTCTGCGGCCTTTTCATATACCTGCTCACCAGAATAGGACATCTTTTTGCACCGATGTCTATTGTGATGTGTTTCCTTATGGCCTCTGTCATGTCTTCAACCGATTCGGCTTCTGTATTCAACATACTGAAACACTGCAACATAAAGCTTAAAGAGAATTTGAGGCCTATGCTGGAGCTCGAATCCGGAAGCAACGACCCTATGGCCTATGTTATAACGATTGTGCTGATTCAGGCAGCCGGCACCTTGTTCGCCCCTACGGCTGTAGCCGAAGGAGTAAATTACGGCCTAATGGTTTGGAATGCCGTTCTGACCTTTACCCTCCAGCTGGGTATCGGTTCACTGACCGGAATCGCAATGGGCTATGCAGGCTCATGGTTGCTCAGACGCATCAAGCTCGGAAGCTCTCCGTTATATGCCATAATGCTTCTGACCTCTGCTTTTTTCACTATTTCCCTTACTGAAATGCTGAAAGGCAATGGCTACCTGGCCGTATATATTTCAGGCCTGATTATCGGCAATAAGATGATTCCGCAGAGAAAAGAAATCGTGACCTTCCTGGACGGAATGACCTGGCTTATGCAAATCGTCATGTTCCTCCTTTTGGGACTGCTTGTCAATCCTCACGATATGCTGAAAATCGCCCCATTGGCCTTGTTGATTGGCCTTTTCATGATATTAGTGGCCAGGCCTGCCGCCGTTTTCCTGTCTCTACTGCCGTTCCGGGGCATATCCCTAAGGGCAAGGACATACGTGTCATGGGTAGGACTGAAAGGTGCCGTCCCAATAATTTTCGCCACCTATCCTATTGTAGCCGGAATTCCCGGCTCCGAGCAGATTTTCAACATAGTCTTTTTCATTACAATCCTATCCCTCACCATCCAGGGCATGTCTGTTACTAAGGTTGCAAAGCTCCTGCACCTCGCAATGCCGGAAGAGAAAAAGCCTGACACCTTCGGTATAGAAATCCCGGATGAGGCCGGCAAGCTGATTGACTGCACCCTGACGGAAGAAGATCTGGAAGACGGGCACACATTGAAGGAAATAACTCTGCCGGAAGGGGCAAGGGTTGTAATGATACAGCGTAGAAGCAAACTTATAGTGCCGGACGGCTCTATCCGACTGCACTCCGGAGACAAGCTTTTGATGATATTCGGCGAGAATGATGTGAGTCAGTAGCAATTGTAACAAAATCTTAACGTTTTCGTAACGATATAATAACAATCTCATGCGAAATTTGCATAATTATTAATCATTATACGGAATAATAAAGATGAATACGATTTTTCTGCTGCTGGTGGTTTTCCTGTTCGTCCTTGCTGTCTTTGACCTCTCGGTGGGTGTTAGCAACGATGCTGTGAACTTCTTGAACTCGGCAATCGGTGCCAAAGTAGCAACATTCAGGACTATCATAATCGTTGCGGCCGTAGGTATTTTTATGGGGGCATCCATGAGCAACGGAATGATGGAGATAGCGAGAAACGGCATTCTGCGGCCATCCATGTTCTCTTTTCAGGAAGTTATGGTCATATATATAGCCGTTATGGTGTCCGACATTATCCTGCTGGACATTTTCAACACCCTCGGTATGCCCACCTCCACAACGGTTTCAATGGTCTTCGAATTATTGGGCGGCACATTTGCCCTTGCTCTGATTAAAATGGTACAGTCCACTGACGGCTCTCTCTCACTCGCCTCACTTATGAATACGGAAAAAGCCCTGTCGGTGATTATGGCAATATTCGTTTCAGTGGCAATAGCCTTTTTCTTCGGTACTCTTATCCAGTATATCAGCAGGCTTCTGTTCACTTTCGGATACCACAACAAGCTGAAATGGAAAATAGGGATATTCGGCGGCATAGCCACTACGGCAATCCTATATTTCATGCTGATTAAAGGTATAGGAGGCTCGCCGTTCATGACAGATGAGATAATGGACTTCATCGATGAATATACCTTGACACTTATCTTAGCTGTATTTGTCGGCAGTACCATAATTATGCAGATACTGCATTTCTGCAAGGTGGATGTATTAAAGGTTTTAGTGCTTATGGGCACTTTTGCCCTTGCAATGGCTTTCGCTGGCAATGACCTCGTAAACTTCATCGGCGTGCCTCTCGCAGGCTTATCGTCCTACACTGATTTCGTCACAAACGGCAACGGAGACGCTTCCACATGGATGATGAGTGCCCTGGACTCCCCTGCCAAAACTCCTATTATATTCTTGGTCGGGGCAGGTGCAGTAATGGTAATCTCTCTTGCCACCTCAAAGAAAGCTTTCAATGTCGTGAAGACATCTGTGGACCTGGCCAAACAAGGACAAGGGGACGAGGTTTTCGGCTCGGCAAAGGTGGCCAGGATGCTCGTCAGGACGTTCTCAGGGATTGCCCAGACAATATCAAGCGCGGTGCCTGAAAGGACTAAACGGTGGATTGACAGCAGATTTAGCATGGACGATGCGGTATTGGTCAAAGGAGCTGCTTTCGATGAGGTGCGTGCCACTGTAAACCTGGTTGTAGCGAGCCTTCTGATAGCCTTGGGTACCTCTCTTAAACTCCCTCTCTCCACCACCTACGTTACCTTTATGGTGGCTATGGGTACCTCTCTTGCCGACAGGGCCTGGGGCAGGGAAAGTGCAGTATTCAGAATTACCGGGGTGCTCTCCGTGATAGGTGGCTGGTTCATTACCGCCGGCGCAGCTTTCCTGCTTTGTCTCCTTATGGCAACGATAATGTATATAGGAGGCAACACCTTGATTGTCATCATAGTAGCCCTTGCTATATTCATTTTGATAAAGAACAATATCAACTACGGGAAAAAGAAAAAGAGCGAAACCGGAGACGTGCTCTTCATAAAGATAATGGAAAGCGAAGATGAGGCCGAGACCCTTAGTATGGTTGTTGAGCACATAAACCAAAATCAGGCAGATTTCCTTACCTTCTCCAATGAAGTCTACAAGAACATTACCGACGGCTTCATGAATGAGGAACTTAAATTACTGGAAAAATCCGAGAATACCATCAAGAAAAGGCGTTCCGACCTGAAAACTGTCAGAAGAAAAGAAATGACAGGTCTGCGTAAAGTGGATCCGGGAGCTGCAATCGAGAAGAATACATGGTTTCACCTCGGAATCAACAGTTGCGAGGATATTCTGTTCTGTCTCAGGAGAATAGCTGATTCCTGCGAAGAACATATAGACAACAACTTCATACCGTTGAGCAAAGAAAGAATCAAGGAATTCGTGCCGTTGAGAGACACTATGCTCTTTATGATGAAACGGATACAAAGCGTTATTGAGTCCGGAGACTACTCGGAATCCGGTGCGGTCAAGGCACAATGCGACGAGCTTGAAGAGTATCTGTCCCAGGCAAGAAAGGACCATATTGCGAGAATGCAAGCAACGAAAGAGAACATTACAGTATCCTACGTCTATCTTAATATGCTTCAGGAGTCCCAGCAGATAATAATCTCACTCAGGCACTTGCTTAGAGCGGCAAGACACCTGAATGAGAATTGATAAGCATAATACTAAAAGGAATGTGCAGCTGACTGCAAGACTTCCGTCAATGTAGGATGTGCATGAATGACATTCTGAAAATCTGAAATAACGGCTTTGGTGTTCATCAGTGCCGTTATTTCTTGTATAAGGTCTGATGCGTGGGCTCCGAGCAGATGACAGCCGAGTATCCGGCCGTACTCCATTCCGGCTTCAGATCCTTCATCTCCTGCATATACTATGAGCTTGCAGTAGCCCTCCGGTTCGTTCATGCTCAAAGCCTTTCCATTTGCACGGAAAAACGATTTCAGGCATTTTATCTTATAACCCCTTTCTTTGCATTCCTCCTCGGTGAGACCGGTTACAGCCACCTCCGGTGTGGTGAAAACGGCTGCGGGAACGACTGAGAAATCAATTGCCCTTTCTTCGCCCAAAATGTCGGCGAGAGCTTTAAGCCCTTGGAATGTGGCCACATGTGCAAGCATCATTCCGCCTGTTACATCTCCTATTGCATAAATGTCGGGCACATTAGTCCTCATATTGTCGTCAACCTTTATCCCTCTTGGAGTAAATTCTATTCCGGCTGCTTCAAGGTTGGCTGAATTTACATTAGGACGGCGGCCTACGGCCATAAGCACCTTGTCTGCAACGACCTTTATTTCCTCGTCTTTCTTGATGTAGGAGACCTCAAGAGCGTCGGCTGTTTTCTTAATTCCTCTCACCTGTGACGAGGTGTCGATGACAATATCCCTCTTTGAGAGAGCTTGTTTCAGACGCTTGGCAAGATCCGTGTCAAATCTTGGAAGTATTTCTTTGCAATATTCGACTACATTTACTTGAGAGCCGAAACTCTTGAAGATTGAGGCGAATTCGAGGCCTATTACACCGGCTCCTATTACGCAAAGCCTTTCCGGGACTTCTTCAAGTTCCAGGATTTCTTTCGAGGTTATTACACCCTCCAAATCGTTGCCCGGTATAGGAAGAGATGCGGAGCAGGAGCCGGTTGCAACAATTATCTTGTCAGCGGTTACCTGCGTGACATTGGATTCGGAGTCGGTCACTTCTACAGTGTGGGCGTCTTTGAATACTGCCTTGCCGTAGAGCAGCCTGATGTTCTTTCCTTCAAGTAGGAATTCGATTCCGCTTTTCAGGCGGTCTACAACTTCGTTTTTCCTTTCAAGGACTTTCTTGAAATCGAAAGAGTAGGAGAGGTTGTCTATGCCGAAGACTGAAGCTTGGGCAAGGGTGTCCATGACTTCTGCGTTTCGGCAGAATGACTTGGTTGGAATGCAACCTTCGTTGAGGCAAGTTCCGCCGACAGGGCCGTCCGAAACGATTGTCACGTCCAGGCCGCGGCGGGAGGCGGCAACGGCGGTTTCATAACCGCCGGGCCCCGCACCGATAATCAGCAGTTTCATAAGTCCTTGAACTTTAATATCGGCTGACGTGCCGCCATAGTCTCGTCCGGCCTCCTTATCGGTGCGGAGTGAGGGGCCGTCTTCAGGAAAGACGGCTCCTCTGCCGCCTCTTTCGCAATCTTTCGCATGGCCTCAATGAAAGCATCGATTGTCTCCTTCGATTCCGTCTCCGTAGGCTCTATCATAATTGTCTGATGAAACAGCAAAGGGAAATAGATTGTAGGAGCATGGAAACCGTAATCCAGCAGACGCTTCGCCACATCCAATGTGGTAGCCCCGTTCCCCTCTCCGGCGACCTTGGAGCCATCGTCAATCAGACCGTCGAACACGAACTCGTGTTTGCACACAGAAGGTATCGGCAGTTTGTAGCTGTCCTTTAGCGACTCCTTAATGTAATTTGCGGAAAGCGTGGCTAATTTGCCGGCTTTCTTGACATTCTGCCTGCCGAGCATAAGTATATATGTGTATGCCCTAAGCACAGTGCAGAAATTGCCAAGGAAGGCAGACACCTGACCGAATGAAGCCTCACAATCCTTCGAACATTTAATCTTGAATTTGCCGTCTCCGTCCTTGATAATTCTCGGCACGGGAAGCAAGTCGGCCAACCTTTCGGCAACCCCCACCGGCCCGGAACCCGGACCGCCCCCGCCGTGCGGTGTAGAGAACGTCTTGTGCAGATTAAGGTGCATTATGTCAAAACCCATGTCCCCCGGTCTTACAGTGCCAAGGAGAGGGTTCATATTTGCCCCGTCATAATACAGAAGCCCGCCGCATCCGTGCACCAAATCCGCGATTTCCCCGATTTCCCTCTCGAACAGACCGAGAGTGTTCGGATTTGTCATCATGATGCCGGCAATCTCATCGCTGAGCAAAGGCTTGAGGTCTTCCACATCCACCAAGCCGGCAGCGTTGGACTTTACCTCGACCACTTCAAGGCCGCATACCGCGGCACTAGCAGGATTGGTGCCGTGTGCACTGTCCGGAACTATTACCTTAATGCGCTTCATATCTCCACGCGATATGTGGTACTGGCGCATAATCATCAGACCTGTAAGCTCTCCGTGTGCTCCGGCACAAGGAGCAAAAGTGAAGTTCGCCATGCCCGTAATTGCCGAAAGAGCCTTTTCCATTTCGTAATAGACCTCTAATGCCCCCTGTACGGTATCAACAGGCTGTAACGGGTGTAATCCCGTAAAACCGGGCATAGACGCAATTTCCTCGTTGATTTTCGGGTTGTACTTCATTGTACAGCTACCGAGAGGATAGAATCCCGTATCCACCCCGAAATTCATCTGAGAAAGATTGGTGTAGTGCCTTACCACATCAACCTCGCACACCTGAGGCAGGTCCAAAGGAGTCTTTCTCGCTATATTGTCACCAAGCCCATCCTCCATACGATAGCCGAAACGGTCGGCAGGCAGCGAATAGCCTGTACGTCCGTTTTCGGACAGTTCGAATATCAGTTTATCGTAGTATTTCATATCATTTTCAATTTTTCCGCCCAAAATCCGTTACAGATCCGTAATTAGGGAAACCAAGGCATCTGCCTCCGCTTTCGTACGCTTCTCGGTCACACAGAAACTGACATACCCTTCTTCCGTCTCCAAGGCTGCAAAGAATCCGGCTTCGATCAGCTTTTTCTGCAAGTCCTTGACAGGGACAAGAGGCTTAAGCACAAATTCTTTCAGGAAAGGCTTGTCAAAAACTTTTTCGAATCTGCCTGTCTTCAACAACTCATCGTGGAGGTAATGCGCTCCGCTATAAGAAAGCCTGTTTACTTCTTTCAGCCCTTCAGTGCCCATAAGCGACATATATATGGTCACATACAAGGCCATAAGGCTCTGGTTGGAGCATATATTGCTGGTAGCCTTGTCTCTGCGGATATGCTGCTCCCTTGCCTGCAAGGTAAGCACGAAACAACGCTTGCCCTCTGAATCCACTGTCTTGCCTACGATACGTCCGGGCATCTTGCGGACATAGTCTTTGCGACAGGCCATAAAGCCGACATAAGGACCTCCGAAACACAGAGGTATGCCCAATGACTGGCCGTCTCCGACAGCCACATCGAAATCCCATTCTCCCGGAGTCTTCACCACCGCAAGGGCGGAAGGGTCGCAATACTCGACAACAATACCTTTTGCATTGTGGACAAGCTCCGCAAAGCCTGTATAGTCTTCCACAATTCCATAACGGTTCACTGCCGGCACAATTACCCCGGCCACATCTCCTGCAGCAAGTTCTTTTTCAAGGCTTTCCCTGCTTGTCGTTCCGCCGACAGCCTCCACATAGCCTATTTCCACTCCGTGAAATCCGGCGTATGTCTCGACTACCGCAATTACATTGGGCAACAAGGTTCTGGAAAGCAACACCCTGGTCTTCTTCTTTGTACAGGCTTTCGCCATCATCATGGCCTCGGCAGCAGCAGTCGGCCCGTCATACATTGAAGCGTTGCTGACATCCATGCCGGTAAGCTCGCACACCATGCTCTGATATTCAAATATATAGCGCAGCGTACCTTGTGAAATTTCAGCCTGATAAGGGGTATATGCCGTCATGAATTCCGAGCGGGAAATCAGATAAGGCACAATGGAAGGAGAATAATGATCGTATGAGCCGGCACCGGCAAAGACCTTGAGCCTCGAATTCTTATTTACGAGATTTTCAAAGTACTCCCTGACTTCCTGCTCGGACATTGCGTCGCGTAAGTCATATTCCCCTTTATAAAGAAACTTTTCGGGAACATCATTATACAGCTCATCCAAAGAGGCTGCACCGACCCGTTCGAGCATTTTCTTTATATCGTCCTCGGTATGAGGAAAATATGGAAAAGTTGCCATAGTCGGTTACTCTGTAATGTTTTTATATGCCTCTGCGTTCATCAAGGCGTCAAGCTCTGAAACATCGGAAAGTCTGATCTTGATAATCCATGCCGAATAGGCATCTTCGTTGATAAGTTCCGGATTGTCCTCCAATGCCTCATTAGTCTCCACAACAGTACCGCTGACCGGAGATACGAGTTCGCTTGAAGCCTTAACGCTCTCCAATGCTCCGAATTCCTCGCCCTCTTCTATTTCATCGTCAACCTCAGGAAGATCAACGTATGTTATATCCCCCATTTCCTTTTGTGCGAAATCCGAAACCCCTATTGAGGCGATATCGCCTTCCACCTTAACCCATTCGTGTGATTCACTATAAAGCAAACCTTCAATTACTTTAGACATAGTTATTGATATTTAAGTGTTTATATTATTTTTTATAATTTGTCTGATAGAATCTTTTCTTTACCACAACTGCGGGGAAAACCTTTTTGCGGATACGTACATATAAAGATGTGCCCAATGCGGAATGCTGTTTGAGCACCAGAGCAAAACAGAGGCTTTTGTCCAAGGAAATGGAACGGTAGCCGGTGGTAATTTCTCCCACAACGGTTCCGTCTTCCAGCTCAACCGGATAGCCTGACCTCGCAATAGCCTTGTCCATGATTTCGAGACCTACCACCTTTTTTGCCGGGCCTTCCGCTTTCTGAACTTCAATGGCCTCCTTACCTATAAATTCGTCCTTGTCCAGCTTGCAGAACATGCTAAGACCGGACATTACAGGGGTAATGTCCGCACTCAACTCATCTCCGTACAAAGGAAGTCCGGCCTCAAATCGCAAGGTGTCTCGGCATCCCAGACCGCAAGGCGTCACTCCTGCTTCAAGAAAAGCTTTCCACTGCTTTGCCGTAATCTCCGGAGCGGAATAGATTTCAAAACCGTCCTCCCCAGTGTAGCCCGTCCTGCTTATTATAACTCTCTTGTTGTCAATTACATAATCGTTAAATGTATAGAACGGCATACCTGACACATCGATTCCCGTTACCTTGCATACGAACTTCTCCGCCTCAGGACCTTGAACGGCAATCTGCCCCCAACTCTCCGAGTCGTTGTGGATACTGACATTGTATCCGTCGGCATTCTTTATCATCCAATCATAATCCTTTTGGATATTTGCGGCATTTACAACCAACAGGAAAGAATCCGTCTCTTTATACACAAGCAGGTCGTCCACGGTACCTCCATCGGGGTACAGCATCATTCCGTAAAGTATATGTCCCGGCTCCATGTCCTTGACGTTGTTTGTAAATATGTGGTTTACAAACCTTTCCGCATCCGGGCCGCTCACAAATATCTCCCCCATGTGGGAAACGTCGAAGATACCGGCCTTGTGCCTAACCGCGAGGTGTTCCTCCGTAATTCCGGAATACTGGATCGGCATCATAAAGCCGGCAAAGGGGCTCATCTTTGCGCCCAACTCAATGTGACTGTCATACAGACAGGTTTTCCTTAGATTTTCTTCCATTATCAGTGTCATTAATTATATTATCTTCTCCAAACAGAATATCGATGAAATCCTTGTTTGTAAATTTCAATATGTAGTGTTCAAGTGATATGGCCTCAAGAGCCGCCGCTACATCCTCTCTCACGTTCCGCCTGCCTTTAAGGACAGTTGTCAAGGCGGTATCCGCACCGTCTTTCAAAGGAAAGAAATCTCCTGAAAGGTGGCAGTTCCCTATCGTATCTCCATTCATATCCAGAGATATGACCATTTCACCTATTTCTTCAAGCTTGGCTTTCCTTTCTATTGAATATGAATGATTTTTGCCATTAAGAAAATCCGGGTCAAGGTAACCGGCTTCTATCTCTTCTATCTGCCTTACCTGCTCATCGTCAAGGATATATTCCTTAATCCTGCCGGGCCCTGACGGCAAATCTCCGCACAAGGAAGTCAACATATATTTCTTAAAGAGGGATATATCAGCCATATTCCTATACATACCGTCAGGGTTGGCCTCTATGGCCTCTCTAAGATTAATGACGTGCTGCCTTACGGACTCGACACCCTTGCTCCTAATCTTGGCATCCGAAGGGGTTATTGCTTTCTGGAGAGCATCAAAATCGGAATCGAACAGCAAGGTGCCGTGCACAATGCTGGCTTTCGGCAAAAGGAAAAAAGCGTTGCCGGAGACTTTTTTGCCGTCAACAAGCACATCGTTTCTGCCGGAACGTTCTGCATCCAGACCTATATTTCTCAGCAGTAGGGCTATTCTCTGAAGAAAACGGTCAAAGGTAAATGCCACTTCTGTACTGTCCGAAATGTATGAGAGCATTATATTTCCCATATCGGCATAAACGCAGCCTCCCCCACTCTTCCTGCGGTATAACTGCACGCCGTTACTCTTGCAATAAGGCATGTTGACTTCGGCCTCCATAACCTGGTTTCTGCCGAAAATAACAGTCGGAGGCACCTGCCACATGAAAAAAGCCTCCTTCATCCCATTGTCATTAACCGGAAGCTCGCTTATGTGCCTGGCTACATATTCTTCCATTGCAAGGTAGAAAACCAAACGTCTCTGCCGGCTGTCGGGCAATGCAATATGTATCATAACGCTATCCTGAAGCCAAATGTACCTTTCATGCTGACTGCTGGAATGCCGGATCTGTTTGACACCCTGCAGCTGTTCCAACGTCCGGCTGCACTACCTCCCCTCATCACCTTTTTGTCATTGTCCGAAAGCGAAGTCTTACCGTATTCAGCATAAGAGTTGCTACACCATTCCCAGGCATTGCCGCTCATATCGTAAATTCCAAGTTCATTAGGCCTTTTTGACATCACGGGCTTGACCTTACCGTCGGAATTTTCGCCATACACAGCCACAACGGCAAGATTGTCACTGCCGGAATAGATATAACGACCGGATTTGTTGCCTCCTCTTGCAGCGAATTCCCATTCAGCTTCATCCGGGAGACGGAATGCCTTGCCTGTCAACACATTTAGTTTCAAAAGAAACTCCTGGCAGTCATACCATGACACATTGACTACGGGCTTGTTCAAATACTTATCGCTATTTCCGAAAGGCAGGATACCCATTACTGCTTTCCAGAGGCCGGCGGTGACCTCCGTCCGGCAAATGCTGAAATCCTCAACCTCAACCTCAATGACCGGCATCTCGTCCTTTTCCGCATATTTGCCCTGCTCTTTGGTTCCTCCCATTTGGAATTTGCCTCCTTTGACCCCGACCATATTGAATGTTTCTCCGTTAACAACGTAAGTTTTGGTCTCCGCAACCCCGCTTTTAGGCATTTCCATGCCGGATATAGCAGATACGATATTATACGGACAGGATTTTCCGGTGTTTGCCGCAACTCTGAAAGTAAGGGCTCCCGCCTTTGAATGCGGCTCCAATGCATCCCTTCGAAGTCCTGTCCTTATAAGTCTGTCTCTTCCTTTTTCAGGCCCCTTAGGGTTTAATGCCGGTGACGTCACAACCTCATCGGAAAAGTTGTCCTGACACCATTCTGTACTGTTTTCCACGTACTCGATTGCCCCCTCTCCGTAGGCGAACTCCCATTGAGCCTCTGTCGGCAGGGTAAATGACACTCCCGTAAGCTTTGATAGCTTCTTTACGAACTTCTGGCAATCAATATAGGAGACCCTGTCTACCGGCAGCATATCGGACTTGTTTGAACTTGGGTTGTTCCCCATAACCGCTTTCCACAATTTCTGCGAAACCGGAGTTTTGCTTATAGCATAGCCGTCCAACAAGACCTGACATGGTCCGGCCGAGCCTTGGATTGGTCTGTGGTCGGGCTTGTTCCCCATTGTAAATGTGCCTCCATCCATTATGGCCAGCTCAAGTTTCTCCCCTTTTACATCATAAATTCCGGCGACTCCGACCACTTTCCCCTCTCCGGTAGATGGAGCATTGTTTCCGCAGGCAGATACCGCAAACGTTACGGCCGCTGCAGCAGCCGAAGTAATAAATAAACCGATGTATTGTTGTAACCTTTTCATATTATATCTTTATACCTACAAATATACTTAATAAATAGTAAGAAAACCTCCTTATATAGAAGAATATTGCACAAAATTTCATCTTATCATACTTGCCTAAAGATTAACCACATCCACTAAACAAAATTATCCCCATAGTTGTATAATATATTTATAATCAATTACAAAAACATTAGTGTTTTATGTTGTAACATTTATGTTATAATGAATTATTTACGGTTATTACCGGTTTTGGAGGTATAATTTCATATATTAGCGTATGATTTTATATGAACTCAATGATAGAAAAACACCCATTCCGACCGTTCTTGCCAGAACAGGCAAAAGTGCTTTTGTTAGGCAGTTTTCCTCCACAGCCCAAACGGTGGAGCATCGATTTCTACTATCCGAATTTCATAAATGACATGTGGAGGATAACCGGACTTCTGTTCTTTGGCAACAAGGACGAATTCATTATTAAAAATTCCGGCAAGAAAGGTAAGGATGCCTTTGACAAAGAGAAAATAATCGATTTCTGTTCCGGAAAAGGAATAGCAATGTATGACGCGGCAACAGCTGTCCGACGTCTGAAGGATAACGCATCGGACAAATTCTTAGATGTCGTGACACCTACTGACATTGCAAGCCTGCTCTCGAACATACCTAAATGTGTAGCCATAGTCACAACCGGACAAAAAGCCACAGATGTGCTTGCAGAAAGATACGGCTGCGCGAAGCCACAAGTCGGAGAGAATACGGACATAACAATCGAAGGAAAAATATATACACTCTACCGCCTGCCTTCAACTTCACGGGCCTACCCTCTGCCTTTGGAGAAAAAGGCCGAATACTACAGGAAAATGTACATGGAGATAGGACTGCTATGACAGACTTTGAAAAATTCATTATAGGACATGCAGACGAAGAGCCGGCAGAACTCCTTCTTCATAAGGACAAATGGCCTTACGTAGATATAATTCAGGCTGCGAACACTATCGGATGCCGTAAAAGATTAAGGCACAAAGTGCCGGAATGGTATGAGGCCACTTCCCTGGTATATCCAGACACGCTTTGTGCTGAGCAATGCAGTTCCACGGAAACGGCTTTCTATAAGGCCTCTATCGCAAAATCGGTCATAGGTAGTTCTCATGGACGGATAGCAGATCTCACCGGAGGTCTTGGAATTGATTCCTGGGCATTCTCTTCCGTGGCTTCGCAAGTCTTCTATAATGAAATGAAACCGTCTCTTGTCAAAGCAGCAATTAATAACTTCAATGTATTGGGAATAAATAATATATCCATATCTAATGAAACAATAGATATAGATAATGTCGAGACCCTGCTGTATGATTTCAAACCGGATCTGATATTCATGGACCCGGCAAGAAGGTCCCAATCCGGAAAAAAACTTTTTCTAATTGAAGATTGTAGCCCCGACATTCTTACGCTGAAAGACAAGCTGCTTTCAATCTGCAATCATATCATGGTCAAGCTGTCTCCAATGGCTGATATATCAATGGTTGCCGAAAGGCTTGGAAGAGAGGTCAGAGAAATACACATAATAGGCTCTAAAGGAGAATGCAAGGAGCTTCTCGTAATTATGGAAGCCGGCTGGAAAGAGGATTATTCCCTAATTGTCTATGATTCAGGCCACAGCCTTGAAATTAGCCGGGAATATGAAAAAAAACAGCCGGTTAAATACATTCAATCGCTTGACGATGTTTTGGGTAGAATTCTGGTACAACCGGGAAAAGCCTTGATGAAGACCGGCAGATTCAATTATCTGTCTTCTGAATTCGACATGTCCAAACTTGGGGTATCCACCCACCTTTATATTACAGACAATATTCCGCAAGGCCTTGAGGGCTTCTGTAAATTTTTCAAAGTCATAGATTTACATAAGCTTGACTCAAAATCATTGAAATCCGTCGGCAAACAATACGTCATGGCATCGGTAACGGCGAAAAACATACCTATGAAGAGCGAAGAACTCCGAAAAAGAATGAAAACCTCAGATGGAGGCAACATCCATATTTTCGGAGTCCATATTGACAATATTGGAAATTATCTGCTTATCACCGAAGTCTCTACGCAGTTCAACAGCAAAGACTGACCGCCACATGAAATCCTGAAGCCACCCTTTTCCAATAAGAACCTGCCGTCATTTGCCACGAAGGCTAAGTCGTTTGCAGGAACGCTCAAAGACACCACTTTAGCCTCGTCTGGTTGAAGTTCAACTTTATCAAAAGCCCTCAATCTTTTCACGTCAGGAACCTCACTCGCAATCAAGTCGCTTGAATATAAGAGCACAGCTTCCTTTCCACTCATATCTCCTATATTTTTCACGGTTACTTCAAACCTTAGCGTATCTCCTGCAGAGAAATTTGATGACTCCCGATCAACTCTTTTCAAATCGGAGTATTCGAATTGGGTATAACTTAAACCATATCCGAACGGCCATTGTACATCCATAACCGCATCATAATTATATAGTCCGTCCATTGTTTCTACATGTTCCGAGACCTTATAGTCGTATGTATGCAAAGAATTAACATATTTGCTATATGTAAATGGCAGTTTTCCGCTGAAATTAGCATCTCCGGCCAAAAGCATCGACAAGGCATCCGCACCATGATTGCCTGGCAACATTATATTTACGACTGCTTTTGTCAAAGGCTCAATTTCGTTTATTATTCTCGGTCGGCCCTCATTAAGTATTAATACAATAGGCTTTCCTATCTTATGTAATTCTTTAACAAGTTCAATTTGGTTTTCTGACAAAGTCAGATCATCAATATTACCGGGAGTTTCACAATACGAATTTTCACCTATGCACGCAATTATTACATCGGATTTTCTTGCAGCAGCAACGGCACGGTCTATCCCAACGGCAACATCTGATTTCCAGTCCTTTTCACTATAAACCACGCCGGCCTCATATCTGACATTTTTCTCTCCGAATCTGCTTGTCAAAGCCTCTAAAATAGTATTATGCTCTCCGGCAAATTCATCAGCCCTTGTCCCTTGCCAATTATAGGACCATCCGCCGTTAAGGCATCTCATCGAATTGGCGTTAGGTCCGGTCACGAGAATCTGTTTGTCTTCGGATATTGGCAGAACCTTGTCTTCGTTTTTCAGAAGAACCTCCGATTCCAAAGCGGCCTCCAAGGCCATTTTCCGGAATTCATGTCCGCCAAACTTGTCATAACCCGATATATCCCATACTGGTTCGTCGAAAAGTCCGAGACGGAATTTCATCCGCAATATTCTTCTGACAGCATCATCCATCCTTTTCATAGACACTGTACCGTCCTCAATACATTCCTTGAGGGCTACGCAGACATCGGTATCATAAGGATCCATAATCATATCAATACCGGCATTAATGCCTAAGGCGACGGCCTCTTTCTTGTCTGCTGCAACATGTTCGCGGTTATATAGGTTATTAATGTCGGCCCAATCAGTGACAATCATTCCGTCCCACTTCATTCCTTCCTTCACCCAGCCTGTGAGCAAATCACGGTTGGCATGCACAGGCACTCCGTTTATTGAAGCGGAATTGACCATAATATTAAGTGCTCCGGCTTTCAGACATCTTTCGAAAGGCAAGAAAAATTTCTCCCTTAGCACGTTGTCGGGAATATATGCAGGCGTCCTGTCTTTACCTGACTTTGGAACACCGTATCCGATGAAATGCTTGAGGCTCACCGCCACATGCTCCTTGCCTATATTGTTAGGGTCGTCGCCCTGAAGAGCCCGGGTCTCTGCTTCTGACATTTCAGCTTGCAAGAGAGGGTCTTCTCCCCAACTCTCCCAAAATCTCGGCCACCTCGGATCACGTGCAAGATCCATAACCGGTGAAAACACCCATGGCACCATGGCCGCCCTTGTCTCATAAGCTATCACCCTACCCATATTTGTGGCATGACGTGTATCGAAAGTGGCGGCAAGATTTAATTCCTGAGGGAAAAGCACTCCGCCGAGAACATAGGTGGAACCGTGTATTTCGTCCAAACCATAGATGCAGGGAATGCCAATTTCCCGCATTGACACTTCCTGAATCTTAGTTATTACACTTTCGTAATCTGCCGGCACAGATGCTACGTCCCTTATAGCATTGAGGAAAGAACCGATTTTCCATTTGCCTACAAGGTCATTGAGCTTGCTTTCATCCAACTGGCCGTCAGTCAATATAGTGGACACATTCAGCTGCACCATTTGTCCTATCTTCTCATCAGTGGACATATTCTTCAGCACCTTTTCCACCTTGGCTTCAATATTGGCATCCTTAGGTATTGCCGGAGCTGCTCCTCTGTCTATACTGCAGCCGGAGACTGCTAACGCTGTAACCGCGATCATAGATATGTAATTATATAATCTCATCCAAAAATAAATTATAATATCGTTCGTCAATAAATCAAAACAAATACAGGGTGACGTCAAGCATATCACTTTTGGTCACCCTGCTTTTGGAATTAAAACAAAGTCTAATATGTAACCATTGGTTCCAATTTCTTCGCCTCGTCTATCATTGTCTGAAGTTCAGCTGCGGTAGGCACCCTCTTTGTACGATGCTGCACCTCATTCACCTCCTGCATCTTCTTGGCAAGATTTTCGGCATTACGAGTTGCAAGTTCTTTCACTGTATCAACCCCTGATGCCTCTAAAAGTTCAGAGAATTGAGGTCCTATACCCTTGACCCTGAACAGGTCAGCATGATTTACCCATGTAAGGATAAGGTCATGCCTTATTCCTGTAGCCTCTTCCAAAGCCTTGCGTCCTTTGGCATCCTTGCCTTTTTCTAAAAGCTGAGCCACTGTAGCGATCCCGGCAGCAACAAGTTTATCGGCATAAACCTGTCCTATACCTTGAATATCAATGATATTGTATCCCATAATATAAAAATTAATTGGTTAATGTTTCTATAGTCATACTTCAAATATAACAATTCTTTTCGGATATCCTGTACATATTCTTAGATATATTATAATTATAGACAATAATATGCTAATTTTGCACAGCAGATGAATATTTTTGATTACATATTGCAAGGCCAATCCACCCTACATGCGGTTATGGTAATTTTGACTATCATAGCCGTTGGCCTGCTGCTTGGCAGAATTAAAATAGCCGGGGTCTCTTTAGGAGCCACTTTCGTATTCTTCTGCGGTATTCTCGCCGGACATTTCGGGATAAGGACAAACACGGAAATGACCATGTTCGCCCAAGATTTCGGTCTGATAATTTTTGTATACTCGCTTGGGCTGCAGGTCGGTCCGGGCTTTTTCAACTCTTTCAAAAAAGGAGGGCTTCAACTGAACATAATAGGTCTCGGTGTCATTTTGCTCGGCACTGCAATGGCTATAGCATGCAGCTATATTTTTTCGGTAAGCCTGCCGGATATGATCGGAATACTGTGCGGAGCAACCACCAACACCCCTGCCCTGGGAGCAGCTCAACAGACACTTGCCCAATTGGGACTTGACGGCAGCAGTCCGGCATTAGGTTGTGCAGTCACTTATCCGCTCGGAGTAATCGGTGTAATCATAGCAATTATTCTAATGGGCAAATTCGCCGTATCTCCGGTAAATATGGCTTCTGCAAGCAATAATAGCGATGACGACACCTATATAGCTACATTCGTCGCAAGCAACCCGGCCATTTTCGGAAAAAGCATTCTCGAAGTGGCGCATATGAGCAACAAGAAATTTGTCATTTCCAGAATATGGAGGAAAGGAAAAGTGATTTCTCCTAATTCCGAAACCGAAATTCTTGAGAATGACCGACTTCTGGTTATATCAAAACCGAAATTCGAAGCGCCGCTCACTCTCGTTTTCGGGAAAAAGGAAGCAAAGGACTGGAATAAGGAAGGAATTGATTGGAATGCCATTGACAACCAACTTGTTTCGCGACATATAGTAGTGACCCGACCGGAAATCAACGGAAAGTCTATATATTCACTGAAATTAAGAAATCGCTTCGGCGTCAATATCAGTCGTGTATCAAGAGCCGGGATTATGCTCCTTGCCACTCCGGACCTTATCTTAAGAATGGGAGACAGGCTGATTGTAGTCGGACAGGAAAACGATTTGGACAAAGTAGAAAATCTGCTTGGGAATGCGGTAAAGAACCTAATGGAGCCCAATCTCGTGTCTATCTGCATAGGAATCGTACTTGGGCTGTTATTAGGCTCAATACCTATTGCAATTCCGGGTATAGCGGCTCCGGTAAAACTCGGACTTGCAGGCGGGCCGATAATCATAGGTATCCTAATAGGGGCTTTCGGCCCGCGTATCCACATGGTGGCCTATACTACCGAGAGTGCAAATCTTATGTTGAGACGTCTCGGCCTATCAATGTACCTGGCATGTCTCGGACTCTCTTCCGGTCCGAAATTCTTTGAAACCGTTTTCCGGCCTGAAGGGTTGCTCTGGCTCAGTCTCGGGTTTGCAATTACAATCATTCCGGTCCTGATTATGGGAATAATATCCCTTAAGGCCATGCACATGGATTTCGGCACGGTTACCGGTATGCTTTGCGGCAGTATGGCAAACCCTATGGCACTGAACTATGCATCCGAAAATATAAACAACGACCACCCGGCGTTGTCATACACCCAGGTTTATCCGCTCTGTATGTTTATAAGGGTGCTTTTGGCTCAAATTGTTCTGGTACTGTTTCTATGATCTTCACATTGATATTTATCGGGTTTATCGCCGGAGCTCTTTCAAGTGCCATAGGCTTTGGAGGCGGAATGATTCTGTTGCCGGTCGTGACATATTTCTACGGAGTGGATGTGGCCATTCCGACCTGCACCATAGCCCAGCTTTTAAGTAATGTATCAAGGTCTGTAATAGGATTTAAGGATATAAAGTGGAAAGCCGTTGGGAGGTTCCTTATCATAGCGGCACCGCTTACAGCATTAGGAGCGTTTGGATTTGCCGTGGCTCCCAAAGCACTTCTGACTAAGGTGTTAAGCCTCGTGCTGATTGTGTTTGCGATCATGAAGATCTTAGGCAAATTGCGGCTGCCCAACAAACCTGCCACAATGCTGATTGGCGGTGGAATAACAGGTCTGATAAACGGGCTTATGGGCGTTTCCGGCCCTCTGAGCAGTGCAGTATTCCTGACTTTGGATCTCAGTCCGGTCGCATATATCGCAAGCGAAGCGACTGCCGCTGCGGTGATGCACATCGTGAAGATATTTGTCTACGGGAAGCTGGATTTCGTCACGACCTCCATTGTTTTCACCGGACTGGGTATAGCAGCTGCAATGATAGTCGGCAACTATATATCAATGAAGACGATAAAGAATATAGACAGGAAGAAATATAAAAAGATAGTTGCCGGATGTATGATAATCTTAAGCTTGTATCTGTTTATATCTGCATAAGACTTTTATGGAAATAAAACTGATTATTCTGGATTTTGACGGCACAATAGCCGATACAAGACGCACAATTACCATGACATTAAGAAAGACATTGGAGACATTGGGACTTCCCGTAGCCTCGGAAGAAGATTGTGCGGCCACGATAGGTCTGCCCCTTAAAGAAGCCTTTTTAAGGCTATTACCCTACATTTCAGAAGACGAGGCAGAACTATGCGTCAGCACTTATCGCAAATTGTTTGAAAAGAACAGGAAATCGCTTGTACCCAAGCTTTTCCCTAATGTTACGGCAACCCTGAAAGAATTGTACAGCAGAGGATTGTATATTTCTATCGCATCATCACGTTCAAGAAAGTCCTTGATAGAGTTCACCCGGGAAATGGGTTTAGACGAATATATCAGTTTTGTACTTGGAGCCGATGATGTTGACAAAGCCAAACCGGACCCTATGCCCGTACTGCTCACACTAAAGCATTTCGGGACGGATCCGGAAAATGCTTTAGTGGTCGGGGATATGAGTTATGACATTTTTATGGGTAAAAACGCCGGCACACACACATGTGCAGTGACTTACGGCAATTCTTCGATTGAAGAACTGAAGTCATACGGAGCCGATTATATAATTGATGACTTTTCCGCCCTTTCCGAACTTGTCTGACGCCTACAGCTTCCTGTTCTTATAAGATTCTATACAAGGAGGTATTATCCTTTTGTATTCCCTGCTTGAAAACAGCGGAGACGAAATTATATAGTCGGCAGAACTTCTGTTGGTGGCAAAAGGGATGTTGTACAGGGAGGCAAGCCGCACCAAGCCCATAACATCGTTCTGATGCCCCTGCATTATAAGGTTGTCACAGAAAAATACCAGCATGTCTACCTTGCCTTCCGCTATCATACCACCTATTTGGAAATCTCCGCCTAATGGACCGCTTAGCAAGGCGGTAATTTGTGGCATTTCGTGTCCTAACAATTCCGACAGGGCCTGCTTTACAAGCTTGCCGGTGGTGCCCGTGCAATAGAGATTGTGGTCTTTCAACGAGCCGGCATTATATTTAACCCAACTGATGAGCTCAGCCTTCCTGGAGTCGTGAGCAACAAGTGCAATATTCTTTACCATATAAAATCCATTTTAACAAATGTACGGAAAATATAACAAAAAGATAAACACAAATCAAGATAAAGCCACTATTTCGGCAGGTTGAAAACTTTCGAAATTTCCTCCATCTGTTCATCTGTCATACCATCCGGCTCGAATCCCATATTCTTTGCCGTACTATATATCAAAGCCGATTTATTCAATACATCAACCTGGTCAAATGCAGACATGATATCTACATCCACGGCAAAGACTCCATGTTTTTCCCATATAACCACATCATAATCCTCATCTATGGTTCTTATTGTAGCTTCAGCCAGCTCCTCACTGCCCGGCAGCATATACGGAACAATTCCAAGTCCTCGAGGACAAAACGCCTTGGTTTCCGGTATCATGGACCATAAAAGCTTTGTAGCAATATCTTTCTGCAAGAACCTTCTGTTGTGCGTCATTGCAACTAACTCAATCGGGTGGGTATGAAGCGACACCTTATAAGGACTTCCTTTCCCAATCAGATAATTATGCACGCTCAGATGAGAAGGAAGCTCGGATGTAGGAGCTACAGGCTTGTCCGCTATTATCACATATGACCTACAGTCATCCATTATACGGATTACTGATCCGTTATCCATCGGATTTACGGCAAGGTCACGCATTCTCTTCTGAGTACCTTTACAATAAAAATAGCAACCTTTCAGATTAGGCAGGAAGGTCCCTATGCCAATACGTGGGGAAATAGGCTGCATTGCACGAATACCGTCATCCACATATTCCGTAATATTGACGGTTATATTACCTCCGTTCCTTTCGGCCCACCCTTTTTGCCAGAGGTAGCCTGCAACTTCTGCAATCTTGTCTATTTCAGCCTTCAAGGCTTCTCTGTTGTCTAAAATGCTCATCTAATCTATTTTCTCTTCGATGTCACGTTCTTTTCGTAGCTTTGAATGGCTGGGATATAATCTTCTCCGACAGGAACATCGGAAATCATATTGAAATAATCATATACTGCTCCGAAAGGCAGGGATTTGGCTTCTTCAATCAGTGCAAGACGCTCGAAATTCCGACCTTTGTCCTCGTAGTTTCTGAGCATTTCCAGCGGTTCCAACAAAGCCTGGAGAAGACACTTCTGAGTTGCCCTTGTTCCTATGACATATGCTCCTATACGATTTATTGAGGCATCGAAATAGTCGAGACCAATATGAGATCTGTCCAATGCATCCGCACGTACTATCTCTTTGAACAGGTCAAGAGTCTGATCGTTCATAACCGTAACATGGTCGGAATCCCAGCGGACAGGGCGACTTACATGAAGCATCAGTTCAGGTACATACAGCAGAAGTGATGAAACCATATCGCTTACATTTTCCGTCTGCTCGTAATGCCCTGTGTCAAGAGTGTACATAAGCTTCCTTGTAGCACAATATCCTACCGTAAAATCGTGAGAACCTACAGTATAGCTTTCGAGCCCGATTCCGAACAGCTTAGCTTCAAGACAGGTCTTCATATCAGGAAGATCCTCAGCCAAAATCTCGTCCAGCGAGTCGGCAAAAAGTTCCCTATAACGTTTTCTTTCAACTGTAATATCCTTCGATCCGTCATGTACCCATATATTCATTATACAAGGATCATTCTGTGCCTTTCCCATTGCATCGGCAATCCTGCGACAACACTTGGTATGCTCAATCCAGAACTCCCTAATCGCCGGATCAGGATTGGACAGTGACAGATTACCGCTCTTCGGATGCGAGAAAGATGTGGAATTGAAATCCAGCTTCATATCCTGCTCCTTGGCCCAATCAATCCAGCTTCGAAAAGATTCTACAGTTATCTCATCCCTTTCAACATACTTGCCTTTAAAATCTCCATATATCGCATGAAGATTCAAACGGTGCTTGCCGCCAAGCAGTGTCTTTACGAATTTTACATCTTCTCTGACCTCGTCGATATTCCTCGCCCTGCCGGGATAATTACCGGTAGTCTGGATTCCACCCGAAAGAGCCACATTGCGTTCAAATCCCACGACATCATCGGACTGCCAACAATGCAATGAGATAGGGATACCCGAAAGTGTCCTGATAGCATTGTCTGTATCTACACCTATTGCAGCATATCGCTCTCTGGCAATCTCGTATGCCTTCTTTATCATTTCTTCTTTCATACCTGACTGATTTTTATTGTTATTTATTATACGGTTTATATATTCTTGCGTCAAAAGAACAGCTGATGATCCTCCTCATCTCCCACCTGTCCCTTACAATTCCAAAGAACTTGGCTTGCATCATGATATTACCTATTGCCGTAGCCTCAATCGGACCGGCAATTACAGGCATACACGTGTAGTCCGCAGTAAGCTGGTTCAATAGCGAATTTGCAGAACCTCCACCAATTATATGCAGCTTATTTATATCGAAAGGAGCAAGGTCATTCAGCAGGCCGATAACATCCTTGTACTTGTTCGCCAGACTATGGAGTATGCAACTGACCATTTCTCCGTCATTGCCGGGAATAGTCTGGCCGGACTCTGCGAGCGCAGCCTTTATTTCCAGCTCCATGTTGTCGGGATTTGCGAACCGGACATCATCGGGATCCACCTTGGAAGAGAAGCTCAGATTACTTTTTGCCAAAGCCTCAATTTCCGTATATGAATAGTCGCGGCCATTGGCTTTCCATATTTTCCGACACTGCTCAAGCAGCCACATTCCTGTGATATTTTTCAAAAATCTGACAGTCCCCTCTATTCCTCCTTCATTCGTAAAATTGTAAGCCAAAGACTTGTCGCTGATTATAGGCTTCCTGGTCTCAATTCCCAACAAACTCCATGTGCCGCTGCTAAGATATGCGAAATTTCCATCAGATGCCGGCACTGCCGCTATTGCAGAAGCCGTATCATGTCCGGCTACAGCGATTACCGGTATTTCTCCAAGACCTGTGTCATCGGCCAACTTCTTGTCTAACATCCCGATAAATGTTCCGGGGTAAATAATTTCCCCAAAAAGAGAAGTCCTGATGCCGAGTTTGTCCAAAAGCCGTTTGTCAAATTGATTTGTATTCTGATTAATCATACCGGAAGTCGAGGCAACGGTATATTCGCAGACCTTGTTTCCTGTAAGCATATATGAAAGTAAATCCGGCATGAAAAGGATTTCCGAAGCATACTTCATAGGGGCATATCCGCTCTTGTTCTGCGCAAATATCTGGAATATCGTATTGAAATCCATTATCTGGACTCCGGTAATATCATAGAGTTCGTCATGCGGAACTGACTTGAAAACCTCATCAGGCACACCTCGTGTATATGGATCCCTGTATGCTCTCGGAAGCCCGAGAAGCGAACCGTCTTCGGCAATGCAGCCAAAATCAACGCCCCAAGTATCTACGCCAATCGAGTCTATCTTGACCGGAATAGTCGAAGCCGTTTTCAAAGCCTCCGAAATATGGATGAACAGCTGATATACATCCCAATAATGCTTTTCTCCGACTTTGACCATTGAATTCGGGAATCTGTATATTTCCCTTATTGTCAATCTATTGTCATTAATAGTGCCTAAAACGGCCCTGCCGCTTGTAGCACCTATATCAAATGCCAGAAAATTATTATTCATTTTGCGGTTGTCTGATATTTATGCCTTGTGTCAAATACCGATATTCGGTAGGAGTACGGCCTTCCTTTTTTTTGAAAACAGTAAAGAAATACTCAAAATAATCGAAACCTACATTGGCGGCAATTTCCTTGATAGGCAAGGAAGTGTTCGTAAGCATTTCCTTAGCTTTGGACATTTTCACCTCATTGATATATTGAGCAGGGGCAAACCCCGTATAAGCTTTGAATATTTTCCTGAAATTGGAATACCCCATATTCAATTCGTCCGCAAGGGATGCAGGGGTGATTGTTCTATATTTCCGGGCAATGATATCCCTTGCATTTACGATTATATCCATTATTCTGGAAGTGCTGAAAGGCACATTGCGGCAATAAAAACACACTGCACCCAGCAAATGATTCACAAGTCCGTAAAGAAGCTGCTGATAGCCGGACTTCTGCTCAAGAGCAGCCTCGATTGCCTTCCTGTAAAGGCCTATAAGATCATCGTGAAGGCCTACGCTCAAGACCGGACTGCTCTTTGCAAAGAAATTGTCCGACGTCATAATGCGGTCAGCAAGCTCCCCTTTAAAGCCTATCCAATACTCATCCCAGCCTGTAGCTGCTTCCGGACAATAAGAATGCCACTCCCCCGGATACAGGATAAAGAAGGTGCCTTCTGAAACCGCAACCCCATTACGCCTGCCGAGCGACTCAGAATAGAACACTCCTTTACCTTTAGTAATATATATAAGCTGATACTCATCCAGAACCCGTCCTTTGTCAGTTGAAAAAAGGTACCTTGGCGGGTGGATTGACGGTGGATATGACTCATTAGGTTTAACACACTGGTATCCAACGGAATTTACCAGCATATTCCATTTCAGGTCATCCTGATTAAACAAAAGATATTTTTGATGTATATCCTTATCCATACCCTAAAAATTATTTATACGGTGCTTCCGAACTTATTGCAATAATACCTCACGGGGTACTTATAGCAATTTGTTTGTGCCGTGCAACAAGCATCATATAAGTTTTTTGATACAAATTATCTACCTTATATTAAATTCTTCAATTTATTTGCTTTTGCAATTTAACACATTTTCAATATACTCTCTCTCTATTTTTTGATAATATTATTATGATATGTGATTTTAATATACTATAATATATGATATGATATTCTATTCTCTTGCTTTTGTTTTTCATTTTCATTAATTTTACAATTAACATATTAGTTATAAGTCGCAATGAAAACACTGTTAAAACCGATAACGGCTATCTGCCTCATTCTATGTACGCTTGGGAGCAATGCACAAGCAAGGTCATATATTCCGTCAGAAAGCAACCTTAAAGCAAGGGAAAAATTTCAAGATGACAAGTTCGGAATATTCATTCATTGGGGAATATATTCAATGCTCGCTGATGGAGAATGGGTAATGAATCAGAAAAAGCTGAATTACAAAGAATATGAAAAATTAGCCGGCGGGTTTTACCCTTCGAAATTCAATGCTGAAGAATGGGTAAAGGCGATTAAGGCTTCAGGGGCTAAATACATTACAATAACCTCAAGGCATCATGACGGTTTTTCAATGTTCAAATCCGAAGCTTCGTCCTACAATATTGTAGATGCGACTCCTTTCGGAAGGGATATTCTGAAAGAATTAGCCGAGGCATGCAAAAAAGAGGGGATAACCCTAAATTTCTACTACTCACACGTTGACTGGTATCGCAGCGACTACCCTATCGGCGGTTCCGGCAGACACTCCGGCAGACCGGCAGGAGCCCAGAATTGGAACAGTTATTTCAATTTTATGAATATGCAACTGAAAGAGCTGCTCACAAATTACGGCAAGGTCGGTATGATATGGTTTGACGGCCACTGGGATCACAGGCATGACAAACCGGCTTTTGACTGGCATCTTGAGGAACAATATGCCCTCATACACAGCCTTAACCCTGCCTGCCTCATTGCAAACAACCATCATAGTGCCACGTATGATGGAGAAGATGTACAGGTGTTTGAAAAAGACCTTCCCGGAGAGAACAAAGCCGGATTTTCAGGTGGTGTGAAAATAGGAGAACTGCCTTTGGAAACATGCGAGACAATGAATAATTCCTGGGGCTACAATATTCAGGACAACAATTACAAGCCGCTCAAGGATATTATTCATCTTATGGTAAATGCTGCCGGAAAAGGCGGTAACCTGCTATTGAACATAGGTCCTCAACCTGACGGCAATCTCCCGGCCATGGCTCTGAAAAGATTGGATGAAATTGGAGAATGGATGAAAAAATACGGTGAAAGCATTTATGGAACGAGGGCCGGAATCTTTCCTCCGCAATACTGGGGGGCATCGACAAGGAAAGGCGACAAGGTTTATATTCACATACTGAACCTAAATGACAAATCAGTCTATGTTCCTACAGGTAAGTATAAAGTAAAAACAGCTAAAACATTCGAAGGAAAAGAAAAACTAAACTTCACGCAATGCCCTGACGGAATAGTTCTGCATTTGGCGGAAATTCCTGAAGTGATAGACTATATAGTTGAATTGAATTGACACACAATTTAAATTATTTATTATGATCAGTAAAAAACAAGTTTACAGATGTGCCAAATGCGGCAATATCGTTGAAGTATTACACGCCGGAGGCGGAACTCTTTATTGCTGCGGAGAGCCTATGGAACTCCTGACAGAGAATACAAACGATGCGGCTGTTGAGAAGCACGTGCCTGTGATTGAGAAGATTGAAGGCGGCTATAAGGTTACAGTCGGCTCTGTCGAGCATCCTATGCTCGCCGAACACTATATCCAATGGATTGAGTTGGTTACAGAGAATAAGACTCTACGTAAATATCTTTCTCCGGGAGAGAAGCCGGTAGCGGAATTCCAGACCGAAGCAAAGGAGGTAAAAGCACGCGAGTATTGCAATCTGCACGGACTTTGGGCTAAAAATTAGCCGACAGACGCCGAAATCTCATAGCTCCGAGCTACGGCGAGGGTGCCGCAGCACCGCAGCGGAACGTCAGCGAGGCTTTCAACGAAAGCCGAAGCAGAGGAGCTGCCGGCAGAGCGTAGCGAATGCCGCGTATAAATAGGACCAGCAGAGTACAGCAATAGAGGATGATTATAAATCATCCTCTATTGCTGTACTCTTCGCATACGCCGTCACCCGGGCCTCAAAGAAATCGGTCTTCACCATATTGGCATTGGAATACTGAGAAACCCACTTCATATCAGCCGGCTCCTGCGGATTGTCCTCAAACAGAGGCCCGAAACCGAGACTGCTCCACCGCAAATTGCCAAGATACCTGATATAATCATCAACCATGACACTTGTAAGCCCCGGCACATCATCTCCAATCACATACTTTCCCCAAGCAATCTCCTGCCGCACCCCCTCCTTCATCATAGCCTTATACACCTCAATCTTTTCATCCGTAAACATCTCCGGCTCCTCTTTCTTCAGTTCCAAAATAATATTTCGGAATAGCCACAGGTGAGTATTCTCATCCCTGTTAATATACCTTATCTCCTGAGCCGAGCCAGGCATTTTACCGTTACGGCTCAGATTGTAGAAGAACATGAAGCCGCTGTAAAAGTAGATTCCCTCAAGAATGTAGTTCGCGATACAGGTCTTCATCAGAGAAAACTTGTCCCTTTTCTCTTGAAACTCATTGTAGCAATCCCCAATGAACCTGTTTCTGGCAAGAAGGTGCTCGTCCGTCTTCCACTGGAACAAAATGTTGTCCCTCTCCTCCGGACTGCAAATAGTATCGAGCATATAGCTATAGCTCTGGCTGTGAACACATTCCTGAAAAGCCTGGATATGCAGACAGAGATTTACTTCATTTGCGGTAAAATACTCGCTCAATGTCGGCAGGTTATTGCTCTGGAGAGAGTCCAGGAACACAAGGAAACTCAGAATCTTGTCATATGCCGTCCTTTCGGCAGGAAGCAGATTAGGGTAATCTTTCGTGTCCTGGGTAAGATTTATTTCTTCTGGTATCCAGAAATTGTTCATGGCCTGACGATACCAGTCGCTCACCCAAGTATATTTCATATTGTTGAAATCATTTAGGTTAGTGGAATTGCCACCGATAAGACGCCTCAGCCTCAAATCGGTATCCCCATCAGGATTGAATAATGAATTTCTCATTAACTTATTTTCCATATCAATAGTCTTCTATATTATTTATTAATTATCTAAACCCACCTGATCCAGGGCTATGACGAGCAACTTTCGCACTCCTCTACCTCAAGAGATTTGCTGCGGACATAATACAAGGTCTTGACACCGCATTCCCAGGCCAATAGATATAGCCGGAGAATTTGTTTCATGGTATAGTCGTTCGTTATATAGATATTCTGGCTCTGAGCCTGATCTATATGCCTCTGGCGTACTCCGCATGCCCTTATGCTCCAGCTCTGATCAATGAGATATGCACCCTTGTAATACCAATACGTCCTGTCATTAAGTTCAGGTGCAACTCGCGGCAACATGGCACCTTTCTTCTCTTCAAGGAAGAAACGCTTCATAACCGGGTCCGTACCTGCTGTTGTGCCTGCGATTATGCTTGTACTGCTCGTAGGAGCAATGGCGAAAAGATAGGCATTCCTCATTCCTTGCCTGTGAACCTTCTCCTCCACCCTCTTCCATTCATCGGAAACGTAACCTCTCTTGGAGAAATACTCTCCGGTCTGCCAGTCGCTTCCGTCAAAGAAATCGTACCGTCCTTTTTCCAAAGCGAGGTCGGCACTTGTCTCTACAGCAATCCTGTTTATCATTTCAAAGACCTTGTCTGCAAATTCCAGATGCCTTTCACTCTCCCATTTTATCCCTCTGACTGCCAATGCGTGATGATAGCCGCTTACACCGAGTCCAAGTGCCCTGTATCTCTTGTTTGTAATAGCTGCATACGGAAGCGGATAAAAATTGATGTCTATCACATTGTCCAAGGCACGGACAACGGTTGAGACCACCGAACGCATCTTTTCCTTGTCCTCCAAAGGCAGATGTCCGAGAGAGAGGCTCGCGAGGTTACATACTACGAAATCGCCTGGCTTTATTGTCTGCACTATCACCGTCTCACCATCTTCCGTCTTGATTTCGGTACTGACATATTCAATCTCGGACATATTCTGCGCAATCTCTGTACACAGATTAGAGCAATATATGATGCCTTTGTGGGAATTCGGATTGGCACGGTTGACAGTATCCCTGTTGAACGCAAAAGGAGAGCCGGTCTCCACGACAGCCCTGATTATCAGCCTGACAACATCCTTTACACTAATTGTCCGCCTCGGTATCCTGGCATCATTGACACAGTCGAGATATCTTTTCTCCCATTCCTCGCCGTAATAATCCTCTAAGCAATAGCCCTTTACGCTATATATATCATTAGGACAGAACATGTGCCAGGCCTGGTCCATATCCTCTTTTACCTTTTTCCAGAAAAGGTCGGGATAGCATACTGCCGGGAAGATATCGTGTGCTTTCATCCGGTCGTCTCCGTTGTTCGTCCTGATTTGCAGGAACTCCGGCAAATCCCTGTGCCAGACATCAAGATAGACGGCAACAGCTCCCTGACGCATTCCTAACTGATCCACTGCCACAGCCGTGTCATTCACCACTTTCATCCACCTGATCACCCCACCGGCAGCACCTTTGAAGCCTCGTATCTTAGAGCCTGCCGCCCTTACTTTACCGAAATACATTCCCATGCCCCCACCAAATTTGCTGACTTTCGCAAAATTGTCAACGGAACGGTATATTCCGTCAAGACTGTCCGGAACGGTATCAATAAAACAACTCGAGAGCTGATGAAAGGGCTTTCTCGCGTTAGACAAGGTTGGCGTAGCCATTGTAACTTCCAGCCTGGACAGCATATCATAGAATTTTCTGACCCAACCAAGCCTGTCGTTTTTCTCATGAATTGCCAAATGCAATGCAATTCCCAAATACATCTCCTGCACTCTCTCAACCGCCTTGTTATTATAAGAACGTATCAGATAGCGTTTTGCAAGTAGATCTATACCCGAATAATTCAAAAGTCCGTCTCTTTCGGGCACAATGAACTCCGCAGCACGTGCAATATCTTCCCCCGAATATGAATCGAGGATATAACTGCCAAGCAGCTTTTCATCTGTAAGATACCTGTATTTCTCATATAGGTTGTGAAGGCCCATAATATCTTCAAACGACCGTACCTCATTGTTTAACCGGAACGCCTGAAACCGGCCTGCAATATATTCCCATTGCGGAGCTTCCTGGGTTGTCAATTCCACTGCCGCCTTTATCAACGATGAGAATTTCTCGTCATATTTCATCTCCTTGTTGATGAAATTGCCAAACTTCTCAGCCAAAACAGACATTCTGTATTGCTGTGCTGGAAAATCCTCTTGTATCTTTTCCAACACAGGGGCTATATCTTTATCTCCAAGCTCCTCAACGATCCTGTTCAGAGCATTCCTTTGCTCCGTCCTTTGGAATCGGAAAAGTATGTAGGCCTTAGCTTCATCAAAGAAGCCATTGCCCATCAGAGTCTTTTCAACTGTATCTTGAATAGCCTCTACATTCCTTTTCTGCGGATCCTCCTTAATTATATTTTCAATGGCATCCACCATTTTGGAGAGGATAACCTCATCCAATTTCCTGTCCAAACCGGCAAAACTCTTGCGTATGGCCACTTCTATCTTGCTCCTGCAATATTCGGCTGCAGTGCCGTTCCTCTTTATTATTATCATTATTACCTCTACCCGTTGGCGGAATTAAAATAATATATAAATCTATATGAAAGAAAAGTTGTACATACAAGAATTTATTTGTAACTTATTATTGCTCAATACATTAAGTCATAAAATAAGTATGCACGACTTATATACAAATTTCGTAACAATCCTTTATATATGCAAGCTATTCTCAAAAGATTTAGTAAATGAGCAAGGTAATATTCCACGCCCAGGCGTCGTTCCGAGATTTAGCGACCTTGAAATAGTATCGCTTTCCATAGTAAGCGAGGCAATGGGCATTGATAGCGAATGCCTGTTGTTTGCTAAGTTGAAAGAGTATGGAAAGGAAATGCCGAACCGCCCCCCCCTATATTCTTCAGAAACAAAAAACTCATCAATATAAAAAGTTGATTCAGTAGCATATCTTCTTATATGACCAATTATTGTGCCTATTATTTTATTTTCATCGACAATTACATTGCCAAGAAATTTAAGAAAATCTGAAATATCAGTTAAGGATTCCAGGGCTGTTTCTACTGTCCATTTATCATTCCAAGGTGGGGCATTATAGACACTTACCATTAATTTTGCTAATTCTTTTAAATCTGATTTTGATATTTTTCTAATTTCCAAATTTCTCTCCTTATTTATTTTCCAAAAATATCTTTAGTTTCTCGGCGTATTCTTGAGGATGTTCGTGGAGAAATTGTCCGTGGCCCATTCCTTCAAATACTT
>CAMYAE010000004.1 GCA_947253655.1 uncultured Bacteroidales bacterium
GGGCTGCGTCTGGCTTTGTAGTTCTTCTCTCCGTCTTGCGGTCATACCGACGAGCAGAGACCCTGCACGCAGACGGTCATGTTTATCAACTTAAATTAATTCCGCCGACGGGTTATTAAAGTATTGCAGTATGAGTTTTATTTATTATTTTTGTCAAACATTAAGTCATAAATAACGTAATTATGAAAAAGCGATTTCTTGTATTGTTTGCGGCATTGTTTGCCTCTATGCAGATTGTGTCGGCTCAGGAACTTTTAAACGAAGTTAACCCTGCAACGAATCTTTCATCCGTTCCTAAATTTGAATTTACTATCAATGGTTTCGGAGGCATGTCCACTTTACTGTACGGCGTGAAAGCCGAGCCTGAATTCGGAATGGAAAAAGGAAAGCTCAACCCTGATTTTGTGGACGGTTTGGCTCCGGGCGGAGGTCTTGGCTTTGTCTGGCATTTCAGCAAGCACTGGGGTATTTCATCAGGTGCCGAATTCATGATGTATAGGGCCAAAATCGATGTAACAAACTTTGCCGGAAGAACAAATCCCGACTTTGATTACGGAGCACAGATGTTCAGGTTCAATAAATTCTCAGAGAAACAAGAGTCATATAATCTGGAGTTCCCTATAATGCTGCAATATATGACCCCAATCGGAGCGGCAAAGGCCAATAATTTCTATGTCGAAGCGGGAGCAAGGCTTGGCTATATGCTCAAAACCAAATATGAACAGGATTTCAACAAAATGGAGGTGGGTGATTATTCTATCGATAACGCACAGGGGCACAGGGAGATAGGTTGGGATCCTAACGACCGCAGTTTTTCCAACAAGGGCGATATTGATATGAAATTGAATGTTGTCGGTGCATTGGAGACAGGTGTCCGCTGGAAACTGAGTCCTGCTGTCGGGCTGTACACAGGTATATATGCCGGCATAGGCTTGATTAACCCGGTGAAAAATTCTTATTTCAGCGTGATTGTAGCCGAAGCTAATGATAAGTTATATCACAGCGTACTTGAGGCGAAAGAAAATATACACTATACAGGGGAAATTGATGGAAACAAGGCAATGCCTTATTCCGGTGGAGATAAGTTGCTTGCTCCTATGCGTACAATGGCAGCAGGACTTCGTCTGCGTCTGACTTTCGGCAAGCCTCACAAGGCTCCTGTAGTCGTTCCTGCCCCGGTTGTCATTACGAAAGTTGATACCGTAGAGAAGGTAAAGATCGTGCGTGACACTGTAGAGAAAGTAAAGATAGTGCGCGATACGGTTACCGTTGTCAAGGAGATTCCTATAGAAATAAAGAGGACGATGATGGAACTGTCCAACACATTGTTTGCGTTCGACAAGTTCAATCTTAACGAAGAAGCAAAGCTTGCTCTCGACAAGGTTGCAGCGTGGCTTAAGGAGAATGAGGATTTGAACATCGAGATATCAGGCCACACTGACGGTAAGGGCTCACAGGAGTACAACCAGACTCTTTCCGAGAATCGAGCCAAAGCCGTATATGATTATTTTGTCGGGCATGGGGTTAAAGCTGACTGCCTGTCCTATAAGGGCTATGGCAAGCTGCGTCCGATTGCCGATAACGATACCGAAGCCGGACGAAAGCAAAACCGTCGCGTTGAGCTTAATATCGTAGGTCAATAATAAATTTTATTATAAAATTGCTAAATTTGCACCGCAGTCTCTTTTGGAGGTTGCGGTGCAACAGTATATAATCATAACATAAAATATTATGCAGCAATTTATTGATAAGTACGACTTCACGGGCAAGAGAGCAATCGTGAGAGTCGATTTTAACGTACCTCTTGATGAAAATTTCAAAATCACGGACGACACCCGCATACGCAGGGCAATGCCGACTTTGAAGAAAGTCCTTTCCGAAGGCGGCTCTCTGATTATCATGTCTCATTTAGGCCGTCCTAAAAAAGTCGATCCCAAATTTTCACTCAAACATATTCTTGACTGTGTTTCCGAGCATCTCGGTGTGAAGGTACAGTTTGCAGAAGACTGCATGAAAGCTGATGCTCAGGCAGCAGCTCTTAAGCCGGGAGAGGCCCTGTTGCTCGAAAATCTCCGTTTCTATGCAGAAGAAGAGGGCAAGCCGAGAGGACTTGCCGAGGATGCTACGGACGAAGAAAAGGCTGCTGCAAAGAAAGTCGTGAAAGACAGCCAGAAAGAATTTGTCAAGAAACTTGCTTCTTATGCAGATTGCTATATCAATGACGCTTTCGGCACCGCACACCGTGCTCACGGCTCTACCGCATTGATTGCCAAGTATTTCCCTAATGATAAAATGTTCGGTTACCTTATGGAGGGAGAGATTAAGGCAATAGACAATGTGCTAAAGAACGCAAAACGTCCTTTGACTGCTATTATCGGCGGCTCCAAAGTCTCTTCAAAGCTTGCTGTTCTTAAGAACCTCGTAGGCAAGGTGGACAACCTGATTATCGGTGGCGGTATGGGGTATACATTCATCAAAGCTCAAGGCGGTCATATCGGGCTGTCTCTCCATGAGGACGAACTTATTCCCGATGCTCTTGAAATCTTGAAAGAGGCCAAGGAGAAAGGCGTTAATATTTCGCTTTCAGTTGCTACGGTTTGCGCTCAGGAGTTCAAAAATGATGCAGAACAGAAAATATTCCCTATAGATCAAATCCCTGATGATTGGGAGGGAATGGACGCTGCACAGGCTTCTCTGGACAATTGGAGGAAGATAATACTTGCCTCTAAGACAATTCTTTGGAACGGACCTGTTGGTGTGTTCGAGATGCCTAACTTTGCGAAAGGTACACTTCAGATTGCTGAAGATCTTGCCGAGGCTACAAAGAACGGGGCTTATACTCTCGTAGGAGGAGGTGATTCGGTAGCAGCCGTTACCCAAATGGGTTATGCCGACAAGGTAAGTTATGTCTCTACGGGAGGCGGTGCAATGCTTGAAGCAATCGAGGGCAAGGAACTTCCGGGCATAGCAGCCATAAGGGAATAGTTTGCGTCAATGACAATCGAGTACCCATCGGAGCGATGGAAAGATTACGAGTTGATTGACTCTGGCAATTTTGAAAAGTTAGAGCGTTTCGGCAAATACGTGATTATTCGTCCCGAACCTAAGGCGTTGTGGGACAAGAGTTTGTCTGACAGGGAGTGGGAGAAGGCCGCTCACGTCAGATTTGCTCCGGGAGCAGGATTCGGCAGGGCCGGCAAAGAGGACAGCGGCACATGGAACCGTCTGAAAAACATGGACGACCAATGGTATATCGGTTATAACGGTTATGCCAAAGAGAGGTGGCCTGGATTTTCTTTGCGGCTCGGTCTGACTGCTTTCAAGCACGTCGGCGTGTTCCCGGAACAGGCTTCCAATTGGGAATATATCTATCGTAATACAAAATCATTGGTTGACAAGGCCAAGTCGGAGGGTCATCCTGTCCCCAAAGTCTTGAACATGTTCGCATACACCGGAGCCGCCTCTTTGGCGGCCAAGGCTGCCGGTGCCGATGTGACTCACCTCGACTCTGTACGCCAGGTGGTTACATGGGCGAGGGAAAATATGGAAGCCAGTGGTCTCGACGGTATTCGTTGGGTAGTGGAAGATGCCATGAAATTTGCCCGGCGCGAGGCCAGACGCGGTAACATATATCAGGGGATAATATTGGATCCTCCGGCATACGGACACGGTCCCGGCGGAGAAAAGTGGAAACTTGATGAGTGCCTTTTCGAAATGATGAAGTCGGTGGCGTCAATTTTGGCTCCGGAAGACAGTTTCATGGTGCTTAACCTCTATTCCAACGGCTTCTCCGCCCTTTTGGGCGAGACTGTGGTAAATCAAGCTTTCGGGCTTAAACCCGGAGATGCCGGAGTCCAAAGCGGCGAACTGTCCCTGAAAGACAGCTTCGGCAAGTCGTTGCCGTTGAGTATTTTCGCAAGGCTTAAACGCTAAGGCTTATTCCCGCAGTTACGTCTTTTCCGTCTTCTAAACAATACGGCAATATAAAATGGGGAGATAAGCGCGAGTTTCAGAAAATCCGTGATTTTGAAACCTGCCTGTTTCAGCCCGGTATTGCTTTTACGCGAATCGGAGACGACGGAGAGGAACTGGCATATAAGGGATTCGATAAACGGCCCTTTTATCGGTCGTCTTATATAGAACCGGAACAGGTCTCTGAAATTCATAAGCCTGTGGGCATAGTGTTTAGAGGATATCCGGGCTGTGATAGAGCCCTCTCTATTCACCCTGTGAATCTGAACGGCCACATTATGCATGGCACAGCTTTCGGCAAGATACAAGGCCCTGCCGTTGAACTCATTGTCTTCGTGGAGCCTGCCGGGGGCAAATGTCAGGCCATGACGCCGGATAAAATCAGCCTTATACAGGTACATCCATACGGGAGCATTGTAGTATCTTCCGACATGGTGATAAAATATTTTAAGATAATCCTCCCCTGTACACCTGTCTATATTGAAATCATTTTTGAAATAATACAAGCCTGCATCTGTCTTCACATTGAATCCCGCCACTTCCACATCAGTGCTCATCGCGAAATCCAGCATAATCTTAAGTGCTCCAGGCAGCAGAAAGTCATCACTGTCAAGAAAACAGACATATTTTCCGGTAACCTTGTCAAGACCTGAATTCCTTGCACTGCTCAATCCTCCGTTAGGACGGTTTACCACGATCATGTTTTTGCAGATCTTCCGATATTCTGCAAGTATTTCCGGACTTCCGTCCGTGGAGCCATCATTGACACAAATTATTTCGAAGTCGTCAAAATCCTGAGAGAACACCGAATCGAGGCATTCTCTCAAGTATTTCTCGACATTATATACAGGGATGACGACTGAAAGAAGCATATACTTATTAAATTGCACTGCCCTTTACAGTTGCCTCAAGCGACTTGATTATTTCTGCTGCGGCTGCTTCGTCTCCATACCTTTTTATGGTGTCGGCCAGATAGTACAGGCAGTTGCAGCACAATTCAAACTCGTCCTTAGCCACATCATAGTAACCGATGTAGAAAGAGATTGATTTCATCAGCTCCTCTCTCATCCGATCGGCAAGTGCCTTTCCTTTTTCTATGGCACCGGCTTTCATATAGGCCTCTACCATTCCGATAACCGATATGTCATTATGGTAGAAACCGAGGCATATCGTCTCAATAGGGTAGGTCTCGGCAGGAACGTTCTCCTGACACCTGTCCAAAAGTTCTATCGCCCTTTCATTGTCTCCGGCTTCGATATATTTTGAAGCGACATTCAGGAAGATGTCTCTTTGCGGCAGTACGCCGAGGAAGGTGTAGAGATTTTGATAATCCACAAAATAGTCGGTACGCTTCAATGCTTCCCATTTGAATACGCTGTCCATTTGGTAGCCTAACTTATTCAAATCCACTTTGCTGCCGATGTCCGAGCTCGTAATTCTGTTCTTTAAAGGCACGAATTTGCTGGAGAAGCCCTCATACATCAGATAGTCTTTCATCCCGATATTAAGCTCTCCGCCTTGGCTGAGCAGGTTTATCGGCCTGTCCCATTCGTATGAAGAGAGCAGGTCAAGCATGAATAGCTCCGGTTTGGATATATATTCTTTGCTTTCAGGTATTGAAAGGACGATTTCGTCAGGGATGGAGTCGGCATATTCGGCAGGTAGAATGCCGTATTTGAGCACATTCTTCTTATTGACCGGAATGCTCATCTTCCTTGAAACCAGGTAGTCCTCCTTGCTGCCGTCCTCAAGCATAAGTTTTGCGTCAGGGTGCTTGAACACTTTCATGACATCTGCAATAGGTATGACCTGATTGCGGGTATCGTATATCCTTACAAGCTCATTTGTGCCGTAGAGATATTGTTTTGCACCGATAGAAAGAGGAAGGGCGTCGGAGGTGTTTATCGCATATTTCATCTGGCCGATGTACCAGTCCGTGCCGAGCAGCGAGGTGTTGGCTATACGTACATCCGTCCTTATTCCTTCCACCTCCTGGGCGTACCAGAGAGGGAAAGTGTCGTTGTCGCCGTGAGTAATCAATATCCCATTAGGGCCGACGGAATTGAGATAATTCTCCGCCATTTCGACTGATGTCCGGCGGTTGCTCCTGTCGTGGTCATCCCAATTCTGCTGTGCCATAAGTGCAGGCACTCCAAGCAGAAGAACGGCAGTGACGGTAGCAGTGACGACCTGATACCTGCCTTTAAGCATCTTGCCGAGCCATTCATATACGGCCGCTACGGAAAAGCCTATCCATATCGCAAACGCATAGAAAGAGCCTGCATAGGCATAATCCCTCTCCCTTACCTGGAAAGGCGGCTGGTTCAGATAGACCACAATGGCTATGCCGGTCATGAAGAACAGCAGGAAAGTCAGCCATGACCCTCTCTTGTCCCTTTCGAACTGATAGAAAAGTCCTATAAGCCCAAGTAGCAAAGGCAGGAGAAAATAATGGTTTTTGCCTTTGTTGTGCTTCAAGATGTCGGGGGCTGAATCCTGATCACCGAGACGCATATTGTCCAAAGGTTTGATTCCGCATTCCCAATTGCCGTAGAACAATTCTCCGGGGCTCGGACTGTGGATATCGTTTTGTCTGCCGGCAAAATTCCACATGAAATATCTCCAATACATCCAATTCAGTTGGAAATCGAAGAAAAATTTGAGGTTGGTCCCGAAAGTCGGCTTTTTGTGCTTGCTGCCTGCTACGGTCTTGCCCTTGCCGTCCATATAGGATTGATAGAATCTTATATACCTGTCATCCTGACTGTTCCACATCCTTGGAAACAGCATTTTGCCCTCTGAGGAATATTCTGCCTCTACCGGTCCTTTCACATATTTGTATTTGCCGTCCACAAGAGCCCAATATTTGGGCGTTTTCAAAGAGGCGTAAGGAGCCCCGAAATATTGTCCGTAGACAAGGGGGGTCTTGCCGTATTGCTCGCGGGAAAGGTATCTTACAAGCGAAAAGCCGTTGTCCGGTTGGTTTTCGTTGGTAGGCGGCATCACCGATGAACGTATTATTATGACGCTGAATATTGAGAAGCCTATGACTATGGTCGTGAAGCACATCAGGGTCGTTGTCCAGAACACCTTGTTTGCCTTGTATAGCCTTGAAAGCCCCCAGAAGCAGGCAGCGAGTACCGCTATTAAAAAGAATGCCGCTCCTGAATTTACAGGCAGGCCGAGTACATTCACAAACAAGATGTCAATGTATGCGGCGAATTTCGGCATATAAGGTATTATAAGATAAAGGATTATGCCAAGTATCAGGACTGAAATCAGAAAAATCCTGACATATTCCCAGAAAGTATAATGCCCGTCTTCTCGTTTTCTGTAATAGAACATGAACACAATGGTCGGGATTGCCAGCAAGTTCAGCAGATGTACTCCTATGGACAGGCCCATTAGGAACGAAATCAGCACTATCCATCTGTTGGCAAAAGGGGTGTCAGCCTGTTCGTACCATTTTGTCATGGCCCAGAAGACCATAGCGGTAAACAAAGATGACATAGCATAGACCTCGCCCTCTACTGCGGAGAACCAGAACGTGTCGGAGAAGCAGTAGGCCAATGCTCCCACAGCTCCACTGCCATAGATTGCAATGGCCCGGCCGAGTGCGTATTTTCCATCGCTGTCCGGCTTGACAAGCCTTTTGGCGAAAAACACAATCGTCAGATAAAGGAAGAAAATCGTGAAAGCCGAGCATAAGGCGCTCATGGCATTTACGGCTATGGCAACGTGCTCCTTGTCGGCGAAAATCGTGAAGAGCCTTGCAATTAGCTGGAACACAGGGTTTCCCGGTGGGTGACCGACTTCCATTTTATATGAAGATGCAATGAATTCGCCGCAGTCCCAAAAGGATGCCGTCGGCTCGATAGTGGAAAGATAGGTGAAAGAGGCAACTGCAAGTATAATTGCCGCTACTATATTATTCCACAGATTGAATTTTTTCCTATCCATAATTATATATAGAATCCTAAAACAACAAATATACGAAGAGATTCGCTATCTTTGCAACAATTAAAGGGTTGATTTGGTTGAGGCGGACTTTTTTGTAATTAAATATGAGATTATGCCGGAGAACGATTGGAAAAAACGCCTTGGAGTGGTCTATTCCACAAATCCTGATTTCAATTATCGGGAGGAGACCGAAGTGCAGGAAGACACGCCGGAGCCGTCTCGGCAGAGGCTGATTGTAAGCATTGACCGCAGAAATCGTGGGGGCAAGCAGGTGACTCTTGTTTCCGGTTTCGTCGGCTCGGACAAGGATTTAAAAGAATTAGGGAAGACCCTGAAAGTGAAATGCGGAGTAGGCGGGACAGCAAAAGACGGAGAAATTACCATTCAGGGCGATTTAAGGGATAAGGTGACGGCAATTTTGCAAGGAATGGGCTACAATGCAAAACGGGGTAACTGATGCCTGTATCTTCTGAAATATTTTCTGTAGACACCTTGCAGATTCTGCCGGCGGAACAAGCTTTCAAGGCCGGCAGACTTCTTATGCCTACTTCCCCTTCGGACATAGCCGCAGTCGCGGAATGTTGGAGCGATTTCCCGTTGAACCGGATTATGCTGATGCTATGCACAGTGGCCGCTATTATATTTCTGAACAGATATATCGGTCTGCTGCCTTATCTTTTCGGCGGAGTGCTGAGGTGGAAAGAGATAGTAAATCTGGAGAGTAGCGTCAGGCTCACAAGAGACAGGAATAATGTAGCTGTTATAGCCTTTTTCATAGTCGCCTTGGCCGTATCGAGGTTCGAAATATATTCGCCGGATTTTCTATCACAGCTGCCTGCTTCGTATAGGACGCTCGGTGTCGTAGGCTTGCTTGCCGCTTTCTTGCTGCTTAGGAAGCTGATGTCGGTTCTGCTGTCGGTACATGCCCGGGCGGCAGAACAAACCCGCATCGCCAACATGGCTTTCTATAATTTTCTGATTGTCATTGCATCGGTGACGGTGCTTGTATTCGTGTCGGTGCTGGTTTTTAATTTCAGCGCGATAGTCGTCAGAGGTATATTGCTGGCTTTTATTGCATTTGTCTATATGATTTTTATAATTCGGAAAATGCAAATATTGACAAAGGTTTATGGTCTTGTCAAGTCAATTTTGTATCTTTGCAGCCTTGAATTATTGCCGGCAGCCGTTCTGGTCGCTTCCAATTATATGATGTAGTGACCGGTCGCCCATATAAATAATTAAGAGAAAATGAAAATAAAGAAGATATTGGTTTCGCAGAAGACACCGACCAACATCTCAGCATACGATGAGCTGAAAGCGAAATATAATGTTGAAATAGACTTTAAGCCGTTTTTTCTGATAGAGCCATTGACCTCGAGAGAGTTCCGGGCCCAGAGAATAAATGTTCTGGATTATACGGCCATTGTCTTTTCGGCGCGACACACTATTGATGCGTTCTTTAACCTTTGCGAAGAGCTTAGAGTAAAGATACCGGACACGATGAAGTATTTCTGTACCACCGAAATAGTGGCTATGTATCTTCAGAAATACATTATATACCGGAAGCGCAAGATTTTTTTCGGAGACGGCACTCCGGCTTCTGTACTTGCCCAGATTAATAGCAAACACAAGGATGAAAAATTCCTGATAACGTCCTCCGATGCGAAGAATAACGATGTCCTTGCTATGCTCTTCGATCAGGCGGGTCTGGATTATAAGACTGCTGTCTTTGTGAAATCGGTTTCTCAGGATTTGAAAGATGTGGACATCCAATCCTATGACCTTGCAGTGGTCTGCAATCCATCCGATGTCAAGTCCTTGCAGGAAAATTTCCCGGATTTCAAGCCTGGCTCTCTAAAGTTCGGCACATTCGGGCGTCAGATTGTCAAGGCTATGGAAGAAGCAGGACTTCCGGTAGAATTCAAGGCTCCGACACCGGAGGCTGCATCAGTTGTCAAGTCGATAGAACTTTATTTGGAGGCAAATAAATAATATGGATAACAGACCGCTGACCGATAATGCCTTACCTAAAAAGGAAAGGCTTAGCGGCAAGACCGATATCGAGCGGTTGTTGTCCGACGGACGATATGGTTATTCCCCCGGATTGAAATTTTGCTATGCTCCGGGATCGGGGAGAGAGTCCAACAGAATTATGGTTGCCGTACCCAAGAAGCTGTTCCGCAGGGCGGTGAAAAGAAATCTGCTGAAAAGGCGGATAAGAGAGAGTTATAGGGTGCAGAAACGCCTTTTGCCCGACAACAGGGGTATAGATATACTTTTTATGTATAATTCCAAGGAAATCCTTGATTATGAGACCATAAAAGGCTCGGTGGCAGCCGCATTGATGTCCATTTCAAGTAATTTAGCCGATGCGTAGGTTTTTGGACATACTTAAGACAATCGGAAACGCTCCTTTCCTTTTCTTGATATGGTTCTATCGGGTGGCGATTTCACCTTACAAGCGTCCGACGTGCCGTTTTGTGCCGACCTGTTCCCAATACGCAATGGAGGCTTTCAAGAAATACGGCCCTTTTAAGGGCTTCTATCTCTCCGCCAAACGGATACTTCGCTGCCACCCTTGGGGCGGAAGCGGCTATGACCCTGTACCATAACTTTTTATTATGCCTGAAAAAAAGAAAATAAAGGGAATGTTCGATAGTATTTCCAATGACTATGACAGATTGAATCATATAATGTCTTTGGATGTGGACAGGCTGTGGCGCAAACGAGCAATAAGCCGAATTGTTGATACAGATATGCCGTTAGAGGTGTTGGATGTGGCTTCGGGGACAGGAGACTTTGCAATAGCGATAGCCAAAGCGATGCGTGGGCGTATAGCCGATGACACCAGCGACAGAGCCTTGTCCCTCGATGTCGCCGACACAAGCAACCGCGTAAAGCCCCTCGATGCCGCCGACACCAGCGACCGCGTAAAGCCCCTCAACGCCGCCGACACGAACGACCGCGTAAAGCCCCTCAACGCCGCCGACACGAACGACCGCGTAAAGCCCCTCAACGCCGCCGATACCAGCGACCGCGTCTTGTCATTCAGAGCCGACGAAGTCGGCGTAGGAATCTGCGACAAACGTATGGGTCATATTACAGCAGTTGACATCTCTGAGGGAATGCTTTCAGTAATGCGGCAGAAAGTCGCTTCCGAGGCCTTGAATAACGTGATTTCAGTAGAAGTGGGAGACGGAGAAAACCTGCGTTTCCCCGACGGCACGTTCGACAGGGTTGCAATCGCCTTCGGCATAAGGAATTTTGAAAACAAGGAAAAAGGCCTTAGAGAAATGCTCCGTGTCCTCAAACCGGGCGGAAAACTTGTCCTGCTGGAACTTTCGCTTCCCGAAAACAAATGGCTTCGCCGCATATTCAACCTTTATTTCCTGAATATTCTGCCGATTATCGGAGGCTCGGTGTCCGGAGACTCAGCTGCTTATAAGTATCTTCCGGCCTCTGTTTTAGGCTTCCCCAAGAAGAAAGAGTTTATCGCCTTAATGAAATCCTGCGGTTTCTCCAATGTCCGTCACAAGTCATTTACGTTCGGTGTGTGCAGAATGTTCATCGGGGAGCACCCTGTTTCTAAAGGTTAAATACATTTCTCAGAATCCACCACAGCATCATTGCTGTTATAGCCGTCAGGATAAACGGCTTCGAGTTGATGAATTCGCGTGTTTTTGTAGGGGAAATAAGGTATGCAACGCCTAATCCCAAGGCAATAAACACTAAGACGAACAGAAAGGCATTATATCTGAACGCTGCCGCAAAATCTCCGTTAAGTACGGAATGTAGAAATCTTTGAGAGCCGCATCCGACGCATTTATATCCCGTCAGTACATAGAAAGGGCATTTTGGAAACAAGTGGCTGCCCGGGTCTATCATCCCATAAATTATAATACCTGCCGCAATGAGCACAATCGCAGCAGGTACAAATATTCTGTTCCGTTTTTCCTGAATCACAGTTTAGGAGACGAGGAAGAGCGCTTCGTTGAACTTCTTCATATTATATTCGTAAGTTCTCTTTTTTGCGGAGAATATATCAATGAGCCACCATATACCGCATCCTTGGCAAGTGATGACTTTTATTATGCCGAGTCCGATATCGTTAAGGAAGAATCTGTCCCAGCCTAACAATATGGCGATAATCAGAATGACGGTCGGCTTCTGAAAGCTAAGTCCCAGAATAACAGCAGAATTGGAATCGTCAAGGGTCTTGAGTTTTTCTTCAATGTTTTTTAGGGCATAAGGCTCGAACGCTTCGCCGTTCTTCAACATAAAACTTTGGATATATTCCTGTTTCATAATATAATGGTTAATTGGTTAATTTTCAAAAATACGCACGCTCTGCCACATTTCAAAATTTTTTTGATATTTTTCCTAAGAATAACTATCTTGCTAAATTATGGAAGAAAAGGATAAGAGCCTGCCATTGATAGGCGGACGAGTATTAATTGAACCATACGAAGATCTCGTGCGGACGGAAAAATTGTTCGGCACTATGCAGAATTGCGGCATGAAGGCCTGCACTTTCTGCATAGACGGGATATTATATGCCTCTGATGAGGATAAACAGTTGATTGACAGGTGTATCGAGGCTACGGAAATTGCCTGTAACAATGCTTTGTCCGCCTATCTCTCTTTTGAAATAATCCCCGGATTGAGTGAAAGGGCTTTGGAAAAATTAGATTCCATAGTGACCCGTTTCAGCGAAATACGTAATGTAAACGGCTGGATTGTTTCAATATCCGATGAAAATTCAGGGCGGGAAAAATATACGGAATTGCTGCATAATGTGTCGGTAATTATCAGAAAATCGGCACCGCTCCACGAAATTCTGCTGGATTGCAAAGATATTCCGGACAGTGTTTGGAAATATGATTTTGAGGCTCTGAAAAATGATTTTACAGGCTTTGGGCTCTCTTTCGTCCCGGTAAGGAATGTTCCGGTCCTGTCAAGACGTAGATATAATTTTGCTTTTTCGGCCTCTTGCGATATTATTAGGTCGGCTACTTATGGTAAGCCGTTCTGGATAACAGGCATGCAGTCCGGCAACAACGGCGTCGAGGGCGAGGTGAGCCCGTCGAGAGCCGAAATTACTCAATGGATGTGGACGGCATTGGGCCGGGGGGCTTCAGGAATTCTGTTCGACACCTTGAACCTGCCTGCATCAGGAATGAAAGCCGGAGGAGAAGCCCTTTTTGACTTATTGGGAGAATTCTCCCGGAAATCATTGTCAGTAAAGGAGATAATTTCCTCATTAGATGAAAATAAAGAGTTGTTCTTATCTGCCGGACAGGTGGAAAGCCCGATATACGTCCTCTACTCTGACAAATCGTTGAGCCTGCATGCGGAGCAGGCCGTAAAGCCTTGTCAGGCAATGCAATCCGCTATGTCAGCCTACGAAATCTTTATGGAAAACGGTATCAGGCCGGGCTTCTGCGAGATGAGTGAATACGATTGGACATCAGAGGATTACCGAGGAAAATGTATAATTATTTCCGGGCAGGAGGCTGTGTCTTCCGAATATAATGACAAGATAAGTGATTTTGTAAAAAAGGGCGGAAAGCTGATAATAGAGGGACGAAGCTTCTATTTTGATGAAAACATGCGTGCCAATGCAGTTAAGCCGGACTTTCCCCTTGCCGATGTTTTCGGCGGCAGGCCCAAGGAGTTTGATGCTATCCGTGGTGACAGGAAAATCAAGTTGACGGACAAGCGTTTTTGGGCACACCGCTGGTACGGACTTATCAAGAACGACGCTTCCGGAGAAACGCTGCCCCTGCTGAGGAATAAATACGGCCGTGGGAAGGTGCTGTGGATACCGTCTATGATAATTCTCGGAGCTGTGAACTCCGGACATCGCAGCAGGCTGTCAAAGTTGCTTATGAAAGAAGTCGCGGAGGCGGCAGACACTATGCCGTTGAGGTTCCGTCGCCGCAGGTCCGGCATTACTTTGCAGTTGTTGGAGACGGACAAAGGCTATATTACGATAGTTTCCAATAAAGGCAGGCACAGAAGAAAGGTGCGTTTCAGGACGGCTTACAAGGTGGACAGGCTTTTGTATTCCGACATCAGGTATGAGCGGAGGGCCAAGGCTAAAAACCGCAAAATAAAATTGCGTTCCCAGCAAACCGCTGCCGTCTTGTGGAAAACGCAATAATATGATATGAAGTTATGTATAAAAATACAGTTGTCTACAATAAAAAGTTCGAATTTGAGGCCGGAGGGGAGATCGAAAATCTCAGAGTAGCATACCACTCCTCCACGGAAAAATATGAAGGACAGAAAGTTATATGGATTTGTCATGCCCTGACGGCCGATTCAAATCCGGAAGAATGGTGGCCTGAATTGGTAGGCCCCGGCAAATTGTTCGACACAGAGCGGTATTTTGTGGTCTGCGGCAATATGTTGGGTTCCTGCTACGGCTCGTCCGGACCGTCGGACATAGACCCTGAGACGGGCAGACCGTATTTTCTGGATTTTCCAAAAGTCACCGTAAGGGATATTGTGCGGGGATTGGACATAGTAAGGGGGCATTTGGGGATTGAAAAGATCGATTTGCTGGTCGGTGCCAGCATAGGCGGCTTTCAGGCTTTGGAATACTCTATAATGTTTCCGGATATAATAAAAAGAGCTGTCTATATTGCAACATTGGGCAGGGTTACGCCTTGGCTGACAGCTTTTGAAGAATCCCAAAGAATGGCCATAGAAGCTGACAAGTCATTCAGGGCGTGCGAGAGCCTTGAGGGCGGTAGTGAAGGCCTTAAATGTGCGAGGTCTATAGCCATGCTGTCTTACAGGACAGAAGAGGGCTATAATATCAAGCAGTGGGAGGATTCCGACGATGTCGTATTTGCCGGCAAGGCAGCATCTTATCAGCGATATCAGGGCAAGAAACTGTCGAAGAGATTTGATGCCTATTCCTATTGGTATCTGTCATATAGCGTGGATAGCGCCAATATAGGCAGGGGTCGGGGAGGCGAGAAAAAGGCATTGGCTATGATAAAGACCAGGCCGGTGTTAATAGGAATTGATACCGACCTGATTTTCCCTTCTCGCAGTATCAGGAAAATGGCGGAGCATATATCCGGATCGACATTTTTTGAAATCAAGTCTAATTTCGGGCATGACGGCTTTCTGATTGAGACTCAGCAGATTGAGGATATAATAGCTCAGATGCTCAAAGAGATTTAACGGGATTATAGAGAAATATAAAACGAATATGCAAGTACTGAAATTTGGTGGGACATCCCTGGCGGATGCGGAAAATATTCAAAAGGCTTCGGAGATCATTGCGGAAGCTGTCAACAGGGACCGTACCATTGTAGTCGCTTCGGCGATTTCCGGTTGCACTGATCTGCTTATAAGGGCCGGTCATCTTGCAGCCGCACGAGATGAAGAATATAAGGAAATTATAGACAGTCTCCGGTCGAGACATCATAAAATCATCAAGGCTCTGCTGCCTATAGAAAAGCACGAGGAGTCCCTTGAGACGTGCGACGGGACTTTCGATTCCTTGAAAAGCATAGCACACGGAGTATATCTGTTGGGCGAGTTGAGCGAGACGAGTCTCGATGCTATTCAGGGGTGTGGAGAATTGATTTCCAGCAGGATACTTGCCACAAAGCTGGCATCTATCGGCATATCCACCAAATGGGTGGACTCCACCGAAATAATACGCACTCATCATGACAAGTCCAAGAATGTAGTGGACACAGAAACCACCTACGGCAACATCCGCAAGATGATTGAGGCCAATCCGATAAAAGATCTGTTCGTGGTGCCCGGATTTATTGCCGGTGATGCTCTGGGGCGTATGGTTACTCTTGGCAGGGGTGGCTCCGATTATTCGGCTTCTCTATATGCAGTCGGAAGCAAGGCAAGATCCCTCGAGACATGGAAAGATGTGCCCGGCATGATGACAGCCGATCCTAAGGTCGTGCCGTCTGCATCGCTTATCAGACATCTTTCATACAGGGCGGCACTTGAACTTTCCCATTTCGGGGCTAAGGTGATATATCCGCCTACAATCCAACCGGTTGTGGCCGAGAGGATTCCGATATATGTGAAATGTACTTTCGCTCCGGACGGCGAGGGTACGGTGATAGAGCAGAATCCCCCTAAGAGCAAGAATAAGATTATAGGCATATCCAATTCCGATAAGATTGCACTTATATCATTGGAGGGGAGCGGCATGGTCGGAGTGCCGGGCTTTTCTTACCGACTGTTTCAGGTGCTTAGCGAAAACGACATCAGCATTATATTGATTACGCAGGCTTCTTCCGTGAACACGATGTGCGTGGCCGTTGCCGAGAAGGACGCGGCTAAGGCGAAAGAGGCTGCCGACAAATGTTTTGCCTATGAGATTTCGCTCGGCAAACTCAATCCCCTGAAAGTGGAGACCGGCTTTTCCATAGTCTGTCTTGTGGCTGATGACATAATGAGCCAGAGGGGGACGACGGGTCGTATGCTTGCCGCCTTAGGCAGAATGAGCATTGGGGTGAGGGCTGTGGCTCAAGGTTCTTCCGAAAGGAATATCTCTGTAATCGTAAATTCGGATGAGGTGCGGGCCGCAATAAAGTGCATACACAAAGAGTTTTTCGAGACCTCGAATTTCATTGATATCAACCTGTTTATAGCCGGTTACGGTACTGTAGGAAAGGCCTTGACGGATATTATCGCTAAGAATAGGGCGGATATCGCCGCAAGAACGGGAAAGAGACTGCATATCGCCGGAATTTCCAATAGCAGGAAATATATTATAGACAAGGAGGGGATTAATCCGGCGGAGGTGGAAAATAAGCTTAAGAACGGGGAGCCGGCTACAAATGAGGCGTTTTTCGAAGCTCTCGCAAAAATTTCTCTACAGAATCCGGTCTTTGTTGACTGCACTGCAAGTTCCGATATATCGTATAAATATATAAATCTTTTTGCCAAAGGCTATTCGGTAGTCGCCAGCAACAAGATCACTTTTGCCGCACCCTATTCCCAATACAGGGCTTTGAAGACAGCTGCTGTTGAGAATGGCGTTTCTCTGAAATATGAGACCACTGTCGGGGCGGCACTGCCGATTATAGAGTCAATTGCGAGGAGTATCAACAGTGGCGACGAAATATTTAAGATAGAGGCAGTCCTTTCAGGGACAATGAATTACATATTCAGCACATATAAGGGTGGAGAAGACGGCAGGACATTTGCAGACGTTGTCCGTTATGCCCAGGAAGCCGGATATTCGGAGCCGGACCCGAGGCTCGACCTTAGCGGTAGGGACGTTTTGCGCAAGCTTCTGATTTTGTCGCGAGAGGCCGGTGTTGGTATTGATGAGGACGATGTACTCATAGAGCCTGTGCTTGGAGCTGAATTTTTCAGTGGCAAGGTGGCGGCTTTTTATGAAAAACTTGCCGCCAATGAGGAGTTTTTTGCCTCATCGTTCAAGGCGGCTTCCGAGAAAGGATTGAGACAGAGATTTATCGCTTCCTTGGTGAAAGACCCGTCGTCTCCCAAAGGTTATACCGCTTCTATGGCATTGAAATCGGTGGGTGCCGATAACCCGCTTTACAACCTCTGCGGCACAGATAATGCAGCGATTATTACAACTGCGTTCTATCCGTCACCGCTTGTAATACAAGGTGCCGGCGCCGGAGCTTATCAGACGGCAAGCGGCGTATTGAACGACATTCTGCAATAGTGCGGATGCCTGATTGATGTTAGATGTGTTAAATTAAACGAATTATGAAAGTTGTAGTTGTAGGTGTCACCGGTCTGGTCGGCACGAGAATGATTGAAGTTTTGGAAGAGAGGAATTTCCCGGTATCGGAATTTATCCCTGTCGCTTCGGAAAGATCTGTCGGCAAGAAGACGGTTTTCAAAGGCAAGGAATATAATGTTGTAAGTGCGGAGGAGGCTCTTGCTGCGAAACCTGAGCTCGCAATATTTTCTGCCGGCTCTGATGTTTCACGGGACCTCGCTCCTAAATTTGCCGCCATAGGTTGCCGCGTAGTGGATAATTCTTCTTGCTGGAGAATGGATCCTACCAAGAAACTGATTATCCCTGAGATAAATCCGGATGTGCTGACATCCGATGATTATATAATAGCCAATCCTAATTGCTCTACTATTCAGATGTTGCTGCCTTTGGCTCCGCTTCACCGCAAATATAGGATTAAGAGGATTGTGGTTTCGACATATCAGTCCGTAACGGGGTCCGGCCACAAGGCAGTGGAGCAGATGAACGCCGAGCGTGCCGGCAAGAAATGGGGCGAGTATGAGGCTTTCTACCCTTATCCGATTGATGAAAATATATTGCCGCATATAGATTTGTTTACTGAGAACGGGTACACCAAAGAAGAAATGAAAATGGTGAACGAGACGCACAAGATTCTCCGCGACGAGTCAATAGGTGTCACTGCCACTACGGCAAGGGTGCCGGTTGTGGGCGGGCATTCCGAGTCAATCAACCTGGAATTTGAGATGCCGTTCGAGCTCTCCGATGTTCGTGGTATATGGGAGAACGCCCCCGGAGTTGTCGTTCAGGACGATACGGCGAATAATGTCTATCCGATGCCGCTTTATGCTTTGGGCAAGGACGATGTGTTCGTGGGACGTCTGCGCCGGGATTTTTCAGTCCCTAACGGCATCAATTTCTGGTGTGTCTCAGACAATATAAGGAAAGGTGCTGCCACCAATGCTATTCAGATAGCGGAAGTGCTGATTGACAAAGGCCTGCTCCCAAGATATTGATAATAATAAAATTCAAGATATATGTTTTCAAAAGAGGTATATATAAGACGCCGCAGCGTCCTTATGGACAAAATGGCAGAGACGGCGCCGGAGGGGAAAAGGGGCATAGCCCTGTTTATAGGCAATGTAGAGGCTCCTGCCCAATATAAGGATAATTGCTATAAATTCCGTCAGGACAGTTCTTGGCTATATTATTTCGGAATAGACAAGCCTGAATATGCTGCAATCCTCGACTTGGACAGCCGCAAGGAGACAATTTACGCTGATGACGTGGAGATTGGGGATATTATATGGATGGGACCTCAGCCATTAGTGCAGTCCATAGCTGCAAGTGTGGGCATCGGGGCTTCCGCCCCTTATTCAAGGCTTGATGAAGATGTCAGAAAAGCCATGTCGCAGGGACGCAAAATCCACTTCCTTTCTCCGTCGAGATATTATAATACGATGAAGCTTTCTTCATTGACCGGAATAGGTTATGAGGATTTGAGCAAGTCAGAGCCCGTCGGGAAGGCGTCATTGGCTTTGACAAGAGCCGTGGTGTCGATGAGGCTGGTGAAAGAGGGATGTGAGATTGAGGCCATTGACAATGCCTGTGCATTGGGATATAAAATGCACACGGTCGCAAGGGAGAATATCGCTCCCGGTGTGATTGAGCAGGACATTGTCGGCAAAATGGAGGGTGTGACCCTAAGCGAGGGCTGGGGCGTGTCGTTCCCTACCATACTGACCCAGCGGGGAGAGACTTTGCATAATCATTTGCATGACAAGATTATAGAGCCTGGGAAACTTATGGTTATAGATGCCGGTGCGGAAAGCAACATGCACTATGCCTCCGATTTCACAAGGACATATCCGACTTCCGGGAGGTTCACCTCAAAACAAAAAGAGATTTACAGCATTGTCTGCGATTGCAATGAATTTGCTTTCAGTCTTACAAAGCCGGGTATAACATACAGGGAAGTACATCTCGCTGTCGCCCGACTGATGCTGGACCGTCTGAAATCTATCGGGCTGTTGCACGGTGATGTGGACGCTATGGTGTCTGAGGGAGTGGCAGGAATGTTCATGCCTCACGGTCTCGGACACAATATGGGGCTGGATGTGCATGATATGGAAGATTTAGGTGAGGATATAGTCGGCTATGACGATGATCAGCAGCGTTCTGCACAGCTCGGGCTCGGCAGCCTCAGAATGGCTCGCAAACTCGTGCCCGGCAATGTGATTACGGATGAGCCTGGAATATATTTCATTCCTGCACTTATAGAAAAATGGAAGGCAGAAAGAATCTGCAAGGACTTCATAGATTTTGCTAAATTGGAGTCATATTACGATTTCGGCGGTATTCGTCTCGAAGACGATATTTTAGTCACGGCAGACGGAGCAAGAAGACTCGGTCCGGAGCGGCTTCCGATTTTTCCTGATGAAATAGAAACATTAATGTCGAAATAGGTGGACGCTAATATCACAATGGAGGTATTCGCCGTGCTTCTCGGTGTCTTAGGTATTATCGGAAGCGTGGTGCCGGCTCTTCCGGGACCGCCGTTAAGTTGGATTGGGCTGTTGTTCATGTATATATGGGGCGGCACCAATGGGGCCGGAGATCCGATGAGCTCAAAATTCCTGCTGGTATGGTTGGGCGTCACGATTTTGGTAACTGTGCTTGACTATGTTGTGCCGGCGTGGTTTACAAAGGCTACCGGTGGGAGCAAATATGCCGGCTGGGGAGCCATTATCGGCCTTTTTGTCGGTATGCTCATTCCGCCTGTCGGCATTATTCTTGGGGCTGTTCTTGGAGCTTTCTTAGCTGAATTGCTGATTGCCGGCAAGGGTGCGGTAGCCTCAATCAAGTCTGCTGCGGGAGCTTTTGTCGGCTTCTTGTTCGGTACCGGCATTAAGTTGATAGCCTCCGGCCTGATGATGTATTATATTATTGTCTATATATAATCGGCATTTGCCTATTGTAACTTTGCGGCGGTTTCTTTTGTTCCCCCGCGATACATTCATTGTCGCTCCAAGTCCGGAGTCTCACTTGTCATGCAGAGGCCGTAAGGCCGTAGGCATCTGCCCGAACGGCTGCCACAAGCGGCGGTTTTGTACGAAATCAAAAGTCTTTGGACAAAATCTAAATCGTTTTGTATGATGATGAGAAATTATTGGATAATTTGAAATTTCACCTTCGGATTATTTCAATAAATTTGCATTATTAACATTATGATATTATGAAACTGATAACCGGTGCGACAATTTCAATTGTTATGGTGCTTTCGGTAAGTACATGCTGTACTTCCAAAGGGCTAAGTACAAATAATCAAGAACAGAATAAGTCGGCAACGACACTCACTCTGCCGGATCCTCCTGCAGTGCATCCGCGACTGTATATCCGCGAAAACGAAATACCGGCACTGAAAGAGAAGATGCAGACCCATGAGGGGCGGAAGGTTATAGCTGCGATTGAAAAAGCCGGGATTGACCGTACTCCTGCCGAAGAGGCAGCGGAAACCGACAGGGGATTCCGCTATTATGCAAAAATGCGCGGTGTGACGTCAAGAGCACAGCTCAACGCCCTGAATTATCTTGTCTTCAGAGACAAGACCGAGGGCAGGACGGCAATAACGGAGATATTAGACACCTTGAAGAGAACCAATTTCCCTACAAAGAACGATCTTTCGCGTGCAAGCGGCTCTATGCTCATGGTCGGGGCTATTGTCTACGATTGGTGCTATGACATTATGAAGCCTGAAGAAAGGCAGGCCTATATAAAAGAATTCGTGAGAATTGCCGGCACTATGGAATGCGGATATCCTCCGAAAAGGAATGAGCCTCTGGCAGGTCACAGCTCCGAGTGGATGATTCTCAGGGACATGCTCTCTGCCGGTATAGCCATATATGACGAATATCCTGATATGTACAACTATGTCAGGCAGATGTTGGTAGAGGATTATATCCCTGCCCGAAATTTTATATACAAAGGGGGAAATTATCATCAGGGGACAAGTTATGTGAATGTAAGGTTTAGCAATGACTTGTTCTCATTGTGGATATTGGACAAAATCGGGGCGAAGCATGTCTATGATCCGTCCCAGCAATATGTCCTCTATGACTTTATATATCGCCGTCGTCCGGACGGAATGGTGCTGCCGGCAGGCGACGTCAATCACGTGAGGATACCTTGGGTTTCCTACGCCCTTCCTGCCATGCTTGCATCGAGTTATTACAAAGATCCCTATCTTGCATACGAGTTTGAGAAAAAGCAGAGTATTGAGCCTCACTGTTTGATATTCAACTTGTTGTGGAGAGATATAAATCTAAAGGGACTGCCTCCTGATGATTTGCCTCTTACCCGTTATAGCGGCACGCCTTTCGGCTGGATGCTGGCTCGTACCGGTTGGGGAGAAAACAGTGTCATAGCCGAAATGAAAGTCAATGAGAATTTCGTCGGCAACCACCAGCACCTTGACGGCGGCTCTTTCCAGATTTACTATAAAGGGCCTTTGGCTATAGATTCCGGTCTTTATCAAGGAACCGACGGCGGCTACAATTCAGCAAACAATAAGAACTACACCAAGAGGACAATAGCACACAATTCCCTGCTTATATATGATCCGGCAGAGGTGTTTGAATGTTATAATTACGGTGGGGCTGACAAGACGCAGACTGCCGCAAATGACGGAGGCCAGAGAATGCCCGGAAAAGGTTGGGACACCTGCCGCTCATTTGACGATTTGCTTGGCGAAGAATATACTGTGGGCAGGACTTTGGCCAACTGCTTCGGCCCGAACCGCAACAAACCAGACTTTACATATCTTAAAGGCGATATAACGGCCGCATATTCCGCAAAGGTAAAGGATGTAAGGCGTTCTTTCGTATTCCTTAATCTTAAATCCGACATTGTGCCGGCCGCGTTGATCGTTTTTGACCATATCGTGGCTGCAGACCCGTCCTACAAGAAATACTGGCTTATGCACTCCATTGAGGAGCCGGAAATATCCGGCAATACATTCACGGTCAAGAGGACTTTGAACGGGGATTCCGGTATGTTGAAATGCGATATGCTTATGCCGGAGGGAGCCAATATAGATAAGGTAGGCGGTGAAGGAAAAGAGTTCTGGGTGTTCGGTAAGAATTATCACACAGCCCCGACTGCTAGAAGACCTGATGTGGCTAAGGAGTATGGACAGTGGAGGATAGAACAGACCCCGTCGGTGGCCAAGGCCGAGGACTGTTTCCTCAATGTCATTCAGGTTGCCGACAATAATGTCAAGAACTTGGAGAAAGTGTCAAAAATAGACGAGGGAAATGTTGCAGGTGCATATATAGCCGACAGGGCTGTTGTGTTCAATAAGACAGGGAAAGAGTTTTCCGACAGCTTCTCATTTACGGTAAATGCCGAGCATAGCGGTGTTAAGATGTTGCTGGCCGATCTTGAGCCGGGCAGCTGGGTGGCATACAAGAATGGCACGAAGTACAAATCCTTTAGAGTCAAGGCCGATGAAAAGTGTGCTTACCTTACGCTTGATTCTGGAGAATATAAATTGGAGAAACTTGCTAAATAGTTAATAATAAATATGAAAAGAATTTTATATCTGACAGTTTTGTCGCTGCTGGCGTTCTCTTGTACGGTGAAAGAGGACGCGGGCTATTCCAAAGGAAATCCCGATGATATTCAGATGATTCCGGAAGACGGCCCGGACGACAAGATAGTCAAAGAGGTTTTTGACCTGATTAATCTTGATTATCCGGGCATGGAAAAAGTCAAGAAGTCCTATCAGGATGGACAGATGTATGTAGCTGCCGCATATTTGCTTGATTATTATCGGATGAGGACAGGAACAGAGAATATAAATGTAGATCTCATTGCACCTCAAGTGAATGACACACAGCGTAATATGGCAGACCAGGCCACGCCAGACGCCGGATATCGCTTTTATGTAAATAACTATGCGGAGGGCGTTGATGACAAAACCGGTCTTACAAAATACTGGTCTTTCATGAAAGACGGCAAGATTGATTGGAATTTTACCCCAGAGGGCGTTACGGATCAGGAGTGGTTTTATCAGAAGCACAGACTTCAGTGGGTGGTGCCGCAGGCAAAGACCTACAGAGTGACCCGTAACGAGAAATATATTCAGGCCTGGAAGGCAATATATGGCGATTGGCTTGAAAAATTTCCTTGTCCGGAAGGCAAGATCAATAGTAAGAATTATCAATGGCACGGGCTTCAGACTACATCCAGACTGATTGACCAGCTTTCCGCATTTGATTATTACAAGTATTCCGTGAATTTTACTCCGGAGTGGCTTACGGTTTTCCTGAAAGGTCTCTATGATCATGCCGAGAGCATCTTGGCGAACCCATTCAATCTTGAAAACAGCAATATAAGACTTGCACAGTATCAGGCATTGACAATGGCCGGAATGCTGATGCCTGAGTTCAAACGTGCCTCTGCTTGGTTTGACTACGGCTCCAAAGGTGTCAGCTTAAGCCTGGTCTCACAATTTAATGAAGACGGGGTGCATAATGAATTGGATCCGAGCTATCATTTAGGAGTGCTGGCTGACTTCATAAACCTTTATCAGCTGGCGGCTGCCAATAACGCGGTGGACAAATTCCCTGCGAATTACAATTCCTATCTTAGAAAAGCGTCCAGATTCATAATGGATATTGTCTATCCGAACTATTCCATTGACAATTATAATGACACCCGTTGTGGCTCGTCCTTCACCAAGAACGTTATTCTCAGGAATTTAAGGTCATATCTGGCAATGTTCCCCGATGACGAAGAGTTGAGGTATATGTCCACTCAGGGCATTTCGGGCACAAAGCCGTCCGACGATGTAAGGATTTATGACAAATCCGGATATTATATGTTCAGAAGCGGTTGGAATGCCGGTTCTATGATGCTGGTCCTGAAAAACAATTATAATCCAGACAACAAATGGCATTGTCAGCCGGACAACGGCACAATCAGTCTGTATAACAAGGGACGCCGTTTCTTGCCGGATGCCGGAGTGTTTACCTACGGCGGCAGTGCAGAGCTGAATAAGCTGAGAGAAGCCTTCAGGAGTACATCAATGCATAATACAATGACCAAGGAGACGGCTACCATTTCTTCTTCAAGAATGAAAGGAGAGTTTTTAGGCAGCGGCTCCTATGACGGGATTGAATATGTAGTCACCAAAAATGATTCCTATCCCGACCTATCGCACAGGAGAGCCGTTTTCTTTGTAAATAAGAAATTCTTCGTAATACTTGACGAGGGCTACGGCACAGGTGACGGAATAAAAGTGAATATAGCATTCAATCTATGCCCTGCCAAGAACGATGTAGTTCCGGACACAGATTATCCTGCCGGGCAATATGGAGCCCATACTATATTCGGAGATGGCAACAATATGGCTTTCAAGACATTTACAGAGACAGTAGAGGGATATGAAGCTACAAACAGCACAAATTATTTCTCTGATAAAATCAATGAGAAAGTGCAAAGGAGGTATTATAGAGTAGGCGTGACGAAAGCTGCTGGCAAGGCTGCAAGATTTATCACGGTGATTGTGCCTTTCGGCTCTGCTGACTCTTTCAGTGACATGCAGATAAATGCAGAATATACAGACAACGAAGCCGGCTCGGAGGGAACTTTCCATTCGGATGGAGCCTCCGCCAAGGTGACTGTCAATGGTGAGACGTACAATATTTCATATAAATTAAAATAACGCTATGAGAAGTTTATTGACCCGAATACTCTCAATTACGGCAATTTTGTCGTTCGGCATAATGTTGGGTGCCTGCAATCCGGAGGGGATTGTGGACGAATCGGATTTTACTTTGTATTATCCGGGCATCACCGATATTGGCCCCTCAACTAACTTCAATCTGAATCCGACCTGGCACGGCGACAAACCATATGATTTCGTGATAAGCGTAGTCAGATTGGACGGAAAAACTTATGAGACGGATTGTTTCAGCATAAACAAGGAGTCCGGAGTGGTTTCTCTCCACGACACCGATGCCATGCCTGTAGGTCTGTATGCCATGGATATCGTATGTAAATCTGCCGGTAAGAGCTATAAATTCGAGAATGCTATAGAGGTAAATATGATGAAGCCTATTCCTGACGGGATAACTGTGAAGCCGGAATTGCTTACCGTCAAATTGGAAGACGTGAGAGGGGCCGGTGCAGAGTTGCCTGAGGCTGCCATTACGACTGACGGTGGCCATATTTCAATCAAGAAATATAAGATAGCCTCTGTGCTCAGAGACGGTGAGCCTGTGAGCGATTTTGATAAGCTTTTTTCCGTTTCATCCAAAGGTGTAGTGTCGGTAATAGGCAATAATCCTGACTTCGAGCCGGGAAAATATACCCTATCTTTCAGGCTGACGACGTTCATTGCCGGTGAGGATTATGCGGCCGGCCTGTTTGAGAACGCCCTTACCGTAGACATCATTTCAGCACCTTTGTCTTTGGAGTATTCTCCTGCAATCGGGCGTGTTGAAGCCGCTTATGCCTTCAAATCCGCTATGCCTGCATACTCAGGCTCAATGGCCGGGCTGAAATATGCTTTGAAGGCCGTCACACCGGCAGACGCTCCGGTTTCCATTGATGCCAACACCGGAGAAATATCCATATCGGAGGGCAATACTCTTACGCCGGGTGATATAATAACTGTTTCAATAACAGTTACAAATGCTTACGGTGCAAAGGATTTCGATGATATTTACAAGATAGAGACGGTGGCTTATGTTAAGCCCGTTTCCGGTTTTGAATACGGTACCATTGAAGATATTTATCAGGACGTGGCTTTCAGCATTCCGGTTTCTGCAATAGAGGGAGACTATCTAACCTATTCATTTGCAGAGGAATTGCCTGCCGAATTGTCATCGCTTTCTATTGATGCCAGCACAGGTGTCATATCAGCAGCCGGGAGCAACGGCATTCCGCTTGGGGAGTACAACGTCAAGGTCAAGGCTGAGAATACCAAGAATGATATGATTGCCGAATGCAAGTTCAGGGTCGTTAAGAATCCGTATTATTTCAGTTATGTAAGGTACGGCAATAACCTCGGACTTACTCCGATTTCCGATTATGCAAACCAGTTCAGACTGCAGGCGGGAAACGCTTCACTTGCAATTCCTGTGGCTGAGTCCGATATTCCGGCAGGCCAGCCTGTAGAGTGGTCGGTTAAGAAGACCTGGTGCAAAGCCAATGTAACTATCGACCCTGCGACAGGTGAACTCACAGTAAAAGCTTCCACAGCAAGGATGTGCGATTATGCTACGGTTGTCGTGACTGTAGGCGGCACTTCTAAGGCGGCTGTAACGAGAGAAATCCCTGTCTTCTTTAATTTCAATATAGAGAAGTTCGGATTTAATATCCAATATACCCCATTTGTGTTCCAATGCAATCCTAAGACCGGAGGGCATTCCGCAGCCCCGGTTATTACCGGAACTGGCTTTGCTCCGTCAGGTTTTGCCATGGACTACCGCAGGACATTCAATTTCTTCAACATAGGAGGTCCTGCCTCTCATATAAACGGGCAGCCATCGACAGCAAATTCATTTATGCGACACATTTGGGAAGCCTATTACTCAGGAGTGGGTAAGACTGTCAATCCTGGAGCGAGAGAACCGATGTCATATTTCGATAAAGGAAATCTATCTATGCGGCTCGGCTATGTTGATCAGTCCGATTTCTCTGTGCTCATCAATCCGGACAAATTTAAGGATGAAGCCGGCTATGCCAACGGAGTGTTTGTCGGTCAGATGATATACGGCATGAACGGAGGAAGTGATCCGGCTGCAAATTTCAAGAAAGGAGATTTCCCTATCTTCATCTGGTTTGACACCGCATTCTGATTGTATTGAGACTGACTTTATGATTTTAAACATTGAAATAATGAATAATATATATAGATTATTGAAGAGGCTCTCCCTATTGGTGTTGGCGTTCCTGTTGTCGTTTACTGCATTTGCACAAAGACAGATAACTGTTACGGGAGTAGTGACGGATGAGAATGATATCCCTCTTGTAGGAGTAGGAGTCTTTGAAAAAGGTACGACCAACGGGCGGACAACAGATATTGACGGCAAATATTCGATAACCGTGTCAAATACGGCTGTTCTTGTCTACAGTTATATAAGTTACACTACGCAGGAAATACCGGTTGCCGGCAAAACCATTATGAATGTTAAGCTCCTGCCGGATAACAATCTGCTGGATGAGGTGCTGGTCATCGGTTACGGTACAATGAAGAGGAGCGACCTTACTGGTGCAATAGCTTCCGTAAGCGAGAAAAATCTCCGGAACTACAAGACAGCTTCCGTCATGGAAGCACTTGGAGGCCAGGTGGCCGGAGTAAACATCACTTCATTGGACGGCACTCCCGGAGCAGGCTTTGATGTGAAGATCAGGGGCGTGGGCACGGTGAACGGAAGTTATGCCCCGCTATACATTGTAGACGGCTTCGAGGTGGATAATATAGATTTCCTTGCCAATCAGGATATTCAGTCGGTTGAGGTGCTGAAAGATGCTTCCGCTTCGGCTATCTATGGAGCAAGGGCCGCGAACGGAGTTGTGCTCGTGACAACGAAGAGCGGCCGTGAAGGCAAGGCCCAGGTTACATACAACGGCTCTGCAAGCTATAGGGTGCTGGCAAAGAGAATGGAACTCCTCTCGCCTTACGATTTCGTCAAACTTCAGCTTGAGATAAATCCGTCAAGATACGGAACGACTTATTTCAACATCGGCGAAGACGAGAAAGGAGAAGCATATAAGTATCAGTCAATAGATGATTACAAGGGCGTGGACGGCGTTGATTGGCAGAAAGAGGCTTTCCGTCCAACGTGGTCTCAGAATCACGATGTCAGCGTTTCAGGAGGTGCCAAGGGCACAAGCTACACGGCATCTTTCTCTCATTTCGATGAGAACGGAATTTTCACCAACAGCGGATATTGGAAGAACTCGGCACGTGTGAAACTCCGTCAGAAAATCAATGATTGGATTAAGTTCGACGGCTCAATCAACTATACGAACACCAAACGCACAGGTATGGGGACAAGCGGCGGCGTCTTGTCGAACCTGCTTCGGTATCGTCCGACCGGAGGTTTGGGGGTCAGCGATTATGATTTGAGGCACAGTATGTATGATCCGCTCTCGCTTACCATGTCCAACTTCGACTCAAACCGAAGCAACCCGATTCTTCAAGTGGAAGCTACCGACCAGGTCAGGAGAGATGAGCAGTGGGTGGCGAGCGGTTCTGTAACGATTGATATAATCAAAGGGCTTACATTCAAGACTTCAGGCACGTACAATGCCAATTACAGACGCTCGGATATATTTTACGGCAAGAGTTCAAGTCAGGCTTATCGTGCCGGCGGAGTATATGGGCAGGCAGAGAGCCTAACCACAAAGAGGTGGTCAAACAACAATGTCCTCAATTACAAAAAGAACTTCACAAGGAAACACAAGACCGAATTCATGCTCGGCCACGAGGTTTCTTTCAGAGGTACGGAGTCCCTTTTCGGGCAGGCCAAGGATTTCCCGTTCGACAATCTTGGCACTGACAATCTCGGTCTCGGGGCTACTCCAAGCCAGGTAAGTACTTTCAAGGATGAAAATCTGAGACTGTCGTTCTTTGCCAGGGCTTTCTATAATTTTGATGACAGATTCATGCTCACGGCGACAATGCGTGCAGATGCGTCTACCGTGTTCTCCGAAAATCACAAGTGGGGTTACTTCCCTTCTTTTGCTGCCGCATGGAATATCTCCAACGAAAAGTTCATGAAGCAGGTGGATTGGATATCCAATCTAAAGCTCCGTGCAGGCTGGGGTACTGTGGGTAATGACAGGATAAGCAATTATCTTTCAATGGATTTGTACACTACGGCAAAATATGGTGTCGGCACAAGTCAGGTTACAGTGCTTACTCCAAAACAGATAGCCAACAAGAACCTAAAGTGGGAGGGTTCCACAACGGCCAATCTCGGAGTGGATTTGGGTCTATTTAAAGACAGGATCAACCTTACCGTAGACCTGTTCAACAAGGACACCAAGGATCTGCTTTTGGCACAAAGCCTCGCTCATGTCACAGGTTTCGACAGCCAATGGCAGAATATAGGTAAAATCCGTAACCGTGGACTTGAACTGACATTGAATACCGTGAATTTCAGCAAAAGGAACTTCTTCTGGTCTACGACATTCAACATGTCTTTTATAAAGAATACCCTTGTTTCTCTCCAGGGCGGAGTTGATGACTATATTCTTTCAAAGACAGGGTTTAATACCAACTTCAACAACTACGATTACATATCATACGTCGGCTCTGCCTTGGGTGATATGTACGGTTATGTTTACGAGGGCGTTTACCAATATTCCGACTTTAATATGATGCCCGGCGGAGGAATGGTGCTGAAAGAGGGCGTACCTGATATAAGCACTCATGCAGGCACTTCAGTCGAGCCGGGAATGGTTAAGTACAAAGACCTTGACGGTGACGGAATTATTACTACTGCCGACAGGACAAAAATTGGAAATGGTCAGCCGAAATGGTTCGGAGGCATCACCAACACGTTCAATTTTTATGACTTTGATTTCAGCTTCATGTTCCAGTTTACATACGGAAACGATATCTATAATGCCACGAGGCTGTTCAGTACACAGAGCAAGGAGGAGAGATACAATATGTTCAGTGAGGTGGCTGACAGGTGGAGGCCCGATAATGCTTCTTCTCGGGTCCCTTCAGCTAAAGGCTACGTCAGCAGCGAGCTTTATTCTCGATTTATTGAAGACGGCTCGTTCCTGAGGCTGAAAAACATCACTCTCGGATACTCTCTTCCTCATAAACTGATAAACAAGGTGCATCTGAGCAAGCTGAGGGCTTATGTTACGATGCAGAACCTGTTCTGTCTTACAAAATACAGCGGCTATGATCCTGAAGTAAGCATGAGGAACAGCCCTCTTATGCCGGGATTTGATTGGGGAGCCTATCCTAAGAGCCGCACCTATACTTTTGGTGTTGAAATCCAATTCTAAATGCTGATAATATGAAAAATATAAAATATATAATCCTTACGATTGCAATGGCACTGTCCGCAGCCGCCTGTTCGCTTGACGAAAAGAGTTATACCGAGGTGGAGAAGAGCAAATATATGAACACTGCTTCGGAGGCAGAGAGTGTCCTTTTGGGTATATACAGGGATATGACGCCCGATCCGATGTACGGCTATCATCTTTCCCTTTATTTTACTCTGCCGTCGGATATAGCCAAAGTGGTAGGAAATGAAATAACCAATTTCCGTAATGTGCCGAGCAATGCCTATACCAGCACGGAAAATGAAGTCCAGGAGACCTGGCGGGCATTATATTCGGCAATTTACGATGCCAATGATTTCCTGGAGCGTCTCTCCGGCAAGATTGAGTCTTTCCCTGAGGCCGAGAAAAAATTGGCTACTGTGTATATCGCCGAGGCGCGTGCCTTGCGAGCTTTGTTCTATTTCGAACTTGTGCGCTGGTATGGCCATGTCGCACTGATGAAAGACACGGAACAGTCTTCACAGCACCCTTCGACATTTGTGCAGGTCGAGCCTGTCGAGGTATATAAGTTCATCGAGGCAGATTTGAAATATGCAGTGGATAATCTGCCTTATGCGAATGAAGACCCTTATCGTAAGAACAATGCTTTCCGTATTTCAAAGGGAGGGGCTCTCGGTCTCCTTGCCAAGGTCTATGCCACATGGGCCGGGTATCCTTTAAACGATAAGACTAAGTGGGAGGAGGCAGCCAACACTGCACGTCTTCTCATAGATTCCGGGCAGCATGGCCTTTTGGAAGATTATGAGCAGCTTTGGAAAAACTGCGGCAATAGCATCTGGGACCCTAAGGAGAGCCTGATTGAAGTAAGTTTCTTCTCGCCTACAATCACAGGCAACAGGAGCAGCGATGCCAGCGGCCGTATCGGTAAATGGAATGGTGTTACAGCTCAAGACGGGTCTATTAAGGCTATAAGGGTGGCTGCCAACTGGAAAGTCGTACCTACGTTTGCCGCCAACTGGAAAGATTACGACAAGGACAGGAGATGGAAATTGTCGATAGCCGATTATCAGTATTCCAAGAATATTGGCAAGAATTCAGTTCTGAAATACAAAGAAGACGGGGTAACGAAAGAAGGCACATTGGAAATGGCGCTTCCTGCCGATGCTCCGGCAGAATACAGGAAGGCATTCAACGACAAACTGACACCGGCCAAATGGGATATTCAGAAATATGTCGATCCGGACAATATGCTTATAGATGCAAATATGTCCAATACTAATTGGTATATATTGCGATATGCCGATGTCCTGCTGCTGTATGCCGAAGCTGTCAATGAGGTGCATAACGGCCCTACCGCAGGTGCATACGAGTCTGTTAATATAGTGCGCCGTCGCGGTTTCGGCCTTCCGATCAATGCCGCTTCCGGATTATGTGATCTTGCTGAAGGCATGGGTTATGAGGAATTCCGTCAGGCAGTCAGGGATGAAAGAGCCTATGAATTGGCATTTGAGGGACATCGGCGTCAAGATCTCATAAGGTGGGGAATCTATTATGAGACAATTAAGAATACATATATATCTTTGGCGGATTGGCACGAAATGGCGCCTGACTATTATGTATGCGGTCAATATACGAGGAAGAATAAAAACGAGCTTCTGCCGTTGCCGCAGAGGGATTTGGACCTTATGGCCGGAAGTAATTTTTCACAGAATCAGGGTTGGGAATAATAATTTGTTTAATTTATAATTATGAAAAATATAAAAATAATAGTTTTTTCTGTTTTGGTGGCGCTGCTGTTTTCCTGCAAGGGGAATAATGATATGGCATCGCTTATTGACAATGACATTAAGAGGGCAGGGGAACAGCTTGCCTTGATGTCGGAAAGGTTTGACACATCGTCAGTTACCCCGCGCTCTTGGGAGAACGGCACATATAAGCTCCTTCCGAAAGACTGGACATGCGGCTTTTTCCCGGGGGTCTATTGGCTTTATTATCAGCTGACCGGAGATAAGGAAATGGAAAAGAGGGCAATGGAATTCACAGCAAGGCTTTCCGATGTCCCGGCAATAAAGACTACCCATGACCTGGGATTTATGGTCTTTTGCAGCTATGGTAAGCAGTATGAAGTGGAGAAAGACAGTGTCTCTGCGGCTGCTGTCATCGAAGCGTCCAATTCTCTGATTAGCCGGTTTAACCCACAGATCGGGCTTATCCGTTCATGGAATTTCGGAAAATGGAATTATCCTGTCATAATCGACAATATGATGAATCTGGAAATGCTGTTCTGGGCAAGTGAATTCACCGGAGACCCGAAATATCGCGAGATTGCAATAAAGCACGCCGACAAGACTATGGAACACCATTTTAGGGAAGACTATAGCTCATATCATGTTGTAAGCTATAACGATGACGGCACTGTAGAGTCCAAAGGGACCCACCAGGGATATTCCGACGCCTCTTCTTGGTCTCGCGGCCAGGCATGGGCTCTGTACGGATATACTCTGTGCTACCGCTTTACAAAATATGACAGGTATCTTAAGCAGGCAGAGAATATAGCCGCCTTGATTATGAATTGCAAGACGACTCCAAAGGACAATATACCTTATTGGGACTACGATGCACCGAATATCCCTGACGAGCCGAGAGACGCCTCGGCTGCGGCTGTTACAGCATCGGCTTTGCTGGAACTCCAGGACTATGTGAGTCAAAGCCTTTCAAAGGTATATTTCGGCTATGCAGAGAGCATAATCCGTTCTCTTTCTTCTCCGGAATACCTTGCTGAGAAAGGGGATAACGGCTTCTTCATCTTGAAACACAGCACCGGAGCGGCCTCGTTGGGCAGCGAAATTGACGTTCCGTTGATTTATGCTGATTATTATTTCTTGGAAGCCATAAAGCGTTATAGAGAATTGAAATATTAATATTATGAAAAAGAATTATTGTAATCCGGAAAGTCATATCTTGACTTTTGAAATTGAAGGCCCATTATGTGCCAGCGGTACCCATGAGGGTATTACGCCTTTAGGAACGACTAATTACTTAGAAGAGGAATATTATGAAAACAAGTATTAAAATAGCTGTTGCATTGGCAGTCTGTTCCGTTTGTGCTTGTACTAAAGAAAAAGATTTCCAGACTGATAGGCCGGAGCTTACATTTTATGCCGGTTTTAATGGCACTAAGACAGAGTTAAAGCCTTCTTATGCAATTGAATGGAAAAGCGGAGATGAGATTTCTATATTTGACGGGGCGGCCAATAATAAGTATGTTACATTGGAAAGCGGACCGAACGTGAGTTTTTCCGGTACTGCCGCGGAAGGAGTTCCAGAGTATCTTGCCCTGTATCCATACAACGAGAATGCTGTCTTCGATGCTTCTGCAAAAACCATAAAAACAACCCTTCCGGCCGTTCAGCAGGCGGTGTTGGGGACCTTTGCCAATAATCTGAATATCAGCGTGGCGAATTCTACAAATCAGAATCTCTATTTCAAAAATGCCTGCGGTATTGTATGTGTAGACCTTACGAAGTATCAAAATATTGTAAAGGTAGAACTGACGGGGGCCAATGGAGAAAATCTTGCCGGAGACTTGCAGATAACAATAGGAGAAGACGGTGCTGTCACTACGGAAATAGCGTCAAATCCGGTTAAGACTGTAACACTGACAAAGGACGGAACAAAAACATTGCTGCAAGGCAAATATTATATTGTTGTGGCTCCGCAGACATACCCCAACGGGTTCAAAGCTGTAATTACCAACAAGGACGGGCTTACAAAGGAATTTACCTTCTCCGGCTCTGTTCCTCTTGCAAGGGCAAGAATGAAGTCCATAGTTTTTGAAAACGAATATTATTTTTCATATTTCAGATACGGCAACAATCTCGGCCTTCCAAATGATGGTACCTATCCGAGCCAGTTTTTGGCTTCAAAAGCATCAGATTTGAACAGCTTGGGAACAGAAGGACAGATAACGGCCAAAACTGACGGAGTTAAGTCTAACTTGACTTATAATAATAGGAAAATGGTCAAGTTAGGCAAGACTTTAGGTAGTGTGACTAATAGCGGACTTTTGAAATTCCAGAAAGTCACTTCAGATAGCCAATTGAAGATGAATAACGGTGGGGTCATGCTGCTTGAGGTAACCTCAGGCACCGGAATAGAGGCTGTTACGGTATACGAGCCCATCTATGAGTATTTTATTCCTGAAAATGCTCCTATCAGATTCAAGCCTTTTGCAATCAAAGCCAATCCTAAGACAGGAGGAACTTATGCGACTAACGGAGAACTTGCACAGGGCGTGGACGCCTCATCTTTCATAATAGATTTCAGAAGAGATTTCTATTTCCATAACCTTGAGGGACCGGCTACTCATAAATCAGGAAAGATTTCCGATACGAATACCGATTTATTTATATATAAGGCATGGGAAAATTATTATACATCCAGAGGCCTGTCTGTAAATCCAGGCTCAAACGACCCTGTTTACCAATATAAAAATCAGGCATATCTCGACAAACCGCTATTGTACCTCGACCCTGATAGTTACAAGATTACTGTTAATCCCGACAAATGGATTTATGACGGGGAATATGCCAACGGTATATTTTTTGGCCAATTGGTTTATTCGATTGACGGAGACCGTAATTCTTGGGCCGGTTCCGGGAACCAATACAACAATGCACTTTTCGTGCAATTTGATGAAAGATTATAATGAAAAAGTATTTTCCGTTAATACTTTGCTTGTTTGTGTCTTTGTCGCTTCCGGCTCAGGAGGCGACAAAGGTCTTTAGTCTGCTGAATACGGAAATCAGAGACACCAACAGGCTTCTGTCTTATTTCAGAAATCGTGCAGCTATAGAGCTTCCGGGATTTTCGATAGACGACAAGAATACGGAAGAAGAACAGAGATGGGCAGATGAGGCTTTGGAGCATCGTTTCTTCGTACATAAAGGTTATCAGCCGTCATTCTTCTATGGAGATGATATTGATTGGCAATATTGGCCGGTCAGAGATAACGAGCTAAGATGGCAATTGCACCGTACCAAATGGTGGATTCCTCTCGGCCGGGCTTATAGGGAGACAGGCGATGAGAAATATGCCAAAGAATGGGTTTTCGAGTATCTGGACTGGATTAAAAAGAATCCTTTAGGGAATTATGACGAGTCTACGGTGAGGGATCCCCAAACGGCAGACAATATGTATTTCGCCTGGCGTCCGCTTGAGGTCAGCGACAGGATAGAGGCACAGATAATACAATTTATGCTTTTCCTGCCTTCACCTCACTTTACGGGAGATTTTCTGTCCGACTTCCTTATAAATTATCATAAGCATTGCGAGCATATAATGGCAAACTTTTCGTCAAAAGGCAACCATTTGCTGTTCGAGGCGCAAAGGCTGTTGTACGGAGCTATATTTTTTCCTGAGTTTAAGGATGCCGAAAAGTGGAAAAACAAAGCTATAGAAATCCTGAATGCTGAAATAAAAAAGCAAGTGTATAGTGACGGAATGCAATTCGAGCTTGACCCTCACTATCATTTGGAATCGGTGAACATATTCTTCAAGGCTCTTAGCATCTGTGACGCCAATGGGCAGAGAAATGCTTTTCCGCAAGAGTATATAGATCTGTGCCATAAGATGATAGAGGTTATATACAATTATTCGTATCCGAACTATCATAATCCTATGTTTTCCGATTTCCACGGCCAGCGGGATATGATTCCTTTATATACGATGTGGGCAAAGGTGTTTAAGGATGACGGGATGATAAAATGGCTTGCCACAAAAGGCCGGGAGGGGAGTGTGCCTGATTACACTTCACGGGCTTTTCCGGTTTCCGGATATTATTGTATGCGGAATGGCTGGGACAGCACAGCGACGGTTATGGTGATGAAGGCAGGGCCTAAGGGGGAATGGCATTGCCAGCCCGACAACGGCACCTTTGAATATTGGAGAAAAGGTCGTAATTTCTTTCCTGACTCCGGAGGCTATGTCTACGGTGGTGACGCTGAAATTCTTCAGATGAGAGAATGGTTCCGGCAGACGGCAATCCACAATACTCTGACATTGGACGGCCGAAATCTTGAAACGACAGACTCGCATCTGACGCTATGGGAGGATAGTCCGGAGAAAACTGTATGCATTGTTGAGAATCAGTCATATAGTGACTTGAAGCATACCCGGAAGGTGACTTTCTTCAAAAAAGACGGCAAGGTCATTATAAATGATACGGCTACAGGAGATGCTGCCGGCAAGGTCTCTATCCGCTACAGCCTCCCTCCTTGCGAGCCAATGGCGGATTTCAAAAAGAAAACCCTTGTCACTCAATTCGATGACGGTAACAATATCAAATTGAAAGTCAAGGCATCGCATCGTATCGTTATGGGACGTGAAGAAGGACGTATTTCATACGCCTACAGGCAGTATGAGCCGAGACCGGCATATTCTTTCACTGTAAATAAGAAAGTAGGGGAGATGGTGTCATTCGTGACAGTCATCACCCCTATGTAGAGTTTTGCGTCTCATTCGCTCCGCCAACCCTAATGGCATAGCGGAGGCTTACCTTTCCACCCAAATTGGGGAACTCCAGGCCCATTGGCCGTCACGCTGACGGACACGGACATAATAATAGTCCGTGTCTTTTTCTTGTTCGTTGTCCGTCATGAATGTACATACGGAGAATGCCTCCTGCGGGCAGGCTCTGCCGAACTGTATTGCCTCGCTCAGCCAGCCTCTCATAAAATGAGCTTTTGAGCCTTCCATCAGGTCCTTGAGAGTATATTTGAATTCCTGTCCGTTGAATTCCGCAGATATGGTGCCGTCTGCCGGCATTTCAACATCGAGCACAATTCCCTGCATTGCCGGGGTCAATGTGTTCGGATTCTTTGTGGAATACATGTCCAATTCGATATGGTTTTCATCATGTGCGAGTACCCTGTTAACCCTTGTCTTGAACTCTGTCTCACCTGGCTGCGGTGATGTGAATGCAGCTCCGCGGAAGCAGGTCTGGTATGACAAAATTCTGCCTCCCGACACCTTTATCTGTCCGAGCCAGTGTACATATTCCTCCTCCCTGTTCCAGCCGAAGTCGATTTTTATTTTTGCCCTTATAAGCCCGTCTGTATTGCAATGTGACGTATATGGGCCGTTAAGACGGGCTATGCATTCGGAGTTTTTGATAATGTCTACATAGTCAATGAAGTTCTGTGCTTCGACACCGACAAATATATCCCTTCTGCCGCCTTTTATGACATCTCCCATTTGGGCTCCGTTGATGCTGAAATCAATCTTTATCTTGTCACCGGTTATGCCATATATATGCCTTGCCCCCATATTATTCCATATATCGTCCCGGTTGAGAGATGGTGCCAATACTCCGATTCTTCCGTCTCCGTAGCTGCCTGGGTAGCCGGCATGCTGGTCTGTAGAGCACATAAGCCCGAATTTGTGGCCTTGCTCCAATCCGTATTGCACTGAGCCCTCGTAGATGCGCGGCCCCATGTCGTGAAGATAATCATAGTCGCCCATATCGCTTTCTGCAAGGCCGTGCCGCGAGAACATCTCAACGAACGGTGTCTGCTGGTCTCCGTCTTTAAAGCCTTTCCAATTATATCCGCGAAATCCTGTAATATATCCCATATGGTGTGGGGTGATATAGCATTTGTACGGTTTCAGTTTTTCTTTCAAATCAGGGACAGAGGTAGCCTCCACCAATGGAGTGTCATAGTCGTAGCATAAGGCTACATGGTCACCGGACTCCATTGAGTGACATTCGTATGAGGTGAATGTAATGAACTTGTCCGGCTCGTTCCACTCTTTAATTTTCTCGACATATTTCTCCCAGCCGCCTCGCCTCAGTCTCTTGAAAGCAGAGGTGTGATAATCCAGCACCCAGCCAAGTCTCGGATCGTCTTTCGGAGGAATGTCAGGCCATAAGGCGTGAGGGGTTACGGAACAAAAATCCAGCTGCTCTTTTGCCGCTGCAAGGGCGTCGAGCAGGTCTCCGTGCCCGTAAGTCACGTTGCAGTGGTTGTGAATATCTCCCCAGAAAACTTTAAGATCACCTATAGCTTCAAATCTTTTCCTGGCTTCTGAAGGAATATGTTTCAAGTCCTTTCCCGGAGTTCTTGCACAGCTCAGAATAGAGCCTGTGGCAGCAAGGCCGAGAGCGCTCCAACCGGAGACTTTTATAAATCCGCGTCTGTCCATATTATATTCGGTTTAAAAATTTTCAGTGTCCTCAACTTCAATTTGCAGTTGCTCCAATTGCTTGTGCATAGAGTCCCTTACACTTGCGTATTCCGGGTCATCATACACGCTTTTCATCTCTTTCGGGTCTTTCTTCAAGTCATATAGCTCCCACTCGTCCACGTCGTTATAGAAATGGATCAACTTGTACCTTTCGGTCCTTATGCCGTAATGCCGTTTTACCGAATGCCATGACGGATATTCGTAATAATGATAATATACGGCAGTACGCCAGCCCTCAGGAGCCTTTCCCTCATTTTCCACGACAGGTCTCAGAGAGCGTCCCTGAATGTCTGACGGTATCTCCACTCCGGCGTAGTCCAGAATGGTAGGGGCCAAATCTATATTCATGGCGAAAGCCTTTGACGTCCGTCCGGCTTTTATTGCTCCCGGCAGTCGCATAAGCATAGGAGAGGTGAAGCTTTCCTCATACATAAATCTTTTGTCAAACCACCCGTGCTCCCCAAGATAAAATCCCTGGTCCGAGGTGTAGATTATAAGGGTATTGTCAAGCTCCCCGATTGATTTCAGATAGTCTAATAGCCTACCTACATTCTCGTCCACTCCCTTAACAACGGCACAGTAGTCTTTCATGTATTGCTGATACTTCCAGCTGGTCATTTCCTCTTCAGACACTCTGCCTTGCATCGACTTGTATTCAGCTATTCTTTGGGCGTAGGCTTCATTCCAGTGCTTTCTCTCCTCTTTGTTCATCCTCTCGTAGGCTCCTTTCATCTGGGAATAGCTGTTGCCTTGATCGTTAGCCCTTTTCACATCGTCCATATTTGCATTCCCTGTGTCTTCGAGCTCGGCATAGCTTTTCCCGAATTCTTCCTCAGTCATTACTTTAAGATCCCATTGCGGCCACAGATTCTTGGCAATCGACATCTCTTGTTCTTTGGCGGCACGTCCACGTCCGGAATAATCGTCAAAGAGGTTGTCCGGCTCCGGGAATATATGGTCGTCATAATATCCCAAGTGCCTTTGTGCCGGCATCCAATTCCTGTGCGGAGCCTTGTGATAGTACAGCATGGCAAAAGGCTTTTTCTTGTCGCGGTTTTTAAGGAAAGCAATGGCCTTGTCGGTAATAATATCCGTAACATAGCCACTGTCAATACGTTCCACACCGTTTTCTATGAACAGCGGTGAATAATACTCGCCCTGACCTTTGAGGATGCTCCAATAATCGAAGCCCTGCGGGTCGGAATTAAGGTGCCATTTCCCTATCATAGCAGTCTGGTAGCCGGCTTTTTGCAGCAGTTTAGGGAAAGTCTGCTGGTCTCCGTCGAAAGTCTTGGAGTTGTCGGTAAACCCATTCTTATGGCTGTATTTGCCTGTCAGAATGCAGGCTCTTGACGGACCGGAAATGGCATTCGGGACATAGAAATTGTCCATTCTTATTCCCTCTGCCGCTATTCTGTCTAAGTTCGGTGTCTCGATTACGCCTCCATAGCCGCCCATAGCCTGCCGAGTGTGGTCATCAGTCATTATCAGAATGATGTTGGGCTGTTTGCCCTGTTCTTTTTTCGATTCTCCACATGAGGCTGCCGCCAAAAATGTAAGTGGCAGACCTATGTATTTCATTTTCATATCCATATCAATCCAATGTTTTTCCTGGTATGTCGTGTATTATAGGACGTGACGGTCTCACGTCGTTGTCTTTCATCCAAATTTCAAGCAGATCCCTGTGATGCTGCAAAGTTTCAATATGTCCTTTGTCTCCTGCAAGATTGCAAGTCTCGCCCTTGTCCGAGTCCATATCAAAGAGCTGTTCCCTGTTCTTTCCCGTATTGTAAAGGACATATTTATAGCTTTTTGTCCTCAGCATCCAGCCTCTGGCCTTTCCGTTGTCGAAAGTCGTTTCGCACACAATATAGTCATGCCCGCTATTCGTTTTCCCCTCTGCCAAAGGTAAAAATGAACGTCCCGGCTTGTGCCGGTCGGCCTCTATTCCGGCTATGTCGCAGACAGTTGCAAAAAAGTCAATTCCGTTGCTGACCAGGCTTTCTACAGTCTTGCCCGCGGATTTCTTACCAGGCAGGGTCACAATCAGAGGAATGTTCACCACCTCCTCATATAAGGCCGATTTCTGATTCCAGTTATGAGCTCCGACCCCATCGCCGTGGTCGCTTGTGAAAATCACCACAGTGTTCTTCCAGAGCCTCAACTCGTCTATTTCGTCTATTATCTTCCCGATTTCCGCATCAACTTTCTCTACGAGGCGGAAATAGGCATAACGGTATCTCCTCCAATCATTTTCCGTATATCTGATTGTAGGATAGGCGGAATAGTTGTTCTGTCTTTCGTTCAATATAACATCGGCGTCATCCTCGTTCCTCTTGAAATTGTCGGGCAATCCCGGCAATGTAGCACTTTCAGGAATTTCTATATTGCCCCATGGCAGATTTTGTTCTCTGGCATATTCGCATATATTGTGCGGATTGTCGAAAGAGGCGACAAGAAAGAACGGCCTGTCGTGTGGAGACCTCAAAAATGCCGTGCAAGCCTCGGCAAGCCCCGTGTCTTTATGCTCGTGGATTCTCCGGAAACCATATTTCCCGTCAGGTATAGAAGATTCATTGACATGCCATTTCCCGGCGTATGCACACTCATAGCCCGACTCCTTCATTATGTTTCCTAATGTCTTGGTAGCCAGTGAACTGTTCATCTCGGCCCCATTACGTATCATGCCGATTTCATCAGGATAGCAGCCCGTAAACATAGCCGCCCTCGACGGACCGCTCAACGGAGCGGTGCAATAAGCATTCTTGAATACAACTCCCGCAGCCGCGAGCCTGTCCATATTAGGCGTGGACAACTCTTTGCACCCGGCAGCACTCATTGCACCTGCTGTCTGCTGGTCGGTCATTATAAGTATTATATTCGGTGGCGTCTGAGGCCTCTCTTTTTCAGCCCCTCCTGCTAAAGGAGGCAGGAAAGACGTCAAAGCTACGGCAATACCGCCAACGCTGATTTTATTTATGCTCATATTCCAAGTACTAAGTTATTACGGCTTCGGGACATTCGGCCTGCGGCCATTATTGATTTTCAATCCCTGTTTATAAAAATCCCTATAAATATCGTCAATTTTTATATAACCTATATCAGCTAAAATTCCTCTTACCATAAATCCTTCATCTTCATTTGCCTTGAACGGCAGAGTTTTCATGGCCTCTGACAAAATTGATACCTCTTTCTTCACCATTTCCCTTTTCGACTTGTCTTTGGAAAGGCACTCCAAAGCCGAAAGCCAGACCTTGCCGTTCTCTTTGCAACCGGCTGTCGCCAATTTGTGTACGGCGTCCTGATTTCCTGCATAGGCGCATGCCAAAGCGGCTTCTGCGGAGATGTAAGGGTCGGAATCATCCATGAGGCTGACAAGTTCATCAGGGCAGCTTCCAAGCGCTCCCGTAACTGCTAATGTCGTAAAGCCGCAGGCTCCCCAGAAACGTATATCCTTATATTCCGATGCAATATATGACATGAGTTCCCCATAGTCCTCCGGGGCTGCCGTCCCTGCAAGTTCTGCGGCCTTGTACAATGTTTCCAAAGGATATTTCCCGGTCCTCACTTTCTCATATATATTCACATTTTCACGAGAGGTCGGCATGAAGAATCCGAGATCCTTGTTCGTTCTTATATTTTCAGCCGTGGCCTTGCGGAATTTCGCCAGCACCTTTTCATAAGCCTTGTCACTTGCAAGGTTGTTTGTCTCGAAAGGATCGTTCTCCAAGTCGAACAGCATCTCTGCCGGATGATGCCTGTACGGTAGGCAGTATATCTCCGAGGCTTCACCGTCTTCTATTACAAGCCTGTCCCAAGCCTGATTTGCCGGCATGCCCCACTGATAATAGTTTCTCAGGGCAAACTGCCTGTACGGTATATAGCTTCTGAAATACTTGTATCTATTGTCTCTTGCCACTCTCATCGGCATAAAATGATGAAGCTGATTGGAGCAGAAAGCGAAATCGATGTCTTTGCCTTTGGTTGAGGCATATTTGCCCATAAAAGGTTTGCCGTTCATCTTTTTCGGAGGCCTTATTCCGGCTATTGAAAGTGCTGTCGGTCCAAGGTCCGTGAAATTCACTAAGGAATTGTCAGCAGAGCCCGGCTTGCTTCCGCACAGGTCGATGTAGTCTTTTGGGACATACACAATCATCGGCACGTGCAGTCCGGTTTCAAATGGCAGGCCTTTCCCTCTTGGCAGGCAGCCTCCGTGGTCGCTGAATAAAAAGATAATTGTGTTTTTGTCCAAGCCCTTTTCTTTCAGGTCTTTGAGGAAGAATCCCACCCAAGTGTCTATGTCCTGTATGCCCTCAAGGTGGGCTGCATAGTCGGATCTCATCTCCGGCAGGTCCGGCAGGTGCGTCGGAAGGGCAAGGCTGTCCGGATTGATTCCTTCCGTCCTGTAGTCTCGTCTGCCGTTGGTGTGGAATGTCCTTACAATTCCCATGTGTGACCTGACGGAGTTGAAAACGGAGAAAAACGGCTGGCTGTTCTTGCGTAGCGGGCTGTTATACGTAGCTTTCTTATTACACTCGTCCCAGCACGACGCATTGTCTACGTTCGTATTGTAATGGGTCTTGTAATTGTTAGTGCAATAGTAGCCTGCATCTCTCAGGTCTTGGGGAAAGAATATACCGTCAGGGGTATTGAAAGGCCGAGGATGAACGTCCATTCCGTAAGTGGTGGCATAACAGCCGGTAATCAATGAGGACCTTGCCGGAGAACTTTGCGGTGCAGTTGCCCAGGCATTTGTGAACATTATGCCCTCTGCGGCGAGAGAGTCGATAATCGGAGTGTTTACATTCCGGTTGCCGTAGCATCCGAACTCATACCAACTCGAATCTTCAAAAGTCAGCCATAGAATGTTCGGACGCTGCCTCTTTGCATCCTTGTTGCTTTCAGACTCTGCCGCTTCCGTTTTGAGAAGCGGTACTGAAGACAGTAGCATTGCTGCCGTAAGAGAACACCTGTTCATATACCAATAATGTTAATATCCGAAATTGTTTTTTTGGAGTTTGGAATTAACCTGCATTTCGTCAAGCGGAATAGGGAAAAGCTCGTGCGTACCTTTTATGAAATTGTCTCCGGCCACATATTTCCCTTTAAGCTTTTTCGGCATTTTCTCTTGAGCGAGTTTAAGAGCCTCGGAGAGAATACCCCAGCGGATAAGGTCGTATTTCCTCTGACCCTCGAATGCAAGTTCGAAACCCCTTTCCCAATATAGGGCAGTTCTGAATTTGCCGGCCTCATCGCTGTCATCAATGAAATCCAGGTCATAGACCTTAGGAGCTTTCATAAGGGTTGCATAATTGGTAGCGTCTATCGGAGTTGCTCCCGCACGTTCCCTTACCTTGTTGAGCTGTGTCCAGGCCTCTACCGTGTTGCCGGTCTCGTTGTAGGCTTCAGCTGCCATCAGCACTGCATCAGCATAACGCAAAGGACAATAATTGACAGAAACGTTGTTAGGATTAACAAATCCGAGAGGCATCCATTCGCGTCTCCATTTTCCCGGATACCATTTATCCACCTTATTCTCAGCCTTTTTATGTTTGCTTGTCTTTTTATCCCATTTATACATGTAAGTGCAGACCATTATATCGCGACGCACATCATTGTCTTCAAAGAAATCTTTCCAGCACGGAAGCACCCTGAAGAAAGCATTTGCTCTGCCCATAACATTATTGGCATCAGCGTTTTCAGGTGCCGCCACTGCCGGCCCGTTCCATGTACCCCATACTCCGGCGTTGTCTGAATAGTTCTGTCCGGTAGGATTGAAGGCTATCTCCCAAAGGCTTTCTTTCTGGTTCAGCACGCCTGCTGAATAGCCTTTGAACAAATTGTCATATCCTCCCTCATAGAAACCGTTGTAGCCGTTTTCTTCAATAGACTTGAATTCTTCTATTACTTTTTCGAAATATGCCTTTCTTGTGGCATCGTCCGGTCTCTTAAAAGTCCCGTCCTGCTGCAAAGCATAGCCTGCACGCTGCAGATATACCCTCATGAGAAGAGCGCTGGCGGCAGCCTTGCACGGCACTTCCGGAGAAGTGGAGGCACTTGCCTCGCGGAGGTTTACCTTTGCAAAGTCAAGGTCTTCAATTATGCTTTTGTAGATTTCTTCCCTGTCTGTCCTGTCATTGAATGCGGAGCCATGATCTCCTGTACCTGTTGTCTTATATGGGACGTCTCCCCAATACTTGATAAGGTCAAATGCAAGGAAAGCTCGCAGGAAACGGGCTTCAGCATCCAGTTGTTTAAGATAACCTCTTTCTGCATATCCCGGCATCGATTCGATACCTGATATTGCCACATTGGCCTGATCTATTTCTGCATATTTATTGGTCCACAATTCCTTTAGCCAGGTGTTTGTACTTTTCACCAGATAATGTGCTATGTCTCTTCTGGTGTTGTCGGTAGCTGTTCCGTTAATATAATATATATCATCCGAGGACGGCATGGCCATTTCATATTGTCCATAGTGCTTAGGAGAGGAAAGCATGCTGTATGCTCCGACAACGGCCATTTTCGCTTTCGATTCGTTAGTAAAATAAGTTTCCTGATTGTAATATGATTCCGGCTTTTCGGTCAGATCGCAAGAAGAAAAACTTATCAGCAGCGCAGCTGCAATCAATATCTTATTTTTCATATTGTCAAAATTTTTCAATAACTGTTTGATAGTTACGTGTTAAAAGGTCAGATTCAGACCTAATACGAATGAGCGGCTTCTCGGATAACCACCGAAATCAACGCCCTGAGTCAGTCCGCTTTTGAATGTGGACACCTCCGGGTCATAACCTGAGTATTTTGTAAGCGTCAGCAGATTGGAGCCCGTTGCATAGAGCCTTAAACTATTGATTCCTACTTTTTTTACAATTTTTTTAGGCAAGGAGTATCCTATTGTGACGTTATTGAGTTTGATATATGACCCGTCTTCAATAGCCCAGGAATGGACGTACATATCTCCCTGTTCGCTGTCGGAAACCGAAGCGAAAGTCTTGCCCTTATTCAAGGCGGCAAGTTCAGTCGGGTCGGTAACTTTCTGTCCTGCGGCATTTATTGTCATAAAACGGTTGTCGGAGCTTGCGAATGCAAGGGCGTTCCTGTTCACTTGTCCCACCCTGCTGTTGGTCAGCTTGGTGGCGTTGAAGACGTCATTACCGTAGTTATATGTGATATAGATGCTCATATCCCAATTTCTCCACAGGAAGGTATTGTTGATACCTCCGTAGAACTTAGGCAAGGCGTTGCCTATTACGGTTTTATCGTTCTCCGTTATCTTATTGTCCTCGCTGCCGTCGATGTTCTTGAATTTCCAGTCACCCGGTTTAACATTTTCTTTATTCCCGGAATATGGAATACCGTCTTTCAAGGTATATTTATTGGTTGCCGCATCGTAATCGAAGTCGGAAACATTATATATGCCGTCCGTGACATAGCCGTAGAACTGTCCTAAAGGCTTGCCCTCCCTGACAATATGTGTTTTCTGTGAATATCCGAATGCCGCTTCCCAAAGCTGCACCTTGTCCCCAGCGAGATTTCTTACGGAATTGGAGTTATGTGAGAAAGTGAGGGAAGTCTTCCATGAGAAATCCTTTGTTGCAATATTTATTGTGTTGATTGTTAGGTCTATACCTCGGTTCTCAGTCTCGCCTGCATTTATCAGCATTGAAGAATGACCTGAAGATGAAGGTATCTTTGCCTCTAACAGCAGGTCGCTGCTCCTGTTAATATAGAATTCAGGTGAGATTACGATCCTCTGATTTAGAAATCCCATATCGAAGCCTATATTCAATGTCTTGTTGGCCTCCCAACCCAAATCCGGATTAGGTATCTGATTTGGAACATACCCGGACTGGTTTGAGTTCCCGTCAGGATAAAGTACGGACCCCATAATGGCCAGGCTCTGGTAGCTGGCTATTCTGTTGTTTCCTGCCAGACCGTAACCGGCTCTGAATTTCAAATCAGAGAACACCCCCAATTCTTTGATGAACGGCTCTTCCGATGCCCTCCATGCGGCCGAGAATGCCGGGAAAACGCCCCATTTGTGATTTTTGCCGAATTTAGAAGAACCGTCGGCTCTCACAGAAGCAGAGAATATATATCTCCCCATAAGCGAATAATTCACCCTTGAGAAGAATGACAGCAATTTGTCGTCATGATTTATATAAGATGATGCAGGTGCAGGACGACCGAGTGACAGGTCTGCCAGACCTATATCATCATTAGGGAAATTGGTGGCAGACGCCGTAAAATTCTGTGTCCATGCAGAAACCCACTCCTGGCCAGCCATAACCGTCAAGTCATGTGTATTCTTCTTGAAATTATATGTAAGTACATTGGAGGTCTGGAAGCTGCCGTATTCGTAATTAGAGAGACTGCCGTTTATGCTTGACCTTTTTGCGAGCATGGACTTTTCACCATAGAATATCTCTCTTCTTAGAGTTTGGTAACGCATACCTGTAGTATTGCTGAATGTAAGGCCTTTCAATATTTTATATGAGAAGCCTCCGTTGGCCTGTATGGTTCTTCTTATCCTGTTGTTCGTCTCCGCAGAAGCCGACAGCAGGGGATTCTGCATAACGTTGCCGGATTCGTCCATAATAAGAGCATCCTCATCCCCAAGCAGTTCGCTGTCTTCCCCTTTTATGCCTATTATCGGCCTGTACTGGAGAATATGCTGGAGCTTGTTAAACCTGTCACCGGTACCGCCGCTTCCGTCCCCCGAAGTGCCCATACCGAATATTTTCCTATAGTCATAGTTCAACCTGGCATTCACAGTGAGCTTCTTGTTTATCTTATGGCTGAGGCTCATTGTTATATTGTGCTTTTTGTTGCCGCTGTGCACCATGGCACCCTGTTCGTCAAAATAGGAATAAGCCAGATTGTAGTGCATGTTTTCCATGCCGCCGTCGACTCCAATTCTGTAATTCTGGACGATAGCGTTTCTTCCCAAGGTCTCTTCCTGCCAGTCTATCCCTTTCCTGTTGGCATAATTGGCATTAAGGTCGCTGAATTTGCCGTATATGGCTTCGAATTCAGCCACACCTTCGTTGAATTTTTCATCGGTTTTCGCTTCGTACACTTTCCTTTCATAGTCTGCCAGAGCATATTCGTACGGCGAAAGCACGTCCAGTTTCTTGGCAAGCTTCCTGACGCCTACGTATGTGTCGAAAGAAACATTGGTACGGCCTTTCTTACCGCCCGTCTTTGTGGTTACCACAACAACTCCATTCGCTCCACGAGCTCCATAAATAGCCGTTGATGCTGCATCTTTCAAAATGTCAATCGTCTCTATTTCATTAGGATCCAATGAAGAAAGACCGTCCTCCGTCGGGAAGCCGTCTATAATGTATAGAGGCTCATTGCTCTGCGTAATGGAAATGCCTCCGCGGACCCTTATGGATATTCCTGCGTCAGGTGAGCCCTCGGACTGTGTTACCATTACACCTGCCATTCGCCCAACAAGAGCCTGGGTAATGTCGCTTGTAGGCACTTTCGAAAGTTCCTCGCCTCCGACTGAAGCGACCGAGCCTGTAAGGTCTTTCCTTTTCATGGTAGCATATCCTACGGCCACCACTTCCTCCAACATCATCGCATCAGCTTCCATTACGACATTGATGACGTTCCGGCCGTTTACGCTCACTTCTTTGTCTTTCATTCCCAAATATGAGAATACGAGGACCGATTTGGCCGGATCAGCAACATTTATGGAATATTGACCGTTGATGTCGGATGTGCTTCCTAAGCCTTTCACGCCTTTGATTGTAATGCCGGCACCAACGACTTCGATGCCTTCGGAATCCGTCACCTTACCGGTGACAATGAGACTTTGAGCTTTTCCAAAACTGCTCCCTAATAAAAAGAAGAGTAGCAGAAACAAGAATTTCTGTCTGTTCATAAATATTGGTTGATTTGTTATAGTATATTATTATATGCTTATTCGCAAAGATATAATATAAGAAGCCGAACGCCTTTTCAAATCATCCAATAATATTTAGATTTCGTACAATTCCGGCCGTATCGTCGAATATGTTATATTTAGAAGTGTAATTCAAGAAAGACAAAATCAGTTATTTGTTTGCGGTTTTGCCGTATTCGGTCGGCAGGCAGCCTACGTATTTCTTGAAAGAGGTGGCAAAGTAGGACGGAGAGCTGAAGCCCACCATAGAGCTGATTTGGGTAATCGAATATTTCTGCTCAAGTATAAGCCGACAGGCTTTATTGAATCGGATTTTCCTGATAAACTGAGCCACAGATTCTCCCGTAATCGAATTTATTTTGAGGTACAGATTTGATCGGCTCATGCACATCGCTTCGGCAAAGTCATTGGAAGAGAAAGATTCATTGTCGATGTTCTTTTCCACTACCTCAATGGCCCTCTTCAAAAATTCCCCGTCAATCGAATTTGAGGTAATCTTATCCGGTTCTATCTCAACGTGAGCGGAATAGTGGCGCCTCAACCGGTCGCGTGTCTTAAGTATATTTTTGACTTTTGCCTGCAGCAGGCCAACCGAGAACGGTTGGGCGAGATAGGCATCGGCTCCGGCCTTGATGTTCTTCTTCTCCTCCTCTGCAGAATCTTTTGTCCCTAAAATAATTACAGGGATATGGCAGGTCTGGATATTCCTTTTGATGTTCTCACATAATTTCAGTCCGTCTGTGCCTGCAAGATTTCTGTCGGCTATTATTAGTTCAGGCTCTTCTTCTTTCAGGATTTCGAGAGCCCCGTCTCCGTCCTCTGCAAACCTCAGCCTAAACGACTGAATGAAGTTTTCTGAAATGTATTTTCGGAACTCCGGATCAGCTACTGCTATGAGAATAAGCCCTTTAGCTTTGGATTCGGCGTTAAGTTCATCCATGTCGTCCATATCTACGCTACTTGCATCGGCGAGGAAATAAGGAAGATTCTCCAAGTCGGCATTCTTAGAAGACGCTTTGCCGGTTGCAAAATCCTCTTTGCTGTAGGCCGAGGCCAATGCAGGGATTTCCACCGAAATGTTTGTAAACCTGCTTTTCTCGCTCTCGATATATACTTTTCCGTGGTGGAGCTCTGCCAATTTCTTGACAATTGCCAGCCCTATTCCGGTGCCGTTACGCTTTTCTTCCGACTGATAGAACAATTCGAAAACATGAGGAAGCATATCCTCGGAAATACCTGTTCCGGTATCGTGAACTGTGATTTTTATGAATTCACCGTTCCGCCTCAATGAAAGTTTCACCAAACCGGCGTCCGGCGTAAACTTGAAAGCATTGCTGATGAGATTCATAAGTATTACATCTATGACATTCCTGTCAATGGGATACAAGGCTCCGCCCAGGCCGGAATCGAAGATGTAGTCCATTTCACGCCTCATGGCCTCGTCTTCGAAAAGGGCAAAGCATTCACTTGCTATAACGTCCAGATCCTCATTCCGAACCTGAAGCTTGGAGAGTCCCTGTTCCGCTTTCCTATATCCCAGCATCTGATTGACCGTGTGCATCAGTCTCATACCGCTTCTCTTTATGAAACCAAGCCTTTTCCTTATGAACTCGTCAAAGTTGCCGTGCTCTTCTATTTCATTAAGGGGTGACAATATCAGCGTCAATGGAGTTCTAAGGCTGTGCGAGAGGTTTATGAAGAAATTTACCCTCTCCTGTCCCAATGCTTCAATCCTTTCTTTTTCTTTCCTCTCCATATCCAGCTGCATGCTGATACTCATCTTGTTGGTAATAAACCGGATAATCAGAATAATTGCAATGACGGCGAATAAGAAGAAAGCTATCTTTGCAAGGATTGTCTGCCACCACATAGGCTTTATAGTGACGGGTATGTATATATAGCCGTCACAAAACTTTCCTTCGTTATTGGAAGACTTCAACTTGAACACATATTGGCCTGGGCTGAGGTTTGAGTAGCTGACATGCCTGTTTGTTGTCTCAAACCATTGTTTGTCAAATCCTTCCAGCATATAATAGAAAGTGTTCTTGCCGCCTGACAAAGGATTGGATACTGAAAATTCAATGCTGAATATCTTGTCTTTTGAGGAGACAGTCACGCTCTTCAAGCCTCCTGCATTGTCTCTTTCTGTCTTAAATGCCCGGGACGGTTTGATCTGGTTATAAAAGACGGATATATCCGAAATGAAAGGAAGAGGGGAGTATGGATTGTCGGACACCTCGGACGGCTTGAATATCGTTATGCCTTTCAGACCGCCGAAATAGAAATAGCCGTCCAGACCTTTATCGCAAGATTTTACGGTAAATTCATTGTTGGTGTAACCGTTGCTGTACACCTTGAAATTCTCTTTTTCTTGGTTGAAGCAGCAGATGCCACTGCCGGTAGACATCCATAGCAGATGATTGTTGTCCTCGATTATGCCTAAGACGTCATCGTTAGGCAGTCCGTCATCAGTACAGTACCTCCTGAAGCTGCGGCCGGCCGGAATATATTTGAACAGGCCTTTGTTGGTGCCTACCCATATATCCCTCGCCGAACTTTCCATAATATAGTTTATATATGTGTCGGTGGCCGGATTTCCCCTCCCGTTGTCAAAAGAATAGACACTTGTCCTGTCGGCATCTGTCATGAAAAGTCCGGAGTTCGTGCCTATCCACACGGCCCCTGAGCTGTCTTTGAGAAGGTGGCTGATCAGCAAGGACTCAAGCCGCGGCTCAAGCTTGGTCAGATCATGCATCGAGAACTTCTTGCTCTTCTTATCGAAAGAATACAGACCGAAATTGGAGCCTGCCCACAATTTCCCGTCCCCCTCATCCAAAATGGAATAGCAGCCGTTGTTTATCGGATATTGTTCGTTGATGTTATAGATTTCCACACGCTTTGAGGGGATGTCCAAATGAAAGATACCTCCGAGATGTGTACCGACATATAGGCCGTTTTCCCCGTCTTCGGAAACACATTTTATATTGTCAGAAGTCAATTTGCCGTCGGAAGATTTCAGGTAGGCGGAGCCGAACTGAGTTATTTCCGCAGTCTTGGGATTATATCTCAACAGCCCGTCGTCATTTGTTCCGGCCCACACCGCTCCGTTCCGAATATCTGTCTTTATGCAGCTAACAAAACCGTAGATTTCATCCAGACCGCTATGCTGCAACGGTATCATGCTGAAGCGGTCGGAGTAGCTGTTATAGTAGTTTACGCCGCCGAAATATGTACCTATCCAGACACCGTTCTGACTGTCTATGAAAATTGACCATATAGAGTTGTGGCTCAACGAATACGGCTTTTCATCGTGCCGATATTCCGAAAAGGTGCCGGTAATGTTTTCATAGACCGAAAGACCGTCATAAGTTCCCACCCAGAGCCGTCCGTAACTGTCAGGTTTCAAGACCCTTATGTAGTCGGACATAATATGCCGTTTCCCGTTTTTTGAGAAATGTTCTACAATCTTCAACCTTTTGTCCGTCTTGAAAAGACCGTGCCCGTGGGTGCCGATCCAAAATCCGGACTCGTCGGATACGGGGACAATTGATGATATGCCGTAATTCTTGAATTCTTCGACTATGCTTGTGCTGATATTGTCGTAGAGGAATAAACCGTTGTCTGTGCCTATCAGAAGCCCATTGTCTATTTTACATAGGCTCCTAAGGTGCTGCCCTGAAAATTTCTTGTCGGATTTAAATGACAACGTTTTTTTATCAAATATAATCAGGCCGTTGTCTGAGGTCAGCATAAGATTGTCTCCGTCTTCGGTTATGCTGTATATGTTGTTTCTCTGTCCCTGTATATAATAATTGAAGAATCTGTTAAGACCGAAATCAAAGAGCGACAGGCCGGAAGATGTTCCTATCCACAACTTGCCGTCCTCATCGGCCAGCAGGGAGTTTATGGAACTGTCAGCAATCTTGGTTGAATCCGAGGAGCCGGCGAAAAATGTCTTGAATTCATAACCGTCATATCTGTTGAGCCCGTTTTGGGTGCCGAACCACAGGTTGCCCTGACAGTCCTGTGCAATTGCTCTCACTGTGCTTTGCGACAATCCGTCTTCGACCGAAAAGTGCCTGAAACGGTAGCTGTTATCAATACCTGAAGCGGATATCGCCAGAATAGGGAACAGTATTGCCGATAATATGACTTTCCTTATCATCAGGAGGTCTTTTGGGATTCAAGTTTATGAACGATATTTACCATAGTCGCACCGAGCAGTCCCGAACACAGTGAGCCGGCAAGCACCGCCACTTTGCCCATATCCCTCAGCCTTGCCGTCACTTCAGGGGCTATCCCTCCGAATGAAAGGGTGTCCACGAAAATCGACATTGTAAATCCTATACCACCGAGGCAGGCCACGGCAAAAAGCATTCTCCATGAGGCGTTTGCAGGCATTGAGCCTACTTTGCCTTTTATCGCTAAGAAGCTTGCCAGAGTAATGCCGAGAGGCTTTCCAAGCAGGAGACCGAGGAAGATGCCGAGACTGATATTGCCAAGGTGAGGGTCGAAGTTGAAGATATTGAAGAAAGACGGATCTGTGATTTCAACACCTGCATTTGCGAGAGCGAAGATCGGCATAATCAGGAAATTGACCCAAGGGCTTAAGGCGTGTTCCAGCCTGTAACTCAGACCGATGCAGTTCTTGGAGGTCTTGCTCAACTGTCTGAGACAGTGCCTTTGCGGCCCGTTCGGGAAGCCTCCTTCTTCGTGAATTGAGTCGTATGTAGCTATTCTTTCGCGATATTGTCTCCTTTTGCGGTAATAATAGGCCTGCGTGTAGCGCGGTTTCATAGGCACTAAGAATGCCATTACCACTCCTGACATGGTGGCATGAATGCCTGAATAATAGAACAATACCCAGATCAGTATGCCGGGGAAGAAATAGAACCACACCCTCTTTTCTCCCAGCTTGTTCATAATAAGTATCAGAATAACCAGCACCAAAGCAATGGAGAGCAGGCGTAAGTTAATGCTGCCGCCGTAGAATATTGCGACCACTAAGATTGCGATGAGGTCATCTGCAATTGCCAGGGCGGTGAGAAATACTTTCAACGAAATAGGGACTTTGTCACCGAGAATGGAGAGTATTCCGACCGCGAATGCAATATCAGTGGCTGTCGGGATGCCCCAGCCCGATGCTCCTGCCGTGCCGTGATTGACAATGTAGAAAATCAGTGCAGGGACGATTACCCCTCCGAACGCTGCGATAATCGGAAGTACGGCTTTCTTTGTCGAACTGAGCTCTCCGTTAGCAATTTCCCTCTTGATTTCCAGTCCGACCGTGAAGAAAAATATCACCATTAGTATGTCATTGATGAACTTCAACACAGTCATATCGTTAGGGAAAGAGATGCTGTTGCCGTCAGGCGACACGATATGCAGGGTTATTCCCGTATTCAGAATGTCGTTGTAGACGCCTTTAGTAAATGGGAGGTTGGCGAGAAGCATCGCTATAATTACGCAGGTAAGCAAGATTACTCCCTGAGCCCAGGGCTTGTTACCGAATCTTTTGTATCGCTGTTGAAAATTCCTGAACCCTTTGGTCCAGGCATATACCGGAATCAGTTTCATGATGTTCTATTCTCCGAAAAGATATTTGTTCTGGGCTTCGGAAAGGCGGTCTATTTCCAGTCCCCATTCGGCAAGTTTCATTTCTGCCACCGTCCTGTCTATCTCTGCAGGCACTTTGTTCAGCATTTTCCCAATGGTCCTGTCGATTGATTTGGCATTCAAAGCAAGGTGTCTTGCACTTAAGGCCTGTATGGCAAAGGACATATCCATTATTTCCGCCGGATGTCCGTCCCCTGCTGCAAGATTGACAAGCCGCCCTTCCGCAAGGATATAGATTGTCTTGCCGTTATCCAACCGGTATGCCATTATATTCTTCCTTGCCGGTTTTGCTTCTGCTGCCATATCTTTAAGACCGGCGACATCCACTTCCACATCGAAGTGACCGGCATTGCAGCATATTGCCCCGTCTTTCATTTTCAGGAAATGTCTTGATGCAATTACGTTTTCACAGCCTGTTACGGTAATGAAAATGTCCCCGACAGAGGCGGCATCGTCCATTTTGGCGACTTTAAAACCGTCCATAACGGCCTCCATAGCCTTGATTGGATTGACCTCCGTCACAACAACTTCAGCTCCAAGTCCTTTGGCCCTCATCGCCACTCCCTTGCCGCACCAGCCATATCCGGCGACCACCACTGTCTTGCCGGCTACTATGAGGTTGGTGGTCCTGTTTATGCCGTCCCATACGGACTGTCCGGTGCCGTAGCGGTTGTCAAACAAATGCTTGCAGTCCGCATCATTCACCAGCATCATCGGGAACATCAGCTCTCCTGCCTTGTCCATAGCCTTAAGTCGGAGAATTCCGGTTGTTGTTTCCTCGCAGCCCCCAATCACGTCAGGGATTAGTTCACGGAATTCGGAATGAATCATATTCACCAGGTCTCCTCCGTCATCTATTATTATATCAGGCTTTGCCGATATTACGCTTCTGACGCTTTCGAAATACTCTTTTTCAGAGGCGCCATAGCCGGCAAATACATTCAGCCCCTCATGTACAAGAGCCGCCGCCACATCGTCTTGCGTGGAAAGCGGGTTGCTGCCGGTTATGTACATTTCGGCCCCGCCCTCCGCAAGGACTTCGCAGAGGTGGGCGGTCTTGGCTTCCAAGTGCACCGACAAGGCTATTCTAAGGCCCTTGAAAGGCTTTTCGTCACGGAATTGTTGTTCCAATTTTCCAAGAAGCGGCATGTGGCGTCTAACCCATTCTATTTTGAGCTCACCCTCTTGCCATAACTCCGGATGCGGTATATTGTAAGGCATATATTATTGCGGTTAAACCCTACAAATATAATTAAATTCGCTCATATATCATAGGTATTTTTTCGGTGCACGACCGCCTCGTCGTCCTTTTTAATTTTATCTTAAATATTTTTAACTTTGTCGCAGAATAATTATAAAATATATTGATATGGGACTATTGGACGGGAAAACCGCTTTGATAACAGGAGCCGCAAGAGGCATTGGAAAGGCAATAGCATTGAAATTTGCGGCCGAAGGGGCTGACATCGCTTTCACCGACCTTGTAATAAACGACGTTGCTTTGGAGACAGTCGGAGAGCTGGAAGCTACAGGTCGGAAAATCAAGGCATACGCCTCCAACGCGGCCGACTTTGAGCAGACGCATGAGGTAGTCGCAAAGGTGCTTGAAGATTTCGGAAGAATAGACATACTTGTAAACAATGCAGGAATAACAAAGGACGGCCTGATGCTTAAAATGACGGAAGAACAGTGGGATGCCGTTATAGCTGTGAACCTTAAATCGGCTTTTAACTTCATCCACGCCTGCAACCCTATAATGATGAGGCAGAAAGGAGGCTCGATAATCAATATGTCATCAGTGGTCGGAGTGCACGGAAATGCAAGCCAATGCAATTACTCAGCCTCCAAAGCCGGGCTCATAGCATTGGCGAAAAGTATCGGTCAGGAAATGGGGCGGAAAGGAATTCGGGCAAATGCAATTGCTCCCGGCTTCATAGATACGCCTATGACCAAGGCTCTGCCGGAGGAAATCAGGAATGAATGGATTCAGAAAATTCCTCTGCGCCGCGGCGGTACGGTAGAGGATATTGCCGATGTGGCAACTTTCCTTGCAAGCGACATGTCATCTTATATCACAGGACAGGTCATACAGGTTGACGGCGGAATGAACATGTAGGCATTCGCTCGTATTTATTGAAAATTCACGATTCTTTAAGATTTTTTGCTAAAAATTAAAGCCGGTACGGGATAATATGCTTTCCTTGACAATATGTTTTGGAAAGACGTTATAAATATTCTCCGTGCCGTTCTTGATTTGGCGTTTCCCCGCTCCTGTATAGTGTGCGGACGGAGGTTGCTGTCGCACGAAAAGCATATCTGTATATTCTGCCATAGCGATTTGCCGTTCACATATTATTCGGCACGCTCCCACAATCCGATGTCGGACAAGCTCAACGCCATGATAGAAAGAGATGTTGATGCTTCTGGAAGCGAATTCACGTCAGAAAGGTATTCTTATGCCACAGCTTTGTTCTTCTACAATAATTCAGCCGGCTTCAAGAATATAACCAAGTCGCTGAAATATCATGGAAATATCCCTGCCGGGAAATTCTTTTCCTCTATCCTCGGCGAACGAATTGCTGAAGCCGGGCTATTCGATGACGTGAACATGGTTATTCCTGTGCCTCTGCATTTTTTCAGGAAGTGCAGCCGAGGCTATAACCAGTCGGAAGTCATTGCGAAAGTCTTGGCGGAAAAGCTTAAGGCAGAGCTTGTTACTGACGTTCTGCGAAGAAACAGGAATACGTTGTCGCAAACAAGACTTTCCGTTGAAGATAAATACCGTAATGTGATGAGGGCATTTTCCGTCAATACGGCCGGATTGAGTTCCCATATTTCAAAATGCCGCATGAGGAATGTTCGGCCTGCTTCTAAAGTTTCCGGGGCAGGAATTCATATTCTATTGGTCGATGACGTATTCACTACCGGAGCCACACTGAACGCCTGCCGGTATGCATTACGTAAATCTTTGTCGGATATGCGGTTATGTGATTGCCGAATTAGCGTTGTCACCCTCGCTTTTGTCGGTTGAGGTTATTTCATATTCTCATTTTCCACCTTTATTCATCGGTTTTATGATAAATTTATTGCAGATTAGGGTATTTTCTTACGACAATGTTATTATCTTTGCAAAGTCCGGATGAAATGTGCCGTTTAAGGCTCAATCCGGGATAGGATTGCTTTGGTGGTGGAATTGGTAGACACGAGGGACTTAAAATCCCTTGGGCAGCAATGCCTGTACGGGTTCAAGTCCCGTCCGAAGCACAAAACAACAAACCAAAACCATATCCAATATGACTTTTTCTAATTTTAGGAAGGGTAGCATTTTAGCGTTATCTTTTGTTTTCATTGTATTATTCGGCATAAATTCTTGTAAGGAAGCTTCAAGCGACAGCCGGGCTTTTGTGAATGAGGCTCGCGGTGTGGTCGAGAGGACATTCGGAACCTTCCCGAAGAATGTTGTTTTCAAGGCAGTAGCCAAGTCAGGCGATTACGACAGCTACACCCAATCGGTGTCAAACGGCAGGCTGACTATCGAAGGCACATCCCCGGTAGCTATATGCAAAGGATTTCATGATTATATAGTTGAAAACGGATATGGTATTGCAAGCTGGTCAGGCAATCGTCTCGATTTGCCTGCAAGTCTGCCCGACATGGAAAGCAAGACGGTCACCAGCCCATATAAGCATCACCTGTTCTACAATGTCTGCACCTACGGATATACGGGTCCTTTCTACGGTTGGAAAGAATGGGAAAAGCAAATAGACTGGCTTGCACTTCACGGTTTTGATATGCCGCTTGCTCCTATAGGAGGTGAAACCATTCTTGCCAAAGTCTTTGCAAAAATAGGCCTGAGCAAAGAGGAAATTGATGAATATTTCACCGGCCCGGCTTTCTTCCCATGGATGAGAATGGGCAATATTGCCGGTTATATGGGCGGAATGAGTGATGAATGGTATGAACAGCAGATTAGCCTTGCTCACAAGATAGACGAGCGCCACAAAGCCCTTGGAATGACCCCTGTATATCAGGGCTTCGCCGGTTTTGTGCCGAGGGCTTTAAAGAATCACTACCCGGAAGCCTCGATGACAGAGACGATATGGAGTTCATTTGAAAGCAAATATCACAGCTATATCCTTTCACAGGTGGATCCTCTGTTCGGCAGAATAGGTGCGGAATTCATTAGGGAGTGGGAAAAGGAATTCGGTAAAGGAAAATACTATTTAGTTGACAGCTTTAACGAACTGGACATACCTTTTGGAGAAAAAGGCAGCAAAGAAAGGGCTGACGTCCTGCATAATTACGGAAAAGTTGTGTACAATTCCATTGCAGAGGCCAATCCGGACGCAGTATGGGTGATGCAGGGCTGGATATTCGGCCATCAGAGGAATATCTGGGACCCTGAAAGCGTCAAGGCTTTGCTCAGCGGTGCTCCTGACGGCAAAATGATGATTATTGACCTTGCGGTAGATTCCAATGAATTCAGGTGGAAGAGTGCCAAGACCTGGGATTATCTCGACGGTTTGTTCGGAAAAGATTGGATATGGAGCACAACCCCGAATTACGGTGGACGTTCTACGATTTTAGGTCCGATTGATTTTTATCTGAACGCCCATACCGAGGCCTTGGACTCTCCTAACAAAGGAAATCTGGTAGGTTACGGCACCTCTCCGGAGGGGATAGAGAACAATGAAATCATATTTGAGGCTATATCTTCCGCCGGCTGGCGTCCGGAGAAAACGGATTTATACAAGTTCTTGGATAATTACAGTGTAGCGCGTTACGGCAAGCAGGACGATAACCTAAAAATGTTCTGGAGAGAAATGCAGCAGTGGGAAGGAATCAGCTCTTCAATAGAGGGACGCTTCATCTGGCAGGGCAGACCGGGCTCCGGGTTAGTGCTGAAAATGCAGATAGACGATCACTATTACAAGTCAATAGAACATTTCCTTGCAGCTTCCGATAATTTCAAAGGCAACAAGCTTTACGAGACCGATGCCATTATGTATGCGGCCATGTATCTCTCAGCCAAAGCCGAAAATGTCATGATGTCTGCTTCAGAGGCTATAAAAGAGAACAGGATGTCCGAGGCCAAAGAATTGGAGACCACACTTTTGGATATACTTGGCAGTGTGGACAGGCTGCTCGAATCTCACCCTCTTCTGCGCACTGAGAAATGGATGAAACTGGCTGCCGCAGCAGGCACCAATCCTGAAGAAAGTCGCTATTTCGTCCTTCAGGCCAAGAAGTTAATCTCCATTTGGGGCGGCGAGGGGCTGTATGATTATTCCGCTCGTGTATGGTCAGGACTTATACGGGATTACTATATGCCGCGGATTAAGCATTATTTTGATACTCTGATTGACGGCGGCACGCCTGATATGAGGAAATTCGACGAGAATCTCTTCTATCCGCAGCCGGGACTATCTCCTGTGGAGCCGTACGAAGATCCTGTGGCCTCGGCTAAGACCTTGGTAGCCAAGTATTCAGATCTTTAGAAATACCTGTTTCTTATATAAGAAATACAAGAACAGCCAGGCTGCCGCAAGGTAGCCTGCTGAAATGATTGCATTGCCCAAGTTCGGCGGGCACAGACCGGCGACACCGCCAAGAAAGAAGCGGCTGATATGATCGAAATCTATAAAACGCTGGGCCATATAGATTGTGATAGAATTAAGCCCTACGACCTGAAAGAACAATGCACCTTTCTGTAGTCCCTTAACATCTATCACCCAATAGAAAAGGGCAAACATAGCGAGTGAGTACGCCCCGACGACCAATACAAAACTGCTCGTCCACAACTGTTTGTTAATCGGAAATACAAGACTCCACAGAAGTCCTACGGCCAAGAGTGAGGCGGCTGCAGCGAACATATAAGAGGCTTTCCTCGATCTGGAAATGTCTTGTCTGCGCACAAATTCTCCCGTAAACATTCCGAGCATGGCCGTCACTATAGCAGGGATTGTGCTCAGCAGACCCTCAGGGTCATAAGTGCCTTCATACAGTTTCCCCGGAAGCAAAATGCGGTCGACATATCCCGCGAGGTTGCCTTCTATCGAGAAAGGGTCAACGCCTGCTGGGGCGTCAGGAGCCGGGACAAGCCAAAGCACCAGCCAATATCCTATCAGTATAAAAGATGCTATGCCAATACGTACAGTGGTCTTTGCATTGATATATATCAGTGCGGCAAACATCCAGGCCAAGCCTATTCTTGCCAGCACTGACGCACATCTTATACCTCCTGCAAAATCCAACTGCAAGGCATTGTTGTACACGAGTCCCAAAAGCACGAGGACAAGACCCCGTATAAGTATTTTCCTGTATATCTGACTACGGGATTTCCCTTGAGACACCTGTTTGGAATATGAAAAAGGAAAAGATATTCCGGCGATGAACAGGAAAAGTGGAAATATAGTATCCTCAAATGTCAGTCCATGCCATGCCGCATGCTCCATATTCTTTGCAATCAAACTCTCAGCCCCATTCGGAAAGAGGGTGCATATATGATATATCAAAGTTGAAAGCCCCATTATGAAAAGCATATCGAAGCCTCTCAGGACATCGAGAGACAGCAGTCTTTTGGATTCCGTTTTCATATTGATCTAAAAATATTTTTTCTCCTCATGGTCGAGGGCAATAAAAATAAAAATCATTATTGTAAAGGCCCAGAGGGATGAGCCCCCGTAGCTCAAAAGCGGCAGCGGAATGCCTATGACAGGCATAATTCCTATGGTCATGCCGATATTTATTATCAGATGCATGAACAGACAAGAGGCGACACAATAACCGTAGATTCTTGTAAAGCTCTCTCTGCTTCGTTCCGAATCCGTAATTATCCTCGAAATCATCAGCACATAAAGCAGAATAACGACTGTACAGCCTACAAACCCCCATTCTTCCCCTATTGTACAGAAAATGAAATCTGTACTCTGTTCCGGCACAAAGCCGAATGTAGTCTGGGTGCCTTTCAGGAAACCTTTGCCGAACAGGCCGCCCGAACCTATGGCAATCATGGACTGATTGACATTATATCCGACCCCTGCCGGGTCCTCAGTCATTCCTAACAGCACTTCAATACGCTTTCTCTGATGATCCTGCAACACATTTTCAAATATGAATGACGTAGAGAATACAAGCAGGGTTCCTGCTATTGCGGCGGCTATGGAATATAGCTTGAAATAGTCCTTTTGGATATATCCTTGCCTGAAATATATCGGGATAGTCGGAATAAAAGCACCCAGCAGGAAATATATAGGCTGTATTTTCAGCATCCATGCCCAATGTCTATCCGGAGCCGCAAGGCTATCGGCTGCCTGTTCGGGGTTTTGAACGAGTCCGCTGCATAGCCATTCCCAGAACATAGGGAAAAATGACATTAAGAGTATGAACGAGCCGTAAATGAGAAGCCATTTGCCTATTTTCCCGGAATTCAAGGCGTTGCAGAAAGTGATTACACATATAAGCACCAATATGGACGTGTAGGGGGATGCCGTCAGGGTGAGGATGAACAGGAGTATCGCCAATCCTATAAGCAGTAATATCCAGCCTGACAGCCCCTCCCGGTACAACATGAAAATAAAGCCGACATACACCAGAGCCGAGCCCGTCTCACTCTCTGCGAGGATAATCAGCATCGGCAGCACTATGATGAATGCCGTCAGGAAAAAATCCTTTGCCTTCGACAATTTGAAATTAGGCCGGCTCATTATCAGAGACAGAAGCAGGGCTGTGGATATTTTGGATATTTCGGCCGGCTGAAACCTTACGGGACCGAATTCAAACCAGGACCTTGAGCCCTTGACTTCCACACCCAAGAAGATTACCGCCACAAGCAGGAATATGACAAAGACGTAGAAAATTATGGCACCGCTTTCCCATAATCTTGCAGGTATGAGGAAAAGTATTGCAACTGCAAGTCCAAGCCCTGTCAATATCCATATAAACTGTTTTCCGCTCCTGATGTTCCAGTCAAGAATTCCGGATGTCTCCGAAGAATGGACAGAAGCATATATGTTCACCAGTCCGATGATTACCAGCAATATATAGTAAATCATCAGTTTCCAGTCGTAAGACTGTCCAATGCTTCTTCCTACGTATCTTCCGTCCATTTTAATATGTCTTTACCCTTGACATCAGATTTCCCTCAAGTATTCTATTTTCAAGCGGTTTCCTCGCCTCGCTTATATCCCCGGTAAGGTATTTTTCCGCAAGCAGGGAGGCAACAGGGCAGGCCCAGGTGGCGCCGAAGCCCCCGTTTTCCACATAAGCTGCTATGGCAATCTTAGGATTGTCCTTAGGTGCAAAACAAATGAATACCGAATTGTCTGCTCCTCGCGGGTTCTGTGCGGTACCGGTTTTGCCGCAGATGTCAAGTCCCGGCACGGCCGCAATGCTTGCAGTACCGCCGGAGCCGAAGCCGCTGTTCACTGCCCGCCACATCCCTTCCACAACCTCCTTGAAGTGCGTGGTATCCACCATTGTATAGTTCTTCTCCTTGAATTTCCTGTCAATTTCCACACCTTCCGATTCTTTTATTATATGAGGTATTTTATAATATCCCCTGTTGGCGACAATTGCACTGAGGTTTGCTATTTGCAGAGGTGTGACACCAATTTCGCCTTGGCCGATTGATAAAGAAATTATTGTAGTGAATTTCCAGCCTCCTTTGCCATAGACCTTGTTGTAGTATTTTGAGGTAGGTAGCGTTCCGCCCAATTCGGCAGGAAAATCACTGCCCAACTTATGTCCAAATCCGAAACTCATCACATATTTCCGCCATTTGTCAAGAGCTTCAGCGACACTCGGATACCTGTTGCTCTCAAGTATATTTTTCAGCACATAGCAGAAATATCCGTTGCAGGACATCATGATTGCTTCTTCCAAGTTCAGTGGAGACCTGTGTGCATGACAGCCGAGCTTGCGGTTGCCGAAATAGTATCCCCTGTTGCAGGGATAGGTATAATGCGGCTTTAGCACTCCCTCCTGCAGCCCTATAAGTCCATTTACAAGCTTGAATACGGAGCCGGGAGGATATGGAGCCTGCACAGCCCTATTGAACATAGGCTTATGAGGGTCTTTGGCAATATCTCCATAATGCTTGCCAATATCTGCAAGCATGCTGACATCAATTCCCGGGCTGGACACCATAGCCAGTATTTCTCCTGTCTTCGGCTCAATTGCCACTAAACTGCCGACCTTGTTCTGCATCAGTCTCTGACCGTATTGCTGCAGCTCTGCGTCGATTGTCGTATATATGTCATTGCCCGGCACCGCCTCGACGTCCATCTCTCCGTCTTTGTATTTGGATTCTATCTGGTTACGGGAGTTCCTGAGATAAATATGATAACCCTTTTCCCCTTTAAGCTCTTTTTCACGAGCGGCCTCTATTCCAGTCTTGCCGGCATAGTCTCCTGGGCGGTATTCGCCCTCATGGCGTTTTATATAGTCGGCATCCACCTCTGAGACATATCCCAGCAGGTTGCCTCCGGCATTGACGGGATAGTCCCTGATGCTCCTTGCCTGCCCCTTAAACCCCTGGAACTTATACATTACTTCAGCGAAGCTCATATATTTTTCAGGAGTTATCTGTTTCAGGAAGACCATTGACTGGTATCCGATTTTGCTTCTGTTTCTGGCATATTCCGCCATTTTGTCACGAATAAAATCCTTGCTTATGTCGAGCACTTCCGCCATGAGCATAGTATCGAAAGGCTGTACCTCTTTCGGAGTGACCAAAATATCGTATGCGACCTTGTTTCCGACAATGATCTTGCCGTTCCTGTCGTATATTATTCCCCTTGTGGGATAAATAATATCATAGACCATGGAGTTGTTGGACGCATCAATCTTGTACTTGTCGTTAACTATCTGGATTGAAAACAGCTTGGCAAGCAATATAAAAGCTGCCACTCCAAGCCCGATAAGCAGTTTATTTTGTCTTGTCAGCTTCATCTCCTGTCATTGTCGTCAATTATGTCCACAATGGCTATTGATATCAGCACCCCGGCAGCTATGGAGGCAAGGAACCGTCCTATAAAGAACAGGAATGACCGTGTCAGCACCCCGTCTGCGATGATATATATCAGCAGGAAAAGACTTTGGGCTATAAGTACGGCGACTGCGACCTTGCCTAATCCGTTCTTCCTTATCGAGAAATTCTCATTCCGGACTATAATTTCCTCGCCGAAGACAATGCCGAGCACCGTCTTCCTGATGAAAGCAACAGGCACCAATGCCAAAGCATTCAGCCCTACAACACCTTCCGAAAGGAAGTCGGTTGCAAGTCCGGTCGCAAATGCTATGAACATTGCGGCTATGGTGCCGACTCCGGCAGGTATGCACAAGACCATAATCGGCAGAATGCTCAACATGACGTAGGCACCCAGATTGAAATAATTTGAAATCATCAGTTGGGCGATGAGGAGGACAATGTAAGTCAAAAAGAATTTGTTTCTCATATCATTCACCTCCTTCCTTTTTTTCCAAAGCCTCTATTTCGGATCTCCCGGCATTGTTCACCACTGCCACAAATCTTGCCGCATCCGGATTTCGCAGCAGCCTGACATTTATATCGTATGTCGCCCCGTTTACAATAGTGGATTTGCCGATTGTTCCGAGAGGAATGTCCGGCGGGAAAATCGAAGAATGCCCGCTTGTATATACCGTATCTCCCGGTTGGAATTTAAACTGCAAAGGAATAGCTTTCAGGATTGTGCCGTATGCACTTTTCCCGTCCCAGACAAGCGGCCCCACAGCTCCCTCTTTTCCTATTCTTGCACTTATGCTCAATTCCGTATTTTTAATGGATATGGCATAGGAGTAATGCTTCCCTACCGCGTCGACTATTCCCACAACCCCGTTTTGAGTTATTATGCCGGACTGAGGTAAGATGCCGTCTTCCGAGCCCTGACCTAAAATCAGATAATTGTGCTGTTTGTTCCTGCTGATCTTTATCACAGTGGCCGGCGTGTAGCTGAAGCCGTTCAGGCTCGGAAGATTAGCCGTGACGGAGTCTTGTCCCGTCATGCCGGTACTCTCTTCATAACCCTTGATTTTCTCTAACAGCATCAGGTTTTCCTGTGCAAGTTCCTCGTTAACTTTTTTCAGGGAGAAATAATACTTGATTGATTCGGAACCTCCCCAAACTGTACCCATAAAAGCATGTATCTGTTTGGATATAAAGAAGTTCTGAATAACGCCGTTGTTGCGGAGCATATTCAACGCAGCAATCTCCAAAATAATGAAGATTGCTGCACTTGTTATTTTTTGTACTATGCTCCTTTGTTTCGGCATCTATCTCATGAGAAAGGAATAGTTGGTTGCATTTTTAAGGGCTATGCAAGTGCCTCTGGCGACTGCTCTTAACGGATCTTCCGCCACATGGAACTGTATATTGACCTTTTCGGTAAATCTCTGGGCAAGACCTCTGAGCAAGGCTCCGCCGCCGGAAAGGAAAATGCCGTTTTCCACGATGTCCGAATAGAGTTCCGGAGGGGTTTGCTCCAATACGTGCAGAATAGAGGACTCAAGTTTTGCAACCGATTTGTCAAGGCAATGGGAAATCTCCTGATAAGTTATTGTCGCATCAACAGGATGGGCGGTCATAAGGTTAGGACCTCTTACTATCAGCGGCTCCGGCTCATCTTCCAATTCCGGAATAACCGACCCGACAGCTATTTTAATCTTTTCTGCAGTTATTTCACCTACACGGATATTGTGCTGTTGCTTAAGATAATATTGGATATCGCTTGTGAACACATCTCCGGCGGTCCTGACACTGTCCTGTTGTACAATGCCTCCTAAGGAGATGACGGCAATTTCAGTGGTGCCGCCGCCTATGTCCACGACCATATTGCCTTTTGGGGCCTCAACGTCCAATCCTATACCCAAGGCAGCAGCCATAGGCTCATAAATAAGATACACATCACGTCCTCCTGCATGTTCGGAAGAGTCCCTTACGGCCCTTATCTCCACTTCCGTACTTCCTGATGGGATGCCTACCACAATCCTGAGGTTGGGAGTGAACAATGTCCTGTGTTTGCTGTTTACTTGCTTGATAAAACCGCGAATCATCATTTCCGCCGCATTGAAATCGGCTATGACTCCGTCCCTAAGCGGTCTTACTGTCTTTATGCCTGGATTAACCCTTTCGTGCATCAGCTTGGCTTTCTGGCCTAATGCTATGCACTTGCCGGTATTGTTGTCCATTGCAACTATACTTGGCTCATCAAGGACAATCTGGTCATTTTGGAAAATAACGGTGTTGGCCGTCCCCAAATCCATTGCAAGTTCTTGTGTCAAAAACGAAAACGCCATATTTACATTTACAGAATAATCAGTTTATATATAATTTCCGTAAAAATACAAAAAAATATCGTAATCATAAACAGATTGTTATATTTGCATATAATCATATCGGCAGACTTTTATGGACAATAAGATTTATTTGGTTGCAATGGCGGCCGGACGTGGGACAAGAATGGCCTCGAAGACGCCCAAACAGTTCATTATGTTCAATGGAAAGCCAGTCCTTCAGAATACGATAGAGAAGTTTTTGGTTGCCTGTCCGGGAATTAAGGTGGTGACGGTGCTTCCGCAGGACTGTATCCCGATGTGGAAAGATTTATGTCTCGGAAATAATTTCATCTATCCGCAATTGCTTGTGAGCGGGGGGATTACCAGATTCCATTCTGTCAGAAATGCTCTGGAAAAAGTTCCTGACGGGGCAATCGTAGCTATTCATGACGGTGTAAGGCCATTAGTATCTGCTGATATGATAAGTAAGATGCTGGACAGGATGTCATCGGACAGTAAATGCCGGGCACTGATTCCCGTAACTCCATCTACCGACACATTAGTGCTATTAGATAGTTGCAAGACTACTTCCGGAGAGGCCGTTCTAACGAAGAAGGAAGGGTGCGGCATTGACCGTTCCGAGGTTTTCGCTGTACAGACACCACAGATTTTCCGGTCAGAAGATATAAAGGCTGCCTATCGCGAGCTTGCCTACAGCACTGATTTTACGGACGATTCCTCTGTCGCAGATAAATATAAAATACCTCTCACCTTTTGTGCCGGCGAGAGGCTTAATATTAAATTGACTACTCCGGAGGACCTTCTTATGGCAGATGCACTGATTTCTGCGGGCATCTGCAAAATTTAGTCTTTATTTGCCGTCGAGGCTTTCTTCTCCGTTGCAGAAAAACTTGTGCTGTTATATTCCTTTACCCAGATCTGGCGGTCTATCGCCTCATCCAAAGCAATCATTGTGTCGGTTGCCTGAATGTATGGAATCTTCTGAATAGTGTTCAGAAGGACCTGCATAAGATGGTCGTTATCAAAACAATACATCTTGACAAGCAGTGCGTACGGCCCGGTTATGAAGTGACATTCCACAATCTCCGGAATTTTTTTCAGGTAGGCTACAACCTCGTTGTATTTGTTTGCTTCAGACAGGGAAACATTTATGAATGCACAGATGTTCAGCCCAATAGCCTGTGGTTTCACAAGCAATCGCGAGCCGGTTATAACCCCGTTGTTCTCTAATTTTTTAACCCTTTGGTGAATTGCTGCACCTGACACCCCACATTCCCTTGCGATTTCGAGGAAAGGCATCCTTGCATTTTTCACAAGGAAAGCAAGGATTTTCTGGTCCGTCTTGTCAATGTTGTAAGTAGCCATAATTTCAAATTGTAACTTATACTTACAAAAATAAACAAATTTTTAATAAATTATACTACGGTAAGTTATTTTTTGCGGGCGTAACGGCGAATAGGCTTCCTTGTAGTAGGTCCGGAGGCTGATATCAGTTTCTTGCACTCATCCTCAGTAAGGGTCGCCGCATCAGTACCTTTCGGAATTTTGTAGTTGTTCCCGTCATGCTTGATATATGGGCCGTACCGGCCGTTGAGAACATGGATGTCGCTATCTTTGAACTCGGATATAACTGCATTTACGGCAGGCTTGCTGTCGGCCTCGGCTATTATTTTCAGGCACTCTTCGAGAGTAACTTCAAGCGGATCTGCATTCCTTGGCAGAGAATAATTCTTGTCGCCGAATTTCAGGTAAGGACCAAATCTGCCCTTTGTGGCAACTATTTCTTTACCGTCACTTGTCCCGACAACCCTTGGAAGCTCAAACAATTTCAAGGCTTCTTCCAAGGTGATGCTTTCAATCAGCTGACCGCTTCCGAGTTTGGCAAATTGCCTGTCCTCTCCGTCACCTTTTTGGACATAAGGACCATAGCGTCCGAACCTGGCCACCACCGGCTTCCCGTCTTTAGGATCAACTCCCAACTCTCTGGACACATTGTTATATTCCTTGTCATTCAGCACTTTCTCGACTTTATCATGGAATGGCGAGTAGAAAGAAGAAATGGCCGTTTTCCAAGTCATATCCCCTTCTGCGATCTTGTCGAAGTCTTTTTCGACATTGGCAGTGAAATCGTAGTCCATGATAGTCCCGAAATTCTTGACAAGGTAGTCAGACACGATCATACCGATTTCTTGGGGCAGCAGTTTCCCTTTCTCGGCACCCACAGTCTCCCGGTGAACACTTTCTTTTATCATACCGTTTTTCAAAGTCAGGTCGGTCACAGGAATTTTTTCGCCCTCCTTGTCTCCTTTTGTAATATATCCGCGTCCTGTCGTCAATGTCGATATAATCGGAGCGTAAGTTGATGGCCGTCCTATTCCGAGCTCCTCTAATTTCTTCACCAAAGTCGCTTCGGAATATCTTGAAGGAGGGGCTGTGAACTTGCATGTCGCCGATATGCTCTCGGCTGTCATAATGCAGCCTTTCTTCAATTCCGGCAAAATTATTTCTTCGTCATCGTCCGCTGCATCGTCGCGTCCCTCAATGTAGACCTTGAGGAAGCCGTCGAAAAGAATTTGGCTGGCCTGGATTGAGAAAATCTCCTCACGCTTGTCGGAAGCTACCTTTATGTCGGTTTTAAGCAGTTTTGCATCAGCCATTTGCGAAGCAACTGTACGTTTCCAGATAAGGCTGTAGAGTTTTTTCTCCTGTGCCGTCCCGTCAATTTCTGTATTTGCGATATATGTAGGCCTTATGGCTTCATGAGCCTCTTGAGCCCCTTTTGACTTCGTCTTGAATTTTCTGGTCTGCGAATATTCCGAACCGTAAGTTTCGGTGATGAATTTCTTCGCCGTGCTCAGAGCAAGGTTTGACAGGTTGGTGGAGTCTGTTCTCATATAGGTTATAAGACCTCGCTCATACAGTTGCTGCGCGACCCTCATAGTCAGGCTAACCGGAAAACGTAGTTTCCTTGCCGCTTCCTGTTGGAGCGTTGAAGTAGTGAACGGGGATGCCGGAAACCTGTTGCCCTCTTTCCGGTCGATGTCGGTTATGCGGAAGACGGCATCAGAGCTGTCAGAGAGGAATTTCCTTGCCTTTTCTATATCGTTGAATTTTGTGTTGAGCACGGCCTTGACCCTCGTCCCTTTCGGAGTCCCGTCCGGGTGAAAGAGGGCTTCCACTTTATAGAACTGCTCCTTCTCGAAAGCCATTATTTCCTTTTCCCTGTCCACCACAAGCCTTAATGCCACACTCTGTACTCTTCCTGCCGACAATTTCGGCTGAATCTTCCTCCAGAGCAACGGGGAGAGTTCGAAGCCCACCAGCCTGTCAAGGACTCTTCTCGCCTGCTGGGCATCAACCAGGTTCATATCAATTTCCCTAGGATTTTCGATAGCGTTCCGAATTGCTTCTTTGGTGATTTCATGGAAAGCTATCCTCTTGGTTTTCTCCTTTTTCAGTCCCAAAGTCTCAAACAAGTGCCATGATATCGCCTCTCCCTCACGGTCCTCATCGGATGCCAGCCACACTGTATCTGCCGATGCGGACAGTTTCTTAAGCTCTGACACGACCTTTTTCTTGTCTGCCGGTACGACATACTCCGGCTCGAAGCCATTATCTATATCAACACTTAATTTTTTATCATTCAAATCTCTGATGTGCCCGAAACTCGGTTTGACAATATAATCGCTCCCAAGAAATTTCTGAATTGTTCCGGCTTTTGCCGGAGACTCAACGATAACAAGATTCCCCTCCATAGTCAACTGTTTTTTTATTATTCAAGCCTGTTCCTATATAATATATGGTATTTCAGGAATGCAAAGTAAAGAACAATCGAGGCAATTTTCAAATTTTATAGTTATTTTTGTCTTTTAATTGTGAATAAAACTTGGACATGGCGGAATTGAACGGAAAAAATAAGATTGTAAAATGGTTATGGCTCCTGCTTTTCTTTATACCATTCGGACTGATATTCGTATTGCTCCTGTTGGTTTGGGCATTTGCGGACATCCCCTCTTTTGAAGAATTGGAAAATCCGGAGAGCAAGCTTGCTACCCAAGTGATTGCCGCAGACGGAGAAATCCTCACTACATTCCATATAGAGAACAGGTCCTTTGTCAGCTATTATGACCTTTCGCCTTATTTGGTGCAGGCAGCCGTGGCTACGGAAGACAGACGATTTTACAAGCACTCCGGCATAGATTTCAAGAGCTTGGGCAGGGTCTTTTTCAGGACATTGCTTATGCGTGACTCTAGCCAGGGAGGAGGCAGCACAATAACCCAGCAGTTGGCAAAAACCCTTTATCCGAGGGCGGATGTGAGCAGCAGGATCCCAGGGGTCGCCAAGATGAGGATGGTATGGATCAAGATGAAAGAATGGATAACCGCCGTGAAACTTGAAAGGGACTATACGAAAGAGGAAATCGTGAACATGTACCTGAATGCCGTTTTCTATGGCAGCAGTGCATACGGCATCAAAGCCGCTTCCCAGACCTTTTTTGCAAAAGAGCCTATAGACCTGAGCATTGAAGAGAGTGCAGTCCTTGTGGGCATGGTAAACAAGCCGACAAGATACAATCCGGCACTGCACGCCGACAAGGCTCTTGTAAGGAGGAATTTTGTTATCAGCCGGATGCAGAAAGCCGGTTATATCAGCAAGGCCCAGCGCGACTCTATTCAGCAGATACCTATATCCTTATCCTATCAGGTTCAGGACCATAACGCCGGTCTCGCCCCATATTTCAGAGATATGCTTCGCAGATATATGAGAGCGACGAAGCCGAAACGCTCCGACTATGCAATTAGTAACGATTATTCAAGGGATTCCCTGCTGTGGCAGGACGACATGTTGTATGGCTGGCTCGAAAAGAACATCAAGCCGGACGGCTCTAAATATGATCTTGACAAAGACGGCCTGAGAATATATACCACCATAAATTATAAGATGCAGAAATATGCCGAAGAGGCTGTGGCCGAGCATCTTGGAAAAGACCTTCAGAAAAGTTTCCACAGAGAAATGAAATATAAGAGGAACAAGCCTTTCGCAAATGATATTGATAACGCAACCATTGACAGGCTTATGATGCAGGCGAGGAAGTGGAGCGACCGTTATCGGATGATGAAGAAAAGCGGAGTCGGCGAGAATGCCATAATAAAGAGTTTTCACGAGCCGCGTCAGATGAGGGTGTTCGCGTGGAACAAAAAAGGCTACATTGACACCACTATGACGCCTGACGACTCCATTCGCTATTACAAATCCATATTGAGAGCTTCGTTCATGGCTATTGAGCCGGTGACAGGCCACGTAAAGGCTTATGTGGGCGGTCCGAATTACCGTTATTTCAAATATGACAATGTAACACAGGGCAAGCGCCAGGTAGGCTCTACAATAAAGCCTTTCCTTTACACGCTTGCGATGCAGGAGGGTATGAACCCTTGTGATAAAACAGTATGCCTGCCGCAGACTTTCATTGTCGGCAACAACACATGGACTCCACGAAGTACGGACAAGCCGGAGTGGATAGGCAAGACGGTTACCCTCAAATGGGGGTTGACAAACAGCTCCAACAACATCTCGGCCTATCTGATGAAGCAGTTCGGGCCTCATGCCATGGCGCAGATGATGCGTAAAATGGGAGTTATGAGCTATATAGAGGAGGTGCCTTCGCTTTGTACGGGACCTGCCGACCTTACCTTGTGTGAAATGGTTTCGGCGTATAACACTTTTCCGTCTCGCGGGATATATGTGTCTCCGATTTTTGTTACCCGTATAGAAGACAGCCAGGGCAACGTTATTAGTGAGTTCAACACCAAAAAGAGAGAGGCAATCAGCGACAAGACCGCATATATAATGGCAAACATGATGCAGAACGTAGTAAACAGTGGGACCGGTGTAAGGTTAAGGTATAAATACGGCATCAAGGGCAATATTGGCGGCAAGACCGGTACTACGAACGACAGTGCGGACGGCTGGTTTATCGGTTATACCCCTACGATCACTGCCGGAGTGTGGTGTGGGGCTGAAGACCGCCAGGTGCATTTCCAGTCGGGAAGTCTGGGGCAGGGTGCCAATATGGCATTGCCGATTTGGGCTTTGTTCTATAAGAAAGTTATAGCCGACGGCACTCTCGGTGTTTCAGAGTCTGACAGTTTCTTTGTTCCCTCCGGTGTCGATGTGCCTCTGGATTGTTCGGGCAAGGCCGGGGGCGATGAGGAAGGTGCCGACAGCGAAGCCGAATACTATTTCGATTAAGAGTTATTCCTAAATGTTTATATGGCAATGGGAAAATATAACAACATAGCAGTGATATATGGCAGCGACTCTTCCGAGTGGGAAGTTTCTTGCCGCAGCGGCGAATATACCGCTTCCCGTATAGATGATACGGTATATAATGTCTTTGAGATATTTGCCAGATTCGGCAAATGGCAGCTCGTCGCTTTCAAGAATAAGGATTCGATGAGGGTGACATTCCCGGAAGGGGCAAGGCCTGAGGTCAATAAAAACGACTTCTCGGTGAATGTGTACGGCGAAAAGATAAAGTTTGACTATGCCTACATCATGCAGCACGGCAAGCCGGGGGAGAGCGGCCAGTTGCAAGGCTATTTGGAAATGCTAAGTATTCACTATAGTACATGCAATTCGTTTGTTTCCTCAGTCGTATTTGACAAGTATTCCTGCAAAAGCTATCTTAAAGGAGCCGATTTCGTGAAATTCGCCCCTGATGCCTTTGTGCGTAAAGGTGATGATATCGAGGCCTTTGCCAAAGCTGCTTTGGAGCGTCTCGGTACTCCGTTGTTTGTAAAGCCGACTGACGGAGGCTCAAGTTTTGGAATTACGAAAGTACATGAGGGTGAGGAGCTTGTCCCTGCCGTTAATTATGCTTTTACAGAGGGGGATACCGTAATCGTAGAAAAGGGGATTGTCGGTAGAGAACTGACCTGTGCTGCATATTGGGACGGTAAGAGCGTCAATGCTCTTCCTGTAATTGAAATAATCACTGATAATGAATATTTCGATTATGATGCCAAATATAACGGTCATAGCCGTGAAGTGTGTCCTGCGGAAATCCCGGATGAACTGTCTTTGTCGGTCCGTGAGACCACGAAGAAAATCTATGGATATCTTGGCTGTAGGGGAGTGGTAAGAATGGATTATATTTCAGCGGAGGACGGGCTTTATTTCCTTGAAATCAACAATATACCTGGAATGACAAATGCTTCGTTAGTGCCTAAAATGGTGCGTGCCGCCGGTCTGGACATGACATCTTTCCTAAGTACTATCATCGAAAATTCATAATGCTTCTTGCAGATTTCTTAAAGGAGGCGACGAGGTCGTTAGAGGGGTTATATCCGTTTGAAGAGGCACGGTCTGTCGTTTTTATGCTTTGCGAGGCTCTGCTTGGGACTAAAAAGTATTATCATATTGTAGAACCGGAATACGAGGTGCCTTCTTCCAAGGAAGCCTCTTTGAGGCAGGCACTGGACAGGCTTTCCAATGGCGAGCCGATACAGTATGTCATAGGTCGGGCTGAGTTTTGCGGATTGTCGTTTAAGGTCAATGACTCAGTGCTGATTCCGCGTCCTGAGACCGAAATGCTTTGCCGGAGAGCAATAGAGATAGGAAATATGCTATACAGGTCACGTATCCCTTACGGCAAGAATGCCGCTCCTGTCAGAATTCTTGACCTTTGCACAGGCTCCGGTTGTGTCGCCTGGACCCTTGCCTTGTCCGTCACCAATGCCGAGGTTACCGGAGTGGACATCTCAGAGCCGGCATTGGAGGTGGCGCGTTCTCAGGATTTTTCTGCCGAGTTAAAAAGTTCAGGAGCTTCAGCCCCTGTCTTTATGAAAGCCGATGTATTGGATTTTGACAGTAGAATAGAGGGGAAGTATGACCTTATATTGAGCAATCCTCCTTATATCATGGAGTCCGAGAAGCCGGCACTCAGGCGTAATGTGATTGATTATGAGCCGTCTATGGCATTGTTTGTCTCTGACGAGGATCCTTTGTTGTTTTACCGGGCTGTTTCGCATTGGAGTCTCCGTCTTTTGGAGCAGGACGGGACCGGGATGACGGAGATAAATGAGTTGTTGGGCCAGGATACAGAGGCTTTGTTCAAGGACGCCGGTTTTTCAAATACTGAGGTAGTAAAGGACTTCTACGATAAAGATCGTTTCATCATCTACCGCAGATAGCAGCATTTCAGAGTTGCTTTGTCATCCTGCGGTGCTTTCATTGTCACCCCAAATAGATAAAGAAAAACAATATCCGTTTTCAGTCACCGAAAACGGATATTGTTTTGTTGCTTTGTCAAAAACTAATGCTTATGAAAACAAAGACAAAAAATCTGAAAGAAATCCTTATGTGCAAGACAACATTAGCGTTGCTTTCCGCATCGGTCATGGCCTTTGGCTGTGAAGAAATTGACCATTCCGGAGAAGAGGCTCAACCTGAAAAGCCAAAGACGGAACTATGTTTGGGCGAGGTGGCTGAAATCCTGTCCGCAATCCCTTTGGATGTGCAGAATATGGAAGAAGTACATGATGCCGTTTCCTCATCTTCCGGCAACGGATATGATGACGAATATACAATGAAAGACCTCTTCTCCTCTCCCGGCTCCGGTGTCGGGGATGATGCGGTGAAGTCCGGCCCTACGGCCAAAGCGTATGAAAAGCCGTTGAAAGACAAATTCGCGGAATATTTTGCAACAGTCAAGACGAGGACAGGAGGAGAGGAGCCATCTCCCGAAGAATATATCAAGGCCCTAAGTGCTTCGGACATGCAGATTTATTGGCCATATCATGAGAATTGGGACAATAAGGAAATGCCTATAATAACCTTTGACCCCGAAGACGGCTCTACAAAGAATATAGGTTATCAGATAAGCATTTCCGAAGATGGCACCAAGACAGTTAAAGAGGTGATTGTCGATGAGGAGACGTCTATGTCTCGACCGGTATGGGTGATAAACCGTAACGATGACAGCGGTTATTCATCAATTGAAATGCTTAGGCGAATGGACCCGGAATGGGGCACAGGAGGCGGTGAAATCATCGTAGGCAAAAAAGGGACAAGTCGGGCAGTGAAAAGTAACGATAATGACAAGCCTCGACTTAAGTCGCTGGTGCTTAGAGACTTCACCATGCATAGAAACTACGACCCTTGGTTTGCGGGGGCATCGGAGTTCTTCGTAAAGTGCGGTTGTGTGGAAGATTTCACTGCGACCACGGAGAATGAACTTCTGATTTACAACCCGTCGATTACCGACTTTATGATAGTTGTAAAACGGAGTGAGGTGGGGAAGCCGAGGAAATTCAATGCCTTGTTGGTGTCAAACTGGACGGAACAGCTGGAGAACTGTGCCTTCATGATAACTGAAGACGACGGAGGTACGAGAAAGTCTTGGAAATGTGAGGCCAATGTCAAAATCAAATCCAAAAGTTATGGCTTTGATATTTTGCTTCCGTTCAATTCAAGGGATGATATTGTCTGGAGAGGTCAGCTTTCTAGCAGGTATCTTGAGGAATACAGTGGGAGGACATGCAATTTCGGGGACGTCAGCCTGACTTTTGAGGTAATTGAAAAATGACCGTCAGGCGATTTCAGTAAGACTCCGGTTATTTTAACGGCCGTTCGGTTACCGTCATTTCGCAGACTTTGCAATCAAAATTAAGGGTTAGCTTTTTCCCGTTGTTTAGCAGAAACAGCGGGGAAGCATCCTTGGCACGGTGGTATTTCGGGCACATTCCGAGTTCGTACCTTACGCAATATTTCGTCCTCATGAGTTCGGCATATTGACGATGCGTTATTTCATAGGCACGTTCCGTGGTTTGTGCCCCTCTTGCCATGTAATCAGCCTCTGCAATTCTGTTGGCTATGTTTGCCTTGTAGTTTACGTACTTTTCGGCACCAATTCCGGAGTTCTTTTCCCCGCCTGCCATTGCAATACATCTGCAAGGCTGCCTTTCAATTTCCTCTGCAAGCCCTCTGCGTATGGAGTTCAGGAAAGAGGAACTCATATAAGGTATATTATTACCCTCTGTGGCGGTTTCAAGGGAGATTATTCTGAAATTGAATATACCGCTTGCCTTGTTTATCTGGCTCTCGACTGTGGAAATCATACGGTCAGGATTTTTCGCAGTGTCAGCAGCAAAAGTCCGCTCCAATGAAACCATACGCCCGTCTTCGGTGACAGCCTGCGATTTAAGTATATATTCGCCGTCATTCCCGCTTGAAATCGAGATATTTACATCTACACTAATCAGACGTGTGCAGATATTGTTTTCCAATTCTTTCTCGAAGGAGGCACTGTAGTTACGGTAGAGAGTAAGCCCTACTTTCAGATCGGGAACGGCCTTACACTTTATTGAATTTCCACTGCAAATATCTCCCCTGAAACCTGCAATCCCTTTTTCGGTTGCGAAAGAGAAACCGTCTCCGTTCGCGAGACGGAGATTGTCATACAATGGTTTTACAATAAGTTCGACATATCCCTTTCCGGCTTTTTTGATTGAACTTATAGTACACAAGGCTTCACCCATGCTCTTAGGCGTGTCCATGGCAGCCCACTTGCCTCTTTTACCGTCTATGTAAAGCTCGGTATAGCCTCTGTTGAATGTCTTTAGCGGGTCCGGGGCAAATCCTTTCGTGACCTTTCCGAAAGAAGCCCTGGAATATCTGTCAGGCTCACGCCGGCAAAGTTCATCAAGTGCAATGGAATATTCACGAACAACATTCTTCACATAAGATATATTCTTGAGTCTCCCCTCGATTTTGAAAGAACAGACACCACTGTCTGCCAAGTCTTTAAGCCGGGTCTTCAGATTATAGTCTTTAAGAGAAAGCACGGCCTTGTTTCTTAGTATGACGTTGCCGTCAGAATCGGTAAGATCGTACCTTGACCGGCAAGGCTGGGCGCATTCCCCTCTGTTTGCACTACGGCCTGTGAGCATTTCCGACAGGTAGCACTGGCCGCTGTAGCATACGCACAAAGCTCCATGCACGAAAAACTCTATTTCGCAACTAACGGCATTTCTGATAGCAAGTACTTGTGCTACAGATAGTTCACGTTCCAATACGAGCCTTGAGAACCCAAGACTTTCGTAATAGATTGCAGTTTCGGGAGTCCTTATTGCACATTGGGTCGAGGCGTGCATTGGCAGAGATATGGAACTACGACCGTTTCCCCCCTCAGCAAGTTTCACTATCGCCGGATCCTGTACAATGATCGCGTCCGCTCCGGCATCCCTTACTGCTTCCAATATTTTATAGGCTTCCTCCAATTCGTCGTCATAGATAATAGTATTCAGTGTTATGAAAATCCTTACGCCGAACAGGTGTGCATATTCACACAGCCTTTTAATATCTTCTATTGAATTACCGGCTGCCTGTCTTGCCCCGAACGCCGGACCGGCAATATATACCGCATCGGCACCGCAGTCTATTGCCGCGATGCCGATTTCGGTGTTTTTCGCCGGAGCGAGAAGTTCAAGATGAACCATATTTCCTCCGGTATATCCTGATTATTTGCTAAGAGCGTCTATATAGGCCTGGGCATTGGTGCCGGCAGCCTGAGCCTTTTTGTAGAACTCAATAGCCTTGGCATTGTTTTTCTGTCCCTGATACAAAGCACCTACAGTAAGGGCTATCGGACCTGCATTCTTTGCGGTAGGAGCGAGCTCCAGATATTTCTCAAAATGTTTGATAGCTTCAGTATTATTGTTTGCTTTCATATATGCCTGGCCGGCAACAAGATACGCTTGTGCATTTTCGGTATATTTTGTAGATTCCGCAGCCTGCTCCGCAGCATCGGCAAATTTGCCTGCTTTCAGATTAGCGGCAGCAAGTTTCAAGAAAGATATACCCAGGACTTTGTTGGCATTTTCTCCCTGTCCGTTGGCCTCGGCAATCTTCGCAAACTCTTTAGCGCTTTCAAGGTCTCCGGTAGCGGAAAGGCACTGTACGAGACGTAGAGCGGCTATGGCATTGGTCGTGTCTGCGGCAATAACTTTCTTGTAGGCCTCTATCGCGCCTGCCATATTCTTTGCTTCAAAAGCTGTGTTGGCGGCATCCATATCTTTCATAATGCTGATCTGAGGAAGAAGTTCTTCTGCCTCTTTGAGCACCTCTGCATTTTCATATTTCTTTGCTATTTCAGCGGTTTCCTTGATTTTGGCCAGAGCTCCGTCAAAATCCTTGTTGTTATACATCTCTTTTCCCAAGGAGAGCATGACGCCTGGAATAGCGTTTTTGCAGTTTGTCACCACTTCTTTTCCCTCTTCTCCGCAGGCTTCCGCCAATGTCAGAGCCTTGTTGAAATTCTCGATAGCTTTAGCTTTTTCGCCGAGAGCCAGTGCTTCGGCTCCATTATTGTAGGCTTCGACAGCAGATGCCAAGTCTTGGGCTGACATCATTCCGACTGTGAATAGTACAGTTGCAAGTGTAAGAATAACTTTTTTCATCTTATTAATATTTTATTTAACTTATTAATTTACCGTGTCAATTCACAAAAATAGTAATATTTTATTTTAATTTTGTAGAAACGAACTATAAATGAGTAAATATCAAATAAATCTGTTTTTTCTGCTACTGTCTGTCATTATCCCAATAACTGTGCCAGCAGCTGAATTGCCTGTGCTTCCTAACGACGGCAAAATCAGGTCAGGAAAATTGGGGAACGGTATATCTTATTATGTAGTAACTAATTCCAAGGGCACGGGCAAGATCGATATTGCTCTTGTGCAAAAGGGCGGTAAGTCCGATGAGGGCATGGAGGAGGCAGGAGCTGCTGTGGTTAGGGCACGTTCTTCAATCAATGAGTTGCCTCGGTTTGTCAGGAGAACGCCTTTCAGTTTTATGCAGGGCAAATCCATCTGGCCGGGTCCGGAAGGATATGTCAAGGTGTCGGACAACTCCACCGTTTTCCGTTTCAACAATATCAGGAATGTGGCAGGAAACGAGGCGGTGGATTCCACATTACTTATGGTTTTTGACATCATAGGAAAAGAGCATAAGAGGGGAAAAAATGTTTATGTTCCGGAAAATTATGCAATAATCGTAGTCGGAGATGTGGATGAAAATGCCGTTTTGGGCAAAATGGATATGCTTTCTATGTTGGTGACTGACAGGAGGGGTAAAGTGCCGGCAGGGCATTACGAATGGCATGAAACCAATGAGCCTGAATATCATGCAGTTTCGTCGCCATACAGTATTCCGGCTTCGATCAGGATAGACTATAGGCTCCCAAGAGTTTCCGAAGACAAAATAGCCACTGTATTGCCGTTGGTGTCAATGAGGTATTTCTCGGAACTGAGTGTCTTGCTAAGGAAACGTCTTGAGAGGTCTATGCGTCGCGAGGGGATACCTGTCGCATCAATGGATTTCAATTATTTTGGCAGCTTCGCCTATCCCGGCGATGAGCGCTACAGCATTACTCTGAATACTGACAGGGAGCATCTTATTGCCGCTACCGAGACCATTGCCGCCGTACTCGCTGAACTTGATATTCGCGGGGCTGTTGTCGGAGAATATTATGATGCTGTCAATGAGGTGGTTGCATCGTTGAAGCGGGATGAATTATATGGGCAGGTCCCGAATTGGAAATATATAGACATCTGTATGTCGGCCTTCCTTTATGGGGCCTCAATGGCTTCTCCGCAGACCCAACTCAACTTCTTCGTCAGGCGTAAGATAGAAGGTGCAGCTTCGGTAAAGCTGTTCAATAATTTCGTGGCGGCCATTCTCGACAAGGCTTCGAACGTTTCAATAACCTGTTCTGCGATTGACGCCGATGCCATTGGTCGGGACATTGTACGGCATTTCTCCGATTCTTGGGACAAAAACGCCGTTGAGGTGCCGTATATCAGCCATATTGTAAGCAATAGCGATACGGTAGGATTTAGGCCTAACTCCACGAGGAACAAGATCAGAAGTGTTGCGACAGAGCCTGTGTCGGGAGGCCTGGTCTGGACATTTTCAAATGGAATAAAGGTAATATATAAGCAGATACCGAATTCCGGCGACATGTTTTATTATTCCTGGTTTTTGAAAGGAGGATATATGCAGGTGCCGGAGTTGACAGCAGGAGGTGGTGCCTATCTCCCGGATATGTTCAAACTCTACAATGCGGCCGGCATGACCTCAGAGAGATTCAGGGATATGCTGCGGGCTAACGGCATCTCATTAGATACCGAAGTATCGGCCTCAGACTGCTTTATCAGGGGGGCTGCCCCATCAAATAGGTTGCAGCTGACATTGAAATCTTTATCGGCTCTTGCAAACACGAGATCCGTTGATGAAAAGGCTTTTTCTTATTATCGGAAATGCGAATCGTTGCGGGCACTCTATTCAGAAGCTCTCTGTGTGGATATGCCTGTTGTTTTGGACAGTATAATGAGTCCGGGATACGAATATGCTTCATATAAGAGGGGACGGCCTGATGATGAGATTCAGTTGCACGCCGAGAAATTCTATTCGAGGATGTTCTCCAAAATGAATAACGGAGTTCTGATCATCACCGGAAATCTTAATGAAAATGCCTTGAAGAAAACATTGTCGCAATATGTAGGGACATTCAAGACCGGCCGCGGGACAGCATATAGGTCACGAATTCAGAATAAGAATATTTCAGGCAGGGCTACTGTCTATAATGAGGCCCCTGAGCCGTCTATCGGCATAGCATTGTCCGCACCCTTAAATCAGACAGCAGAAAATTATATGGCCGGTATGATAGCAAGTTCGGCTTTGCATGACGCTGTGGCCGGCTCTGCTGCAATTTATGGCTGGAATACCGATTCGGACTGGCGTTTTTCGATGTTTCCGGAAGAGACTATAAACATAAATCTTTATCTTCGGAGGGCGTCTTCCGACGGCCTGCCTGCTTCCATGATGCCATCGGATTCTTCCGAACAGGTTCTGTCTGCTGTCAGAAAGGCAATCTCCGGAATTGGCCATAATGGGGTGGGGGATGCTCTTTTCGCCGCTGAAAAGGCTGAACTCGCGGGACTGTTTTCTATATGGACGAAAAATCCTGTAGTTATGAGGACGATTATTGAACTTAGATATGCCTACGGCAAGGATCTTATGACCGGGCAGGCGGTCAAACTCAAATCTATCGACAAGGAATCGGTCAATAGAATTCTAAGGTCTTTGGCTGATGCCGGTGTCGCAGAATATGTTGTGAAGAAAAATGATCTTGGGGCTATCACCGAGGCGTCTTTGCCGGCATTGACATTCCCGTCAGTCCCTGATATGGTGCCTGCCGATGATTTCACATATCCGTTCGGGAATATGACAGTGCCTCTGGATACCTTGGATCTTAAATCACTCGAAACTATCCCGATGCGTTATTATGAGCCTGATTCGACTTATGTTCCTTTGAAGCGCAGGGTGGATTCAATGGCGGTGAAGGCACCGGCCGACACTCTTTTGAAGAAGCCGTTGGTCGACACCCTTCTGAAACCGTCAACTGACACCCTTTTGAAGAGGCCGTCCGTTGATACGCTTAATGCGAAACCGTCAGCTGACACCCTTACAAAGAAACCTGTTGTGGGCTCGCTGCCTCCAAAAGAACCTGTTGCCGATACGCTCTTGAAGAAAACAGCCTCTGAAACTTCCGGCCGTAAACGGGTAATCCATAACGAACATATCGATGAATAATAAAAATCCGTTCGGCACAATTATTCAGATAGGCAACTGCCTGGTGTCGGAAGATGTTGTTTCAGAATACTTTGCCTGCGATTATGATAAATGCCACGGACAATGTTGCGTGGTAGGGGACAGTGGAGCCCCGCTAAAAGAGGAAGAAATAGGGCTGATTGAGGCGGAATATAATAGGTTTTCACATTTGATGACCTCGGAGGGGCGTGCGGCAGTCGAAGAAAACGGCTTTTTTGAAGTGGATATAGACGGAGAATATGTAACCCCTACTGTAAATACGCCACATAAGGTTGACGGTTTGGATTATATTCCCGGCTCCGCAAACGGAGTAATAGGCACTCCGGGGCTTGGCGACTGTGCCTACATTCACTATGAAAAATCAGGGCAGGATGAGGTGGCATCCTGCTTATGTTCTATTGAGAGATGTTTTTGTCAGGGAAAATGCACATTCCGCAAGCCAATTTCCTGCAGGCTTTATCCCATTAGAATTTCAAAATTAAGTAATGGGACCGATGCCCTTAACCTGCACCGCTGGAGCATTTGCAGGGACGCCTATACAAAAGGCAGGGAAGAGGGAATAAGGGTCTACCGGTTTCTGAAAGAGCCTCTTACCGAACTATACGGCACGGAATTCTACGAGGCCTTGAATGCGGCCGCGGAACATATTAACGGTAAGCCGTAACGCCACACGGCCGACCCTCTATTTCCCATTCTGCTTAACCAAAGCAATAGCCTGCTCGTAGTCCTCGGCATTCACCTTGACCTCGATACTATCTATAGCCACATTGATTGACGGATAGGATGAAGCCTGTCCGAACACCTGAGCCTGGATACCATTAGCCCTAAGCATTCCGGCAGTAATTTCGGCACTTTCCTGGTTGTTGAACCGGGCGACAGTTTTGAATTCTTGTTCCATGGTGTCTATAATTTATTGTGTTATTACTCCCCGTCCTCCTCGTGCCTGAACCTGTATTCAAGGCCGTTTACGGTACGGACTACATCTTTTCTCAGACCCTCCAGCCGGAAGCCGGTAGCGTTCCTCGTGAAAGTGATTCTGTCCTCGAACATGCGGCTCAAACGGTTTACGGGGTTTTTAAGGCGGAATGTCATATTCTCGCCTTCTTCTCTCTCAAGCCTATAGTTGCTATTCTCCATATATGCAACCACGCCTTTCTTGATTTCCTCGAACCCTCCGGGGATAAGAGCATCTTTTTCCATAAATCCGAACATAGGATAGAAGGCCGCAATAACAGCAAACATAATTGCTATCTGCCACAATGAGTTGTAACCGTTGCGGAACATGGTCTCGATATTCGGGTCGACGACCTTCAGCAGCACTAAAACCGACATCAGGATTACCGTGATAATAGAAAAATAAAAAAAGTATTTGACCGCTCTTACGATATATTTCATATATAAATAATTTATTCCGGCAACCGCAGGGCTTGTCTTCCGAAAGATAACCGCAACACCTACACTGCTTAAATACAAATATAATAAATTCTAATTAGTATGCGTTTCAGAATATTAATAATTAGATTTGCAATAATTCATAAATATTATTGTAGCCGCTATGAAAAAGTTCTCACTGTTTATATTATCTGTTTTTACTTGTTCTTGTGTTCCTGACACTCCGCCAGCTTACGGTCCCGTCCCCACAGAGTCACAACTCGAATGGCAGAAAATGGAAATGAATATGTTCTGTCACTTTGGCCCCAATACATTTTCCGGAAAGGAATGGGGAGAAGGTACGGAAAATGAAAATCTTTTCAATCCCTCCTCTCTGAATTGTCGTCAATGGGCGGAAGTCGCGGGTGCAGGTGGCTTCAAGGGTATTATAATTACGGCAAAACATCACGATGGTTTTTGCCTGTGGCCTAATCCGGTAAGCGAACATACTGTTGCCGGCTGCAATTGGAGAAACGGTCGGGGAGATGTATTGAGAGAGTTGTCAGAGGCTTGTGAGGAAAGAGGACTGAAATTCGGAGTGTATATTTCCCCCTGGGACAGGAATGCTCCGACTTATGGAACTAAGGAGTATAATGAACTCTATCGTAAGACTTTGGAAGATGCCTTGTCGAAATATGGAGAAGTGTTTGAGCAATGGTTTGACGGAGCTAACGGAGAGGGGCCGAATGGCAAAAAACAAGTATATGACTGGTCGCTTTTCTATTCTGAGGTCAGGAAACGGCAGCCTCGTGCAATAATATTCAGTGATGTTGGGCCGGATTGCAGGTGGGTAGGGAATGAGAGCGGAATAGCCGGCCGTACAAACAGGTCCCGTCTCAACATTGACGGATTCGGTCCCGGAGCAGATGCCCCCGGAATAGATACACTTAATACAGGTAATAAATATGGCTCTCATTGGGTGCCGGCAGAGGCAGATGTTTCTATCAGAAAGGGTTGGTTCTGGCATTCGGATGAAACTCCAAAAAGCCTTGCACAACTTCTTGACATATATTACGGAAGTGTAGGCCGTAATGCCGTACTGCTTTTGAACGTGCCTCCTGATAACCGAGGGTTAATATGTAGGGAAGACTCTCTGCGGATAATAGAATTTCGTTCGGCCCTTGATAAAATTTTCAAAACAAATCTCGTCTCAGGAGCCAAAGCTTCGGCAGACAAGTGCAGGGGGAAGGGTTATGAACCTGCTAATGCAATTGACGATGAATATGATAGTTATTGGGCTACAAAAGATCAAGACCGGAAGGCCGGGCTCACCATTGAATTCAACTCATGTAAAACTTTCAACCGAGTCCTTTTGCAAGAATATATACCTCTTGGACAAAGAGTTGAAGCCTTCCGCATAGAAGCCTTGGATTGTAAAGGTAATTGGAAAGTAATTGCTTCCGAGACCACCATTGGATATAAAAGAATAGTCCTTACGGACAAATGCGAAGCTACGGCCATTAAAATTGTGATTGATGATTCCCTTGCCTGTCCTCTGATTAATAATGTTGAGGTATATTACGATGATATTATGATATAATTGTAATATACTGGCGTTTATCTTAAGCAGATAACGTACAAGAGAGTCCGGAAGGGATATTTTCAAATGCCCACTCCAACCCCAACCATGAACATCTTTCCGACATTGGCCGAGACCGGTGATTTCATGGCAGCCTCGACCGTTATTTTTCCAAACCTCGCTCCTAATCCGTATGCCACGTAGTTGTCTTCGTCTCCCCAATGGGCTCCCATTCTCAGGCTGAGATAACGGCATACGCTGTAGGCCGCACCCAGCGAGAGGGTGCCGCTGCTCCTGACGTGTCCGTTGCCTACATAGGCTCCACCTCCTGCGGCGACAGTAAGTTTTTGGTCGCCCCATGTCGGTAACGAGATGTTTCCGCCAATATATATGAGTGGCGTAAGCATTTTGGTGATGTTTTGATAGCTGTAAAAGCCAACGTCCCTGACTCCCAAGGCGGCGGTACATGCCATGTTGTGCCAATGTGTGGAGTAGGCCGCACCCGTGTTCAGTGCACAGCCATTGGTGGTCAACAGAATCCTCTCGGTCATCAGTGCCGCCGTGGCATATACGGACAGGGCTCTGTTCAGTCGCAAGGCATATCCCATGTCAAATGAAGTGCTATGCATGCATTTCGCGTTTTCAGGCATCTGGTTCATATCTTCGTCTATGTTTTGCTCCAGTTTGCCCATGTCAAGGTATCGCACTCCTACGCATATAGCCTGTTTTTCACGCCGCCAATTCACGGTAAGCGTGTGCCATGTATAGTTGTTGACATGCTCGGCGTTATTGATATAGCCAAGATGATAGTCAGCTCTCACAGACGTATCTTCAGTCATAAAAATATTGGATGGCTGTGTGTAGACGTAGCAACCGCCATCTCGCAGGGTTGTAATTCCGCCCATGCCAAGGGAGAGTGGTGACGAGGGGAGATCCGCGATAGGGAAGGGGCGGCCTTGTGCCATCGCGAGGCAGGGGGCGAGGCATCCGATTACGATGAGCAGATGTTTATTCATGTAACTATTTTTTTATGAACATTTCTTGGTAGGTTTTGCCTTGGCAGGTTATGTAGAGCGAATATTGTCCCACCGTGAGGCTTGACACATCCATTGGATAAGTGCGCTTGTCGGCATCTAATGAGGAAGTGTCAAAGGCGTTTGCTTTAACCAGTTTGCCCGCCACATTCCTTATTTGCCACTTTACATGGCCATCAATGATATCTCCCACCTTGAGGTATAACATTCCGGTGGTCATCGTGGGAAACAAACTGTATATGCCTTCATTTCGATATACAAACACGTCGAAGATCATCGTGCCGCTCTGACCGTGCTTGTCTGTGGCTTTAATATGTATTTGCCGCTGTCCCCATCTGGAGCCTGCCACGTTCATACGTCCATCCTTGACGAAAGTGTCTGATCCTTGGTCTTCACTGTTCATCAGTTCGTACCGGACGGAGTACACGTCTTCATCGTCCGTTATTTCGCGTAAATCAATTTGCCTGCACTCACCCAACCGCAATCGTATTTTCCGTGCCTGAATTTTCATAGATGGAATTTTGTCCGCCACCACCTCTATAATGAATTTATAGGAACTCTTGGCACCAAACTCGTCTCTTGCAGTAACCGTGACCGGATAAATGCCCGGCATGTATTGTTTGGCCTCTATGTGTATTTTCACCCCGGAGTTAGTCCGGACGATACGCAATCTGTCAACAGTGCTGAAAGCCACAGTCCATTTATGGTTCTCATGGTCTTCGATGTGTAGCGTGATGTCCCTGGTGTCATTGCCGGCTAACGTTATGCGCTCGCTTTCAATGTCCGGAGTGATTTGTGGAGGCGTGTTGTTGAGCGTCGCAATGCTGTTTGGCAGCACGGTCAGAGTTGATTTGTGTCCATTCCTTGCCTCTGCCAATATTCCAAAATAATACTCTGTGTTGTTATCCAAATGCGTGACGGTATATTGAAACGTTTGGTTTTCTGTGGCAAATTGGGCAGGAATGTTGTACGCGAGGATATCCTTGTTGGTGTAATTGGCTGTTGTAATAGGATATTTGGAACAGTATAGCACGTATTTTTGTAATGAGCCGTCAGCCCCGTTGTTTTTTGATGTCCACGCTATACTTATTTTTCCATAGTCTGGTTTGGCCTGATTGTCAAGGAAGAAGGGTGCGGAGGGGGTTATTTCGGGGTCGTAATCGGTCAATGCCACGAGTGCGTCGGCATAGCCACTGCCCATGGAGTTGCGATATATCTCGGTTAAATACTTGTTGTAATCAATTGGTCGGACACCTGTCAAAAGCCTTTCTCTAAGTTGTTTGGCGGTGAAACGCCCGTTGCCGTATTTGGAAACGATTAGTGCCGCGATGGCCGACACATGTGGTGTGGCCATTGACGTGCCTTGCATATAGGCGTACCCTCCATTGGGATTGGCAGTGGTGGCTGGCACGGTACTCAATATGGCAGACGTGGGCTGGCCGTCCTGCAACGGATAAAGCTCTTTTACCGGTTTTGAGCCACCCGGTGCCGATATATCGGTCCACGAACCATAGTTGGTGTACCAGGATGCACTAAAATCGGGGTTGAAGGATGATACCGACACCACGGACGATTCCGCAGAAGGCATGCTGGGGGCGGACGAGGCGTCGTTCCCGGCGGCAAATATCACCAATCCACCTTGCATCAGTGGTTTGTCGGTCTTGTTGCCGCCTGCATAGGTATTAAAATAATGTATGGCGTCTTTTATAACTTGTGGCGTTTGTTTCATGATGCGATCATATCCCCACGAGTTTTGGCTGATTACCGCACCGTTATTGGCACCATATACAATCGCAGCCGCCTCGCGGTTGCGGTCCCCCGTGCCGATGGTTTCCGAGGAATATTTGTCAGAAGGGTCATGATTGGGATTGTTTCTGAATATCTGACAACACATCAGTCTAACCCCCGTGTCGGGATTGCCATTGCCTCCTGCTATGCCGCTGATACCTTTTGCGTTGTTGTTTCGGGCAGCGATAATCCCCGCTACATGAGTGGCGTGTCGCGTGGGAGTGATGAGTGCGTTGTCTTCCGTAAAGTTATAGCCGTACACATCGTCTATATATCCATTGTTGTCATCATCTATGCCATTGTCCGGTATTTCGTTCTTGTTGATCCAAATGCTTCCTTGCAGATCTTCATGGTGAATGTCTATGCCGCCATCCACGACTGCAATGATCACTGACGGGTCGCCGGTTGTTTGCCGCCAAGCCGCTTCGGCATTGATGTCGGCATGAGCGATGCTGCTTGTGACGTGCTTTCCCGTGCCGTCGGTATAGTTCCCTATATTGCCATCGTTATGCAGGTTCCACTGTTTGTTGTACATGGGGTCGTTAAAATATGTGCCCTCGTTTGCTTGTGTCTGTAAGTTGCCATCTCCCGGTATGTATTCAGAGTTTTCCAAAACAGTATGATAAGCAGGTTCGGTATAGTCTGCTATGGTCTCTAATTGGTGTTGGACAGCGGCCCTTGTTTTACACGTTTTGGCACTGTCAATGGCGACGGAGTACCATGTGTTGAGTGCAGCGGCCTGTTGCCTATGCTCATCCTTTCCGGCAAAGGGAAAGATACGCTCTATCTTATTGGCTCCGACATCAAGCAAATATGTATCCAGAAGGTCACTTCCTGTTGGTGTGAATAGCGTGTTTTTTGAATTGTCTATTTGGTGTATAATACATGCTTTTAGTTTGATATTCAGCCTGTTGGGTATTGTGGAGACGTTATGCGATTCTCTCTGACTTGTCAGGTCGTAGGTGGTTATCGTGCCGGTGCATGCCGTTAAGGCTGCAACGGCTGTTGCTGCCAGTAGTCGATGGGCAACATTAAATCTGTATGCTGTGATGTTTGAGAACATGTTACAAGTATAAGGATTAGAAGGAGTAGAACAGACTACAGTGCGCTGCCGTTGTTTTTCGATAGTCGGAGTGCATGTAGGAAAATATTGTTTCGATGCCGATCAATCGCTTTCCTTTCAAGTGTCGAGCATAGCCCATACGCATCGATAAACGTTGCGCGTTCTCTCCACGCAGCAAATAGGGCGTGTATGCATGAGCGTCGACAAAATGGTCAAAAGGAACGGTCACCGAATAATGACTTTTTATTCCTTGCCGCATGTCGAGAAGAAGGTCTGCCACAAGACTGTTTTTGGCGTTGTTCATGGCGTAGCCGGCACCAAGCAATGGAGTAAATGAGTGATTGGTTATCTTCATTCGTGGCGAAACGTAACTCTCTTGGTAACCATAATAGTCGGCACCCGTCATTATGTATACCTGATGCATTATGGCGAAAGGCAGAATGTACTTGGCACGTAGGTCTATAGCCTGACACCGGGCTTTGTATAGCTGTCCGCTTCCCACTTTTTTCGCATCATAAATATATTGTTCTTGGTTTTGTATTCGGTTTTCGTAGATGTTCTCCACGCCCTTTTTGACACTTTCGTCGCCCTTCAATTGTATGTGCAGGGATGATCCTTCGAACTGTCTGTCCAATACTACTTTTTGGCCGAACCTGTGTGTGTGAAGCTCGAATAGGTTTTTGAACGATGTTTCCTCGGTGCAGGCGTGGCGATAATTGTATGACAGATGGGTGGCAACGGCCCATTCGTTTTCAGTTATTCCGTCTCTTTGCCAGAGTATTTCGGTCGTTATGCCTTCTATTTTTTGTGTCCTTCCGTATGCTAACGAGCCCTTGCTCTCCTGTCTATGCCATTGCCCAAATCCATAAAATTGGAAAAACCGTGTGCCATCTGACACCGTGTTGGCCGATATGGACTGCCTGTTTAGCTCAGGCGTGACTTTAATGGCGTAAAGATATTGTTGGCGAACGTATGCCATGCTTAGTCCAAATGTCAACCAATAAGAGTAATTAGACTGTTTGGGATTGTCCGGACGTGACTGTGCAATGCCTTCGTATAGAGCCTCGATGCCATAGTAGTGCCTGCCCAATCGGAAGCCGTAGCCACCTTTAAGATAGTAAACTTCTTGGAGTAGTGCTCCCTTGGACAGGGTGTCGCCTACAAAATAGGGCTTGTAAAGTTCCGGTTGTGTGGCATAATTATATGTCACACCATCTTTGCAACGGTATATGTAAGTTGCGTTTCCGAATATGGTGCCATGATTGGTGCCGCATGTCCCTGATGCGGAAATGTCTCCGTCAATGAGTTTGCATCCATTGTACGAAAGATATTTTCCCGATGTATTGACATAGTTAACGCTTGATTTGAGTATGTTGGCATTATCGCGACGGCGATTTTTGAAGTAAGTGCTGCTGTCGTTGAGCGATTGCATGAAATAGAAGAGAGCAGCGTTCTCACGCATAAGATGCACGGCGCTGTTTTCAATGTCAGTATTATGAAATGGCGTCGGCTCAACATAGGGGGAGCATGGCAACCTGTCTCCACTTAACAGATATGTTAAGTTGTGCTGTGCAAAAGTGTTTTGAGCACTAATGAATAACAGTAAGCCGATAATGTAAGTAGGAGTTCTCATGGTTATTAAAAGACGTTGACCGTGAGTTCTGCGCCAAAGAATGGTTTTTGCCAGCTTCTCGTGGTTTGGTAATATGCATTGACATATTTAGGATTAATCTGTATAATATTGTTGGCGAAGAATGAAAGCTTGAACGAGCGTCCTATCTCCTTTGTCAATTTTATGTTCCATATAAGCGAGACGGGGGCCTTGTTTTCGTTGTACCGAGCACCTCTAAATTCACGTTTGAGCGATTGGAGCATTGGATTCCGTTCCAAGTCTTCGTATCTGAAACTATGAATGATGCCATAACAATCGAGGTATTTTGCCGGATATACATCTACATCCTTACCTAATCTGCTTTTAGTGAACCATACGGTCTGAATAAAATTGGTAAAGATGAGCTTCCATTGAGGTAGCCTTGTGTTAATCCATATATTGGTGTTGAGGCTTGAAGCATGTTTTTTCTCAAATCCGTCGTACAGACCCACGTAGGGATAGGGCTTGTCATTCTGGATAGTGCCCGGCCAATACATGACAGGAATACCGTCGGTATAGATGGTATGATAGTAAGCGCCATTGACCTCTATGTCTGACTTTATTGCGGTTAGGGTGGGAATGTGTATTCGGTATTCCAATCCTTTTTTGATAACTTTCGCACTGTTTTTGGGCATTCGGTTAGATACAAAAGAGTGCATGGTTCGAGAGAGGAAGTCTTTGCGCGAGGGTTTTGTGCTAACGGGATGTTTCAATTGATAATAATAGGTGTATGTCACTGGCTCGTATTGCGTGAAGTATTCGATGCCATCGTTCATCTCTTCATGAAACGCCGACAGGTTTATTTTCCATCCATGACAAGAAAAGTCGTAGCCTATTTCCCACTTTTTGTTTTTGTTTTCATGCAGATGTGGATTGGAGGGGTCGGCTATATGCGTGTCAAGTATGAGCCGTCGCTTACTCTCGTCGTTGAAGTAGGCGTTCATAACCATCAAATCATGGTATACCTTATCAGGATACAGATAGTCGGCGGAGGGCAGTTTGTTTTCAACTCCATATCCTATGCGAAACGTGTTTTGCATGTGATGAGATCCTGTTATGGTATAAGCCAATTGTATGCGAGGCTCTAACAACGGTTTGCCGTGCAGGTCATAATGTTGTGGGAGATTGAGCATCATGGCCTCTCTAACGCCTATGCGCATGTTAACCTCGTTGCGTCGTGCATGGAAACGCAAAGTCATTTCCGCGAACGCGGCCTGATTGACCAATGCGGGGATGTCGCTATTCTTGCGCGGACGTATGAAGCTGCTTGTCGGAAATGGAGGGCGTTGAGGGTTCATAATCGTTCCGTCTCCTAAATTTTTGGTATAATTCAGAGAGGATCCGAGTAACAAGTTGTAGTTTAGGTGTTTGCTCCACTGACCAAATTTCTGTACGCAAAGTTGTGCGAATGTGTTGATGGGACGATTGATAATTTCGTAATATGTGTCGTAGGTGGATGGCAGGAAGATTCCGTCGTGCTCACCTTCGCCATGGGACTGTGGCATGGGAGTGACAGAATGGTTGACAACATGCTTGTGATGTTCCAATTTGTTGTTGGTGTAGTCTGCCGATGCCACAAGTTCGAGGTAGTCGATCCATGGAAGTTCGAGAGCCATGTTAAGTTTGGCGGAGAGGTCGAGGCGTTGGTATAAAGTGTTATATCTTTCTTGGTAAGCTTTAATCAATGCATCTGTCTTGTCGTTGTTGAATGATGTCACGCAGCTTCCGCGCATGTTTAGATCTATGGTTTTCCCCCACCACTGACGTTTATTGTTATAGTTGAGTTGTGCCGTGACACGGTTGTACGCCCCGCGCGTGTCGGCAATATCTGCGGCTGACCGCACTATGTCTGCTCCGATATATAGCGTTCCCAACTCCTCTGAAAGTAAAAACCCTTTGCCGGCATATGCCAGTTTATTCAAAGGGTCGAACTTGGCTCTTATCCTTAATGGGCTTTTACCTTGCTTCAAATCTATTTTTATAGCTCCGGAGCTAAGGTTGCCTTCCTTGGCCGACGATATTCCTTTGGTTACTGTAATGCGTTCGATATGGTCTGTGGATATGGTTCTCAGATCTATTCCGGTGTTGGCAGTCACATTGCCGTTAGAGTCGGCCATTGAAGAACCCGTCAGTCCGCTCAGCTGTATGCGCATGCCATCGTTTTGTATGGGCACTCCATTTATAGAGACCCCCATTCCAAAGGCTGTTCCAAGGTCTGTTCCCACCTGTCGTGAGCTGATGAGCGTGTTATATTGAATGTTGTTGCCGGCCGTTTTTCCACCTGGCAACAATACAAAAATATCATTCAAAGACGTTGGTTGTATGTATTCTAAGGCTTCTTGATTGATTGTGGCCTCGCTTCCAATTTTGCTGTTATATTTGGCGGTGACGGTAAATTCACGGAGCGTGATACTCTGCTCGACCATCGCGATATCCAGAGACGTGGTGCCGGCCTTGACGATTGTATCTTGTGTGGCGTAGCCCATGCATGAAAACCTAAGCCTGCAATCACCGCTAAAGGCGTGGCTAAAGATATAACGCCCCTGTACGTCGGCTATAACGCCCTTGCCAATATCTATAGCGTACACGCTGGCAAAACTCACCGGTTGCCTGGTCCTGGCATCATATATTTTGCCTTGCAGGATGTTTTGTGCGAGCGAAACAGACGCGAGGCTTAACTGAAACACAAGGAAAAGAAACAATTTGTAACGCATAAATATTAAGAACAATATATTAAAACAACACTAAGAAGCATGCGTGATGCCCCTTAGTGTCGGCGTTTAGGTGCAGCTGCTAATAGGTTGCACAGTCAGTTCAAAGGTTTATTTTTTGATATAGTTTTTCTGTCCATCGGCTATAACGACAAAGTCGTCGGTGCTGTTGTTGGTATCTTGCAGATAACCTTTTTCAGCGGTTTTACGTTGTACAAACAGACTTTTGAAACCGCCCATCATGCCCGGCGTATCGTCAATTAATACGGCACCGCGATCAATGTTATTTGGCAGGGCTTTGTGAACAAGTGACCCTTTTGCTCCAATCTCAACACCGTCGATTACGGTATTGGTCTGGAGGATGACAAAGTCTTGTTTTTTTGCCGTATAAGCATTTGGATTGTTCATAGCCTCCTTGTTTTTATTGCAATATTGGGTAGCGTCTTCTTTTATCTTTACAAGCATAATAGAAATGCCTCCTCCATACCCCCATTGAAAGGCTTGGAATGTGGTGAAATTTACAATCATATTGTCTACCTCTGGATTGTCAACCGTCATGGCATATTGATGAGGAACAAAAATCTCGAAGTCGGCCCCTGTAAGATTACGTGCTTTCGCTTTCTTTCCGCCTTCGCTATGGTCTACGGCCGAGTGTGCGATGACTATACTTTGGCCGGGTTGTACGATGTGCTCACGCCCTTTTCCGGGTATTGTGTAAAGCTGACTGATGACAATTTTGTCCTTCTTAAGGTATTCGGCCATTTCTCCGGCCTCTGAATCATTAGGATCCGCGGCAATCGCAATACTTAGACCGTCTGCGTATAGCGCTTGGTTACTGATATTTTTAATGGTGAGATATTCTTCATAATAATTTCGGTCATATTCTCCATCGTTTGAGGAACAGTTGAAGAACAGCTCGTCCAAGACAAAGGTCTTGTCCAAAGTCTCAAAAATCGGTTTAACGACAAGTTTCAGCTCGGCGATCTTTTGGCTAAGCGTATAATTGTCTATTGCTCCATACATGGTGCAGACACCATTCTCCGCATCTTCGGCCGTTACTTTGTATGTGCCCATTGGCAGGGTTGCCTTGGCGCATCCCTTGTCGTTGACGGCGGCCTCAGTAATTGCTCCTGATTTTTGTTCGGTTAGCTTAACCTTAAACTTAGTGTAAATGGAAGCGTCATCTACACCTTCAATTTGTATGGATAGTTCACACAGTTGCTCTTGTTCATCTTTCGAACATGAAAATAGAGTAATAAAGGCAAGTGTGGCTATGAACATCAACAGTAACTTTTTCATTCTGAAGTAATTTAAATTTTATTATAAAAAATCGTTTGCAAACATATATGTAATAACCTTCTGCCGCAATACCTATTAATTGGTATTTATAAATCTGCCTTATACTGTGTCTTTGCCACGCCGACAAGGACCCTAACCATGTACTGCGATCAAATGAGGGTGCCGCCCCTGCCCCGAATAAACAAAAACACATATAAGAGGATTATTGTAAACCGATGCTATCTATTTTGTTGATATGGCGGCGTTGTTTATTATCGTAATCAAATTCTCATAATGGGCACGGACAATTCCCTTTGAAGTCTTTGTCGCTTTTGCCAATCGCTTCTTAAGCAGGTTCAAATGTGACAAGGCAATTGCCGGAGCCTCTGATTTTTGGATACTCCTCATTTTTTGCCTATTTATCTCTTCCGGTTTTTCCGTCATAGACACAAGGGCGAGTACATAGACTTTCTGGAGAAATCTTTCTGAGGGCAGAGGTTGTTCTCCGCTTCGCAGACTTTTCCATATTTCTTTGTCAAGGTCGATGAAAAACTCTTCTGCCGTATAGGCAAGACTGCCATTTATCATCTCGTTTTCCAGCATTTTGTCAAGGGTTCGTGCTGTCAGCAACTCTCCGAGTATGCGCCCCTGTATTCCAACGATGTTATTGAAGGTGTTAATACCTGTCCTTTCTTCAAGCGTTCTGTCCGTCAGCCAGTCAGGATATCTGAATAACTCTCTGTTGAGAAAATGCATGGCCTCTCTCTGGATTTCTTTCGGGACGTATTCTTCCACTTTTCCAGTCTGCTCTGCTGTTATAGGATTGTGATAGATACCGGCAATATTTTTGGCCGCATGCTTCATGTAGAGAGTGAATTGTCCTGTTACGTTCTGATACAAAAGAGCTGCATTATTGTGATTCTTATTCGGCTCTGCGGTCCAGGCCAATATTTCCGGAACAATTCTTTTAAGATTTCTGATGCCATAAGTCCCGGCCTTTACAGCATTGTCCCCCAAATCTTCATTCTGGTTGCGGGGATCATCCCTGTCTAATTCTGTCCCGAAAGTATATCGGGCATCGCTATTGAGCTTGTCTATAATCCACTTGTTCATGTGTGGTATTTCTTCCTCCGGAGATTCGAATTCCGGCAACCAGCGGTAGCCCCATTCAATTGCCCAAGTGTCATAAATACCTATACGGGGGAATATTCCGCTGCGACAGATACTGTCTTCAGGTTGTGCGACATAGTTGAATCTGGCATAATCCATTATTGATGGCGTGTGCCCGTTTGCTTCCACCCATTTCTTGTCCCGAAGCTTGTCGACCGGAATAGTATGTGACGCCCCGAAATTGTGTCGCAAACCTAAGGTATGACCGACTTCGTGAGATGAAACGAAACGAATAAGCTGCCCCATAAGTTCATCGTCAAAAATCGGTTTTCTTGCACCGGGGTCTATCGCTCCTGCTTGTACGGTGTACCAATTCCGAAGGAGTTGCATTACATTATGATACCAATTAATATGCGTTTCCAATATTTCTCCGCTTCTTGGGTCGTGAATATGCGGACCGCTTGCATTTGATATGTCTGAGGGTTTATACACGATTGCCGAATGCCGTGCATCTTCAAGGCTCCACTGGTCATCATCTGATGGAGCTTCTTTTGCGACAATAGCATTCTTGAAACCGGCTTTCTCGAAAGCGACTTGCCAATCGTTTACCCCTTGTATAAGATAAGGCACCCATTTCTTTGGAGTTGCAGGATCGATATAGATTACTATCGGTTTCTGCGGCTCCACAAGCTCTCCTCTCAGGTATTTTTCCCTGTCTTCCGGTTTTGGCTCCATTCTCCACCTGGTTATCATTGCCTTGTGTTCAACCCCTTGCGGATTTGCATCAAAATCTTTATATGATACAGCAAAATACCCGACTCTCGGATCGAAATATCTCGCTTTCATCGGCTCTGCAGGAAGCAGCAGCAATGAACTGTTAAGTTCGTAGGTGAGAGGCGTGTTTGCCGGGCTTCCGAAAAGCAAAGCCAATATTCCGTCCATAGGGGACGAAGACTTCTTTCTGTTAAAAGTCTTGGTCGTTTTTATCTCAATATTGAGCGGATAGGCTTTAACTGTATCAATATAACTTGCTTCGGTCACCATAGACCCGATACCTGCAGCGTCTTTGGATTGGCTGTCAAACGAGAAAAGTTCGTTATCCTTATTGATAAAATCAGTAATCTCTATCACATAATTCTCTGACATTCCGTCTTTTCTTATGGCTTTCAACGGAAAGGTTGCGACTATCGGCTGTACATTGGAATTAAGTACTGCCATGTACAGGCCTGACGTGTCAGAAGAATGCTCGTAGTAAGAAATCTGGCGTACAAAGATCTTATTGCCTTTGCCTTTTTGAAATCTTAATACTTCATCGCTGATATGGTCTCCAGGGTATCCTACAGCCCGCTTTCGTCTGTCAGCAGGAGCCTTGACAATACGATTGACCACCATTATATCTCGTCCGAGCAGAGAGTCCGGAATCTCCATATAATATTTTTCATCAATAGAATGGATTAGGAAAAAGCCCTCAGAGGTCTTGGCCTTGTCCGTAATCACGTCTTCAAAAGGTCTTAAATCGTCTTTTTTCTTGTCCGTAGTGTCTTTTACCTCCTGCTCTGTTTTTTCTGCACCACTTTTCGCTGCCGCTTTTTCAAACGTATAAGCGGAGCCCTGATATATTACGGACACCGCTATAATAAAGGAAATAATTATTTTCATTTACGATATTATTTTATTCCTTCGTTACCGTACATATTAAGATTGTTCTCTTTGGACATTCTTGGGCTTGCTTTGGCCTTCATTCTGTATGATTTGCCGTCAATAGTGAAAATGAATTCAAATTCCGTATCCAGTCCTGTTTCAAAAGGTACCGCAACCATAATATAAGAAGTCGTGCTGATTGATGCTCCTTTGTAGCCGCTTTTGACTTCAAAAGGCTCCGGAAGCACATATTCTATTTCTCTTACAGGGTTCCCTGTTATTGTCAATGTTGAAAGGTCGATAGTCGCACCTTTTTCATAAGCGATTGGTCTTTCGCTCCTGACAATGATTTTCGTGCATTTTTTACCTATCAGCTCGTCAGGACAAGAGACACCCGGTAATGTGATTTGTGAAAAATAAGGTTTGAAAGCTCCGAGCGACGTTGTTTCATCAGAGTATTTTGAAACTTTGGCCGTGGCATAATATAGTCCGTATTCATTATATGGTCTGAACTCTTTTGTGTTATGCATTTGCTTTGTAATGTCAGGGACAGGTACCTTTCTATAATCCGAGCTTTCTTTGTTGTAAGGTATGTATGCATAGATCGTATTTCCCCCCTCGTTAAATACTATTGCTTTTTCCTTAGCCACGGGCTTTAATTCCACTTCACCGGTAACGGCGGAATTGTAAATGATGTATGTATTTCCTTTCAGCTCCTTCTCCTCAAAAGTTGCCGTTCCGGTGGAAATATAGGCAATGTTGTTCTGATTCAATGGATTGGACATCGAAAATACGCCAACGGTATCTGCCTTGGTCCAACCTTGCGAGCCATGGGAATATACATTGAAGATGCTTGAAAGAGCAATGATACTCTTGTCTTTCAGGTTTGCATCATCTTTTTGACAAGAGTTAAAAGATAAAACTACAATAATCAGGGCACCAATGTGCATTAAATTTTTTTTCATGATAAATTTATATTTAAATTAATATTCTCCTTGATAGTTAGTACACCATACAATTCCTTTCACATTCCCGAAGCCTTCTTCATACAGAAGTTCCACCTGTTTCGGTATTCCGCTGAAAAGGCCTTCCAATACGACAGGATTTACATCGATAATGGCTATTCCCCCGTCTTCTTGAGCGAGAGCAAGTCTGAAATTTGCTTCCGGACTGTGTCCTCCGTACTCCGAAAATTCACTTACTACGGGACTGCCTGCAATTTTAGTAATCCTCTCTTTTGATTGATATACAAGCACATGGCGGTGCAATTTCATGCTGTAAGCATAAAGTTTTTTGCCTCCGTCAGTAAAATAGAAATATGGATTTTTCCTGAAATTTGAAGACATTCCGATAATGCTGCTCTCATTGATAATAGAAGCACCGCTAAAAGCATATTGATTTGTCGCTGTTATCAGATGAGATCTTTTAGAGAGTTTCTTTATTGAAAACTCATGAATCTGATAATCTCCACAACCGTTTACATCAATAAGGGAAACGTAGTTGGCCCACATTTTAATGGCTTTATATTTTCCCTCTATGTCTACATTTTCATAAGCACCGATTCCGAGGCATTTCGTATTTGCTCCCATATTGTCAACACGAAGAACTCCTGCCGGGATATTCAGAGATTGGTCATAGGTCCTCAGATAAACGATACTCGGAAAATAAGGCTTTTTGTAGCCGGAGTCCGTTATGCAGATAAATCTACCGTTCAGACTGTCGTACAGCATACAATTATATTCATCAAAGCAATGGAAAGTGTTGTTATGGAATGTGGAGACGCAACTTATTCTTGCCCCTCCTTCAAATTCATAAGGAGACGAAGAGTATTTTCCATAATAAGGTATGCTGTAATTGTCGTACCCAACGCCTCTTATATACACATTTCCGTCTTTTGTGAACAAGGCATAATATTTTCTTTTGGAAGCAAAGGCACTGATTTCAAAATTCTCAGGCTCTATTGTATTTTCAAACTCATCGGAAAGCAGCATGTCTTTTTTTAAGGTATTACCGTCCAGAGTTATAGAGCCGCTTGATTGATTGACAATTATTTTCGGTATTCCGCTGACATAAGAGCCGGGAATAGTGCCTAAGACATAATAGTAATACAGTCCTGTCGGTCCTGTCCCTAATTCCTCCCCGATGCTTTTTTCTATATGGCGGAATGTTTTTTGGTCAGGAGTTATGAATGACAGCACGGATTTTCCGTCTCCATGCTCCGACAAAATCATCCAGCCCCATTCAAAACAATTCTTAATGTTGAGAGTGAGTGCCCTTTCCATAAGAAATATTTCTCCGGTTTTGCGATTTGTTGCCTTTATTACAAGTTCGTAGGCACCGCCTTCATCTATACGGTATTTCAGGTGGTATCCTGTGTGTATAAGTTTTCTGTCTACATACCATTCAATTATGAATTCTTTGTCGACATCTTCCACCTCATCTGAAAATTTTATGGGAGCATCGATTTCAAAATCCTCTCCGGTAATGAAAGAATATGAGACAGTTGCGGCATTGCCAAATCCAACTTGCGGTGAATTGGTGTAGTCATATTTCCCTAAATCTTTATAACAGCCTGTCAGCATCGGCAAGAGCAGGGCAAATATTGCATATCTATGTCCAAGTTTCATAATCTTCTATTTAATGGTTTCATACATAGGAGTTTCGCCGTCTTCACAGTAATACTTCCAATTGCCTTTTCCCCATTCTTCTTTCCAACGTTCCTTGAATGCGGAAACAATATTGGCAAATTGGATTCCGCTGTATTCATCAAGATTCTTTAAAATCTTGCCGTTCATGAAAATTATAAAGAGCCGGTATTTTATATCATAATAGGGTCCCAGCCTTGAAGCTATGCTCTGTTTCCACCAAACAGGCTCAGAAACCCTGTCAGTAATGTGGATTGTCACTATGCGGTATTCTGTGGGTTCACATATACAGCCTTCGGCACTATCGAGGTGCAGTGCTACCGTGTAATCTGTTTCCAGCAGCTCTTTTTCCCTTCTTACTTCAAATTTGTAGAAATCTTTTGCAAGCCCTTTTTTGAACACCGAATTTGTCGGCAAGAAGTAGTCTTTGTCTTTGCTCCCGGTTGTGAGTTCATCAATTGTACTTACACCTATCTTCACATCTTTATTGAGAAGATAGCCCCACAGCGACATTTCCGCATTAACCTCGGCACTCGTTGCAAGCGGGGCCTCCGTGGCAAAATTGAATTCTATCTTTTGAGGACTCCTGTCTTTCATATATGAGAAATGGATATAATTATCGCCACTGTATGTCTTTAATTTCTCCTCCCGACAGGAAGCGGCAAGCAATACGGTAACCGCAAGTAGGTATATATATCTTAGAGTGTTCATTCTCTTATTGTTATATGGTTTCACTAATTGGGATGGGCAAAACATATCCGCCCCTTGCCTGTATATCTCCTTTTCCGTCGGAGTTCGGAATTCTGTCAAGATTCAGCCTCTTGTATGTAAAAAAAGTCCTCCCTTCGCCAAGGTCTTCCTTTCTTATGTCAAGGATTATTTCTTCCATAAGCTGTTTTCCGTCCTTGACGGTAAGACTTAGATTTCTCCTTGCTCCTCTTGCCGAGCGAACTTCATCCAGATATTCGATACCTTTTGAAATATCCCCGTTTCTTGCTGATATTTCAGCCAGAATATGGCAAATCTCGCTAAAACGAATTATCGGAACGAGCGAGCCTTCAGTCTCCTCTATATCCTTGTCGTTTGGCTCAACATATTTCAGCGAGAAATACTTAGAATCCGTTTCATTTGTATTTCCTATAAGATAGGTAAGGCGATAGTCGGAAAACAGTCCGGTGTTGTCGGACGCAAACAGACTTTCTATGTTTGCCAGCGGAAGACGTGTTGTATTTGAAGAGGACATCCAGACCTTATCATAGTAATTTTTTGCCAGCCGATTGCGGTAGAGACCGAAAAGCACATCGTCATAAAGTTTGGTATATCTTGAATCCGGTTTCCCTTTAATGTCTTTTTCTTCCGTAAAGCCTACCCAGTTCTTTTCTTTATGATAGATTTCATATAATTCTTTGGCTATGGCTTCGGCGTTATTATAGTAAGCCCGACCGGCATAAAGGTAGACAATTGCTTGGAGGGCTTTGACTGACAGTATGTTGAGGCGAAGGCCTCTGTACCAGAAGAAAGCACCCATATTGTCTACATAAAGCGTTGAGGCAAAGCGGTATCTTGCACTCCATTTTGAAGATGTGCTGTTCATGCCGGAGGAGTACATTGCCGAGGGGTGGGTGACCGTGTCAAATCGTAGAAGGGTAGTCCCGGCCTTATCAAGGTCTGAAATGACTTTTTGTATAAACTCGCCCACCGTGAGTCTTTCACTTACAAGCGTCTTGTAAGTGTCTTTATAAGGCAGGTATTTTCCGGAAGGATCGGATTCGGGGGACGGAGCAAAGAGCCGCAGTAAATCGAAGTGCATCAAGGCCCTTATAGCAAGTGCCTCCGCTATTATAAGTTCTTTCTCATCTCTTCCATATTCGAAAGCCGTTGTCGGCACTCCCTCTATTTCTTCGAGCAGTTTGTTTGTATTAGCTATTATTTTATAGCCTTTTTCCCAAAAAGCCGTAACGACAGGTTCGGTTTGGACCGTATTATACAGCAGTTTGGAGGCATCCTGATATAGAGGATTCTCTATTTCGTCGGTCTGGCAATATTGCTGCGAAACAGCACTCATAAAGCCCCAACTAAGTTCTTTGCCATAAAGTTCATCAGAGGCCATATTCAGATATATGCCGTTCAGGGCATTCCGGAATCCCTGCCCGGTTGCAAACAGGTTCTTATCGGAAATTGCATTGTCCGGAGTTACATCAAGCCACTTTGAGCACGAGGCGGCCAATAATAGAATTATTATCAACGTTCTTATTTTCATTTCCCTATCCTGCTAAAATGTTATATTTGCCGCAATATTGCATGTGTGTGAAAACGGATAGTCCAAGCCTCTTTCACGCCGTATCGTGGATATATGGAATACGTCATTCATCGATAGTGAAAGCCTTATTCCTGAAATCTTATATCTTTTAAGCATGCCGGACGGTAAGGAATAGTTCAACGTTAAGGAACTGAATCTCAATGTGTTGTTCTTTTGAACAAATCTGGACGAAGCTCCTGTTGTCTTGTTCCTGTCCCGTATATCTTTCATGGTAGTTATGTCGCCCGGTTTCTGCCACCTTTCCCCCAGCACTCTTTTATCAACGTTGGATCTCTTTATATCTGCATTTTCCACGTATGACACAAGTGTATGATTATAAGCATCTCCGCCGAAAGAGTACATAAAGGAGGTGAAGACGGAAAAGTTCCTGAACGCAATCGTACAGCCGAACGACCCTTGCCCTTTGGGGGCGGAATCTCCGATTACGGACCATTCTTCTGCCGACCATAAGTCTGTTGCGCTACCGTCTTTTTTCAGATAGATTTCTTTTCCGTTGGTCGGACTTATTCCTAATGATTTCATACCGTATATCGATGTCAGTGAGGCTCCTTCATAATATTTCAGATAGTTTTGCGAAAACTCTTTCCGGGTCGATTCTCCCGGCTTGAATTTCCCGAACAGAGCCTCGACTCTTTTGTTATAATCCTTCATCGCTTGCGAAATCTCAACTATACTGTTCCTGTTGTGTGCGAAATTGCCGAATACCTGAACAAACCAATCTTTGTCGGAATAGAGTTTTATCCTCATATCTATCTCAACACCAACGTTTTTCACCTTGCCCATATTGGCTTTGTATGACTTGAATCCTGACGAAGAAGGAAGCATCAGGTCTGAAATAAGATCAACAGTGCGTTCCGAATATCCGGAGATCCGAAAATATAAGAGATCCTCCCATAAACCTAATTCCATACCGGTATCAAATGCATATTTTCGTTCCCACTTAAGATTGGGATTCCCCTTTTGGGCAAGGAAAACGCCATATCCGGTAGGATACCAACTGTCGGAATGGAGATTATACATATCCTTTGCCGAGTACAGAGAAAAATTCGTTTTACCCGTCAGTCCGTATGAGGCTCTGACTTTAAGCAGGGAAATCGTTTTGTTGTCTTTCAGAAAGGAATAATTGTGGATATTAAGACCACCTCCAACCGCCCAGAACATAGACCATCTTTTGTCTGCACCGAATTCAGATGAGCCGTCAGCCCTGCCCGTGCAATCTAAAAGATATATATCTTTATAAGAGTAGTTGGCTGTCAGCAGGTGCCCTGTCATTCTGATTATATTATCCGAGCAGATAGGTTTGCCATACACTTCTGCTGCATAATTCGGAGAATAGAGTTTTCCGCCGGGAAAGCCTCTGAAACTGATTGATGAAGCTTTGGCTTGGGTCTGTCTTATGTTTGATGAAAGGCAGATGTTTATATCGTTATTTGAAATTCTTCTGTTGAATATTAATGAAAGGCCTCCGTCCATGAACTTTTTTGTGCTCTTGCCTTCTGTCTTTTCTCCGCTCATCTGTCCTTTTGCAGATGAATATTCGGCCGAAGCCGGATCTTTGAATTGCTCTTGCCCGGAATTTCTTAACAACACTGAAAAATGCCCTTTTAGTCTCAAATTCCTGATGATTTGCCAGTTAAGATTAAGATTATCAGAGATTTCACTATAATCGGACTTGTCGAAACTGTTGTAATTGTTGATTTCGTAAAGTGGATTCACAAGTGACCCAATATATCCCCCCAATCTTTCAAGCCGTCTTAAATAAAGACCGTCATTGTCATAAAGTCGCAAGTATGGCAAAAGGTGTGAATATGTCCTGAACGTATTATATGGCACATTACTACTTTTATTTTGTGTAAATGCCACCATGTTCCTTATCCGAAGCCCGCCTATGCGGTAGTCTATGTAGAAAGCGCCCTTACTGTTATTCCTTGACGAATGTTTCATTACGCCATTATCTTTTTTATACCCTAATTCTATACCCCACCTCACATCATTTTCCCCGCCATCTATAAACAGAGAGTGCCTGTTGTCAATACCTGTACGCAGGCCTTGAGAAAGCCAGTATGTATCAACACCTACAAGTATATTGTTAAGACGCTTGTAATAGTCATTATTGTATGGAGCAATTTCGGGAAATTCGCTATCGTAAAGTCCTGCCAATCTTTCTGCTTCCAATTTCTCTTTTGCATTCATCAGATTATATGAAGAAAGGTCAGGTGTTTCTATTGACACGCCTCCGGTATACCTTACCCTTATTTTTCCCGCATCCGGAGCACGCCGCTCAATGACTATTACACCATTTGCGGCACGGGAGCCATAAATTGCAGTTGCTGCCGCATCTTTCAGAATGTTAATGCTGTGGACACTGTTGATGTCCAAATCGTAAATCTTTTCAACATCAACCTCAAACCCGTCCAAGATAAAAATGGGGAGGTTGGAGTTGCCGGTAAGAACTTCTTTGGAAATCATTGACGAAGCGGCTTTTTCCAAATCCGTCTCGCCTATACCGGTCTGTCCCCTCATTACGAATTTGGGCAGCTTGTTCGGGTCCGAGCCGGAATCAATGTTTTCAAGTATCCTGAACGAAGGGTCGAATGTCTGGAGGGCGGCAATCAGGTTGCCCGCATTTGCATTTAATAGATCTTCTTTGCCTATTCTTATCGCATTTCCTGTAAAACTCTCTTTTTTTATAGAAGTATAGCCGGTTAATACAACTTCATTTATGCTTTCCAAAGATTCCGACATTGATATGTCCACTCTTTCCCTGTACCCCACTTTACGTGATTGCGATTCGAATCCGATAAAGGAAAACACGATTTCCGCCCCTTCTTTTGGAAGCGAAAGAGTGTAGATGCCGTCCGTGTCGCTTGTTGTGCCTCGATTAACTGCTCCGTTAATGGTTATGGCCACTCCTGCCATAGGGGACTTGTCGCTTTTGCATAATATGCGTCCATATACATAATTCCCCGATTCGGGTACCGGAATAATCTCTACATTCTTCTTATCATTTTGTGCATAAACCCTTACTCCCGTCAATAAAAAAGACATTGAGAATAAGAAAACAAATAAAGAGGATTGCAAGTTTGACATTGAACAAAATAAATAACTTTTACTGATTGAATTTTCAAAATTCAAAGTTACGCCCTTAGAAAAAGCCGTACAATCCCAATTATTTGGTATATATTCATATATTTTTAATAAGAAATCGGTAGACGTTTTTTATATTTTTTTACATAGGAGGGCAGAATAGCATTTTTTTTGTAAGTTTGTGAAAATGTAATTTTAAAGGAAGATATTATGGAAAACGATCCGATTCTTGAAAGACGCGAGCGGGAAGCACGCGAATCAAAAGCAAGAGGCTTGAAAAACGTCATGATAGCTCTTGCTGTCATTGCTATTGTGCTTGCAGGCCTGCTTGCATATATATGGTATCAGAAAAGTGCTTTGGTAAGTGACCTGGAGGCGGAGAAGCGTGACCTTACCGAGCAGATGGTTACCCTCCAGAACGATTATGCCAACCTCTCATCCGATTATGACTCAATAAATTCCCAATTGGACACCTCCAGAGCGGAAGTGGCCCAGCTTATTGAAAGAATTAAAAAGACGGATGCTACCAACCGTTCCAAAATGCGCCAGTATGAAAAGGAACTCGGCACATTGAGAAGCATAATGAGAAATTATATAGTCCAGATAGATTCTCTTAACACCTTGAATCACAAACTTACGGCGGATGCCGCAGCTGCAAGGAAGGAGGCTGCCGACACGAGACAGGCAAATGAGGAACTTACCCAGAAAGTGGAAAGCCTGTCCGGAAAGGTGGCTGCCGGCTCCGTTGTGAAGGCCAGAGGCTTAAGGCTTGAGGCATATAACAGCATGGATAAAGTCACCGACAGGAGCAGCAGGACGATAAGGCTTATGGCCTCCTTGAGCCTTGTCGAAAACGAATTGGCACCGAAAGGACCGGTAAGGGTCTATATAAGGGTAAAAGATCCCGACGGGATAATTTTGACCAACAGCGACAGGACATCATTCACATTCAACGGCGAGTCAATGGTGGCATCAGCCTCAAGGGAGGTCGACTATCAAGGCAAAGAAGTTGATTTGAGCATATACCTCAACGGAATCGGCGATTATTCCAAAGGCATATATACTGTCGAGGCCTATACTGAAAGCTCCTCTCTCGGCTCAGCCGAACTGATGCTCAGGTAGCTGTGATATATGTCCACGTGCCGTTCTGCCGCAGCTTCTGCACATATTGCGGCTTCTATTCAGAAATATGTCCGGGAAAGATTTCCGGCACCGGGGAGGGCCGCAATGATATTGTAGGACGTTATGTGGAGAATGTGTGCAATGAAGCGGAAAATCGCCGGGATGATATCCGCAAGACTTTAGATGTAAATACTTTATATATAGGAGGGGGGACACCGTCTGTTCTCCCTTTATCTTTGTTTTCGGATTTGGCGGAAGCCTTGGAGCCATACGCTCCATTTGCGGAATTTACGGTGGAAGTCAATCCGGAAGATATTATTGAGAAAGGCTCTGACTATGCACTTGGCCTTAAATCAATAGGTGCGAGCAGGATAAGTATGGGAGTACAGTCATTTGACGACAACCTGCTTAAATGGATGAACAGGAGACATAATGCGGCTTCCGCAACAAAGGCTTTCGGAATATTGAGAGAGGCCGGTTTTAATAATATAAGCATAGACCTTATTTTTGGAATTTCCAGGCTGTCGGATGAAGTATGGACTTCGACTATAGAAAGGGCTTTAGAGCTGCACCCTGAACATATTTCAGCCTATCAGCTTTCAATAGAGGAGAACAGCTTATTAGCGGAAAAGGTTGAAAATGAGCAGTATATAGAGGCTTCCGAAAGCCTGTGCGGCAGTCAGTATGATTTGCTGTGCAGGATGTTGAGGGATGCCGGCTATAATCATTACGAGGTCTCCAACTTTGCCGTTCCGGGTTTTGAGGCCGTGCATAACAGCGCATATTGGGACAGGGTGCCTTATGTAGGGCTTGGGGCTTCTGCCCATTCTTTTATCGGGAATATCCGTTCATGGAATTCTTCAAGCATTCCGCAATACGGGCATTCGGAAGAAGTTCTTAGTTCGGAAGATGAGAGGATTGAAAAAATTATGCTCGGACTCCGCACTTCCTACGGTCTTGACAAACAGCTTCTGCAATCTTTATGTGAGAGTACGGCGGTTAACCGGCTTATGGGAGCAGGGGCTCTGATAGAGACGGATGACCGGATACGAATACCCGAAGAGCGGTTTTTCGTTTCGGACGAAATAATTAAGGAACTAATCTGAATAATTATCATTATCTTGCATATATAGAATCCGATATTATGGAAAACAAGTATTTTGCGAGAGTGCAGGCTGTCAGGGGTTTGATGCGGGATAAAGGCTGGGATGCTGTAATCGTGTCCGGCTCGGACCCTCACAATAGCGAGTATCCGGCAAGGCGTTGGAAGCAGGTCGAATGGCTAAGCGGCTTTGCAGGAGAGTCCGGAGATTTGGTTATAACGGAGGAGCATGCCGGTCTTTGGACGGATACAAGGTATTTTATATACGCTACCGATGTCCTTAAGGACACAGGCATAGAACTTCACAAGACTTGTGTGTCCGGTGAAGTGCTCATTCCGCAATGGCTTTCCGAATATGCCCTCCGGAATGAAGACAAGAGATTTGTCATTGCTTTGGACGGACTTTGCATGACAATGTCATCGGTGGAGACAATCAGGCGGGCAATGAGAGCTTCAGGTCGGGAGGAGGGAATGGATGACGGCGAATTTGCCATTGTCAATGCTCCTGATATGCTTGACCCCCTTTGGCCCGACAGACCGGCAATTCCGCATAATCCTATAATGACAATAGGTGAGGATCTGGCGGGAGAGACCAGGCAGGATAAGATACTATGGCTCAGGAATTTCCTTATAGACAACAGATGTTCGTCAATATTGCTCTCCTCGTTAGACGAGATTGCCTGGCTGCTGAATGTGCGCGGCTCTGATGTGGACTACAACCCGGTTGTCATTTCATATCTGATAGTTTCGCTTGACGAGGTGAAATGGTATGTGAAGAAAAATGCATACATCAGACCGGACGACGAGACGGATGCAAGTTTCCATGAACTTATAGGTGAGGGCATCGATATTCGGTTCTATGATGATGTTGAGATAGATATAGGTGATATATCGGAAAATTCCGGCGGCAGTCTTTATGTAGATGCGGCCAATATGAATTTCAGTATAGGCCTCCTGATAGCCGCAAGCCCGTCTGTGCAGTTCGGCAAATCTCCGGTGCCACTACGGAAAGCCGTCAAGAACGAGGTTGAGATTGCCGGGATGAGGGAGGCTCATATCGAGGACGGACTTGCGATGGAGAGATTTTTGTATTGGCTTGAACGCCAAATCGGGATAGGCTCGCTGATCAATGAGAGAGATGCCGCTGACATGCTTGGGGAGCTGCGTTCAGGTATTGACGGCTATCGCGGTGACAGTTTCGAGACAATTTCTGCTTACGGCAAAAATGCCGCCCTTCCGCACTACGTCACGCCGGCAGCCAACGCCGCAACCTTAGAGCGGCACGGACTTTACCTCTGCGACTCCGGAGGACAGTATCTTTTCGGCACGACGGATATAACCAGGACCATTCCGCTCGGCTCCTGCACGGCTATGGAAAAAGAGGATTATACCCTTGTGCTTAAAGGACATATAGATTTGGCCATGGCTGTATTCCCGTCCGGCACTCCGGGCTGCCGTATAGATGTACTTGCCCGGAATCCTCTTTGGCACAGCAAGCGCAATTTCGGTCACGGCACAGGCCACGGAGTGGGCTTTTTCCTGAATGTGCATGAAGGGCCTCAGGATATCCGCCAAAATATCAATATCTGCCCTCTGCTTCCCGGCATGATTACTTCCAATGAGCCGGGAATATACCGCGAGGGCAGATATGGAATCCGTCACGAAAACCTGTTGCTTTGCCGTGAGGCAGGAGCAAATGATTTCGGCAGCTGGCTTGAATTTGAAGTGCTGACCCTATGTCATATAGACACTTCAATAATTGTAAGAGAGCTGCTGACCTCCGATGAGGTTGAATGGCTTAACGGGTATAACCGACGCGTATATGACACCCTGTCTCCTCACCTTCCGGACAAGATAGCCCGTTGGCTCAAAGAAAAGACAGCAGCTATTCGTTAAGAGCGTCAGCACTTTTGAGGGAGGCTTCAATGTCCTGATCCGACAGGCTGTAGTTCTGCAAATCACCGGACAGATATTTGTCGTAAGCGCTCATGTCCACAAAACCGTGGCCTGAAAGATTGAACAATATTGTCTTTTGAGTGCCCTCAACCTTGCATTTCAGGGCTTCACGCACTGTGGCTGCAATGGCATGGCAAGACTCCGGAGCAGGAATAATCCCTTCGCACCGAGCGAACAGTACCCCGGCATCGAATGATTCAATCTGGTCAATGTCAACGGCTTCTATATATCCGTCTTTCATCAGCTGAGACATAATCACACCCGCCCCATGATAACGCAGGCCCCCGGCATGAAGATTGGCCGGCTTGAAATCGTGCCCAAGAGTGTACATCGGCAGAAGGGGAGTGTAGCCGGCCTCGTCCCCGAAGTCGTATTCAAACTTGCCCCTTGTCAGTTTCGGACAGGCTGACGGCTCTGCCGCAATAAACCTTGTTTTCCTGCCCTCTTTGATGTTGTGTCTGAGGAAAGGATAGGATATGCCGCAGAAATTCGAGCCCCCGCCGAAGCAGGCTATAACCATGTCCGGATATTCTCCCGCCATTTCCATCTGCTTTTCGGCTTCAAGGCCTATAACGGTCTGGTGCAGGCATACATGGCTGAGAAAAGAGCCGAGAGTGTATTTGCAGTTCGGAGTTGTGAGGGCGAGTTCGATTGCCTCGGATATAGCCGTACCCAAAGTCCCCTGATGCTTGGGGTCCCTGGTAATGATGTCCTTGCCGGCCCTCGTAGACATTGAAGGGGATGCCGTCACATTGGCTCCGAAGGTCTCCATGATTGAACGCCTGTAGGGCTTTTGCTCATAGCTCAGCTTTACCATATACACGGCGCACTCCAACCCGAACATCCTGGCCGCATAAGAAAGTGCGCCTCCCCATTGGCCTGCCCCGGTTTCAGTAGTGATATTGGTAATCCCCTCCTGCTTGCAATAATACGCCTGGGCAAGGGCGGAATTCAGTTTATGCGACCCTGCCGGGCTGACACTTTCATTCTTGAAATATATATGGGCCGGAGTGTCAAGTGCCTTTTCGAGCCCGTACGCCCTTACAAGCGGGGTTGAGCGGTAGATCTGATACTGTTCCAGCACCGGCTCCGGAATATCTATCCAAGTGTTTGTCCTGTCAAGTTCCTGGTCAGCGCAAGCCTTGCAGAATATCGGATAGAGGTCGGCTGCCGTCATTGGCCTACGGGTCTTCGGGTTTAGCAGCGGCAGGGGCTTGTTAGGCATTTCAGCCTGAATATTATACCATTGTCTCGGAATTTCATTTTCCGGCAAAATGAATTTTTTCTGTTTCATGTTTACATTTTTATAAAAATGATTACTGATTATAAAAAATAATGGCGGAGACTTTTTTAAGGTCACCGCCATTTGAATTCTCTGCTCAAGTCTAAACCAACATATTTGCCTGAATAAATGCATTGACTGCAACGGAAGCAAACATCAGGAAGATTATGACTGCGACAATGGCACCTATGACCTTAAGTCTCTTCATCCATATCTGGCCGCTCCAACCTATTGTCTGGAACATACTCCAGAAGCCATGTGTAAGGTGCAGGAGAACTGCCACAAACCAGATGATATATATAGCCAGCACCCACCATCGTCCGAAAGTCAATGTCAGCAGGGTATATGGGTTGGAGGCTGCTTCGCCCATGAATTCCTTGAGCTGCATTTCTGCCCAGAAATGAGTAAGGTGAAAGAAAAGTACTCCGAGAATGACAATTCCAAGTACGAACATATTTTTAGCTGACCAAGAATCGGAAGCGGCCTTGTTGGCGACTTCATATCTGTTGTACCCTCCTCTGGCCTTTATGTTGTACCATGTAAGATAGATGCCGTAGCCGATATGGATAATAAAACCCAATGCGAGAATTGGCACCATAACCGTGATTATCGGGGTAGACATAAAGTCACAGCCAAGCTGGAACAGTCCGTCTCCTGCCGAAAACAGTTTATCGTCAGGGGCTGATGCTCCGAATTTTCCGATGAACGAGTCGATGACCGACAAGAAATTGATGGTTGCATGCAGAAGCAGGAAAATGATCAGGAAAGCACCGCTTATAGCCTGAATGAATTTTCTGCCGATAGAATAGTGGAATGCGTTAGCCATTATTGATAAATATTTGTTTCCAGTAGTTATACGAACGCAAATATAGGTCGTTTCTTGCAAGTTTCATAATATTTCGATAATTTTGTTATCGGATAAAAAATAAAACTATGTACAAAAGGGTTCTTCTGAAACTCAGCGGTGAAAGTCTCGGTGGCCGGGATGGAAAGGGTCTTGACACTTCCTGCCTGGAATCCTATGCGGAAGAGATTGCTTCTGCGGCCAAGGCCGGCTTGCAGATTGCTATTGTGAATGGTGGAGGAAATATATTCAGAGGCCTCCAGGGGGTAGGAAAAGGCTTTGACAGGGTGGATGGAGACAAAATGGGCATGTTGGCCACTGTCATCAATTCTTTAGCCCTGTCTATGTTTATCAAGGATAAGGGAATTGAAGCCAAAGTGTTTACCGCTACGCCAATGGAGCCGATCACCGATTATTATATGAGGGACAAGGCAGTAGAGGTGCTGGATCGCGGAGGAGTTGTCCTAATCGCCGGAGGCACGGGCAATCCGTTCTTTACTACCGATTCGGGAGCTGCATTGAGGGCTTTGGAAATCGGGGCTGACGCCCTTCTTAAAGGGACAAGGGTGGACGGAGTATATACAGCCGATCCGGAGAAAGATCCGAATGCTGTCAAATATGACAGCCTGACCTTTGACGAGGCGATAGAGAAGCACCTTAAAGTAATGGATCAGACGGCGTTTGCCCTTTGTAGAGAAGGCAACATGCCTATAATTGTTTTTGATATGAATGTTAAGGGTAACCTGTCCGGGATACTTGCTGGCGAGAAGGTGGGGACCCTTGTACATATATAATATTAACTGATAAACACAATTCGCAATGTTACCGGAGAACGCAAAAGAAATTTTAAAAGTAGCCGACGACAAGATGAAGGATGCTGTTGCCTTTTTGGAAGAGGATCTGAAAACCTATCGTGTCGGCAAGGCCAACCCGTCCATATTCAATAATGTAATGGTGGACTATTACGGGACAGCTACACCTGTGCCTCAGGTTGCATCCGTTTCCGCTCCCGATGCCAAAACTCTGCTCATTCAGCCTTGGGAAAAGAGCATGATTTCCAAGATTGAGAAAGCTATCCTCGATGCAAATATCGGACTTACGCCGCAGAACAACGGAGAAAGCATAAGGTGCAATGTGCCGGCTCTTACCGAGGAAAGGCGTGTCGAACTGATAAAGAAAGCAAAGGCTGCAGGAGAAAGTGCAAAGGTTGTCATAAGGAATGCCAGGCGCGATGCGGTCGATCTTCTGAAAAAGGCACAGAAAAATGACGGTTTGCCTGAGGACGCCCAGAAAGAGGGCGAGGACGAGGCTCAGAAGATTACCGACAAGAATATTAAGGAGATTGACACCCTTATAGCTGCCAAGGAAAAGGATATTATGACAGTTTAATATAAAATAATTTCCTCCGATATAATTTTCAAAAGGAAAATTTTATATATTTGCCAATGATATGAGAGACGTACTATTTAACAGCTTCGGTTTTTATTACTATTATCCCAAAAGATGATAGTCCGGAGTTTTGTGCGTATAATGAAGAATTATTAAGGCTGTCCGGATTTTTGGATGGCCTTATTTTTTGTTTAATTGTCATTGTGAGGGCGTCAGCCCGTGACAATCTGCCTGAACGAGAGTAGTGCGGCGAGCAAAAGGACGGTAAAAATGTAATTATTATATGACAAAAAAAGTGGCGATACAAGGCTTTGCCGGCTGTTTCCACGAAGAAGCGGCCCGGAAATTTTACAAGGAACAATATGGCATTGTCCCTCAAATAGTAGAATGCCCGACATTTGAAGCCCTCTACAAGGCAATGGAAACAGGCCGGGCCGACGCCGGGGTCATGGCAATAGAAAACACAATCTCCGGAGGGCTGCTGCCGAATTTCGACCTGCTTCGCAAATACCCGCAAAAAATACACGGAGAAGTCTATCTGCATATACACCAAAACCTTATGGCACTGCCCGGCCAGAAATTGGAAGAAATAAAGGAGGTACGCACGCACTATATGGCAATAAACCAGACCAGGGAATTCTTTGAGTCGGAATGCCCATGGATAAGAATGGTGGAGTCGGAAGACACTGCCAAAAGTGCAGCCGATATTGCTGAGGGGCAGCTTCTCGGAGTGGGGGCCGTCGCTTCCGTATTGGCGGCAGAGAAGTTCGGCCTGGAAATACTGAAAGCAGGAATAGAGACATATAAACAGAACTGCACCCGCTTCCTTATTATAGACGACACGCTAAGCGTCCCCATGGAGAGGATCGACAAAGCTTCGATATGCTTCACCCTGCCCCATACGCCCGGCTCCCTTGCACATATCCTTACAATCCTTTCTTTCTATGGCCTTAATCTTACGAGAATACAGTCCTTGCCAATTCCCGGCAGCCAATGGCAGTATTTCTTTTATGTAGATATAAAGTTTGACAGTTATGAGCGTTATTCGCAGGCACTTGCAGCCGTCCGGCCTTTAATTGACGACCTCGATATTTTAGGAGAATATATTTCAGCCATATAGTTATGATTATAAAACCTGCACATAGGACGGAAAATGTCTCGGAATACTATTTTTCCGGCAAATTGAAAGAAATTGCGGCCATGAATCGCGAACTCTCCGATAAGGGACAAGAAAAAGTTATAAATCTCGGAATTGGTGCTCCTGACGGCATGCCGCCTGCAGAGGCGATTGAGGCTTTGTGCTCTGCTGCCAAAATGACCGGCAACCATGCCTATCAGAGCTATACCGGCTTGCCGGAACTCAGGAAAGCCTTTGCTGATTGGTACGGACGCTATTATGGAGTGAAATTGAATTCCGACAATGAAATACAACCGTTGGTGGGCTCAAAAGAGGGCATTTTGCTCATATCCCTCGCCTTTGTGGACAAGGGAGACAAGGTCCTTGTTCCGGATCCGGGCTATCCTACCTATTCTTCCGCTTCAAAATTGGTCGAAGCCGAGATAATTACTTATGACTTGAAGGAAGAGAATAATTGGTGGCCGGATTTCGAGGCTCTGGAGAAGATAGACCTTACAGGAGTAAAGATAATGTGGACGAATTATCCGAATATGCCGACAGGCGCCGATGCGTCCGAAGAACTTTATAGGAAGCTTGCCGATTTTGGAAATAGACATAACATATTGATAGTCAATGATAATCCTTACAGTTTTATACTTAATGACCGTCCTGTTTCCATTTTGGCCGCCGCCGGAGCAAAGCGGTGCTGTATAGAACTTAACTCATTGAGCAAGGCTCATAATATGTCAGGCTGGCGTATAGGAATGGTGGCAGGGGAGGCGGAGATAATTTCCAACATCCTGAAAGTCAAGAGCCAGATGGATTCCGGCATGTTCAAGCCGCTCCAGTTGGCAGCAATCGCCGCCTTAGGGCAGAGCCATGAATGGTTTAAGTCCTTGAATGCAGAATATAGGCGTCGGAAGTCCTTAGCTGCCAAGATCTTCGACACAATAGGAGCATCATACGACAAAGACTCCAAAGGCCTGTTCTTGTGGGGCAGAATTGACCCTGACAATCCTCTTGCCACCGAAAAGTCAGACAACGGAAAAAGTCTTGGTGAAAGGGTTTCAGATCGGATTCTTTACGAAGCCGGCGTCTTCATCACTCCGGGATTTATTTTCGGCAGAAACGGCGATAATTATATAAGAATATCGCTTTGTGCCGGAGAGGCAGTCCTTGAAAGGGCTAATGAAAAAATAAAGCAAATAATTGATTGATAATATGATAGTAGGTGTGATAGGGCTTGGGCTCATAGGCGGTTCAATGGCGATAGACCTGAAAAGGAGGGGTTTCGCAGACAAGATATTGGGTGTGGAAACGGATTCCGTCAATGCTTCCGCAGCCGAGAAAATAGGACTGGTCGAAGCCGTAGCCCCTTTGGAAGAGATTATCGACAATTCGGACATAATCATAATTGCAGTTCCGGTAGGGGCGGCTGTGGATATACTGACATCTGTTTTGGGCAGATTTGCGGAAAAAGGCTATAACGACAAGATTGTGATAGACACCTGCTCCACCAAAAGTCGGATTGTAAGGGCTGTGCACTATCATCCTATGAGAGCCAGATATGTAGCGACCCATCCAATGGCAGGGACGGAATATTCGGGGCCTTGGGCTGCAATGCCGAATCTGTTTGACGGAAAGGCATGTATTTTCGCGAATGCAGAAGAATCGGACCCGAAAGTCCTTGCTGCCGTCGAAAAGTTGTACGAGGTCTTGAATATGAGGCCTATATATATGAATGCCGACAATCACGACGTCCACACGGCATACGTATCACATATCTCGCATGTTACCTCTTTCGCATTGGCACAGACCGTGTTGGATAAGGAAAAAGATGAGAAGCACATATTCGATTTGGCATCAGGAGGCTTTTCTTCCACCGTCCGTCTTGCCAAAAGCAATCCCGACATGTGGGTGCCCATTCTCGTACAGAATAGGGATAATCTGCTGCAAGTGATTGATACTTATATAGATAAAATGAAGAATTTCCGCGAGGCCATTGCGGAATATGATGATAGGAAAATCAGAGCGTTGATAGAAGACGCCAACAGAATTAAGAAAATAATAAAATGACTAACGGTTTGGATTTGATTCCGGTATCGGAATGGGGCTTTTTTACTCTTCCCCGGCCTATGATTATTGCAGGACCATGCAGTGCGGAAACGGAAGAGCAGGTAATGGCAACAGCGAAGGGGCTGAAAGATTTGGGCATTCATGTTTTCAGAGCAGGAATATGGAAGCCGAGGACTCATCCCGGCAGCTTTGAAGGCATAGGTACTCAGGGACTTAGGTGGCTTCAAAGAGTAAGAAACGAGCTTGGAATGAAGGTGTGTACTGAAGTGGCGAGCGAGCGTCACGTCTTTGAGTGCATCAAGTTCGGAATAGATATGGTCTGGGTAGGGGCACGCACGTCCGCCAATCCGTTCCTTATGCAGGAAATAGCTGAGGCTTTGCAGGACACGGACATACCGGTCCTTGTTAAAAATCCTGTCAATCCCGATGTCGATCTGTGGATTGGGGCTCTTGAAAGGCTCAATATGGCGGGAGTGAAGAAGTTGGGGGTAATCCATAGGGGCTTCTCGTCACCTCAGAAAATGAAATACAGAAATGACCCCGGCTGGCGAATGGCAATAGATTTCAGGACAAGGTATCCCGAACTGCCTTTTTTCGCCGATCCGAGCCATATGGCAGGTGACAGAAAATACCTCTTGGAACTTTCTCAGAGAGCCCTCGACCTCGGTTTGGACGGCCTGATGATTGAATCTCACAACGACCCGTCATGTGCATTAAGCGATGCTCGCCAGCAGTTGACCCCGGTGCAGTTGAAAGAGATGCTGGGCCGGATAATTGTCAGAGATAAAGACACCGACGCTCCGGAATATAAGGAGGGCATAGACCAATTACGTACCCAAATAGACATTATTGACGAAAACCTGTTGAGTATCCTGAATGCCAGAATGGCCGTCAGCAAAAAAATAGGTACTTACAAGAAAGAGCACAACATTGCTATTCTGCAGACTTCGAGGTGGGATAAGGTCATTGCAGGTATGGTGGAAAAAGGCAAAGAATACGGGCTTTCGGAACAGTTCATAGAAGCCGTGTTCGATGCTATTCATGAAGAGTCTGTGCGGGTTCAGAATGAAATTCTATCAAACGGCTCATCAGAGTAGTTTCAAACACATTTTTCTCGTGTTCCGACAGGAAATCGACTTTTATAGGAATCTGGAATAGCCTCTCTTTCAGAGCTTCTGGCACTTTTTTGTAGTCGACTACCCTTTGGCTGTCTTTCTCGGTGGTCGTAACTACGGCCGTCGGGAAATTCTTGGCAGCAAGCATTATCCGGCGAATGTCGATTCCGGAGTATTTGTGGTGGTCTGCAAAGTTGAATCTCTTGACTATCTGGTATCTGTCGCTTAGATATCTTCTTAACGGAGTGTCTTTTGCGATGCCGGAGAAAAGGATCAGCTTCTTGGAATAGGTGTATCTTATATCCCCTTCGGGATATACAGGCTCAATAGGGCAATATGTTATTGCAGTGAACAGAATGGTGATAGTCTTGCCCTTTCTGTCGGTTCCTGCACAGGTGTCCGGATTATAGTCATAAATGCCTAAACTCTTGATCCACCGGACTTTCTCCCAATTCTCCAAATATGCAGGACATTTGGTTACTATGATTATATCGGCATAATGCAACCTTTCCGGTAAATCCCTGAGTCTTCCGAAAGGCAGAAGAGGGTCTTTATTGACAGGCCTGTTATAATCAACGAGAATAATATTTACATGGGCTTTGAGATCCCTGTATTGGAAAGCATCGTCAAGCACTATTATATCTGAAGACGGCAGGTCTTTTTCTTTGCATTTTCTGCCCCTCTTGGTGGTCTTCAGCTTTTCAGGGTGGCAGAGGAAATCGCAGCCTTCGAGCCTCGGCCTATCTACAGCCACTGTAATGCTTGGAAATTTCTTCTTGATTTGAAGAGGCTCATCACCGTAGAAGGCCGCCGAGCCGTCAATAGTGACCTGCTGGAAGCCTCTGCTGGAGCGTTTATGACCTCTTGAAAGGACAGCAATGTTTTTGTACGCCCATTCGTCACTTTTGAGCAATGTCGAGAGAATCATTTCAGTGTGAGGGGTCTTACCCGTGCCCCCTGCCGCAATATTGCCGACGCAAATCGTAGGAACCTTGCAGGAATGTACTTTCCAGACCCCGTTGTCGTACAGAGCGTGCCTGATTTTCAGTATCAGGTAATAGGGCGAAAGAATGATTTTCCTTAACATATTCGGCAAATATAGTATATATTTGTCAATAATCCTGTCGGTTTAAATTAAACTTCATAAACGTTATTTGTCAGAGTAAAGAAATCCCCCCATTTTTCGCCGACAGTATCCAAAAGGGAAAAAAGTTCTTCCGGGTCTGTTGTCGTTACGAGCTTTATCCTTGTCTCCTTAAACTCCGGAAGCCCCTTGAAATAGCATGACAAATGCCGTCTCATTTCCAGCACTCCGGTCACCTCGCCCTTTAATTGCAGAGAAAGCGACAGGTGCCTTTTCGCCAGATTGACGACCTCCTTTATGGACATCGGCTCCATAAATCTGCCCGTTTTCAGATAAGTCTTTATCTCATTGAATATCCACGGGTGCCCGAAAGACGCCCGACCTACCATAATCCCGTCCACCCCATACCTGTCGAAAGCACTTTTTGCCTTTTCGGCATCGGTTATGTCCCCGTTCCCGATTATCGGGATATGGATTCTCGGATTTTCTTTCACTTTGCCGATGAGGGTCCAGTCAGCCTGCCCTTTATACATCTGGCATCTGGTCCTGCCGTGGATTGTAAGGGCTTGAATGCCTGTGTCCTGGAGCCTTTCCGCCAGCTCCGCTATTATTTTTGAATTGTCGTCCCAGCCCAAGCGTGTCTTGACTGTGACCGGCTTTTTAACGGCATCGACTACCATTTTGGTAATAGCCACCATTTTATCCGGCTCTCTCATCATGCCTGAGCCGGCTCCGCGTCCTGCAATCTTGTTCACGGGGCAGCCGAAATTTATGTCTATAAGATCACAGCCGTGGCCTCCGGCAATCTGCTGTGCATTGTCGGCCATCTTTGCGGCTTCCACCATAGCTTCCGGATTATTGCCGTATATCTGTATGCCGACAGGCGCTTCGGCATCGCTTGTCTTCATTTTGGCGATAGCCTTAGCGGCATCCCGTATCAGTCCCTCCGATGGGATGAATTCGGTATAGACCATATCGGCACCATACTCCTTGCATATTCCCCTGAAAGATGCGTCAGTAACATCTTCCATAGGTGCAAGAAGCACCGGCCTGGCTCCTAAATCAATATCTCCTATTTTCATATCAGACGCAAATATAACAATTCCGGGAATTTTAATAATTCCCTTATATAAATTATGGTTTATTCAATGAGGTTTTGTAATTTTACAAAATATACGGTTAGTAGGTTAATGGTTTATTCTAAACTTTGGTATGAAAGATATAAAGACAATCGGAGTGCTTACATCCGGAGGCGATGCTCCGGGAATGAATGCCTGCATCAGGGCAGTAACCCGTTCAGCGATAAATAACGGAACAAAAGTCTATGGCATATATCGTGGTTTTGAAGGACTTATCAACGGTGAGCTGAGGGAACTTACCACTGAGAGCGTCAGCAACACCATTCAAAGAGGCGGAACTATCCTCAAAACGGCCAGGAGCAAAGAGTTCCAAACGCCGGAGGGCCGTCGTAAGGCTTATGACATGCTCGCCAAATATGGAATCGAGGCCTTGATCGTTGTTGGAGGCAACGGCTCCCTTACAGGGGCGCAGGATCTTGCCAGAGAATTCGATTTCCCCGTAATTGGCATTCCGGCCACCATTGACAATGACCTTTACGGCACGGACAGGACTATAGGATATGACACTGCCTTGAACACTATTGTCGAGTGTGTTGACAAAATAAGGGATACGGCAAGTTCCCACGACCGCATTTTCTTCATAGAGGTTATGGGGCGGGATGCGGGCTTCCTTGCACAGAACAGTGCAATCGCTTCCGGGGCAGAGGCCGCAATTATTCCGGAAGATCAGACTGATGTAGACCAACTTGCGCAGTTTATCGGCCGTGGGGTCAGAAAGAGCAAGAACAGTTCAATCGTCCTGGTGTCCGAGAGCCAGAAAGACGGACACGGAGGTGCCATGTATTATGCGGAGAGAGTAAGAAAAGAATATCCTGAATACGACGTGCGCGTGACTATATTGGGGCATTTGCAGAGAGGCGGAACTCCGAGTGCATTCGACAGGATTCTCGCAAGCCGTATGGGATATGCCAGCATTGTAGCCCTCAGTGAAGGGCAGCGCAATATAATGATTGGTATCGATGACGAAGAGATCGTCTACGTGCCGATCCAGCGGGCTGTGAAGAGAAACAAGCCTATCGACAAAGAACTTATTGATGTTTTATCGGTGCTTTCCATATAGAATTTTGATAAAAACGAAATAATTCTTACCTTTGCGACCCCTATAATGTGTAGGGATCGCAAATTTTATTTAATTAACCATTAAAGATCAAGACAGTGGACACACAAAGCTACAAAACAGTATCGCTGAACGCAGCGACTGTAAAGAAAGAGTGGGTCATAATTGATGCGACGGATCTGGTGCTTGGTCGTCTGGCTTCCAGGCTGGCTCTTGTCCTCAGGGGCAAGAACAAACCGGGCTTTACCCCTCACGTTGATTGCGGTGACAATGTCATCGTCATCAATGCCGAAAAGGTAACGCTTACAGGGAAGAAGATGACTGACAGGGTTTACAAACGCTATACCGGTTATCCGGGAGGACAGCGTTACACCACACCTGCCGAAATCCTTCAAAAAAGACCTGCTGAATTGGTCAGGAGAGCTGTCAGAGGCATGCTCCCTAAAAACCGTCTTGGCGACAAGCTCATCGGCAACCTGTATGTTTATGCAGGTCCGGAGCATCCTCACCAGGCGCAGCAACCAAGAACAATTAAGTTGAACGAAATTTAAACAGAGCAAATGGAAAGAACAGTAAACGCCCTTGGAAGACGTAAATCAGCTGTGGCTCGTGTTTATGTGGCAGCCGGAAAAGGCAATGTTACAATCAATGGCCGGGAGCTCAAGGATTATTTTCCCGAAGAGTCTCTTCAGTACATTGTAAACCAGCCTTTTGAAGTTACCGGTACCGCAGGTCAGTTTGACGTAAAGGCCAACCTCAACGGAGGCGGAGTCAAAGGTCAGGCAGAAGCATTAAGGCTCGGAATATCTCGTGCTCTTAGCGAGTTGGACAGAGAGACTTATCGCCCTGCACTCAAGGCCGCAGGATTCCTTACCCGTGACGCAAGAGTAGTCGAGAGGAAAAAGCCCGGTCAGCCTGGCGCACGTCGCCGCTTCCAGTTCAGCAAGCGTTAATCGCCTCCTGACACTGATTTATTTCTTTGCACAGTTCGGTTTGGAAATCTTCGGATCTTTTTCAGGATGTGAATTCCGTAAAGCTGCTTGAAGATTGCCGGAACTGCGGAAAATCCGGGAGACCGGCAAGGCCGCTACTCCCGATTGAAGAAGAGAGCCCGACAGGCGGGGCAAAAGCCTGAAGGGAAGTTTTTAAAACAAAACAAACAATTAAAGAAATGCCAAGAACAAATTTCCAGGAATTACTCGATGCAGGTGCTCATTTCGGGCATCTCTCCAGAAAATGGAATCCTAAAATGGCTCCATATATTTTCATAGAGAGAAATGGAATCCATATCATTGACCTGCACAAGAGTATAGTCAAGATAGAAGAGGCCGCAGAGGTTATGAAAGAGTTTGCGCGCTCAGGCCGCAAAATCCTCTTTGTGGCCACCAAGAAACAGGCAAAAGAGATTGTAGCCGAAAAGGCCGCATCCGTAAACATGCCTTATGTTACTGAAAGATGGCCGGGTGGAATGCTCACTAACTTCCCGACTATCCGAAAAGCTATCAAGAAGATGAATACTATCGACAAGATGAAAGAAGATGGTACTTTTGAGAAGCTTGCAAAACGTGAGCGTCTGCAGGTTGATCGTCAGAGGGCAAAACTTGAGAAGAACTTAGGCTCTATCAAGGATATGAGCCGTCTGCCGTCAGCTATTTTCGTTGTAGATATCCAGAAAGAGGCTAATGCGGTAAGGGAAGCCAATCGTCTTAATATACCGGTTATCGCTATGGTTGATACATGTTGCGATCCTAACCCTATTGATTATGTGATTCCGGCTAATGATGATGCTTCAAAGTCTATAGAGTATATCGTAGGAGTACTTTGCAATGCCATTCAAGAGGGTCTCGACGAAAGAAAGCTGGAGAAGGAAAAAGAGTCCGAGGTTTCTACCGATGAGCAGGCTGTTGAGAAGCCGGCCGCAAAGAAACTTCGTGCCCGTAGGAACGCCAAACCCGTAGAGGTTGTGGCTGAGGCTCCTGCAGAAGAGGAATAACTTTTAAAAATTGACATTATGCAGATTACAGCAGCAGACGTAATGAAATTACGTAAGATGACAAGTGCCGGAATGATGGATTGCAAAAAAGCCCTTGCTGAGGCTGAAGGCGATTTCAAGAAGGCGGTTGATATCATCAGGGAAAAGGGAAAGCTCGTTGCGGCAAAGAGATCCGATCGCGAGACATCCGAGGGTGCTGTGCTTGCCCGTGTGAACGGTGGCAAGGCGGCTATCGTATGCCTTGGTTGCGAGACCGATTTCGTATCGGCCACTCCTGATTTCAAGGCTTTGTCCGAGGAAATTGCAGATGCAGCCATTGCCAACCTTCCGGAGAATGCAGAAGGCCTTATGGCTTCAAAATGCTCTAACGGTCATACTGTCGAGGAAGAGATTTCGGCCCAGACAGGGAAGACCGGCGAGAAGCATATTCTCGCTTTTTACGACAAGCTTGAGGCTCCTTTCATTGCTTCATATATCCATTTCAACAATAAGTTGGGAGCAATTGTCGCTTTCAACAAAGAAGTTCCGGAGGAACTGGGCAGAAGCGTAGCACAGCAGGTTACAGCAATGAATCCTGTTTCAGTGTCAGCTGAGGACTGTCCTAAGGATGTTGTTGAAAAAGAGCTTGAAATCTATACTAAACAGATGGAGGAAGACCCTAAGATGGCAGGCAAGCCGGCAGCTATGCTTGAAAATATAGCAAAAGGCAAACTCAACAAGTTCTTTAAGGAGCAGACTCTTGAGGCACAGGATTTTGTGCAGGGTGATGAGAAAGTTTCAGTTGCCGATTATATCCGTTCAATTGATAAGGATGCGAAGGTGCTGGCTTTCAAGAGGTTTTCTCTTAGCGACTAATATTTGTAACATATTTTGAATAGAGGGTGATTAAAAATTTTTAATCACCCTCTATTTTTGTTTTATATAAATATTTTTTAAATTTGCACTGAAACATGTTTAA
>CAMYAE010000005.1 GCA_947253655.1 uncultured Bacteroidales bacterium
ACGGCATCTTTGTACAGATAGGATTGGCTGCCAATGCCGACCCTTTCCGTGAGGCGCTTTTGTTAAATCAACGCCACGAGATAGAGGTAGACAACTATTGTAGGACTACCGTACCTGGCGTTTATGCTGCAGGTGACGTCACCAACGTACCCTATAAACAAATCATGATAGCTATGGGCGAAGGAGCCAAAGCAGCCCTTTCTGCCTTTGACGACAGGATTAGGGGCGTAATTTAGCTTGTCTTTGGTAATCATCGCTATAATATTTGTAACTTGTTGATAATCAAATATAAGGTACAAAATACAGCGAGATTACCAACTTTTTTTCATAATTTTCTTATCCCGAACTCAGGTTAATGGAGGTGTCATTTATAAGAGTGGGCTAAGCTATACTGACGCAAGAGTTCGTAAAAGCAAGCCGAATGATTTACAAACTGGTTTCCCAAAACCCGCAAATCAGTGCAGGACAGATGGCCGAGAGCATAGGGCTGTCCACACGCCAAATTCAGAAGTATCTGTTGTTCTCTATGATGATATGGATAAACTAACCAAAGAGCAGAGGCACCGCTGTATGTCAGCGATAAAAGGCAAAAATACAAAGCCGGAATTGCTGGTACGGAAGTTCTTGTTTAGTCGCGGATTTCGGTATAGGCTGAATCATCCACGGCTTCCGGGACATCCCGACTTGGTTTTACGCAAATACAGAACTGTGATTTTCGTAAATGGCTGTTTTTGGCATGGTCACGAAGGTTGCAAATACCATGTTCTTCCTAAAACCAATGTCGGGTTTTGGCGGAACAAGATTGAGAGGAATCAACGCAGAGACAAAGAGGAACGGCAAAGATTGGCTTCTATGGGTTGGCATTGTATTATCGTTTGGGAATGTCAGTTGAGACCAAAAGTCCGCCAACAGACTTTCGAGGCTTTGGAATACACGCTTTGCCATATCTATCTTGAAGATAGAAGAATCAAATTATATGAGACAACTGAGGAAGAATATAGCGTGGTGGCAGAACCCGTTGAAGGTTATGGCAAATCGAAATGATTAATAGTAAAGACGAGAGTTCATCTATTTCCAAGACGGAAAACAGCAGTTCCCGCAGTGGTGTACGTTTGTACTCCGCCATTTTCCCATTCGTGGATATGTACTTAGTCATAAGCGAACGGAGAACGGGGCATTCTTAGGTGTGGATTACCACGCGGTGTCTTAGTTACTTACTTGGGGTGACTTTTATACTTGAAATGTGTTTCCTCCCATTTCTTATTTTAATATATTTTCAGTCGCCATAACCTCTTAGGATGCTGTTTGGTACGTATCTGCTATAAAATCGTAGAACCACTGTCTTCATTTCATCAGGCAGATAACCTAGTGCAGCCATCATCATTTCTTTAGGAATTCCCCATATGGCTTCAGCTATGCTGCCCACGATTGCCCCCAAGGTGTCTGCATCGGCACCAAGACTTACACTTCTGCGGATCGCATCTTCAAAGCTGTTACTCTGCGTTATAGTCCATAGTGCAACAGGTACAGTACCTTGACAGGTTTCATCGAATTTATTCTGCACATCCTCTTTGCGCAGGTTGATATTATAGCCGGAGAATCTGACGCACTCGTCCATTAAAGCTTTCATCTGTTCCTTCCCGAATTGTGGAAAGCAGTTGTTTAGTTCGATGACTTTATGGATGGCAAGAGCCACTGTCTGTGCACCCTTAATTCCTTCCGGATGATTGTGAGTACATTCTGCACTTTCAGCAGCCATTGATAGCATTCCAAAGACATTGAGTTCTGTCCATGCCACCGGGCTGACACGCATTGCCGCACCATTACCGAAACTTTCGTAGGGCTTTGGATTAAGACTACGGACCCATTCTTCAAAGCGGTCTCCATAGCCACCCATTGGATTGCGATAGCGGCGGCACCATTCATGAATGGTCTTTCCAAAGTCTTCGTCACGCAGAATTGCATCCATAACGGCAACTGTACAGATTGTGTCATCCGTAAAGTCACTACCTGGTGCGAACATTTCAAAATTATAGTCGTTTGTCGGATTAAACTCAAAACGGCTACCTGCTATATCACCTATAATCGCTCCTAACATAATTCATTATTCTATTTTGTAGTCTATAATTCTCCTTTGTAAGTAATGTCTTTCCAGTGTTTTGAGAAAACCGTCTCACAGGCATCATCAAGATATTCCTGAAGGAACTTGAATGGAAAGGGGTAGGTCATCAGTTCATTCCATCTTCCGAAGCCGAATTTCAACATGGCGGCAATCTCCATAATCTCGGTCTCAACTGTTTCAGGATGCTCTTTGTTTAAGACAAATATCCTCCTTGCATGAGGCATCTTATCCATTTTGGTATTTTGCATGATTTGCATGTTCTCGCTATTCGTGCCTGATATATAAGAATAGGAACCATTTGCTTCTCCCTCGATGCCGTCAGACTTCCACAAGTGGAAGCCGATATAGCCTCGCAGGTATTCATGCGCCACTTTCTTTCGTTTGAACATGGATATAGTTTCTCCTTCATTAATCACTTTCCCATATCCGTCATCAATCAAGTTGGCGTCGAGTATGGGTATCTCTTCCGTATTGATAATCAGATAAACGTTGCCGTTTTTCTCCATAGCCATATAATCCTGTCCGCCACGAATCTTGTCATAGTCGTTATATCTTAAATTATCGTGGACGAACTGCTCGAAATCTTCTCCTAAACTGTTTTCAGACAGACCGTATTCCTCTATACTCATTGTGCCTGTGATGTTAACGGCTAACGATGCACCATGCACGAACCCTTCATTAATCTTGTATCGGAAGAATTTCCAATCGGTAATCAGTTCTGTCAATTCGTTGGGCATTCTTCTGTCGATTAACGAATCTTTTATAAGCAATTCAATAAGAATCCTTCTTGCACCGGCCTTGCTTATATTGTCATCCTTCTCATTGCCGTAGAATGTGATATGTTGAAGTGCGTTGCCGGAGTGTGCAATCCTGTATAGGGATTTTGTATAATGGGTATGACTTGCACCATACTCTTTGGGCTCACACAGTTTGATTACCATATCATTTCCGGAAGCTTTTCTTGGAAAGAAAAGTTTATCATCCATAATAGATAGGGCCTCATTCTTGAATTGACTTATCAGTTCTCTTGATGCAGAAGTGTCAAATGGGTCTTCAATATAAATGCTTTTTCCTGATAGGTGTTCTTTCAGGAATGAGAGCATGTCATCTCCTGTCTTGCATTCATCATAGTGCAATACTTCAAAATCGCAAAAGTCAATTTCGACGAGACCATCAAAGTCTTCATTGACGGACTCCACTACTTGCCAAATGGCAAACAGTTTTCCGTGAGTATAGTTCTCTTTGTTATAAGACCAATAGGGAACGTTGTTTTTATTGTCACTGAATCTTTTCTTCTGCACATATAGTTCTTTCAAGTTGAAGTCACCATCCTTGAACTCCTTTATTACTACAGGCTTCACAGATTGCCCTTCCCATAGGCATCCACCTATGTCTTTCCCGACTTTGAAGACGCAGTTTTTTCGTTTCCTCAGTTCTTTGAATGAAGATGGATTTGAGAATGATATGGTCTTGGCCGTAAGATTCATATATTCATTAATCTCTACCTTCAGACAAACAAGTTCTCGCCTTGATTTGGGTGCATTGAAATTCTTGTCATCGCATATTAGCAGTGCTCCATCATTATACATCATCTTATCACTTCTCTTCTTACCAAGCGAGTTGATGGCAAGAGAGGCAATAATCCTTTGCCGTAGTGTATCGTTGTATTCTTCCAGCGTATCGACTTTTGAACGGATATGCTCATACGCTCTTAGGCTGTTCAATACTTCACCCTCTTTACCATTGGCTGTCATAATAAAAAAGCGGGTTGTAGGATAACTTAATCCTGACCATCTTGTCCTTATGCCGGTTACAGACAGGCAAGGTGTGTCTGCAAGTTGCTCGTATGCAAGGTTCTTCAGATCCTTGTCAGTGCCATAGTATGACACTATGGAATATCTCGAAAAGAATACTTTCCTATCGAGAGTCACGTTGATCTTGTTGGTTGTAAGCGGTAAACTTTTAATATATTCCTCGTCTAACTTCATACTCTATCTCCATTTACAAGTTTCTGAATACGTTCGACGGCACTTGGAATGATGCTCCCATTCTCATCTATAACACCATGAATCTCACGTATCTCATCCATTCCGGTAGTGTTCATGTGCAGCATGTTGACCGTTATCAACTCGCATCCCAGCCGTTTGCGTTTGATTTCCCGTTTTTTTGCAGTGGGCATGTCGCCTTTTTTATCATTGTGGTCCGCTTTGGGATTCATGTTCTTTACATCAAATGCGATTCTGTAGCTTCCGTCCTCATTAGTGATAACGAAATCAGCCAGTTCGTAATCCTTTCCTTCCAGATGCTTGACATTCTCTTCTTTACAATCTGTATAATGTAACAAGATTGCTTTGAAGGCCTCTTCTCCAATTTCCCCGGCATAGTCTGTGGCAAGTATCTGTGGGTGTAGTATCATGCCATCCGTCTCCCAAGTCGTTGCAAAACCGTTTCTCTCAAAATGGGATTTGATGACAGGATTTTTCATCAGCACGTCAAGTCTGACGTAGGATGGTGAAATAGGATAGGGGAACGGCTTTCCCTTGCCTTTTGGACAAGCCTTGAAACTTTTATTAAAGTAATAGTTAAATTCACATTCGGAGTTGCGCTTCCAGTCACCATAGCACTTCGTAATAAAAGTCAGTCGCTTGTCACTCTCGTCCAAATCCTCAACAGTGGAGATTACTGGCCTTCGGATGATGGTCTGTTTATAACTCTGGTACATTAACTGACTGCTTCTTACGTTGTAAGGCAGCTCATTCTCTCCCTCAACGTCATCGTCAAAGTCATCTTCATCCTGCTGGTGAGGGGTATAGCGAAGTGCTATTCTGCGCAGGCGGTCCAATTGTGCCTGTGCATAGTTGGCATCATTGCACCGCATGACCTCTTCCGGGTCGATGTCGTCTTCTTTTTTATCTTGATGCGATAAGATGTAGGCTGCCAAAGCTCGGAATTCTTTAGTGAGCGATTTCTCCATATTTGAGGCATCAAAAAAAGGCTTCATGGATTCGTCAAATAGAATGTATGTCGTTTGAGGCTTATTCCTTGTTCTGCACAATCTGCCAATAGCCTGTTCCACTGTTGTTTGTGCCCATGCCGCTTTATCCTTGATGATTCCGGGATTCCGCTTCTCGCCAAACATGAAATTGTTGGACAATGCATAACAGAGCCACTGTGCGACATCTGATTTGGAAAGACATCCTCTTTCATACAGCATCATCAGTATTAGCATGGCATTGTAAAGGCTTTTTTCAAATGTCGCCTCATTGCCGTCTTCATTCATCATTAGGTATGCCGTAGGAGACTGTAAATAGATGGCATCCCAGTCCTTTTTTAGCTTTTCTCCTTCATTTATCCAGTTGTCGCCGCTTGTATATTCAAGACCTTCTGGTATATCATACTGCATGTTGGCTCCCGCCTTGAAGCTTCCATAGGCTGAAATCAGCATCAGTTTTGCATCTTTGTCCCGGCTTAGTTCTGACAGGATGTTGGATTCCACGTCTTCCCAGTCTTTGGAAATACGGATATGGGCATTGTCCCAACTTGATGGGATTTCGTCTTCCAAAGGACAATCCATGTCCTTGAAAGTTCCGTCTATCAGGCAGCTAAGGACGTTAATCTGATCCTTGTCCTTATCTCCCGTACGGTTTTGGAAGAAGATCATGCTATGGATGTCTTTGTGTGTGAAGAACCAATGATATGCTTCAATAAACTGGAAAAGCCTGTATAGTTGGAACATTATGTCATCAATATTCTTGGCAGTCTTTTTCAGTCCTTTGTATGTGATACTGAACCAGTTGTCTACTAGTCCTTCTTCCAAAGCCTCATTAGAGAACAAATTCTTGTATTTGTCGGGCAAAGCGATGGCATTCTCTCTCTTATCGTCATATTCATACTTCTCCAGAGGTACAACTTCAATATGGTGTGCTGAGGGATATGTTCGGGCGACAAGGCTGTCAAAAGTCTCACGATCTTCTTTGGAAAGCACATGAACTTTCTCTCCAAGTGTTTGCTTTAAGTACTTGATATCACAATTACTTACTACAGACCAGCACGAGGCTGTCGCTGAACATAGGACAACAGAGGTTCCGTCAGTGTTAAGGAGATCGATCAGTATCTTTTCCGGAGTTGTTGCAATCTCCCTGCATGATAGTCTGACCCTGTGCTGGTTGTCGCGCTCGTCAATTTCTTCTTGGTAGAGTTGCACCCCTTGGGAATAGACCGAGAAATCGGGCAGTTTAATTTTGCTGCCGCCATCAGATACAAACAGATTCTTTCTGTTTGTCATGAATTCGTTAATCTGCTGTTCAAAATGATATTCCGAAGTGGTTTCAAAACGAGAGAATAAAGTATGTATCTCCCGTTCCAATGTAGGGTAGCCAAGATAATGATTTGTCGTGGAGGTATTGGCTGCGACTTCTTTTTCCTCGGCCTCGAATTGTTCCCGACTTTGCTTAAGGGATTCAGATATGACCTTTCTGAGCTGTGACTTTATAGACGTGGTGTTAGCGATGATTAGAGAGAGAAACCTGTCTAACGGAATTCCCCCTGAATATTCTTTCATCAGCAGATTGCCGTCCTTAGAGTGAACAAGGCTGAAATGACGGTCGTTATTCTTATGGCAGATATACGAGTTGGTATTGTCTCCCTTTGGGGATATATTCAATTTCAGAGCAGGGCCGGAAAAGAATACTCCTTTTCTGTATGTCTCCAATTCTTCTTTATTGCGTAAGAAGATATTCCTATAAGGAATAATACTGCCTACGACTTTTTCCCAGTTTGTCTTTATGATTTCTTTGGCTTTGTTAAGGCTTCTCTCCAACAAATCACCGTAATAATCATTGGCGATTTGTTCCGGGTTATCAATCAAATCCTTATATTGCAGATAACCATTATACCCCTTTGCAAATCTCTTGCTACCTCCCGCATTTTCAATTGATTGGTCGATGATTGCCGTGCGCATGGCGACTGCTGCCTGGTCGGACTCGTCAAAGATAATAAGTGTCTTTTTGTTCTTCTCCGCAATATCTTGGAGATATATTCTCTCCGAAAGAATAGGGTCAATGCCGTACATCGCTTTATGAACGGTCATTAGGAGCACTTTTTTCCGTCTGAAATCAACCTGGGGATAAACCTTTACAAGAGACTGGAACCTGCTTAAAATTGTTTCGAGAGAGACTTTCTTCACTTGTCTTGTTTTTTCGAGGTGTCTTTTATAGGTGTCGAAGAATCCACGGACAGCCCTGCGAAGTCTGGCTTCACTCTCGTTGATTTGACTGAGGATGTAGTCGTTCTTGCCACTTTCGTCAAGAGTCTTGATTAATCCTGCCAATCCCTCATATATCTTCTTGACGTCATTGTAACTGTATTGTATCTCATTGACCTTGTAATCCGCATCCTTCTGTTTCCCGACTTGGTAGAACATCTCTTCTAAAAGCCTTTCGAACAAACCGTTCTTGACTGCATGAGAGATAACTTCGGGATTGTTCTCTATTACAAGCTTGTCAGATGAGGATATAAGACTGCTTTCAGTGTTGACGAAACGGTCAATTTCCCGATTCATGCTGTCCACCAGTTTATTCTGGACGCAGAGGATAACAATGCGGTCAAACTTTTCAGGGTAGTATTCGCAGGTCAGCTTGCCGATTGTATATGACTTTCCGCCACCTGTTGCAATATCGCAGATGTGTAGGCCAGGCATCGAATACCCCTTGAAGATATTTTCAACGTGCCTGCTTAGTTGCTCTTTATATGTAATATCCATCTTTTATTAGATGTTGTTTGTGTATGAAGTTAAATTCGTCTTGTCTCAAATCATGGAACATGCCCGATATTTCTCAAATACTTCTATTATTAATGAGTAAATATGACATAAAGTTAGCAATAAACCGTCATGAATGCGGACATAAACATTTAAAAGATATAAAATATTAATAGTTGTACTTATTTATTATTAATAATCAAGGAAAAAACGTTAATTTTATACAATACGCAATATTTTAGTAATGAAGCAGACATTGACAGACTGAAAGTCGTTCTCGCTGAGCAGAGGCGAACGGACAGGAGGTGCACGCATATTGCACAGCCCGTTCTTTATTACCGGCTTCGGAGAGAAGATAGAACTGACAAAACAGGATTAGTATGACTGTACCGGCAAAATTCAAAGAGTATATCTGGCTTGTGAACACGATTCGCAAGGCTCGTAGGATTACATTCGCAGAAATCCAGGAAAAATGGTTGGACACAGACATGAGCGAAGGCGCAGAACTTGCCCGCTCTACCTTTGCCCGTCATAAGGATGCCATAGAGGACATCTTCGGCATCTATATAGACTGCGACCGTCAGAATGGCTATGAATACTATATAGGTAATGACTACGTTTTGAGAGAGGATAGTGTTCAGAACTGGATGTTGTCAACACTCTCCGTGAACAATGTTATCAGTGAATCTCTTTCTCTCCAAGACAGAATTTTGTTGCAAGAGGTTCCATACGAGGGCGAATATCTGAAACTGGTCATTGATGCCATGAAGAAGGGTGTCCGTGTTGCTGTTGATTACAGAAAATATGGAACTGACAGGCCCAATCATCTTGACTTTGAGCCATATTGTATCAAAATGTTCAAGCAACGCTGGTATGTTCTCGGCCATTTCCATCGTGATGCTACGGAGGAGAAGCCTGAGTCTGATTACTTTGGTTTGTTCTCTTTCGACCGTATCCAGAATATGACACTTACAGATATCAAGTTCCAAATAGATCCGGATTTTGATGCACAGTCATATTTCGACGAGTGTTATGGAGTTCTTGTCGGTGACGGAACGAAATCCGAGCGTATTGTCGTCCGTGCATATGGTTATGAAAGGTATTATATCAGGGATTTGCCTATCCACAAATCCCAACGTGAGATTGGCCAAGGTGAGAACTTCGCCGACTTTGAATTGTATATGCGTCCTACGGTTGATTTGAGCGGCCATCTGTTAAGCCGTGGCAATCAGATTAAAGTCTTGTCACCGCAGTGGCTGGCTGATGAGCTCCGTGACATGCACTTGGAGGCCGCACTCATGTATGGTCGTGAAGAAAATGAGCAGGAACAAGAATAATTTTTTGAGCCTGTCCCTCGTATTGAGACAATGTCAAGGTAATTTTACCTCCAAATAACATTAACGTGCAGGTAATATGGACAAGAGTAAGGTAATACATTTAGAAAAAGCAAACACCCTGTCGAACTTCCTGACTAAGGAAGAGCGTGAGAACATTGTTTCTTTGAAAATTACCGGTTTCATGGGGGCTGATGATTTCTATGGTGTACTTGATGATATGTGTGACTCTTATGGCCAGTTTGATGAAAATGATGACTTGCCTGGAAATAAAAGTCTCGGAAATTCCACCGAATGTTAATGTGTTGCATTATTCAGCTCTTGATAGTCGGGATTTAGAACAGCTAATACTGCATTATGGCCTGGGGGAATTTGCTGATTATTAAGAGATGATGGTTATAAAAAGAATATGACAATGGGATGGGATGTAGTACAAATAGGATTAAGGCATAATTTGCCGGTCCACGATCCTTTTGCAACCGCAAAAGAAGTTGCAAGCAGATAACCTGAAAGAGTATGCCCGTTCTTTCCAATATCTTAAAGATACAAGTTGGGTCGAGGAGAATAAAAAAGAGGAATGGAAAAAGAATGCAAAACATATTAAGTTCCCCTCATATTTTCAAAATCAAATTGACCTGTCAAATGAAGATTTCGTAGAAGTTATATTCGATGATTTCAGCGATATTGAAAAGTCATGAACAGAGTATTGTGAAGATATTAAAAATAAATATCTTACCATCTACAAATAGAAAGGTTGGAAAGCGATAGAGGAATTATGTAAAAGAGATCGTTTGGCTTCCCTGTAAGGATAATATAAACTAAAATAAATATGAAAATAGGCAATGAGTATATCTCCTTGGAGATAACATGCAAGCGGTCAACTGACTCTGATCCAATAAGTCAGGATACCGTAGAGAAATGTATCAAGATTGCTATGGCAGCCCATGAAGGACAGAGAGATAGAGATGGGAATGCCGTCATCCTTCATCCATTGTTAGTAGGCTCTATGGGGGAGACTGATGCAGAAAAGTGTGTCGGCTTTCTCCATGATGTGGTTGAAGATACTGACTGGACTTTTGACGACCTAAGAAACGAGGATGTCCCAGAAGAAGTTATCAAAGCATTAGAGTTATGTACGCACAAGGATGACCGGAATTATTATGATTATGTGCAGAATATCATTGACTCTGGAAACATTACCGCTATTAATGTAAAACGAAATGATCTTTGCCACAACATTGCCAGAGGTAAGGCGTTCGGTTACCCGGATTTGGTGGCAAAACATGAGAAAGCATTACAGATGATTGAAGGTTATTTGAAAAATAAAGATTCTTTTTACTGTTGTACCACGAAATGAGACAACATGTCTGTATCTTTCCATAAGTAATTGAAGTCAAACCCTCAAAAAGGATTAGTTATGAAGGCAAAGAAGTTATTTTTCAAAGAGTGTCATCTCGCCGGTCGACAGTATCATGATGTGGATGAGGTTTGGGAAGATTTGCATGTGGGAACCTGTTTGGAATTACAGCGTGACTTTGACAACAGATATGACATGAATGCCGTTGCAGTAGTTTACAACACGATTGACGAAGATACAGGCAAGTCGGAGGAATACCTGCTTGGCTATATCCCCTGTGATGAGAATGAGACAATCGCTCAACTTCTTGAAATGGGGTGGAAGAATATCTTTGAGTGTCGCATTAGCAAAATAAACCCTGACGCACACTATGAGAATCAGATCCGTCTGACCATACGAATTGTCAGGAATGATAAGTAGTATAATAGGACTATGAGGCGTAACAGTGCAAGCTGGGAGTACAGTGAACTGAAATGACAGCTACTAAGGATAAGTAGAAATACTTTCGCCATGAATGTCAGTTAAATGCATATTATAACGGTCATTAAAGTTAAGTCGTGGAGTCATATCCTTTTCCTTTTGGCGAGCAGAATAGTTCTTTGATATGAGTGTATGAGTAAAAATCTGCCTCTATATTACGAATATCATATTGCTTGTAGAGAGGTGTATATAGCACATACAAACAAAATTATGACATTTAGTCTTTGGAGTTTCTGCTTAAAAGGGTTATGTGCAGAGTTAATTATTCAATGATGTACATTTTCTATATACAACACATCATTAAATAAATAAAAAGTCTTATCTTTGCATATTATATGATATGTTGACTATGGCGAAGAATACAATGGCTACTAAGTTGCCTCGGAAATTGGAGCAGAAGATGCAGATTGTAGGCGAGCAGATTAAGTTGGCTCGCTTGCGTAGAAATTTGAGTGTGGCTCAGGTGGCAGAACGGGCTACCTGTTCGCCGCTTACTGTGTCTCGTATTGAAAAAGGTATTCCTACTGTCGCGATAGGAATCTATTTGCGTGTATTGTATGCTTTGCAGCTCGAAGATGATATTTTATTGCTTGCCAAAGAAGATGAAATGGGTAGGGCGTTACAGGATTTGAGTTTGAAAACAAGAGAACGAGCATCAAAAAAAGAATAGGCTATGAGAGGGTTGTATGTATATGCCGATTTCGATTGGCTCAAAGAAGTGGAACTCATAGGCGAATTGGGCTATGAGTCTCTTCGAGGTGCAGACAGCTATAGCTTTACGTTCAATAATGAATGGTTAGGACAACACGGTGATCTGTTTTTGAGTGATGATTTGAACAATTATCCGGGACAGCAATACACACAGCCTGACAAGGACATATTCGGATGCTTTTCCGATGCCTTGCCGGATCGTTGGGGACGTACTTTGTTGTTAAGACGAGAACAAATCGCGGCATAGGAAGAAAATAGGCCGGTACGGAGATTGTCGTCTTTCGATTTCTTAACCGGTATCGATGATTTCTTTCGGATGGGCGGGTTCCGTTTCAAGGAAGACCCTGATGACAAATTTATCAATGTAAGTGAATCACTGAAAATCCCCCCTCTGACAGATATCCGGGAGTTGATTGTTGCCAGTGCAGAGATTGAGAAAAGCGAAGAAAACAATATGCTCCCTGACAGGAAATGGATTGCACAGCTTGTGCAACCCGGAACATCATTGGGCGGTGCAAGACCTAAAGCAAATGTGATAGATGTAGATAAGACTCTTTATGTAGCCAAGTTCCCGTCTCGTCAGGATGATTATGATGTAGGACTTTGGGAGCATTTCAGCCACGTACTATCTATAAAAGCAGGAATAAATGCAGCTAAAACCAAAGTGCTGGCGGCAGGAGAAAAATATCATACACTGCTATCGCAACGCTTCGACAGAACTCAAGAAGGAAAACTTATTCATTTTGCATCTGCTATGACCCTATTGGGGTTGAGTGATGGAGATAATGCAGCAAGTGGGCATGGCTATTTGGACATTGTTGATTTTATAATTCGGAACTGCACAGATGTCGAGAAAAATCTGCAGGAACTCTACCGCCGTGTAGCCTTCAATATCTGTATAGGCAATAGTGACGACCATTTCCGGAATCATGGTTTTCTTTTAAAGGCAAAGGGATGGACATTGTCTCCTGCATACGACATGAATCCCACTCTTAATGAGTATCAAAGCCTGCTAATCTCTTCTACTTCCAACAAGGCAGATTTAAGTATCTTATTGGATGCTTGTGAGGAGTATATGCTCAACAGGAATAAGGCAGAGAAAATTGTATCAGAGGTGGTTGAAGCAGTGAAAGGATGGCGAGAATTGGCAACGCGATTAGGAATCTCCAAGAGAGAAATGGATATGTTTGCCGGAGTGTTGGATAGACGATATGATAGTATGTTTAATTTCTCAATTCAAATTTGACAAGGAGGAAATAACTATGAGTAGGGGATGTATTGATAGGAGCATATACGCAATGCGTGAGATTGCTGATACTATTTAGCATGATATTGCGGGGGTTTTACAACCAAAGCCGGAGAAAGTTCAAGAGGACTATTGGACTATTTACGAGAAAGATTGCTTTGGCTCATATCATTGTTATAAGGACTACATGATTTTTGTGAACTATGAAGATGCAGAATCTCTTCTTCTAAGAGATAAAACCATTGTCAAGGCAGAACAAAAATTCACAGATCGACGATTCTTTGATGATGGGGTGATTTTCCAATCGAAAAAGCGATATAGGTCCGACACTCCTTATGGTGAACAAATGTCAGTATTACACGCAATCCATCATTGTCATTATGACCATTATCCCTATGAAGCTTAAGTATTGGAACAGTCAGAAGTGACTATAGATGCAAAGAAGGAGGCATATCGGCAAATTCGTATTGCAGAGATATACGCTGAGCGAGTTGATTGGACGATGAGTGGCGATGATAGCGAAGATTGCTTCCGTGAACGAATCAAGTAAGATAGATATTCCGGCGGATAGTCGGCCACCGATTCCGGTGATACTCGGCCACCTGAGTTAGATTTGCAAAGATATCAATATTTCTTTCTCATGCTATCTCCCTTAAGCTCGAAGCGTAGTGATTTGTGTACGATTCTGTCCAGACAGGCCTCTGCAAGCATCTCGCTGCTGAAGACTCCGTACCAGTCGGCGACTGCCAGCTGGCTGGACAGGATCAGCGATTTTCTGTGATACCTGTCATCGATGATCTGCTCGAAGTCGTTCTGCTGCTGCCTTTCGAGACACTTCATCCCGAAGTCATCTATTATGAGCAGGTCCGGGGATATTGACCGAATACTTGTTCTCCTGCAACTCCTGGCACTGCTCAAGGCTCTCGTTTTCAAAATTGAAACGGCCTTTCAATGATCCCTCTTTGAGGAACTTGGATATGTTGTCAAGGGCAATGTGTACAAGTATTACACCGATTATTGAGGCAAGCATATAAAGCCAGATGTTCAATCGGATACTGTTTCAAAAAGTGTGTCTGAGAAGAGCTAAAAAAGAAAGTCTACGGATTTCTTTGTGTTTGTAAACACAAAACAAGAACTCTAAAAAAACGTAGACTTATGTATTTCACAAAGGAACAACTTTCCGAGGTATTATGCAAGCATGCGGAAAGAGAAAATGGTATCCAGGACCTGCTGGAGATAATGATTGAGAGTATGCTGGTCGCTGAAAGGTCCGAATACCTGCGAGAGGATGCATTGCCTGGTAATAAGAGAAACGGGTACAGAATGGGTCACACCTACGGTCAGGGACGGGCTCTTATATTCCGTATACCCCGATATAGGTATGGCAACTTTCATCCTCAGATACTGGCTGTCCTGCACAATCAGGAGGACGAATGCGAGTGCTTGGCCGGCACCCTGTATGGCAAGGGCCTGACTCAGGAGCAGGTTGGCGAGGTGTTCAACGACATCTATGGGGAACACTACGGCAAGGCAAGCATTTTGAGGATGCCGGATTACCTTCGGAAAGATGTCCAGGAGTGGCTGGGCCGCAGTTTGGACGCTTACTCTCCGAATCCTGTTCATAGATTGTGTGCACATCAAGACACACCGCAAACAATAATCTATGAAAGGGAATTTTTCTTTTATATGTCTGTTGAGTGAAAGCATAAATTCGCTTGGTTCATACAAAAAATCATATTTCAAATCTTCATTTAATTTGTATTTCCCGTATGAAACTCTGATGATTTTGTTCTCTGCAAGCATCCTATTCAAAAGCACAACAAGAGAACCTTCTGATATGTTTTTCATACCAGAACGCACCGCATTCAGCAGGTCTTTTCTTGTGAATAGCCCGTTCTGTTTCCGAGCAATATCTATTATTTGATTTACAGTTGTCATTGTTGTTCTTGAATTATACTTTATCCTGTTTTACAATTCCTACTACCTTGCTATTTTACCTATTTATATTATCACAATATTGTGAACTTATTCAGCAGTACGTATGCTTACCTTGATTCGCCCTGGGAAGCAACCTTCGAGCAGCTTCCTGCGTATGTCACAGCAGATCTCCCAGTCCCGCGAGGCGGAAACCAATCCCATCAGGACTGCTTCGGTATGGGAGTGTGCCACCTTGATAGAAAGATATTTACGATGAATCGCCGTGTAGCAGTATTCTGGGATACCGGCCGATAGCCTTTAGCCTTAGGGAAGATGAGTGGCAGCACCACGGGTAAGATTTCCGGAGCAAACCTCTTCACCTGTCTGAACTACTGGATTGTCGCCTGCGATGGCTCTCCGGAGACCAACCCGCCCACTCTCGTGTGTCGAGAACCCTTCCTCTGCCACCATTGTGTGCCATTGCAACGTCTTAACCTTCAAGCTTGACCAAGCTATCGCTGATATAAGCGGTATCTTCCTAGGCATCGAGGCTTCCGAAAGTCAGTCCAATGGTGTGAGCCGTGCCCACAGCAAGTCCGCACAGATCAAGATGGTCGAAGTTTCCGAAGCCACCGCAATCGTCCTCTCCTTGCCGACAACATTGCCAAAAAAGGCATGCCCAGCACTACGCTGCTCCGAAGATTTTCTTCCGCTACTACTACGTCAACTACTCCACCTGTGAGAAGTCAGGCATTATGCTGGCGGAGACCACCTGGACCGCTGGTGAATAGATCAAATCTATGTAGTTCTCCCGGAAATTCTAAACCAATCCCTTTGCAGCTTTAGCGATTACAGAGTGATTCATTTATCATTTTCGTGACCTCACGAAAATGATCCAAATGCTCTTAAGTGAGTTGTTTTACCTATTTTTCGGAAGCTTTGCAGAAGCCTTCTCAATCTTCTTCTGTTCTGAGGCGACTCGACGTTCTAATTTTTTAATATCCTCGGCGGGCGGTAATTCTTCCGGACGAATACCTCGTTGGCCTAACATATCACGCACACTTTTATTATTTTGCATGTGTTCACGAGTAATGGTTGGCTCACCATATAGATTCTTCCCCTTGACATTATAATTAGTCATCTCTGTTGCCAGGTTTTTGGCTGCTATGGTCAGGGTAGGGAGAAAGTCAGCCAAAGGCCGATTATCTTTGACACCGAGACGTTTTTTCATATCCTCGGTAGTATGTCCACCAAATAGAACTGCATCACCCTTCGAACGAATTCTGCCAAATCCCTTATCATCGACTCCTCGCTCATAGATATGTTGAGATAGTTGCTTCTCAGACGCACGAAGTCTATCCCGAGATTCAAGGCGTGCAATGTAGTTAAGGCGTTCTTCAATTAATTCAGCTTTACGTGTCTGAACAGCAAAATAACTTTGTGCAAAGGCTATCTCTTCTTTCTTTGGATCGCCATTCTGAGCAATCAAGTAACATGCAAATCTTGTTAGCATGTAATCCTTGATGTCACGTTCCGCTCCTTTGGCAAGGGTTATCATTTTCGTGACTTCACGAAAATGATCGTCAACATTGATTCCCTGAGTATTACATGACTCAACAGCTCTATTGATGGCTGTCTGGAAATTCTCCCATCTGGCATACCCGAGAACCTTTTGAAGATCTCTTGCAAACCAAACTTCGACTTGTTCATTTCCGTTGTCGCTTTCAATGTATGTGGCAATACTATCAAAAGCAGATTTGTATTGAATGATAATCTTTTTATCCATTTCCTAAGTACGTTAATATGCGAATTTACTGATTTTTCCCATACCCTACAATGTTTAAACAGAAATAATAGAAGACTTCTGCTGATATTGGCTACGGTAGCCAGTGACATCGTTGAGCAGGTTGAAACGTCCTTATATCTGACACGAATTCGAGCCGCCGCCAATGATAGAGGCATCGTTAGGTACGCGAATATGGACCACGGCGGAATCACACGATGCGTCCGCGAGATAATTCCGAAGCATACACGGGTGACAACCCTTGCCTGACATGGTCAGTTGGAGTTTGGCCTGCAGACGATACCGCCCCGGATACTCTTCACCGCTGGGAGAGCGGAACATCAGCTTGGTCTCGGAACACGTGGCGTCCAGTAGCAACCGCTTGAGGGCGTCAAGGTCCTTAACGTTGTCGAATTTGAGACAACGGTATCCGCTGTGCTCCACCAACTTGTCATTGACCCGCTCTGAGACGACTCCAGAGAAGGTGCTATAGGCGAAGTAGGACGCCTTATAGTTGTGTCTCGTGTTCTTGTCCTCGATGGAGTGCAGTTTCTCGGTCTCGGCCTGAGCGTAGTGACCGGTGATGTAGTTCCAGTCATCTAGCAGCGTGCTGGACTTGTGGGAAGTCTTGTTGGTGGCTGGAGCCTTGAAGAAAGAGAAGGAGGGGAGCGGCTTTACCGGGACCGCGTTGCAGCCGAATGGACTGTAGCCAGCCTCAGGCAGGAGATAGAGGTCTTCGTTGATGGGCGATGAGCAGATCCTGTCCGTCTTTCTTCCAGTACAACTTTGCGAAGTCAAAGCAGTAGCCATCGGTGATGGCGTCGAACTGGTCTTTGTGTCGGGCGATTTCATCGGAGAGTTTCTGCTCCGCATGAAGTTTTTCCGTACAGGCGTGGAGGGTCTTGCTGCCATCGGCAAACGGATTCCTGTAGATGCCGCATTCGCGACCGGAGATTTTCATCACGATTCTGCCGGCAGTTCCTGCCATTTGCTATTTTCCGATGCATACTTTGCGAAGGATTGATACTCAATAATATAGCAAAGTTGTGATACAAATGTGGTACATTGTTCAATGATAGCAAAAATTGATATTAATTGCTTGTTGAAATGTTCCAATATGCGAAGATACAAAAACATTTTTTCCACTGAAGATATTTAGGTAACTTTGCGTATCTAAGCGTTGTAATATGAACATTGATGTAAATAAACTCTTTGCTTCTAGCGATCTTGAATGCAAGGTCGTTGCCGGATGGACTATCGTTAATAAGCTTGCTGCACCTGACAAAAGTAAAAATGAAACTGGAGGGAATTTCTCAACATGTTACAAAGTTGAGAAGGATGGCGTGGTTGCCTTTATGAAGGTCCTTGATTATGCCAAGATTATGATGCTATATGGTCAACTCACACCCCAGATAATGCAGCGTGCATCATCTGAATTTAATTATGAGAAGGCCCTTTCTGAATACTGTGTAAATAGACGTGTTTCTAAAGTCGTTCATTATATTGAGTCCGGGGATGTTCTGCTCGATGGTTATATAGTCAATGGTAGCGTCTCATTTATTATTTATGAGATGGCAGATGGTGATATTCGTAAGGTCCTTGATTTGTCCTCTAAAGCCGAATTGGCGGCAAGGATTAATTCTCTGTCAACAAAGTTGAATTCGCTCCACGATGTGTCTGTTGGGTTAAGTCAACTTCATATGAATGATATTTCACATCAAGATATTAAGCCATCCAATATCCTCTCGATTAAAGGCGAATCCAAAATCGGAGATCTGGGTAGATCAATATGTTTTGATTCCAGTGTAAGTTGCCCTTATTCTGCTCTCTTTAATGGAGATAAAAATTATGCCGCCCCAGAATGCTATTATCCGGACTTTGTAAGTAGTATAGAAAGCCTCTATCAGATTGATAATTATATGCTTGGCGGATTAATTGCTTACTATATAACTGGACTTACTTTCAATGCGTTGATGAACAATCATCTTCCTGACGTGCTTCAATTTTCTAAATTTCGGAGTATTCAGACACAAACATATTGCAATGTTTTGCCAGATATGATGAATGCATACCAGAAAGCGCTTAAAGACTTCGAGAACGAAATTCCAATAGATGAGGTTAAAGTCGGGCTAGTGTCCCTTGTCGCATATCTGTGTAATCCAGACCCAAACCGACGTGGTCACCCAAAGAATGTATTGGAGACATCCCGCACGCCAAATTATGATTTGCAGAGGACAATACAGGAACTTGATGTTTTGCAGAAGAAAGCTGAGTTGGCTTTAATTAAGAAATAGTATGGCATCATTTAAGGAGGATGAGAAAAGAAACGTAGTCCCTAACTGGAGAGATTACAATAAGACCGCTAAACTCGGTGAGTTTGGCAGTTCTCCTATTGCTACCCAACCTCTTGAACTGTTCCCTATAGACGAATATGTTGTAGCCTGGCAGAATAATAAGAGTGTATCTTTTGCTGGCGATTTACTGTCAGCCGCCATTTTGAATGGACATCAATCAAACCCATATGCAATAGAGGCCGCTAAATTTGTGATCGCTCACAAAGATGAGGCTACGAATGTTCTTGTAAGGACTGCACAATCGGTGATTGCGACACCGGAAGAAAAGGCTGCTGCTGCTCAATTGACAGTCCCTCAAAAAATAGCTCAGATCCAAAATCAAGAAGAAGCTGTTCGAAATGAAATAAAGTTGCTTAAACAAAGCCGAGACTACTGCTGCTATAATCCGATTGCTTTTTGTGAAATGGCCAGGTGCTATGTTACACTGGGACAATTTGACAAGGCAAAAGAGGCTATGGAAGTGGCTCTCCATCTTGCACCAAATCATAGATACATTTGCCGTTCTGCCGCTCGTCTCTATCTTCACCTTATGGATGAGGACCGTGCAAGATATATTATTGCCAAGAATCCAGCATTACTCCACGATCCATGGCTTCTTGCATCAGAAATCGCTGTTAATACATTAATGGGCAGAACTTCTCGCCACATCAAAAAAGGTTCAGAGCTGATTGCTTCTCAGAATTACTCTCCTTTTAGCATTAGTGAACTTTCAAGCGCTATTGGTTCTGTTGAAATGATTAATGGCAACAAAAAGAAGTGTCGTTCATATTTCAAAACTGCTTTACAAAAGCCAAATGACAATAGCCTTGCGCAGGCAAGGTTCCTTCTTTCTAAAAACGCCGACTTGACTTTTGAATTCGGAGATGATATTGCTATTCCTAACGCTTTTGAAGCTGATGCGATTACCGCATATATCTCAGACGATTACGCCAAATCATTAATTACAGCAGTTGATTGGATTGAAGATATGCCTTTTACAAGAAGGCCTGTCCAGTTCGCAGCAAATATTGCATATTCATTCTTAAAGGACTATGGTACTGCCATCGATATTCTTGACCTGGGGCTGAAGTCTAATCCCAATAATCCTATGCTCTTGAATAATAAGGCGTATGCGTGTGCCTTATCTGGTAAAACACTTGAAGCGGAGCGAGCTATTCAGGAAGCCAAAAAGTTGCAGTTACCCCCGGATGCACAGGTCTGTCTGATTGCTACAGAAGGATTAACGGAATATAGAAAAGGCAATATCGATGAAGGGCGTAGATTATATACTGAAGCAATACAGTTAGCAAAGTCGTCTTTCCCTGATCCTCGCATTGCGAATACTGCTCTTTTGAATTTTACAAGAGAAGAAGCTCGGGCTGATGAAGCTTTTGATAAATCAGTTCTTGATGTCATAGACAAGATCCCCAATGATTGCAAGGAAACTGTTCAGTTAAAAATGGACATTAAAGCCGAAATTAAAGATTAGAAAAATACGCCCGCCTCGATTCGCATCGGAGCGGGTGTTTTCGATAAGAATACCCTTGCGGGAAGGTGGAATCCACGCTGAACTACATCAGCTTGCCCTGGGCGAGGATTTCTCCTGACTTTTCGCCGGTTGCGGTGTTGACGAAGAAGTACTTGAAGAAGACCTTCGGATCTCCGGCAGAAGGAGTGCCACACTTGGCCTCGTAGCTGGACTTGATGTCGATAGCATCGGTGGACGGAGTGACAGGTGCACCAAATGTGGCAGCTTTGCCGTAAGCACGAGTGATACCGTTGCCCTGAGGTTCGGAAGCCTCGATGACGAGCTTGAGGTTGGTGGTGTCAGCTGGAGCGCTGGAGAGAGTAAACGTAATAGTACTTGAACTGATGACAATGACAGCGGGTGCAGGTGCCTCGACACCGGTGAGAGTAGGAGGGTTGGCCATTACGGAACCGCCACAGTAGACTACCCAGTAGTTGAGCCTCATAATGAGGTTCGCACCGGAAATCTTGCTTTTGGTGCCGAGAACCGACTTGCCTTTCTGGGTATTGTGCATTGGTGAGACCCTTCCAGCCCTGCGAGAGCTGATTGAAGGTTGCCTTGACGGAAGACGGTACCGCCGATGCCGAAGGAGTGATTTCTTGAAGTAGAGAGCCCTGAAATCACTGAGAAAGCACACAGCTGTGCTGCTAAGGCTGCGGATAAAGACAGGAATCTCGACACCTCTACTGTATTACCAAGCGGAGCGAGTTTTGAAAGACCGGAGGTTTGTCGATCGGAGTGAAACGGAGAGCGCCAAAATTCCGGTTCCGCTCTGCCCATTAAGGGGCGTCTTCCGGCATCGCAGTGGATGCAAAGGTGCTGGACACCTTGCCTGTAGTTTAAATATTCCCTTGGTATATAACCTTTACGTTAGGATGTGCAAGTAGTTTCTGCATGTAAGACCCTTCAAAGCCGTCCATAGTACTGATGGCTTCAAAATTCCCAAGGATTATAAGTTTACATTTAGCCCTTGATAACGCGACATTCAACTTATTAGGATTGTACAAAAAATCAGATAGTTCGTTGATGTAATCTATATTGCCTGATGTCAAAGAAATAATAATAACCTCTCTTTCTTGACCTTGCAATTTATCTATAGTATCAACTACTATTCCTCTCTTGTATTCATCCGCTATCATATCATCCTTGAATAGTTTTCTGCGTATTTCACTGCATTGAGCTCTAAAGGGTGCTAAGACGCCTATTCTGTTACAACTAAATCCAGCAGAGAAATACTCTCTTATAATAGCGTCAACTTCAACAGCTTCGCACGTTGATGATTGACGACCATTGCCTGAGATGTTCTTTGCAATTATGGAATAATCTCCTGATAGGTATTCACTATCGATATCTATAGATAGCCTTTTATCTGGATTGTATGATTTAAGTTTACCATCATAGAATAGGTCTGATACAACTTCACAGATAGGACCATTCATTCTGAATGATGTGTCAATCATCATGCAGTTCTTCTCACTCAACATATAGTTGAATACGGATTGCTTCAGTGGTTCGACAATGTTTTCAGCCTTGATTATAGGTGTTAACTGCTTATGATCACCGCATAATATGAGTTTCTTGCAATTGAAAGCGGCCATCATTGCCACCGGGATACTCATCTGTCCAGATTCATCAATTATAACTGTATCAAACTTAATCCCCTCGGCTCTGGATGAGTAGAAAGTATAAGGAGTCATTCCCATTACAAGGTTTGTCAACTCATTTACACGACCAACGTCAAGATAACAAGATATATTATTAATGGTCAAGGTTTTATCACCTGATACAAAAGAAAGACCAGCCGTCTGAAATGGATAACCGACTTTTAATATACCTTCGACATGACTAGGAAGGATTTCCCCGATTTTTACGAGAGCGTTGTTGATGGCCATATAGTTTGGTCCAGTAATACATACTCTTTCACCAAGTTCGAAAGCCAAAATTATTGCAATAAGAGCTATGACAAACGATTTTCCTGTACCTGGAGGGCCTTGTAGCATATAGTAATCTTTGGCGGCAAATGCTCTCGCGATAGCCTCTCTTTGTGACTCCAAAAGAGTCATGCCCAATTCCTGCTCTACTGTCTGGATATGTTGTTTCCAGACATCAACATCTACATCAAAAACCACATCTTGCTTCGATGGAATGATACTGCTATTCCAGAATGGGGAATCTTCACTCGGAAGATCTAACATAAATCGTCTGTACGATGAAGCGAGGAAGTTTCCATATTGCTTTTCTACAACAACTTCTTTTCCATCATCAAAGCAGTGCATTGGTATGCCAGCTCTACCCCAGAATCCTATTATTAGATTTTCCTCGTTATCATAGTCCCAGATTGTAGCCTCGTAGCCGTTGACCAAAACAGCATCTCCTACACCTAGTGATGAGTGGTTTGTATCAACTATAAAACGACATAATCCATAATCGCCAGAAGACTTGGAATAATTTCTGTCGTAACGTAGGCCAACAATCGCTTTCCTTGCCTTGACTTTTTCTTTAATCGAAAGCTTTCTGTATGAATCTATCTCCCTCTGTGATTGAGCATGCTCCTCGTCAATGAATTGCTGTAAATCTTTTCTTGTAATCATCTCTTTATGCGAAATGCTTGTTCTTCTAGAATGTGGTTAATACAATCTTAACACAAAATTTTCCCGTCTTAGAGTTCGTACATATCCTCTACTGGCAGATATTCTCCGTATCTATCGCAATGTACATCTCTACATCGTTGAATTCGTGTGACATAACTTAGTGTGTGTTTGATTTCTACAAATATAACGATTTGTGCTAACTTTACATAAGCGTATCATACGCTATGGCAAAGATTTATGTAGCAAGAAGTTGGAGTAATGCTTTATATAAAGATATGGATCAGCGACTTCGTGACGCTAGCCATTAGGTCTATGATTTCCGCAATCATCCCTTACGGCAAGCAGCACATAGAACGTCTCGTATCCACGCTCCGTTTGCGGTGTATATTGATATGCACACAATCTATGAACAGGATCGGAGAGTAAGCGTCCAAACTGCGGCCCAGCCACTCCTGGACGTCTTTCCGAAGGTAATCCGGCATCCTCAAAATGCTTGCCTTGCCGTAGTGTTCCCCATAGATGTCATTGAACACCTCGCCGACCTGCTCCTGAGTCAGTCCCTTGCTGTACAGAGTGCCGGCCAAGCGTTCGCATTCGTCCTCCTGATTGCGCAGGACCGCCAGTATCTGAGGATGAAAGTTGCCATACCTGTCTCGGGGTATACGGAATGTAAGAGTCCGTCCCTAACCGTAGGTGTGCCCCATTCTGTACCCGTTCCCCTTATTACCAGACACGGTGTCCTCACGCGTGTATTCGCACCTTTCAGCGACCATCATACTCTCAATCATTATCTCCAGCAGGTCCTGTAGACCATTTTCTCTTTCCGCATGCTTGCATAATACCTCGGAAAGTTGTTCCTTTGTGAAATACATAAGTCTACGTTTTTTTAGAGTTCTTGTTTTGTGTTTACAAATCTAAAGAAATCCGTAGACTTTCTTTTTATCTCATCTCAGACACACTTTTTGAAACAGTATCAAGGATTGTCGTTTGAAGCGTTATAATCACTGATAAACGATGCAATGGATTTCCTGAATATCTTTGTGGCCGGTCAAATGAAAGAACAATCTCCGGTCTGCTTGTGCTGCAATTAAAATTGACCTTTAGTGTAAATCTGTCGTAATATGTGCATCCTTTAACCCGTCTTGTAGCATGAGCCTGCCCGAGAAGCCATACTTGGTTGTCACCGATAAATGTCGGTTCCACTATGGTGTTCATTCTTTGGAAATAGAACATAATTTCTCGATTGAAATATCTTTTGACAAGTGCAAAATTCTTCAGGTTGTTGAAGTCGATTTACAACTTTGAGTATCCGTCAACCTCACGTGAAAATGATGTGTATATTGTTTCCGCATTTCCGATTCTGGGGAATATTTCTTCAATATTAACTGGAAACAGTTGGTGAGAAAGCGGAGTCAATGACATACCTTCCTTGTCTGTTCTCGAGAACCAGAAAGTAACTGGCTCAGAAGGGAAGCTGAATAGAAGCGAATTTAGTCGAAGGTCTTTTTTCGCTGGCTCCTGTGTATAGTTATTGCCTTTGTAGTATGCGATTTTGAACGTTTTTTAGTGTTATTTGAGTTCTGCGGATTCGATGGTCGCCTGACCGCAGAAGGAGGCTTCTAGCATCTCGAGGGAGGTGGTACCTTTGTCGAATGCGAACCATATGTACGGTGCATCATCGGAGCGATACATCTTGCCGATGTATTCTTCGAAATTGGCGTTAACGAAAGCCTTGATGTCGCCGAAAGGGGTAACACGAAAGAAGTCGCATTTGCCGTTATAGACGCTTATGAGGTCGGTGCGGAACTTGTCGTGGATGCGGTGCTTGACGCTCTCGTTGTCAGAGTTGGTGACGTATGAAGCGAGAACGAACAGGAAGTTGATATTGTACGCCTGAAGAACCAGTGTGTCTCGGTCAAACGGACGGTTCTTGAAGTGGGCGTTTGCCGGTATGATCTGGTTGTTCTGAGACAGACGATCCTCGGAGTAGCAGGCGTGCCCATCGGTCAGGTCTTCAGCCTTGACATATCCGCGCACGAAGAAGTTCGGCGTCAAGTTATAGCCCTCTGTAAGGGGGTCACGATAGCGGACGTTCTCAATTATCCATTGCTCCTCATTTTTCAATTCACCGGGAAGCTTGTTGAAGATGTTGATGTTGAGCTGGATTATGTTCTTGGCATAGGTGAACTGTTTGTAGATGGATTTCTCGTCCAGGTCGGAGCCGTAGAAGTAGTACTTACTGTCGCCTATGTAGTAGATTTGGCTGTTGTCCACAAGGGATTTGTCCTTGTAGATGTGGTCGATTTCCTTGCCGTCTTCGTTCTCCTTGAGGTCGGAGAATATGTCGTCACCGATGAGACAGTCAACCATATCTTCGAACACTCGGTCAAATTTGCTGGCGAGGAGGGCTTCCTCCCGACTCTTGCCGGACCGTATGGTCTCTGACTTTTCGAAGAAGGCGTAGAGCAGTTTCCAGAGGAGAACCAGTTCGTCCTTGAAGTATTTGCAACGGATGGAGCGGAGCAGTTTGGTGCCTCGCTTTGACTCTATCATTGCATCGACCTTGGCAGGCTTAATCAGCTCGTAGTTCAGGTTGGCTCGAACGGGGAAGAAGTAGCGCAGCCGCAGATATTCCAGGACCGAGTAGAAAATGACTATGAGTTCCTCGTCATAGTTGATTGCCTTTTTCTTGTTGCGGAATTCAGCATAGAACGGCTCGTTATCTTGAATGATTGGCTGTACTGTGCTTATGGTCTTTCCCCAATGAATCTTGTTGTTGCCGCTGGTGTTTATTATGGAGATGTAGGTGAAAAGGTTCGCATGCTCCTTGTGGAATGCGACGAGGGAGAGGATGGTGTCGAGAAGTGTCTGGTTATCCTCGCCTTTGTCCGAATTCACTCTGCGGATGTCCGTGCGCCTGATGATTTCACTTTTTGGATGACGGACGGAATACTTATCGATTGCTCGATAGATCCAGGTGGAAAGGCCGAACAGCACTCGGTCAAGACCATCTTCTTTGAGAGGGTTGTGGTCCGGGGAGATTTCAATGACGTCTTCGACTGAATACTTCCCGAAGGCGATTTCCAGCAGGTTTTTCTCTTTGTCTATCTTGCCGCTTCCTTCAAACAGGAAGACCTTCGGCAGGATGAATATCGTGTCGTTTATCTTCGGAGAATAGATATAGCCTACATACGTCAGGATTCCCTCGATCTTGTCCCTTGACGTGTACACGTAGGACTCAAGGCCGTAGCTCTCCAGCAGTTCTGGGCTGTATGACTGTCCTTCGAAGAGAATTCTCATACCGCTGTCGTTATGCTTCCTCTACCTCGATATAAGCCATAAATCCCTGCAAACGCTTGTTGGTGTCGTCATTGGTAGGGAAGAGGCTGTTGAATGTGAATTCGGCATCGCTGTCGTTCTTGTCCTTGAAGAAAGAGCCGGACTTCTCATATTCCTTGCATACCTCGCTCCAGAGGTAGAACATAACTTTGCTCTTGAACTCTTCAACATCAACATCCTTCTTGATGAAGAAGTTGCCCATCTGTTTGTCCTCGGAATCTGAAAGTTTATGGATGCATTCGTTGGCCTTATCGAGGAATGAAGCCCATTTGTACATCTTGTCTCCGATTGTGATCTTGAACTGAGATTTAGTATTAGAAGAATCAATCGGCACATATTCCCAAGCCCAGCGACGCTTGAATGCACTGTCCATAGGGAAGAGGGACTGGTCTGAAGTGTTCATTGTAGCCAGTATGTGAAAATTCTTCGGGAGACAAAGTTTCCCGTTATCAATCCCTTCGCTTCCGTCAACTTCATCAATATCAAGTCTTCTTAATTCTACTTCAAGATAATCCTTGAGGTCGGTGTCAGCATCGATAGGGTATTCTGAATATCCATCATACCTATCGAGTAGTTGGAAAAGGTCTCCAAATATCTGTGCACAATTCCCTCTGTTAATCTCTTCAATAACAAGATATACAGGGATATCTGGATTTTTCCAAGCTTTACAATATGCCTTTGTGAACGCTTGAGGAATAAATTCGTATGTCAAAGTGTCTGCAACCTTCTTCGGCTTATATGCTCCCACAAATGTGGAATAGTCGGAATCCGGATGGAATGTTGTCCTGAAATCAATACCAGGATTATTGTTAATGTATTCTGCGACAGAGTGGGATTTGCCACACCCAGGTGCACCAAAGTATATCTTTTGCAGTGCCACAGCTATTGTCGGCGCAGGAGTGTTTGCTGGCGGATTGGCAATTGCAAACAAAGTTCTAATATCGTCATCGTCGATTTCAGGAGCCAAAGAAACGAAAGTGAGTCCAAGAACTTGACAATAGTTGTCGAAATCTTGTTGCAATGGAAGAATTTGAGTGGCATAATCTGCCGTCAACAATGAATTAAGCTCATCTCTAACGGACATATAGAAATTAGCCTCCGTGAGTTTGTGAGAACGCAAAAGCCAAAGAACCAGAGCTGTTTTATGCAAAGGTGCCGATATGTATGCATCCAAATTTTTAATCAGATTCGGGTTCTCGAAAAGTTTTCCCGATTGGACGTGCATTATAGGATTAGACCCTCTGCGGGGGAAAACAAGTTGCTGTCCTCCGTTTTTGGTTGATTCCCTAACAACATTGACAGAATAAAAATTGCTTCCTACGGCATAATCTGAATTATGGTCAAGAGGGTAGTAAAAATTAGATGTGTATGAAGTATTATTTACAGAAACAACCTTGCCCACATTCTCAATATATGCAGCGGCATCATCTTTATCTTTGACATTGCATTCACGTCCAAATTTTTTGTAGAACATATCGAGTGCGATGGAGTAACGAATTGCACTCACTCTTTGAGTTGCCCCCTGAGCAAGAGGATCTGTGCTTAAAGTCGACAGTTTCTTATAAGCGGCAAGTATTGTCTCTTTTGATAAAAAAGCCATAATGCTATTTCTTTATCTGGTTAATCAATGACGTTGCAACCACCCATCCAAGAACGGGTGGAACTGCATTACCAATTACTTTATATCGTGATTGAAGAGGAATTGACTCAAATGAATAGTTGTCAGGGAAAGACTGGATTCTGGCAATCTCCCGAACAGAATATCTTCTATTCTCAACTGGATGGGTTATGCCACAATTTTCGGGTTGAGCAGACGCAGTGATTGTGCCATTGATTTCCCCAAAAGCGAATCTTCTGAAAAATTTAGGTGCATGATACTTCTTGGGGTCATCGTAAATTTTCTTAAATCGTGGCGTAAGCTTTTCTGGGGGAATATCTTTCCATGATTTGCCTTCAAATACTCTGTCCGGCATGTCTGATAACTTGAAATCTCCCTCAAAATATTTTGATGCTGAGGCTTTATGCGAACACGGCCCAATAAGTTCAATCATATCCTGGGTAGTTTTGCTATACTCCCAGCATCCTTCGTCATTCAACTTTTTGACATCATGAAGGATTGAACCCAATAACAGCTTTTCGTATGTTCCATTTTTTTCTGATGGGATGTCGAAAACGTTTACAAGGCGGTCCATCTCTGCGAAATCGAACGAGCCTATTGATTTAAGTATACCGATTATTAGCACTCGATATCTTTTTTGAGGTACGCCATAGTCACTTGCGCGAACAAGTTGCATACTGACATTATATCCAAGTACCTCCATCCTATTTCTTATTTCTTGCGGAACAGTGATGCCGGATGGCATTTTTGAAGACAAGATGCCACGGACATTTTCAAAAACAAAAGCGGCTGGTGCTTTGCCTGTATCAACTTTATGTTTGATTATTCTTTCGCATTCTTCGAAAAGAGTACCTCTTCCGTTATCATCGTTGACGCCCTTTCTGTTTCCAGCATTAGAAAAAGGCTGACATGGAAAGCCGGCGAGAAGAATGTCAAAGTCCGGAATAGACTCTGATGACACTTCTCGTATATCTTTTAGAAGACAATTCGTGCCGTCCGATACAAGTAGTGGATTTGCATTATAGCAATCGGCAGCATTCTTATCAAAATCATTTGCAAACACTATTGATGTCGGCTGCTTTGAGAATTCTTTTCCGTAAAATGTAAAACCTCCTGTAAATCCAAGGTCAAGTCCGCCGCATCCAGAAAATAAGGATGCTACGCGAATTTTGTCGCCAAATATGTATTTCTTCTTTGCCATGAAAGTGAATACTTCTGTTTTTAACTAACAAATTTACAAAAATATTGTCAGTAATAAATAAACGAGTACTCAATTTATCTTTGGTAGAGTCAAAAAGCAAGTGCAACATTACGACAAAAATTTGAAAAATTCATCCTTAGGTGTGGAAAAGTTGAGTTTTTCTCTATGCCTCCTGTTGATTTTCAGCTGCTCCGAGTGGATGAATTCGTCCGTAAGCAGGTCAAAGTCAGTGCCTTTCGGCATATACTGCCTGATAAGTTTGTTGGCGTCCTTTTCGCTCTGGAAACGGGGCTTGTTTACGAGGTATATGCCCAGGTATTCGCGCCGGACGTACTTGCGAGTGCGGGGCTCTCAGGGGCGGATAGAAGTCCAGATAGAGGGTGATTTTGCCGCTTGGCAGCAGTTGCTGCCGAAGTGTTACTTTTGTTGCTCCCATTGCCGCTTATCTTTTTGAATAACTTATCGAGTTCGTCTTTCTTGTACCAGACGTAGTTGCCTTCCGTCCGGGCTTTGGGCACGCCTGCGGCCCGGGTCTCTTCAGAGAAGCGTTTCTGGCCGATGCGGTAGTGCTTCTTGGCCTGGTCCACGGTGAGGTGGTTTTTGTCGATGTCGCCCTGGAAGATGTGCGCTTTCTCCCATTCTTTCTTGCCGAGCAGGAGGGTGCGTCCGGTGTGGCGGCGGGGGATGGCCTTGTGCCGTGCGAGGTCGGAGATGTATTTACGGGTGAGGCCTTCGCCGTTGATGAGGTCTTCCGCATCGATCCATTCGTCCGGGTTGTAGTCGGGTTTGGGGTTGAACATCCGCTCGATGTCCGGCTTGGACCGGAAGGAGACACCTTTGATGAGTTTGGGCCTGATGCCTTCTTCTTTCAAGCATTTGTACAGCCAGCACTCGGATATGTCGGTACTTGCTCAGGACATCGGCCTTTGAAATGAGCGAGGAGGAATCGCCTTTCGTGGGCTTGGGCTGCATCTGGGTGCTTGTCTCGAGTTGTACGATTGGAATCCTGACGGTGCTGTGGATATGCGTAGGGGAGTGGGGCCCCTTGCTCGATCCTGGCGTACAGTGTAGGCCGGATTACTCCGATGAACTTTGCGGCTTCGGAAATGAGATGTGTCTTGCCTTCTAGCACCTCACGATCGGCGGAGGTTTCGGTGCGAGCCTTGCGGGCCTTACTATGGACTCGTTTCTTTCGCATCTGGTGCGTGTTTAGGCAGGTATCCGAGCAGTATTTCCGCTTCAGATTGTCTGTCGTGAACGTGCTGACTCAGCAGGTGCATTTTTTCGTGACTGAGTGCATAAGTTTTACAACTTTTCGGCAGTTATGAGGTCTGTGATCTCGTTTATGCAGTTTTACCTCTCCAATGGGTACAGGTTTGTAAATCTATGTAAATCCGTGTAAGGTTCTGCACTTTGGCGTGCCCCCCTCCACTACCTTGAACCACGCGTGGTTTAAATAAAGCAAAAAAGTCCCGAATTAGACCAAACTAACGGGGAAAAGTTTTCAACATGTTTCAGTTGATTATGTGAGAGTTACGCCCTTTTGTACGGAGCGTGTAGAGTGTGTTTAGGTGTACTTATTTTCCGATGCAAAAATTTTTGAAAATGTTTCCAAGGAGCTCGTCGGTGGTGATTGACATGCCTGTTATGGAGGAGAGGGCGTCGATTGCGGAGCGGAGGTCTTGTGCAACAAGGTCGGTAGGCAAGGAGTGGGCGAGTCCTTCTCTGACTTCTTCAAGGCTGCCGGCGGCTTTTTCCAAGGCCTCGTAATGTCTGGCGTTGGTGACAAGAACGGTGTCGTGTCCCGATAGGATTTCAGGATGTAGGCCGGCAAGTATTGTTTTGATTTCTTCTATCCCGTCTCCATTCCTTGCAGAAATGGATACTATCCTAATTGTGTCAATAAGTTGTTTATTATCAATTAAGGAAACAATTTTATTATGAAGTATAACATTTTTGTTAGAGCGGCGGTCGGCCGGAATGGCACCAAGATACAAATCTTTTTTGTTCAATATGAGTACCAGCTTCTGCAAAGAAAAATCGCATCTCGAAATAATATATTCCGCCTCATCACAGATGTCTTCCTCGGATCCGCTCCCGTCAATTACACCTAAGACGATATCCGCTTCCGACAACTTTTTCAAAGACCTTTCTATACCGATTTTTTCAATAGTCTCGGAAGTGTTGCGAATACCGGCAGTATCAATAAGCCTGAAACATATGCCGTTAATATTGAATGTCTCTTCCACCGTATCGCGTGTGGTGCCGGGAATATCGGATACAATCGCCCTTTCTTCACCGAGTAGGGCGTTCAGCAGGGTACTTTTCCCACTGTTTGCCGCTCCGACAATAGAGACAGGTATGCCGTTACGAATTGCATTACCGAGCCTGAAAGAGTCCGTAAGTCTCTGAATATGAGATAAGACCTTATTCAATAATTCATTAAGCCGTCCTCTGTCAGCGAACTCGACATCCTCCTCACTAAAATCAAGTTCAAGTTCCATGAGCGAGGCCATATTAAGGAGTTCCGCCCTCATCTCCAAAAGTTCTTTTGAAAATCCTCCGCGTAGTTGATTAAACGCAAGTCTGTGCGCAGCAGCGTTTTGTGAAGAAATAATGTCTGCGACAGACTCTGCCTGTGCCAGATCCATCTTGCCGTTCATATATGCCCTGAGAGTAAATTCCCCCGGTCCGGCGGTACGTGCCCCGGACTCGCACAATATGAACATCAGTTGCTCTGCTATATATTTTGATGCATGGAACGATATTTCCGCAGAGTCCTCGCCCGTATAAGAATGCGGAGCCTTGAAAATACTTACAAGCACATCATCGAGAGGTGCACCGTCTTTCATAAAGACCGTACCGAAGTGTATCGTATATCCGAGAAATTCCTCTATGTTTCCTTTTTTGAAGCTAACCGCTCTGCCGACTACGTCGAATGTATCAGGACCGCTTATACGTATAATGCCGATTGCTCCGGAGCCGGGAATTGTGGCCGGGGCCGCTATTGTGTCATTATATCCAATTTCCATATAATCTTCATTCAAAAATGGCGTTACTGCAAATTTACAAAATTATTGTTCAAGATTTCTTTTGTCAAGATATGGTTTTTGTGTATCTTCGCTAAATTGAACTTAATAACAGCTTTTTCAAATGGAGAATAAACTTGCAGCAACTCTAAGGTTGCAAAACGGAATGGAGTTCAAGGGGTGGAGTTTCGGCCATGGCGGTCAGTGTGATGGGGAAGTCGTTTTTTCAACAGCTATGGTAGGCTATCCCGAAAGTCTCACAGACCCTTCCTATTCCGGTCAGATTCTTTGTGTTACATATCCGTTGATTGGAAATTACGGAGTTCCGGATGAGGGCTTGGACGCTTTTGGAATTTCAAGAAATTTTGAATCGGAGAAGATATGGGTAAGAGGCCTTGTCATCTCCGATTATTCTTTTAAGTACAGCCATTGGGATGCCGTCAAAAGTCTTGATGAATGGCTAAAGGAGCATAAGATCCCAGGAATTTATGGAATTGACACCAGGGAACTTACGAAAGTGCTACGCGATACCGGATCTATACTTGGCCAGATTATCCCGGACGGCGTTGAACCGGCACAAAAGATAATAGACCCTAACACGCAGAACCATATTGCAATAGCAAGTTGTAATAAAATTATAGAATATATCCCGGAAAAGCCGTCGGGCAAGAAAGTCGTACTTGTGGACTGCGGTGTCAAGCATAATATATTGAGATGCTTTCTTGACAGAGGGGTTGAATTGACGAGAGTTCCTTGGGATTATAACTTCAATAATCTCGAATATGACGGGCTTTTCATATCAAACGGCCCCGGCAACCCTGAGCACTGTGTCGTGACTGTAAATAATTTGAGAAAAGCCATGCAGAAAGACAAGCCTATTTTTGGAATATGTATGGGCAATCAGCTTCTTGCAAGGGCTGCCGGAGCAAGTACGTACAAACTGAAATACGGTCACAGAAGCCACAACCAGCCGGTCCGTCTTATCGGTACAAACAGATGTTTCATTACTTCGCAGAATCATGGCTACGCTGTTGACGACAAGACATTGGGAGATGATTGGCTTCCATGGTTTGAGAATATGAACGACGGCACAAACGAAGGCATAATCCATAAGTCCAAACCGTTCTGTTCCGTGCAGTTTCATCCTGAAGCTTCAAGCGGACCTACAGATACGGAATTCCTGTTTGACGAATTTATCAGCAAATTATAGAAGGCTATGAGAGACAATAATATAAAGAAAGTATTGATATTAGGTTCAGGGGCATTGAAAATCGGCCAGGCCGGAGAATTCGACTATTCCGGCTCCCAGGCTCTCAAAGCTCTCAAAGAGGAGGGGATTGAGACAATACTTATAAACCCGAATATAGCAACTGTCCAGACCTCCGAAGGGATAGCCGACAAAATCTATTTCTTGCCGGTAGATGCCTTTTTTGTGGAAAAAGTTATCGCTAAAGAGAAGCCGCAGGGGCTCCTCCTTTCATTTGGCGGTCAGACTGCTCTGAACTGCGGTGTCGAACTGTACACAAAAGGCATCCTCGATAAATATAATGTACAGGTATTGGGTACCCCCGTCCGTGCTATTATGGACACGGAGGATAGAGAGCTCTTTATTAAAAAGCTGGACGATATAGGAGTGAAGACAATCAAGTCTCATCCGGCCGAAAGCATGGAAGAAGCTAAGGCAGCCGCACATGAATTAGGTTATCCATTGATAATCAGGGCAGCTTATGCCTTGGGCGGACTCGGCTCCGGATTTGTAGACAACGACAGCGAGCTTGAAGAATTGTGTGAGAAGGCTTTCTCTTTCTCACCGCAGGTGCTTGTGGAAAAATCCTTAAAGGGATGGAAAGAAATTGAATATGAGGTTGTCAGGGACAGATATGACAACTGTATTACGGTCTGCAACATGGAGAATTTCGATCCTCTCGGTATCCACACCGGAGAGAGCATTGTAGTAGCCCCGTCACAGACATTGACAAATAAGGACTATTATTTCCTGAGGGAACTGTCTATCAGGATTGTACGCCATATCGGCATAGTCGGGGAGTGTAATGTGCAATATGCTTATGATCCATACGCAATGGACTATAGGGTCATCGAGGTGAATGCCAGGCTTAGTCGCTCTTCGGCCCTTGCGTCCAAGGCAACGGGCTATCCTCTCGCCTTTGTGGCTGCCAAATTAGGCTTGGGGTACGGCCTTTTCGACCTTAAGAATTCCGTAACTAAAAACACCCCGGCATTCTTTGAGCCGGCTTTGGACTATGTTGTCTGCAAAATTCCGCGTTGGGATTTGTCAAAATTCCACGGAGTGTCAAGGAAAATCGGCTCAAGCATGAAATCCGTAGGTGAGGTGATGTCAATAGGCCGCACCTTCGAAGAATCCTTGCAGAAAGGCCTAAGGATGATTGGTCAGGGCGCTCATGGTTTCGTAGGTAATAAAGAGTTGCTCGTCAATGATATAGAAGAAGCTTTAAGCGAGCCTACGGACAAGCGTATCTTTGTCATTTCCAAGGCGATGAGGGCCGGATATTCTGTAGAAAAGATTCATAATCTCACGAAAATAGACAAATGGTTTCTCGACAAATTGGAAAATATCATCAAAACGGATATTTCTATTGGAAACTATAATGATATCAGTGAGATGCCGGTCGAGCTGCTAAGAACTGCCAAACAGCAAGGTTTCTCCGATTTTCAAATCCAAAGAGCGGTTTACAAAGATAAAGGCTCTCTGGCTGAAAATCAGGATAAAGTCCGGAATTACAGGAAATCGCTGGGGATTGTGCCGGTAGTAAAGCAGATAGATACTCTCGCAGCAGAGTTCCCGGCAGCTACGAATTATCTGTACCTTACCTATAACGGAAGTTTTAATGACATCGATTATGAGCTTGACGGAAAGTCTGTTATAGTGCTCGGCTCCGGAGCTTACAGAATAGGTAGTTCAGTCGAGTTCGACTGGTGCTCTGTAAATTGTCTCCATACAATCCAGAACCAAGGCTATAGAGGAGTTCTGATAAACTATAACCCTGAGACGGTTTCGACGGATTACGATATGTGCGACAGGCTCTATTTCGATGAATTGACTTTCGAAAGGGTCATGGACATAATTGAGCTGGAGACACCTCACGGAGTGGTGGTTTCAGTCGGTGGACAGATTCCTAACAATCTGGCACTAAGGCTATCAAGCCACGATGTGCCTATATTGGGGACCTCGGCAGAAAATATTGACAAGGCGGAGGACAGGCACAAGTTCTCCAGCATAGTGGATGCATTGGAGGTAGACCAGCCTAAATGGAGCGAACTTACCACAATGGAAGACGTCGACAGATTTATTGCAAAGGTCGGATTCCCTGTGCTCGTGCGTCCTTCATACGTCCTATCAGGGGCTGCTATGAATGTATGCCATGATGAGGACAAGCTAAGGCAATTCCTTTCACTGGCAGCGGAAGTGTCTAAGGAACACCCTGTTGTCATAAGTCAGTTTATGCAAAGGTGCAAGGAGATAGAATTTGATGCTGTTGCAGATGAGGGAGAAATATTGGCTTATGCCATTTCAGAGCACATTGAATATGCCGGTGTACATTCCGGTGATGCCACTATTCAATTCCCGCCTCAGAAACTGTATGTTGAGACCGTGCGGAGAATCAAGAAGATAGCCAGAAAAATAGCCTCAGCCTTAAATATTTCCGGTCCGTTCAATATACAGTTCCTTGCCAAGGAGAATGAGATTAAGGTAATCGAATGCAACCTGAGAGCGTCCAGGAGTTTTCCTTTTGTGTCCAAAGTATTGAAAATGAACCTTATAGAGCTTGCGACAAAGGTAATGTTGGGTATGCGTCCTGTTGCTCCTCAAAAAAGTGCTTTCGATCTTGACTATGTCGGCGTAAAGTCGTCACAGTTCTCTTTCGCAAGGCTTGAGGAGGCCGACCCGATGCTTGGTGTGGACATGTCCTCCACAGGCGAGGTCGGTTGTATCGGTTATGATTTGAACGAGGCTTTATTAAAATCCATATTATCCGTTGGATATAAGATTCCGAGGGAGAAGATATTGCTTTCTACAGGGGATCCGTTGCAGAAAGCCGATATGCTTAGAGCCTGCGTCATGCTTGCTGAAAAAGGTTATAAGCTTTACGCGACCGGTGACACGTACAGATATTTTATTGAGAACAGCATACCTTGCGAAAAAGTCTTGTTGCCGAGCGAATGTGACAACCCTAATTTCAAGGACAGGTACAAGCCGGCTTTAGAGCTCATTCAGAACAAGGAAGTTGACATGGTCATTAACATTCCACAGAATTTCTCCGAAGAAGAGCTTCTCAACGGATATAAGATCAGGCGCAGTGCGATAGACTTCAATATACCACTGTTCACAAACGCCAGACTTGCCGTAGCCTTTATCAGGGCTTTCTGTTCAATGACCTTGGACGATATTCAGATCAAGTCATGGGACGAGTATTAATATCGGCTTCATAATATGATTGCCCCCGGAGCAAACGCTTCGGGGGCAATGCTTTATATGTTATTACCTAATTCAATGATTAGAAGCTGTCGTAATATTTAGCCTCTCTTGGGCTTACCTTGTTCATGTTGTCCAGCAGTTGATCGTTGGTATTATATTGATCCATAATCTGAAGCATGAAGTTCATAGCCTCAGTGGGATTCATGTCGGCGAGGAGTTTGCGTAGAATCCATATTCTGTTCGCTTGTTCAGGGCTGTACAACAAATCATCGCGTCTGGTGCTGGAAAGCACAACATTCACTGCCGGGAATATCCTGCGGTTGGACAAGGTCCTGTCAAGCTGCAGTTCCATATTTCCCGTACCTTTGAATTCCTCGAAAATGACGTCATCCATTTTTGAGCCGGTCTCTGTCAGTGCAGTTGCTATAATCGTAAGTGAACCTCCGCCTTCAATGTTCCTTGCAGCTCCGAAAAATCTCTTTGGCTTCTGCAGGGCATTGGCATCAACTCCTCCTGTCAGTACTTTTCCGGATGCAGGCTGAACGGTATTGTAGGCCCTTGCGAGACGGGTAATGGAGTCAAGCAGTATGACAACATCATGACCGCATTCGACGAGACGTCTGGATTTCTCCAAGACCATATTAGCAACTTTTACGTGCCTCTCTGCAGGCTCATCGAAAGTAGAAGCTACAACTTCTGCCTTAACGCTTCTGCTCATGTCGGTAACCTCTTCAGGCCTTTCATCTATAAGCAGCACTATTTCATATACTTCCGGATGATTGTCCGCAATGGCATTTGCTATTGATTTGAGCAGCACTGTCTTGCCTGTCTTAGGCTGGGCAACTATCAGTCCTCTTTGCCCCTTTCCGATAGGAGTGAACATGTCTACAATCCTACATGAGGTGTCGTGCTCGTGACCGTGGCCGAGGAGATTGAATTTTTCGTTAGGGAAGAGGGGTGTAAGAAAATCGAAAGGCACCCTGTCTCGTATAAATTCAGGAGTACGCCCGTTGATATATTTTATCTTGACTAATGGGAAATACTTGTCTCCCTCTTTCGGAGGTTTTATCTCACCTGTAACCGTGTCTCCGGTCTTTAGTGCATTGGCTTTTATCTGGCCTTGTGAAACATATATGTCATCCGGTGAATTCAGATAATTATAGTCAGATGATCTTAGGAAGCCATAGCCGTCAGGCATGATTTCCAGAACGCCCGTGGCCTCTACTGTGCCTTCAAATTCAATTTTAGGCTTAGCGGCAGGCTTCTGTTGCTGTGAATGTTTATTCTGATGTCCTTCCTGTGCCTGCTGATGCTGGCCTTTTTGTGGAAGAGGCTCAACTATTGGCTCCTGATCCGGGGCATTTGCCCTCTTGGCCTTAGCAGTAGCAATTTCTAATTTGGAAAGAATGGCTGGCGTTTTCTCTATCGGCTTCGTTTCCTTTACTGCATTATCGGTTGCCTCATCTTCAGTTTTCTTCGTCTTTTTTGCAGAAGCAGCTTTTGTTGTTTTCTCTGTTGCAGGCTTGTCTTTGGCTGCGTTAACTTCAGGCTTTTCTGCTTTTGGAGCCTCTGCTTTCACTGCTTTTTCAGCTTTCTTTGCGGGTTTTGCAGCTTCTTTCTTGGTCTCCTTCTGCTCTTTTACCTGTTCAGGCTTTTCTTCCTGCTTTGAAGCTGCTTTTGCGGCAGGCTTAGCGGCTGTTTTGCTAACAGGTTTTGAATCCTTTTTGGTCTCAGGCTTCGAATCTGTCTTAGCCTCAGGCGTTGTCTCCGTTTTTGCTGCAGTCTTTGAAGTTCCTGCTTTCTTGCTTTCAGAGCTCTGGGCCTTTTTCGGGCGTCCTCTTTTCTTCTTTTCCGGTTCCGGCTGTTTTGATGTAATTACGGCTTCCTGATCTAAAATAGCATATCCTAAGGTCTCTCTATCCATTTTTTTAGAGCCTTTTATATCAAGTTCATCCGCAAGGTTATGAAGCTGCTCATCCGACATGGAATTCAGCTCAAATAGACTGTGTGGCATTTAAAAATTAATTTTATTCACAAAAAATAGTTCTCTTGGAAATCTGCGAAAAGAAATAATCCGCAGCGATTGTCTTTGCAAATATAATAAAAAAAATATAAAAACAACTAATTATCCCAATAGCTTGTGCTTTTCTTGAACTTCAACAGATCGGAAAGGGCGGCTGCATTTGCAGCGATTCTGAAACTCCATGACTGCCATGTGCCGGTCGGCACGTAAGAAACAGAAATGTTGAAGCAGTGGAGGTCGTATGTGAAACTTAACTGAGTGGTAGTGAGTTTCATAGCCATAATATCAAAACCTGAAGTCATGTTCATGCTCATTTTTGGTGACAGTTTGACGTTGCCGCTAAAGCCGAGCGTCTGTGTGTACCTGTCATTGGTGATGAGGCGGTTGTTGGTGTACTGGTACGACCTGTTATACGAGAATGAATAATTTAAATTGATAGACCAGGGAACATTTGGGTTGGTATAATAGAGCCAGCCACCCGGAATATAGTCTCCGGTAATAGGGTGATAATAGATTCTCCTGTAATAGTCTGCAGCACTTTCAGCCCTTGAACCCTCGCCCCCGGACCCTCCAGAAGTAGTTTTGCTGCCGTCATTGCCGTCAATCGCCCCTTTCCCAGACAAAGAATAGGACAGAGAGGCACTTGCAGCCGTCAGTCTCAGTGGCTTCGACCAGCCTTGTCTCTTAAAATTATAGACATTTATCTTCCTGCCTCTTGAGTCAATGGCATAAGGGTCAAAGTTGGCATTCGCGCTCAGTCCTAATTTTCCGAAAACCGAGGTGGACATCGTGACACCGATATTGCTCATTTTCAATGAGTCCGCCAGGAAATTATACCCCGTGCTGAAGTTCAACTGGTCAATTAGCTTGACTTTTTTTATACCTTTGCCCGTAGTGTCCCTTAAATCCCTGACCTTGGCCTCGAGGTTGTTGCCTATAGAAAGGCTCATGCTTGCCGTCTTGCCTTTTGATGGAGCCGAATATATCTGACCTGCATATATATTATAGTCATAACTCTTTTGGGCACCATTTTTATCGACATAGTTCAATGTTCGCCAGCCGTTAGCGTAAGTGCCTTTTTCCGGGCTTACAGAAAAGGACAATGATGGGGAAATCACGTGCCTTATAGCCTGCACCTTATGCACCTTCCCGAAATTCAGCAAACCGTAGAGCCTTGTACTTACCGACACGCTTCCGGAGTAGGTCTGGGTTATGCCTAATGTGCTGAACTGCTTGCCTGCTACAAGGGTAGTAGTGTTCTTTTCCGGGTTAAATACAGCCTCGGATTTTCTGAAAAACCAGTTTTGTCCGTAACTGATACTTGGCGTGAAATTAAAATACTTTGCAAGCGTGAAATTCGGCAACCCTATCTGGAAACTGTGAGTCATGCCATTCTGCAGTTTGTCGAAAAATCCGGGCTTGCCGAAGTCCTTAGCCTTGAAATTTATTTTGTTCTGGATAGTCGTATTGTAACCTAAGGAGAACTTCTCATAGAACTTCTCCTTGCCTACGCGCATCTTCCTTTTGAACGGATAGAATCTTGTGGCTGAAAATGTCAGGTTAGGCAGGGTGAAAGAATATGAACTGTCCCTTGAATTCTGGTTATGCAAGACATTGACTGACAGATTGAACTTTCCATTCCAATTTTTCGAGTAGGATATTGAGGAAGAGGCCTGGTTCTGCAGTGCATCGGTAACCGACCGGGAATTGTAACGATTGTTGGAGGGGCTGGAGAAGTTGACGGATGCGGAAAACGTCGTTCCCGGCCTTGACTTGCTATCCTGCGAATGGGACCACTTCAGCGAAAAGTTCTTTGACTGAAAGAAGTCCGTAGACCCTCTTTCTCCTGTCTGGTCGTTGGAATATGTCAGTCCGAAATTGCCGTTGAATTTATAGTTTACCTTATATCTTGAATTGACGTCGACACTCCAAGAGCCCAGGGTGTACATATCTCCTGTTACCGAAAGGTCGAAATGGTCTCCGAACACAAAATACATTCCGAGATCCCTCAGGTAAAAGCCCCTTGCATTCTCCTCGCCGAATGTAGGCATGAGCAAGCCCGTAGCCCTGCTTGGCCGTTTCGGAATGAAGCCGAAAGGAAGTCCGATAGGCAGGGGGACATCTTCCACCACCAGCCCGGCAGGGCCGAAAACGGTTTTCCGTGACGGTTTTGTGATGACTTTGGCAGCAGACAGCGTCATATAATAATGAGGATGTTCCAAGTCGCAGACCGTATATTTTCCTTGCGTTATATTTATGGACTTGTCCGGCATCATCTTGATATTCTTGCCGTGGAGCAGTCCTTCCTCCTGCTGAGTAATCATTTCGGTGATCCTTGCCTTGCGGGTATTGAAATTGTATCTCAGCTCTTTCATGGTATATGAAGCCCCTCCCTGGGTCATTGTCGGCATGCCCTTAATCTCTCCGGTAAGAGTATCGGTTGTTCCCCTGGCATATACCGTCCCCGTCTTCATATCATATTCCATATAATCGGCTGTAAGCTTCATGTCTCCGTATGAGACTGTGACGTCACCGTAATAATAGGCTTTTCTCTGCCCGTTCGAAAAATCCTCTCTGATAGAGTCTTTGGCGCCGGTAAAGGCCGGACTTTCTAATGAACTTTGCTTCTGCAAAGCAATTGAATCCAATTTGAACAGAGAATCCACCCTATGAAGAGAGTCTCTTAGCGCTTTGATTGAATCAGGCACTGCCACGCTGTCGGGATTGAAGAGAACAGCCTGGCTAAATGATTTTGGCGGACGTCGGCGACGGTTTCCGTCTTGGGACAAGCCGGTGAACGGGTCGGCGAGCAGGAGCAGCATTACCGAGACAAACAGTATCTTGTTCCATTTACGACTGAATATATTGGCAGCGCGAGATCTCCGCATCTAAATCCTAATATTAACCCTGTTTTTAATGCAAATTTTTATTAGATTTGCAAATATAAAATGCAAATATAAGTCCATTTTGAAAAATTCGCAACAACATATATTCACTATAGCCGCGGTTGCTATAATTCTGTCCTGCGCATTCTTTTCCGTGTCGCCGTTGAAGGCGGACAACAAGGGACTGGGGCTTAGGACAGTCTGTATAGATGCCGGACACGGAGGCAAAGACCCCGGATGTGTTAGCAGAGACGGATCCGGGACCAAAGAAAAGGATATAGTCTTGTCGATAGCCAAAGATCTGTCAAGGCGGATAAAGACCGGGTACCCTGACGTGAAAGTCGTTATGACACGCAGCAATGATACCTTCGTCGAGCTCGGAGAGCGTGCCGGAATTGCCAACCGCAACAATGCCGACCTCTTCATATCTATACATGTAAATTCTGTAGATACTCGTAAAAACAGGTCATGGGCAGCGGCAAATGGCTTTTCCATTCATACCCTCGGTCAGTCCAAGACAGGCAGGGATCTTTTTTCATTCAATATGGAGGTTTGCAAGAGGGAAAATTCCGTAATCCTGCTGGAAGACGACTATACCACAAAATACCATGGATTTGATCCGGCCGAGCCTGAATCATATATCTTCTTCAACCTGATGCAGAATGCAAACCTCGGACATAGCCTGGCTTTCGCCGAAGATGTAGACCTGCAGATGGCAAAAGGCCCGATTTCCAACAACAGAGGTCTCTCGCAGGATCCGTTTTATGTGCTTTGGAAGACAAAAATGCCAGCAGTACTTATTGAGGTAGGATTTATTACCAACACTTCCGACCTTGCCGTGATGAAAACTGAGATAGGCAGGAAAGCCATAGCCAACAGGATATATCAGGCTTTTGTCTCTTTCAAGAAACGCTATGACGCAAGCATGAACATCAATCCGTCAGAGCCTGTTGCCGATTTTGATGATGAAGCCTATTCCGGGACTGAAACGGAAGCCGTCGTCAATTCTGAAACAGAGCCGGACGCTTCAAATATCGGACAGGCAGAGAGGTCAATTTTATACGGGACACAGATTTTTGCTTCAGCCAAACTTCTTGACTCGTCAGACAGCCGTTTCATGGGGTACGTACCTACCATTATTCAGGGAGAAAAAGTTTATAAATATATAATAGGTGTTTCTGAAAAACTCGATGAGGCTAAAACTTTGAATAAAAAAATTAAAAAATCCTATCCCGATTCATTTATTGTTTCAATCTGTGATAATTCTACAAAAAGGATAAAATAATCTTTATTTAACTTATAGAACCCCGTAAGACATCGAAAAACCCTAATTGCCTAATTTAGAATAATTAAAAATTGTAAGTTGCTGATAATATGGTGGTATATGTAAAAAGCTTTCTCACAATTGATTGATATATAGTTGTTTATATAAAAGTCGTTTTGGAAAGCAATAAACGGTTAAAGTAAAATATTATTAATAAACAATAGTAATTTAATTTTTTTATAAAATATTTTTACCCCATATTTGCATAGCATCGGATAAGGAACGTGAAGTTTTTAATTCGGTGGTTTTTTCAACTATAACCGGACCTGAACTTTAATGGAACAAGTCGAACAACATATCCTGTTATGGAATAATTGTCTGCGGATCATTGAGCAAATCATAGAGCCGCAGAAGTTCAATACTTGGTTCAAACCTCTCAAGCCGATTTCTTTCAAGGATTCCACAATAACGGTTGAAGTACCTTCCGACTTTTTCAGGGAATATCTTGAAGGTGCATATCTGGATGTCCTGAAAAGGACTCTTAAAAGAGTAATCGGGCCGAAGGCAAAATTAGTTTATAAAATTCATCCTGTCAAGGTGCAGCCTGCGATAGAATTTCCTGCTGCCGGGGCTTCAACCCCTGTTAACAAGACAGTGAGCGTAAACGTCTATCCTACCGAAGGCAATCCGGGTCCTTTTGTGTTCCCCGGGCTCAAGAGGATACAGATAAACCCGCGATTAAATCCGGTATACAATTTCGAGAATCTGATAGAGGGCGAATGCAATAAAATGGGAATAACGGCAGGGCGCAGCATTGCCGATAATCCGGGCAATACCCCTTTCAATCCGCTTTTCCTTTTCGGAGGTCCGGGATTAGGCAAGACGCATATAGCCCAAGCCATAGGAATTGCAGTCAAAGATAAATTTCCCGACCCTGTTGTCTTGTATGTGACCGGAAACGAGTTCAAAACTCAATACATGGACGCGGTCAATGTGAGAAACAAGCTTACCGACTTCCTTGCATTCTATATGAAGATAGATGTGTTGATTGTGGATGATGTGCAGGATTTGATAGGCCAGGGCTCGCAGAATGCTTTCTTCAATGTGTTTGATCATCTGCACAAGAACGGCAAGCAGTTGATTTTCACATCGGACAGGGCACCTGTCGATTTGCAGAATTTCGAAGAGAGACTCCTGTCAAGACTCAAATGGGGCTTGTCCGTTGAGCTTCAGAGGCCATCCTATGCAACAAGGCTTGCAATGCTTAAAGCAAGAGCTTTCAGGGAAGGGGTGAAGATAGATGAAGAAGTTTTAGTATATCTCGCAAAGAGGATAACGTCCAATTTCAGGGAGCTTGAAGGTGCACTGATTTCCCTGATAGCCCACGCTACGCTTACCCACAGGGAGGCCACGTTGGAACTTGCCGAAAGCATTACGGAAAATATAGTAGGCGAGGACAGGTACGAACTCTCTATCGATACCGTACAAAAGACAGTTTGCGAGTATTTCAACATAACAAGGGACGCCCTCCTTTCAAAATCCAGAAAACGTCAGATTGTGCAGGCTCGTCAGATTGCGATGTATATGGTCAGAAACCTTATAAACTGCTCGCTTTCTACTATAGGCACGGAACTTGGCGGCAAGGATCATTCTACGGTACTGCATGCTTGTACTACCGTTTCAGACCTTATGGCAACAGACAAGACGTTCAGACAATATGTTTCTGATATTGAAAGAATGCTCGCACCTGTGCAGAAATGATGCAAGTAACAGACTTTATTGAATATGCAAAGACTTGTAGCACCCTCCATGCTTTCTGCGGACTTCCTGAATTTGGAAAAGGATGTCGCTTTCGTAAATAAGTATGCCGATATTTTCCATTTGGATGTGATGGACGGTATCTTTGTCCCTAATATCTCATACGGATTTCCCGTGATAGAAGCTATTGCCAAGAAAGCTGCCAAGCCCATGGATGCTCATCTGATGATTACATATCCAGAGAAATATATAGAGAGATTTGTCAAGGCCGGAGCCTCTATGGTTAGTTTTCATCTTGAAGCCGCCATGGATTCGGGGACCGATCCGGTGAAAATTCTGTCGGATATAAAAGGTCTTGGAGCAAGGGCGGGAATGGCAATCGATCCGGATGTCCCTGTAGAAAAGCTATTTCCGTACATAGAATATGCGGACTTTATGCTTATAATGTCAGTATTCGCAGGCTTTGGAGGGCAGAAATTCATTGAAGACACCTATAAAAGAATATCCGATCTCAAAAATGAGATAGAGCGGAGGAATTCCAAGTGCATGATTGAGGTGGACGGTGGAGTGTCGCCGGCCAATGCCGACAGGCTTGTTGAATGCGGGGCGGAAATTCTGGTTGCAGGAAGCTCCATATTCAAGGCTGAAGACAGGGCAGAGGCAGCAAGGAAGATCAGAGGTCAGATTATATAGCTTATCTCCTTGAAGGCAAAATATTTAAAGCAACCGTCCTCAAGCTCTACCATAAGTCTCGCATCATCGGAGACTCCTCTGATTATGCCTTTGAACACCCTGCCTTCAATTGTATCTGTATAATGCCGGCTCTCATCCTTTCTATAAAGCATTGACAGATATTTTTCCTTTAACTTGTCCGGAGATGATGAAGCCATATCAATGTAGGCAGAAAGCACCTCTAAAAGGCGTAGGAGACAGGCTTTTGTATCGAAAGTTCTTTTTGTCAGGTACTTCATTGAGCAAGGGTTCATAAGTTCCGGAGGAAAATCAGTCTGGTTTACATTCAGTCCTATCCCAACAATGCTTGCACTTACATTCTTGTCTGCAAGTGTATTTTCCACGAGCATGCCGCAGATTTTCCTGTCTCCGCAATATATGTCGTTCGGCCATTTTATTTTTGCATTTATGCCGTATTCTCCCAACATTTCGGCAACTGCTATTGTCGCAGCCTCACTTATTATGAATTGTCTGTCTACAGGAATTGAGGGGACACCGTTCATGCCGGGGAACAATAAAATTGAGAAAGTCAGGTTGTCTCCGGCTTTGCTCAGCCACTTGTTTCCTCTTTGCCCCCTGCCGGCAGTCTGGCTTTCAGCAGCGATTACTGACAAATTGTCAAGGGAAGAAAGATGCCTCCTGACGTAGCTGTTTGTCGAATCCACCTCGTCCAGCCATATTATTTTAAAGCCTGTTTTCATTGGCTCGGAAATTGTGTTATCTTTGTAAGTTGCAAAGTTAGTTTATAAAATAGATAAAATTGTAATATATGAAAATAAATCCGGTGAAAGTTATCGCTGACGCGATGCTGGATAAAAAAGGAAAGGGTGTAGTGTCTCTTGATTTGAGAAAGATTGAAGGGGCGATTTCCGATTACTTTATAGTCTGCAATGCCGATTCTACTACGAATGTGGCTTCTATTGCGGATAATGTGCTGGTCAAGATGCAAGAAAAATGCAGCAGAAAGGTGCTCAGAATGCAGGGGCTTGAAAATGATTTCTGGATAATCCTGGATTACGGTGACATCGTGGTACATATTTTCCTTACTCAATATCGTGATTTCTACAGGCTTGAAGACCTATGGGCCGATGCCGGCAGAAAAGAATATACGGATATTGACTCCGAGCCTCAGGGGACTGTCACGGGTAAAAGGGTGAAGCCGAAAGCTGTTGCAAAAGTTCGTGCTTCAATATCGAAAACAAAACAAACCGAATAAGATGGCGGGGAAAAATAAAAAACCCAAGAAGAGGATAGTCCGGGTCAATCTCGGCATCTCGTGGTTCTACCTCCTATTGATAATAGGAATAGCAGTCATGCTTTTTAACAGGTCGTCTGCAAATCCGCAGAAAGTGGAATGGGCCGATGTTGAAACCATGATAAAGTCGGGCGATGTCAAGGAGATCCATTTCGTCAGAAATGATTTCAAGGGAAATGTGACCATACGTCCTGACAGGCTTGCAAAATACTCTGATAAATTCGGGGGACAGGTGCCTGCAAAGTCGCCTCATTTCATATTCCTTGTATCCAACAAGTTCAATCCGGAAGAGACTTTCGGAGAGATGAACGCAGCCTTGACCGAGACTGACAGATTTAAGGTCATACTTGAGAACAAGGACAACACTTGGGTGAATATAATACAATGGCTTATCTTCCCTATACTTCTGATTCTGATGTGGGTATGGATGTTCAGAGGAATAGGCAAGAATATGGGTGGAGGTCCGGGAGGCCCCGGAGGCGTGTTCAATGTCGGGAAGTCAACAGGCAAGCTCGCGGACAAGAATCAGGTAAAAGTGACTTTCAAGGATGTCGCAGGCCTCTATGGTGCAAAAGAAGAGGTTATGGAGATTGTGGATTTCCTTAAGAATCCTCATAAATATACGGTTCTTGGCGGAAAAATTCCTAAAGGAGCCTTGCTTGTAGGACCTCCGGGTACGGGAAAAACCCTGCTTGCCAAGGCTGTTGCCGGCGAGGCCAATGTGCCTTTCTTCTCGATTTCCGGGTCGGATTTCGTGGAAATGTTCGTCGGAGTCGGAGCTTCAAGGGTAAGGGATCTTTTCCGCCAGGCAAAGGAAAAGGCACCGTGCATTGTTTTTATTGATGAGATAGATGCCGTGGGCAGGGCAAGAGGGAAAAATGTAGGTTTTTCTTCCAATGACGAGAGAGAAAACACTCTTAACCAGTTGCTTACGGAAATGGACGGATTCGAGACCAACAGTGGAGTTATAATACTTGCAGCTACCAACAGGGCTGACATTCTCGACAAGGCTCTTCTGAGGGCCGGCCGTTTTGACCGCCAGATCCATGTGGACCTGCCTGAACTTAAAGAGAGGGAAGAGATTTTTCAGGTGCATCTTAGGGATATAAAGATTTCCGATGATTTTGATTTGAAGCTTATTGCCAAGCATACTCCAGGCTTTTCCGGTGCGGATATAGCAAACGTCTGCAATGAAGCAGCCCTTACAGCATCGAGAAAGAATAAGAAAAATGTTGATCAGCAGGATTTTATGGACGCTATTGACAGGATTGTCGGTGGGCTTGAAAGAAAGAGCGCGACTATAATGTCACCTTCTGAAAAGAGGACTACGGCCTATCACGAGGCAGGCCATGCCACGGTTGGTTGGCTTCTTCCTCATTCTGATCCTGTTTTGAAAGTAAGTCTCATCCCGAGAGGACAGGCCCTGGGGCTGACATGGTATCTTCCGGAGGACAGGAAGATCATATCAAGATCTTATATGCTTGACAGTATGTGCTCCCTGATTGCAGGCCGTGTGGCAGAGGAGATTATCAACGGAGAGCCGGCTACCGGAGCCTTGAACGATTTGGAAAGGCTTACGCAAATGGCCTACGGCATGGTAAAATACTACGGAATGAGCGATCAGGTCGGCACCTTGTCATTTTATGACAGCACGGGAGCCAGGGGCTATGATTTTACAAAACCTTATAGCGAAAAGACTGCCGAGCTGATGGATAAGGAAGTCAGAAACCTCGTAGACAGTATTTATGCTAAGACTTTGAAGATTTTGACAGACCATAAGGATGGATTTACGCAGATTGCCGAGCTCCTTTTGGAAAAAGAAGTTATATTTGCAGAAGATATAGAGAAAATATTAGGGCCTAAGGCCAGACCTGAGGGCTATACCGAACACGTAAACCCGGAGCATGAATAATACTGTGGTAAGGACGATTTCCGGAATCGGATTCGTAGCGATTATTGTCGCATCACTGCTTCTGAACAAATTTGTTTTTGCGGCTTTGATGATATTCATCGAAGTCGTCATGATGATTGAATTCTTCAGAATGACAATGGGCAAGAAATATTTCCTGTCCCAGGCCCTTGCCGTTGTGGCGGGAGTTGTGCTCTTTGCCTTGTTCTTCCTGATATGTGCCTACGATATCCCTTTGAAATATATGGCCCTTGCCATAATTCCGATTTCAATAATAATGGTGGAATCGCTGTATGTCAAGGACAAGGATGATTTCTGGAAATTTTCCTTTATCTACACCGGCACTCTGTATATTTCAATTCCTCTCGCCCTGTCTAATTTCCTCGTATTCGACAATACCGTCTTCAACGGGCTTCCGATGCTGTGTTTCTTTATTATTATATGGGCGACTGACGTCGGAGGCTACGTGTTCGGTCTGACTTTCGGGAAAAACGGCAAGAAACTTTTCCCTGAAATATCGCCGAAAAAATCCTGGGCAGGCTTTTGGGGAGGAATGATATGTGCGACCGCAGCAGCAGCCATATTGAAATATATCGGCTTACTCGATTTCCCTATGGTACATTGCATATTTATGGCTATAGTTATGGATGTGGCCGGTGTTTACGGTGATCTTTTCGAATCTCAGTGGAAGCGTTGCTTCGATATCAAGGATTCCGGCAAGATCATTCCGGGGCACGGAGGGATGCTGGACCGTTTTGACAGCAGTCTGATAGCAATCCCCACCGGAGTTTTGTACTTAATTGTGTTCAACCTTATGTAATTAGGGAATTATTCCTAAATTTACAACTTAAACGAGACTATATGCGTATAGATAAAGATTCATACGGTACCATAGCAAGAATTTGGCTGCTGGCAATAATAGCAATTATACTATTGCTATGGCTTGTGAAATTGAAAGCGGTGTCTGTTCCGCTTTCGGTTGCACTTTTTGTATTTATGGTCTTCGTAACGTGGTTTCACAGGGTTCCGCAAAGATCATGCACAGTTGCCGATGGCACAGTCGTATCTGCCGCTGACGGCAAGGTTGTCTTTGTCGATAAGGTTTATGAAAAAGAGTATCTGAAAAAGGAATGTATCAAGGTCTCGGTATATATGGATTTTTTCAATGTGCATGCCAATTTCTGGCCTATGAGCGGAGAAATATCCTATTATCAGTATCATCCGGGCAGATATCTGCTGGCCTTTCTTCCCAAGGCTTCAGAATTGAATGAACATGCCTCAACCGCAATCAGGAATGCCCATGGAGAGATTCTCTTCAAGCAGATTGCCGGCACGTTTGCAAGGCGTATAGTATGCTATTCGGAAAAAGGAGTTGTTGTTGAGTGCGGCAAACAATGCGGCATCATCAAATTCGGCTCAAGGCTTGATATGTTTCTTCCGCTTGATGCCGACATTAAGGTCAAGGTGGGAGACGTTACAAAGGCCGCCGAAACGGTAATTGCCACCTTGTAGCTATCGGCTCTTCTTATCGGATTCAATAAGTTCAGCCAATCTGTCCACTGCCTCGTTTTCAGGAACGTGACGCAGTATCGGTGTCTTTTTCTTATAAATTGTAACCTTCCTGTCGCCCTCTCCCACATAGCCCCAATCAGCATCAGCCATCTCGCCGGGACCGTTTACAATGCACCCCATAACGGCAATGACGACGTCCTTAAGATGGGCGGTCTTTGCCTTTACCTCCTCAAATGTGTCCTGCAGATTGTACATTGTTCTTCCACAACCGGGGCAGGCTATATATTCAGGCTTGTAGAAGCGTCTTCTGGCAGCCTGAAGCAGTTCATCTTCAAGGTATGCTCCGAGACCTGATTCTTCAATGGATATTTCTTTTCCCTGTTCGTCCCTATATGCACCGGTTATTTTAACATTGTCGAGTTCCTTATCGAGAAGCCTTTTCCCGAAGTCGCAGGAGACGTCGAGCAATAGCTTGTCTCTCGAGGGGGCATCGTATCTCGCAACAGCATCCTTGCCTGCAATCCGTATGGAACTCATGGATGAATATAATTTGCCCCCATATCTGTCAGCAAGATATTTTGCCACCGGCAGTTCGTTTTCCGGATCTTCGGTCAGCGACACCCTGATTGTATTGCCTATGCCTTCGGAAAGCAAGGCAGAAATCCCTACACAAGACTTAATTCTTCCGGAATCTCCATTACCTGCCTCCGTCACTCCAACATGCAACGGAAATACAAGGCCGAATTCCTGCATTTCCTTGGCCAGCAGTCGGTAAGCTTCAGTCATAACAATTGTGTTGCTCGACTTGAGAGACACCACTACATTGTAGAATTCATTATCTGCACAAAGCCGTATCCATTCCATGGCGGCCAAAGCCATTGCTTTTGGAGTGTTGCCGTAAAGCCGGGTTATCCTTTCACCGAGAGAGCCGTGATTTAGGCCTATGCGGACAGCTGTTTTATTCTCCTTGCATGTAGTGACAAGCCTTGCGAATTGCTGGCATGCCTGGTCATGGTCCTTGCTGAAGTTTCCCGGATTAATCCTGACCTTTTCCACAAAAGGGGCAACGGCAATTGCTGTTTCTGAAGAAAAATGTATATCGGCGACAATAGGGGTGTCGATGCCATTATTGAGCAGTTGTCTCTTTATTTCCCTGATATATGGGACATACTTCAATCCCGGAACAGTAATCCTGATAAGCTGCGAGCCGGCGTCCGCCAATCTTATGCATTGTGCTACAGTGGCTTCCACATCATCAGTGTGGGTGTTGCACATCGTCTGTATAGCAATAGGCTCATCGCCTCCGATTTTAAGTCCGCCTATATCGGCAATCAGGGTTTTCATTTTATATCCTCTTGTTCATCATTTGTCCTGTCTTCTCCGAACACCATATTGTAGGCCTCTTTCCTCAGTTGGGCTTTCGTCTTTCCTATTCTCTTGGTCAGCTGGAAATGCAGACCGGCAGATATCATTACATCGAAAGGGTAGGCAAACCGGTAGTAATATTGACTGTTGTAGTCAGGTTTATATATGGAAGACATGGAATATTTAATAAGAGCGGTGACATGAAACTCGACGGGGGAGAACATGATTGCGAAGCCCCCTCCTCCACGAATTCCGTAGTCTATCCGTCTGTCATAATCATAAAAATTGGACCTGTGATATTCGTCCACGGCATCGCCGTATCTCTTTACGGATAGACGATAGCCGCCGTAAAGTCCTATGTCGGCGATTATCTTGAAGCGTCCGGCGTCAAGGTGGAAATGTGACATCGCCGGCACTTCAATAAATTGATATACAGCTTTTTCAGCACCGTCCATAGTTGGCACGACACCTTCGTCATTAGCCTTGAACTGATAGCCGTCGTAGCCGAAAATCACTCCTGTCTGAAAGCCGAAGTACGGCATATATCCGAACATCTTGCCATATCTTGTATAAAAGACGCCTACGTTGATAGGAGTGAACATAGTGGTCTGCTGCTTAGGAGGGTTGAACATCATCCTGTTGAAAGAGACACCGTACTGGACCCCAATCATGGAATAATCGTTTATCACAATCTTCCTGTCCAGATTCACTGTGTCAAGGTATTCCTTACTGAACGTAGTGTCGGCAATCTCCTGTGCCTGCACCTGTCCTGCTGCAATTTGCACAGACAACGCCAAAAAGATAAGTTTATATATATTTTCTAACCTTAAAGTCATTCTCCGAATAATTCTGCTACATTGATTTGCTGCTCAATTTCTGTGCCTTCAGGTATTTCAAGCACGTAAGAGCCGTTTTTCAGCTTGAAGAATTTAACTTTCTCCGGTTGCCGGCGTCCCAAAAGAGACCCTGTGTCCACAAGACCGTTTCCGTTCCTGTCTTCCGTAAATCTGATTGAATATTTCCCTTTTTTCAGATAAGGAAAGGACAGGGAGGTGGCCGAGCCGATGTTATAGCTTCTCAGCACATTATCCCTCTTTTCGTTCAGCAAATCCACTATATAAGTATAATTCACATTTTCAAGGTTTAGCGTTAGCGAACTCAAAGCATCATCTTTAGGCAGTGACACCTTGACTTCAGTACTGTCATTGTAGTAACCGTTAATATCCCTGAATTTTCTATGAGGTACCTTTAATCTATAATCATATCCTGTCTGGAATTTCCCCTCTGGACGCAATATATATTTTCTGAGGTTAAGAGTGTCCTGTTCGACCTTGAAATTCATCTTTGCCTCCTGCTGCCTCGGATTGACGGAGATCAGGCTCAGGGAATCGAACAACTCGTATATTAGAGGATATTTGAATTCAAAACGGAAGCCGTATTGCTCGATAAGCTCCGGGGTTGCATCTATTTGTATTACGCAAGTCGTGTCTTCATGCTTGATGTTCCGTCTGGAACTTTTAGACATAGATTTAGCCTTATCCTCCGTAAGCTTGAGGTGCTCGGTGAAAGGGGAGGGCTGTCCTGTAGAGTCTGTTTTGAGATAATCCACGAAAACGTGCAGAGTGTCGGGAATTCTCCTTCTGTCATTCACCCAAAGCTCCAGACTATCCTTTTCCCGGTTGAACTGAAGTATAAGATTCTTCGGTTTGACACCCCTGATCCACAAGGAATCGATTTTAGCGTCAGGGGCCATGAATGTAATATAGGCCGACCTGCGGGATGTCCTTTGCTTGTTCACGATCATCTGTTTGACCGGTTTCTCCTTGAACATATAAAGCTCGTATTCGGATTTTCTGGACATGCAGCGGAAGGTGTCTTTCATGTCGTATTTTAGGAATTCCGTCAAGGTGTCATTGACTACCGTCTTAGGACGGATTATCGAATCAATGAATGCAATCCTGTCACTTTCGGGGTCATATATGTTATTGGAAGATTCATCCGTTATGGCAAATAGCCTGAAATCCGCATCGGCAATATTTCTCATGGAAAAAAATCCCCACTCGTCCGTTTTTACGGCGGCGGCGGGCCGGTGTTTGAAGATTGCAGAATCCGCCATGTCCCGATAGAGCATGACGGTAGCTCCTTTGACCGGCTTGAGGGTGTTACAATCCATAACAGTACCGGTAATTCCCATTGAATCAATCTGACTGCCCGTTGAGAATACCAAGGTGTAGCCTGGGAACATATTGCCCTCATTGTTATCGGCCACGGCATTGGTAAGGTCGAGGGTGTATGTGGTGTTGGTGTCGAGGTCCGATTCAAAATAGACTATAAGCGTCTTGCCACGCATCTTGTATTTCGGTGTCTTCTCGAGCGGAGGAGAAAGAAAGATGCTCTTAGGATCCTTGACGGTGATATATTCGTTGAATGTAATATAAATTTTCGTGTTGTGAACCGGAACGTTCACAGTGCCCGGCAGAGGGCTGAGGCCGACAATCAGAGGAGGAATTGTGTCTTTCTTGCCGCCGCTCGGAGGCGTGGTGGTGTTGGCGCAGGATGGCGAAAAAAACATCGACGCCAGCACAAAGGCTATCGGTATTGCCGGGAGGCAGCTAATTATTTTTTTCCTTATATTCTTCATTTTATAAGTCTCTTCTCATTACGCTTTGGATGCCGTCAATCGACTTCAGCCGGTTTATAATCGTCTCAAGTACAGCCTTGTTGTGCACGAACAGATCAATTTCTCCTTCTACAATATCCTCCTCAGCCCCAAGATTAAGTCTCCTCATGTTGACACCCATAACCAAGGATATTTCCCTTGTTATGTCATTCAGGAGTCCGATCCTATCTACACCTTTAATCGAAATCCTTACAAGGAATGCCTGCTCTTCGGTGTCGTCCCATTTCGGCATTACTATCCAATCTCCGTGCTTGGAGGCAAAGCTTTCTGCCACGCCGCAAGACTTCTTATGCACGGTGACCGTCCCGTCCGGAGACAGGAAACCAACGACTGCATCTCCGGCAATAGGATTACAGCAAGACGCCAACACATATTTATGGCTGTCAAAAGGAGAGTTTATCACAAAATTCGTCCTGTCATTGTTCTCTTTATCTGCCGGAACTGCCTGTCCCTCATTACTTAGATGATACCTCTCGGCAATTTCCATAATGACTTCAAAGCTGATGAGGCCGAGGGCATAACGGAAATAAAGCTCCTCTATGTTTGTCAGGCCTAAATTGGCTATAACAAAGCGTTTTATCTTCTCATTTATGCCTGTTCCGACTGATTTGAGTTTCTCGGTCAGAGACTTCTTTCCTGCAGCCACGAGTGTCTTTTTTTCAGGCCTGAAAAAGTCTATCACCATGTTTTTGGCGTGCCTTGTCTGTAGAAATTCCAACCATTCCCGTTTCGGGTGCTCCTTTTCGGCAGTAATTATTTCCACCTGATCTCCCGTCCGCAACACATAGGACAGAGGAACTAATTTCATATTTACCTTTGCGGCGATAGCCTTGTTCCCGATTTCGGTGTGTATCTGATATGCGAAATCCAGGACTGTCGCGCCTTTCTGAATTGACCTTTGCTCTCCCTTAGGGGTGAATACCACAATATCTCCCGCAACAAGGTCGTTATGTATAATATCAAGAAGTTCAAGGGCATTGACATCGGGACTGACAAGTATTTCCTTGACTTTTGACAGCCATTTGTCCATCTGACTGTCATTCTCTCCGACATATCCGTCTTTCTTGTAGGCCCAATGGGCGGCAATGCCTTTTTCGGCAATATCATCCATTCTTCTGGAGCGGATCTGCACTTCTATCCAAATGCCGGACACACTCATAAGAGTGCAGTGAAGTGCCTCATATCCATTGCTTTTCGGATGCTTCACCCAGTCCCTGACCCTGTCCGGCTTGTATCTGTATATCCCTGTAATTATTGAAAAAACGTGATAGCTCTGGTCCCTCTCGGTCTCTTTCAATGATGGGTCGGTGTTGAATACAATCCGCACGGCATACAGGTCATATACCTGTTCGAATGTAATATTCTTCGAGGTCATCTTGTGCCATATCGAGTACGGAGTCTTTACCCGCTTCTTGATTTCGAAATCAAAGCCGGCATTTGTCAATGCTTTTTCAATAGGCTTTATGAAACTGTCTATTTCTTTCTCTTTGTCAAGTATATTCCTGTTGATCTTGGCATTAATGTCATTATAGGCATCCGGCTCCTTATACCTCAGCCATATATTCTCCATTTCCGATTTGACTTCATACAGACCTAACCTGTGGGCAAGCGGAATGAAGATGAACATTGTCTCGCTCAAAATCTTGTCCCTCTTGTATTCCGGCATGAACTCTATTGTCCTGCAATTATGCAGCCTGTCGGCCAATTTAATCAGCACGACTCTTGCATCATCGTTCAATGTCAGCAGGATACGCTTGAAATTTTCAGCCTGGGAGCTCTCCGTGTATTCCGAGTGATGATGCTTCCTGTCTTGGGTGTCGAGAACGTTCTTGATTTTGGTAAGACCGTCCACAAGCGAGGCAATCTTGTCTCCGAAGAGCCTCCTGATATCATCAACGGTATAGTTGGTGTCTTCGACCACATCGTGCAGCAAGGCGGCTGTTATGGATTTGTATCCCAAGCCGATATTCTCTACGACAATCTTGGCTACGGCAATAGGGTGTATGATATATGGCTCACCCGATCTCCTGCGAATATTCTTGTGAGCCTCATTGGCGAACTCGAATGCTTTTTGTACGACTGCAAACTCCTCAGCGTCGGCACATCTTTTCCTGGCTATCACCTCCAGGTCCGCATACTCTCTGGCTATAACTTCGTAATCCCTCTTGGTAAATTCTGAAAAGCTCATATCAGTTCGGTTTCAATTTCGTCAATTCTCTGGAACGAGTATGAGAACTGCGCTCCGTATAATATAATAAGCCACCCGAATCTCAACCATAGCATGAAAAGAGGAATGGCTGCCACTGTGCCGTAGACAGCGTTTATTCTGGTGACAAGCAACTGCGTTTCCAGATAAAGATATTGCAATATGGTAAAGGCTATTCCTGCCAGAATGGCTGCCTTTAATGCGTTGCGGTACCTGACTTCCGTAGCCGGTATGAATTTATACATAGCCGACAATGTCAATATAGCCACTGCACAGAATATCAGCCAGCCGATAAATGAAATAATGGCGTCTGTGATGCCAATACTGTTGGGAATCAGGTCGAGAACGTGGGAATAGACGATAGAGCCGGTAAAGAATATCAATATCACGAAAGGCGAAATAAGCATTATTATTATGTCTATTCCGAAACTCTTGATGAATTTTCTCTGCGGCTTGTCCACTTTCCACACATTGTTGAACACGGTCTCCACCCTCATCATCATCCATATTACAAGCCATACGAACATCAGCGCACTGATAAGTCCGAACAGACCGGCCTGTGCGGATTCTATGATATTGTCGGCGGCATTCATGAGCATATCAATAAGCCTCTGGTCAATATCGGATGAGTAGAGAATGTCGGTCAGCTTGTTTGCAAGCCCGAAGCCGCCCGTTACGGCAAACGCTACTGCAACGAAAGGTACGGCCGCCATGGTGCAGAAATAGCTTAAGGCCACCGACTGGAAACCGATTTTCTGTTCCCTGAAAGTCTTTAAGGCAATCAGTATGACCTGAGTGTCCCTTACCAGCCTCGCCTTTGCTTTGGAAAGCTCATCCAAATTCAAATGCCATACATCCTCCGAAAGGAACTTCTTAAGCCTGTATATGTATTCTTTTGCTTTCTTCATCCCGTATCAAAGGTTAAAAAACAAATTCGGCTCAGCATTTAGAGCTTCCGGCCCGTTATCAGGCAGCATCTTCATAAACTCATCTTCTCCGATTATCCTGATGCCGAGCTCACCTGCCTTTTTGATCTTCTCCGGCCCCGGTTTGCTACCGGCCAAAAGAAAATCGGTCTTACCGCTTATTGAGCTGCTGTTCTTGCCTCCGTTTGATTCAATCAGAGCTTTCATCTCGTCTCTGGAAATGCTGAAAGTGCCTGAAATTACAATGGATTTGCCGGCCAGAGCATCTGAAAGTGCGGATTGCCTGCTTTCAGATGAAAACTGCAGGCCTGCCGCTTTCAGCCTGTCTATCTCGGCAAGATGTGCTTCCGTGCTAAAATAAGTGTGGACACTTTCTGCAATCACGGAGCCAATATCCTTTACTTCCAAAAGCTTTTGGGTGTCCGCAGCCGCAATCTTGTCAATGTCACCGAAATGGGAGGCAATCTCCTTGGCCGTAGTTTCTCCGACATATCTGATTCCGAGAGCATACAGTACCCTTTGGAACGGTACATTTTTAGATGCTGAAAGACTGTCTAAGAACCTTTCTGCCGAACGGTCTTTCCAACCTTCCAATTGCAGCAGAGCCCATTTGTCCAAATCATAGAAGTCTGCCGGAGTCTTGACAAGTCCTTTTTCATAAAGTTGTCCGACAGTGGCTTCTCCTGCGATTATGTTCATGGCCTTACGGCTCAGGAAATGCAGCAGCCTACCCTTTATCTGCATGGGACAGCCGTCCGAATTAGGACAGAAGAATTTGGCTTCCTCCTCAGCTTTGACCAGCATGGTGCCGCAATCCGGACAATGGGTAGGGAAGTGGGGCGGTTTGGCATCAGCAGGCCTTTTTGAAAGCTCCACCTTGGTTATTTTAGGAATAATCTCCCCGCCTTTTTCGACATATACATAATCTCCCACTCGGACATCCAATAACGCCATCTGGTCTGCATTGTTCAATGTCGCACGCTTCACCATAGTCCCGGAAAGCAGGACAGGCTCAAGGTTTGCAACCGGAGTGACGGCTCCTGTTCTGCCCACCTGATAATCAATCGACAGCAGTTTGGTCAATGCCTCCTCAGCCTTGAACTTATAGGCTACAGCCCACTTAGGGACCTTTGACGTGTAGCCGAGCTCCTGCTGCAAAGAAATTTCGTTGATCTTTATTACTATGCCGTCTGTCGGATAAGGGAGGGTCTTCCTTGCATTATCCCAATAATTTATATAATCCTCTATTTCTTCGATATTACGGCATATCCGACGCTTGTCTGACACCGGCAGCCCCCATGACGCAGCTGCATCCAAGGCTTCGGAATGGGTTGTGAAATCCACGTTCCCTCCCGGAATATGATAGAGTGTGCACCACAGTCCTCGTCTTCCTACCTCTTTGGGTTCCAGTAGTTTAAGCGAGCCGGAGGCGGCATTGCGTGGATTTGCGAACGGCTGTTCTTCATCTTCCTCCCTTTGCCTGTTCAATTTGTCGAAAGACTCATAAGGCATCAGGATTTCTCCTCTAATTTCAAACTCATCTGGATAGTTCCCTGTGAGCCTTTGCGGTATGTTTGAAATATGGCGGACATTTGCAGTGACATCATCGCCTACAACCCCGTCCCCACGGGTCAATGCCCTGACTAAAAGCCCATTGATGTATGTAAGGCAAATTGCCGTGCCGTCGAATTTCAGTTCGCAGCTATATGTGAAGTCTTTTCCTATCGTCTTTGACGCCCTTGCGGCGAATTCTTCTATTTCCGTTATGTTGTAGGTGTTGCCCAATGAGAGCATCGGATAGCGGTGGGGTAATTGTACGAACTCTTTGACCGCTCCCGGATCTGTGCTTTCCTCCAAATCGCTTCCGACACGCAGTGTAGGAGAGTCCGGCACGACAAGATCGGGGAAAGCTTTTTCAATATCCTCCAACTCGTGCATAAGGATATCGAAATCATAGTCGCTCATGGTCGGAGCATTCTCAACATAATACTTGCGGCTGTTCTCCTTAAGTATTTTCCTAAGCTCTTTTGCTCTGAGCAAGGCCTGTTCTCTGTCCATTAAAATCGTTTAAAGTCTACAATCTTACAAATTTAACTCTTTTTTCGTGGATATTCTGTGGAAAATAGATAATTTTGCAATTGGAATCCTATTAGCCGGGAAAATTGACCGGCAGAATGAACTTTAACGTTAAACTTTAAAATCAGAATTATTATATGAAAGATGCAATTATTATCCTCTGCGGCGGCGGTCCTGCACCCGGTATGAACACGGTTGTCTGCTCAGTAGCAAAAACATTCTTGTCAAACGGATTTCGCGTTATCGGCCTGCACGGTGGATATTCCGGACTTTTCAGCAAGTCTCCGAGAACGGAGGAACTCGATTTCTTAAAGGCAGACGCCTATTTCAACAGAGGTGGTTCCTATCTCCAGATGAGCCGTTTCAAGCCTACGGACGCTGATTTTGAGAACAATTTCAACCTGTCGCTGTTCCAGGACAATAATGTTAAGCTCCTTGTTACTGTCGGTGGGGACGATACGGCTTCCACTGCAAACAGGATTGCTAAATTCCTTGAACTCAAGAAATATCCGATTCGCAACATTCATGTTCCGAAAACGATTGACAACGACCTTCCTTTGCCGAATAACGCTCCTACTTTCGGTTTCAATTCAGCCAAGGACGAAGGTGCCCACATTGCCAAGACAATCTATGAGGATGCACGCACATCCGGCAACTGGCTTATAATTTCCGCAATGGGACGTTCGGCCGGCCACCTTGCTCTCGGCATAGGCGAGGCTACTCATTGTCCTATGACAATCATACCGGAAATGTTCAACAAAACGGAAATATCAATAGATAAGATAATCAAGCTCACCTTGTCAGCCATTATCAAGAGGATGATTTTAGGGATTGAGTACGGCACTGTTGTCGTTGCCGAAGGTGTATTCCATGACCTGGATCCTGAAGACCTGAAGTCAACCGGCGTCCACATGACATACGACGAGCATGGACATCCGGAACTTGGAAAAATATCCAAGGCAGTCATGTTCAACGACATACTTGACAAAGAATTCCAAAAGTTAGGGCTGAAAGTCAAGACCCGTCCGGTGGAAATAGGCTATGATGTCCGTTGTCAGGACCCTATAGCTTATGACCTTACTTATTGCACGGAGCTTGCAATGGGAGTCTACGAACTTTATGAAAAGGGAGAGACCGGATGTATGGTTTATGTTGATGCTAACGGAGATTCGCATCCTCTATACCTGAAAGATCTTCAGAATGCCGAGGGCAAGATCCCTCCGAGACGGGTGAACATCAACGGTGGCATAGCACGGAATTATTTCCAATATATCTGCAATTTTGTCACGCCGGACGATTACGAAGCCGCAAAGGCTTATGTCGGAAATCCGGAGGCATATGATCTCAAGAAGATTCTTAACTGGTAATTTGCCCATAAGGCTATAATGGCCTGACCGGCTATTTGCTATTCGCCGGTGGTGTGTCCTCTTATTTGGTTATGACATGCCGCCGGCTATTATTTTGGCACGAAAGTTTCATATTGGATTTGAAACTCGCATTTTATGTCAAAACCGATAATTTACCAGATACTTCCCCGGCTCTGGGGCAACACAGTTGAAAATCCTGTCAAAAACGGAGATATAGGCCGTAACGGAACAGGCAAATTCGAAAATATAGACACCGCGACCCTTGCATATCTTAAGGATATGGGCATATCCCATATCTGGTTTACCGGGATTATAAGGCACGCTACAGCATGCAACGCCTCCGGCTGTGAAACCTCTTCGCCGGACTGGATAAAAGGCAAAGCCGGCTCTCCGTATGCGATAACGGATTATTTTGATGTCAACCCCTATCTTGCCGCAAATCCGGAAAACAGAATGGAAGAGTTCTGCGATATGATAGATCGTACTCATTCCGCCGGTCTTAAAGCCATTATCGATTTTGTCCCGAATCATGTTGCCAGAGACTATGGCAGGTTTTCTCCCAAACCGATAATTGACGGGCGGGACGCTAACGGGCATCCTGTACTCGGTATCTTGGATGATAAAAACCAGTTGTGGACCGAGACCAATGATTTCTTCTACTATCCGGGACAAGCCCTGAAACTTCCGGTTGCAAGACAGAAATATGAGGAAATTCCGGCTATGGCCTCCGGGAATGCCTATACCCCTGAGCCGACAGCTAACGATTGGTATGATACCATAAAGCTAAATTATTGCGACAACCATACACAGACTTGGGACAAGATGTACGAGGCCGTACGGTTTTGGGCACAGCAAGGCATTGACGGTTTCAGATGCGATATGGTGGAGCTTGTGCCAAAACCTTTCCTCAAATGGATGATAAAGCGTATCAAAGAGGAATTTCCCGACATCATTTTTATTGCCGAGGTCTATCAGAAAGCCTCTTACAGGACTTATGTCAAGGATGTAGGTTTTGATTATCTGTACGACAAGTCCGGGCTGTATGATGCACTGCACGACATCGTCAGAAAAAATGTGGATGACAGCTGGGAGCCGGTGGAAGCCTGGCAATCGACAAGGAGGATAACTTGGAATTGGCAGGCTCTCGGTGACTTGCAGCCCTATATGCTGAATTTTCTGGAAAACCACGATGAGGTGCGTTTTGCATCGGATTTCTTAGGGAAAAATGCTGCCAACTCAATCCCGGCTCTTTATGTTTCCTTGTTCTTCAACACATCTCCATTCATGTTGTATTTCGGCCAGGAGGTGGGGGAGAGAGGAATGGACGAGGAGGGCTTCTGCGGCCTTAACGGGAGGACATCGATTTTTGACTGGTGGAGCGTGGGAAGCTTAAGACGTCTCTACAATACAATACACGGCAAGGACGAGCTGTCGGATTTGGAAAAGTCAATATGGAACGAATACAGGCAGGCCATTGCTTTTGCTGCATCGGAACGTGCCGTCAATTCCGGGGACACTTACGACCTGTGCTATTGCAATGTCTCTTCGGACGGCTTTGATAAAGACAGGCATTTCGCGTTTCTGCGAGATTACGAGGATGACACATGGCTCTTTGTAGCGAACTTCTCGGCAAGGGCTTCGGACATAATTATAACAATACCTGAACATGCTTTCGAATGGTTAGGCCTTGCCCAGACTTCGGAATTGAACAAGGACACGCCTATAAAGATTCACGTGGATGCAATGAGCGGTACAAAGCTGCGTATTTCATAGGGAGAATTCAGGACTCCGGACGAGTACGCTATCGTCCTCGCCTTCTGAACTCAGCTACTGTGATTGCCGTCGCTACTGCTGCATTAAGCGACTCAGAGCCGGTGTTTCCGTCAGGATAAGGAGGAATATACAGCCTTGAACCGACTTTCTTTTCCATTTTAGCAGATATGCCATTGGCCTCATTTCCTATTACTACCACGACCGGAGCCTTATCCCCTGTCTGCAAATCGGTATCATAGATATTGTCGCCGTCCAAAAATGTCCCGTACACAATTCCTCCGGAATTTATTGCAAGATCCGCAAAACGCTCCAGATTGGCATAGGCGAAGCGGACTCTGAAAATTGCCCCCATAGTGGACTGGACAGTCTTGGGATTATACAAATCCACGGTGTCAGGAGTTGCGAATATACCGTCTATGCCGAACCAGTCTGCAATTCTGAGTATTGTGCCCAAATTGCCGGGATCTCTGATAGAATCCAATGCGAGATATAGGCCTTTGGCCGGACGGGCCACTTGGGCCTCATCAGTTTCGTCCTGCGACGGCTTTTTCACTACGGCCAATACCGGCGAGGGGGTAGACAGCAGGCTTATCTTTTTCATCATTTCCTCACCTATTTCAGAGCTGCGGTATATTTTCTCTACATGGAAACCGGACTTCATGGCTTCTGCGACCAATTTATCGCCCTCAACCGTAAAAAGTCCCAAAGAGTCCCTGAATTTTTTCATAGACAAGGACCTGACAAGTTTTATTTCGCTGTTTGATATGCCCATCGCATTTTTGTTGTCTTGCAAACTTACGGAAAATCTTTCGTTTTTATGCCCGACAGGTTAAAAATCGGTTATAATTGTCAGAGCATGCAGAAAAATTTGAGAATGTCGCCTTAAAAAGATAAATTTGTAAGATAGGAATGAGCAGGATATTTTCATATATATTCATAGTTGCGGCAATTTTGTTTGCCGTTGTTTCTTGCAGCACGACAAGGGTCCTGGCAGACGGCCAGTACAGGCTTGCCGAAAACACTATTGAGGTTGAAAAAGGCGGTAAACTCAAAACCAACCGGCTCATGCCATACGTCAAGCAGAAAGCCAAGAGCTGGAGCCCGATGATGTGTGTCTACAACTGGTCCGGAAGAAAGGAGACAGGGACATGGAATAGATTTGTAAGGAAAATAGGCATAGCTCCCGTAATATACGATCCGGATATGGTTGCTCCTTCTGTTGAAAATATCAAGCGACATCTGGAGTATATCGGCTATTACAATTCGACAGTTGATTCAAAGGTGGAGGTGAAGCGTCGCAAAGTAAAGGTAATATATACGATAAAGCCGGGAAGACGCTATCCCATAGATAAGCTTGATTTCTCAGTGTCTCAGGACAATCCGGAATTCGCAAAGGATTTTTACAGACATATATCCGAAGTCGGAATACGTCAGGGAGACTATCTGTCGGAAGCTGCCCTTGAGGCCGAGATTGCAAGGTCTTCAGCCGCCATGCGAAGCCTTGGCTACTACGGCTTTTCAAAGAACTATTATTCCTTTGAAGCCGACACCCTCACCAAGCCGGGATTTGCAATATTGGAAATGAAGGTGAACAACTATACGAGGAATGAATCGCCGGAGGATGCCGTAACTTTCAGGAAATACACTTTCGGTGATGTGGATATAACCTATCCTGCAAACCTCAAAATAAGGAATAATGTTCTGTATCATCTGAATTCCATAACACCGGGCATCCAATATAGTGAGGTTGCCGTGAACAATACCTATAACCGCCTGTCAGCACTGAGGATGTTCAGCAGTGTGAATATAGAATTGAGCGATGACAAATCCGACAAGATATATACGAAAATAAGTCTTACACCGTCGAAGTTACAGGGCTTCAAGCTGAATATGGAGGCTTCCTCCAATTCCTCCGGCCTTTTAGGACTGTCTCCGGAGGTGTCTTTCTATCATAAGAATATATTTCATGGAGGAGAGTGGCTTAACTTAGGATTTAAAGGCAATTTCCAGTTCAAGCCGAACACCAATATACGTTCCACTGAATTCGGGGTCTCCGCAGGGCTAAGCCTGCCCAAATTCGTGTTTTTGCCTTACAGCCTGTTCAAGAAAGCCATTCCGCGTACTGACATCAAAGCTTCATATAATTACCAGAATCGGCCTGAATATCGTAGGAATATCATATCAACATCTTTCGGCTATGCCGGAGTCCATAAGAAACTGTATTATCAGGTATATCCTATCCAGCTGAATATAGTTCATCTGTTCAAAATCGACGGAAATTTCTATTCCTCTTTGGAGAAAAACCCTTTTATGAGGAATGCCTATCAGGACCACTTTGACTTGGGCTTAGGCGGACAGTTATATTACACCACAAATGCAAGTCCGAACCCGAAGACCACCTATCACTATGTCGCCCTGCAATTCAATGTGGCCGGAAATGCACTTAGTGCCTTTAAGCCATTAATGGGGAAAGATGAGTTCGGATCGGGAATGATATGGAACACACCATATTCCCAATATGTCAGGGGAGAACTGATGTTGGGCAGGACATGGAGGTTCGGCAAGGAGGACAAGCATTCTTTCGCCACAAGGATTGTGGCAGGAGCCGGCTATGCCTACGGCAATTCGACCGTTTTGCCGTTTGAGCAACATTTCTATGTCGGAGGAGCAAACAGCCTTAGGGGCTGGCAGGCAAGGGGAGTGGGACCGGGACTTTCCAAAAGGGATACTACATTCGTTATACCTAACCAGACAGGAGATATGAGGCTTGAAGCCAATATGGAATATCGTTACCCCCTGTTCTGGAAAGTGGAAGGGGCTGCTTTCATAGATTTAGGCAATGTATGGACACTTAAAAAAGGTACCGAATCGGACAGCGAAAAGGCTCGTATCTCTCAAAACACACTTTGGGAGGGTCTTGCGGCTGACTGGGGCTTGGGAATAAGACTTGATCTGAACTTCATCCTGCTTCGTCTGGATTTCGGCTTTCAGATGTATGATCCATCGGAAGGTGCAGGAGACCGTTGGCAAGGTCCTAAAAATTGGTTTTCAGGCAAAAACGCCTTTCATTTCGGTGTAGGCTATCCTTTCTGATTTTTCTTTTCCGCATTTCCGTAATACTTTGGCCAACAGCTCTTGAGGTAAGATTTAAGGGCATTTTCATGGCTGTTGTCAGCAGGCTCATAAAAGACGTTTCCCTCCAATCCTTCGGGCATAAATTCCAAATCGACGAAATGACCGGGATAGTCGTGGGCATATCTGTAACCGTCACCGTAGCCTAACTCGTCCATTAGCTTAGTCGGGGCATTCCTCAAATACAGTGGCACCTGAGCGCTTTGTGTCTGTCCGGCCACCTCAAGGGCCTTGTTTACAGCCATATATGCGGAATTGCTTTTAGGCGAGCATGCAAGATATATCGCAGTTTCAGACAAAGGAATTCTGGCTTCGGGCATACCGATATTGTGTACAATTCTGAAACAAGAATCCGCCAAAAGCAATGCGTTGGGATTGGCAAGACCTATGTCCTCAGCAGCAAGAATGCAGAGCCGGCGAGCAATGAAAAGCGGATCCTCGCCCCCGTCCAGCATCCGTGCAAGATAATACACGGCGGCATTCGGATCCGAACCCCTAACGCTTTTTATGAATGCCGATATGATGTCGTAATGCAGCTCTCCGCCTTTGTCATATCTTATTGCATTCTTTTTAAGGGTAAATACCACCTTATCGTTATTCAGGATAATGCTTCCGTTCTTGTCTGACGAGTCTATAATCAGTTCGAGTATATTCAACAGCTTGCGTGCATCCCCTCCGGAATACCTGAACAGGGCATCAGTCTCCTCGACCTCGATATTCAGGTTTCTAAGGATTTCGTCTTCTTGCAGTGCTCTGTCCAACAGCACTTTAAGGTCGGAGGCTTCCAGAGGTTCAAGCACGAAAACCTGGCAGCGTGAAAGCAAAGGATTAATCACTTCAAAGGAGGGATTCTCGGTCGTTGCACCTATAAGGACGATCGTGCCGTCTTCAACCGCACTGAGCAAGGCGTCTTGCTGCGATTTGCTGAAACGGTGAATCTCATCTATAAAAAGAATAGGAGAAGCCTTTGTCCCGTTGAAGACCGATACTTTATCCTCTTTTGACCGCTCTATGATTTCACGCACCTCCTTGACTCCGGCATTGACTGCGGAAAGGGTGTGGAATTCCCTTTCTGTCATTTCGGCCACAATCCTTGCAAGAGTGGTCTTACCGACACCCGGCGGCCCCCAGAGTATGAACGAGGTCATATTGCCGGAAGAAATCATGTTCCTTAGCACGCAGCCGTCGCCTACAAGATGTTTCTGCCCGACGTATTCATTAAGGTTACGGGGCCTCATCCTCTCCGGGAGAGGTGGGAGCATCTTGTTTTGCACGTCCATCAAATATCCTTATATACTACGCGCCTGCGTTTTTTCTGTTCAAATTCGAAATTGTCCCAGGGGGACTGTATCATGAAATTGGTTTCAAGTTCGGCATTGCTTTCGCCGTATTTGAAGCCGGCTTTGTTGTAACGCGGAATCAGGTCGTTGAATATAAGCGCCAAAAGGCCGTGGTTGCGGTATTCCGCCTTTACCCCTATAAGCAGCAGTTCAACGCAGTCCTCATGTTTGAAATACAATGACTTGATAATATGGTACCAGCCGAAAGGAAACAGTTTCCCGCGACATTTGCGCAGAGCATTGACTATGCTCGGCATGCTAAGTCCGAAAGCCACTATATTCTTGTTTTTATCCTCGACTAAGGTGATGTATTTCAAGTCAATAAGGCCTAAATAGAAATTGACGTATTTGTCTATCATCTCTTCCGTAAGCTGGGTGAAATTGTAAAGATTCTTGTAGGTCTCGTTTACAAGGGCAAAAATCTTGTGCCCCAACTTTTCTTTACGGATTTCTCTACGTGTTATTTTCCTGACCCTGACACCGTATTTCTCAGGGATGATTTTTGCAAGCCGTTCGATTCGTTCCGGCACGCTGTCCGGAATGAAGATCTTATATTCAAGCCAGTCAATCTCTTTACGGAAGCCGAGCGCCTCCATGTGTTTCGGATAATAAGGATAATTGTAGAGGAGCACCATGGTGCACATTTCCTCAAATCCCTCGACAAGCATGCCCTCCGGGTCAAAATCGGTAAAGCCCAAAGGACCTACTATCTTTTCCATGCCTTTAGCTTTCCCATATTCTATCACCTTGTCGATCAGGGCTTTTGAGACTTCCAAGTCGTCTATATAGTCGATCCAGCCGAACCGGACTTCCTTATGATTCCATTTTTTGTTGGCCTTATGGTTGACAATTGCCGCCACCCGGCCGGCAAGTTTTCCGTCTTTGTAGGCGAGGTATAATGCAGCTTCCGAAAATTCAAAAGCCGGATTCTTCTTCGGGTCGAGGGTGGATAGTTCATCCATGGATAATTTAGGAACATAGTATTTGGAATCCTTATACAGAGTATTCGGAAATTCCACAAAGTCCCTAAGCTGTTTTCTGTTTTTTACCTGGATCAGTTCTACTGACATAATATCCGGTTGAGGTTTATTGTAACCTGCAAAGTTAGTTATATTTAACACATCTGCAACAGAGAGGGCAAATAATAATATATAAACGGTGGCGTGTCCTTGCCATATAGCGACACGCCACCGAGATAAGACAGGATTGCCATTAAGGCAAAACTCCTTTATAATTAATATTTTATGCCGTTATCCTTGATTTCTTCCTCGGAAATCTTCTTCTTGTCCATCTGATGCCAGGCGTAGACTATATATGCCAGGACAAAAGGAATTGCCAACGATACGAAGAACATGCTCTTGAGAGTAAACTCACTGGACGAGCTGTTGCGTATAGTAAGGGAACTTTGAAGATCGGTATATGAAGGGTAATATGCAGTGCCGTTATAGCCGGCAATGAAGAATACGGCGAGAACTACCAGGACAGTCCCGAAGCCTGCCGGCCAAATACCGTATCTTGATTTGGTGAATGCCCCCATGTACAGGCCTGAAAGCACTGCCACAACTCCGGCCAGCAGCATTATAAGCACTATCGGCATTTGAAGCAGGTTATGCAGGTATTTGAATTTCTCCATACTTACTGTCCCGTCCTCGGCTACTGCAAAGCCTTCCTTTGTAAGGATAAGAGCCAGGAATGTTAGCACTGCAACAAGGAAGAAGATGCTGATAATCTTAATGGTACAGCGCATTCTCCTGTCCAGGTCGGCATCATTCACGTTGTTGACAATATACAGTGCGCCTAAGAGGACGTCAAGGAAGAGTATTGACAGGCCAAGGCTAAGGCAAATAGGCTGCGTAAGGGCTTCAAGTCCATGCCAGGAGTTCCCCCATGTACTTATTATGCTTGAATGTCCGTCACCGAGAATGGCATTTTTGTTTACGATGAAATCCGAGCCGGTGAAGAAGGTGCCGACAGCGGCCCCGACAATAAGCGGTGCAAGTATTCCGTTGATTACCAGGAAAATCCTGAAAGCTCTGCTACCTAAAATATTGTGCTTCTTGTTTTGGAATTCATAAGATACCGCCTGGAACACAAATGTGATCAGCAGTATTATCCATACCCAATATGCACCGCCGAAGCTTGTGCTGTAGAATAGAGGGAAGGAGGCGAAAAATCCCGCTCCGAAAGTCACCAAAGTCGTGAATGCAAGTTCCCATTTCCGACCCGTAGAATTGACAATCATCCGTTTCTGATTGTCGCTCAACCCCTTGATTGAAAGGAGAGCATTGCCGCCCTGGACGAACATCAGGAAGACCAGAAGTCCGCCAAGCAATGAAATTAAGAACCACCAATAGTTCTGAAGGAAAATATATGACATAACTTATTGTTTATCGTTTGTTGTTTCCGGAAGTGTTTCACTGATGAGAGGGCCTTTTGCTATGGCTTTCAGCATGATTCTGATTTCAATCACCAGGAAGAGGGCAAATACTGCCAGGAAAATGAAGAATGTTGTCTTGACTGCGGCGGCACTGACACTGGATACCGCAACTCCAACCGGCAGCAGGTTCTGGATTGTCCAAGGCTGTCTTCCGACTTCTGCCACAATCCAGCCGGCCTGGCCGCAGATATACACCAATGGAATTGATATTATGGCCACCAATTGCAGCCATCTCATATCCGGAAGTTTGTTTTTGTAATGGAAAATCTGGATTAAGATCAGGAATATCATCAGGAAAATTCCTAAACCTACCATTATCCTGAATGACCAATAGATTAGAGGAATATGTGGTATAAGGTCTTCCGGGCTATTGATATAGCCGTATCCGAGATACTTTTCATTGTCCCTGAAAACCTGGAGCATAAGGGCAGCTTTCTCCGGATCGGTGTCTTTCACCTCTCGGTATTTTGCCAATGAGGCCACTGCACGTTTCCCTCTCCACATTTTTTCGTCTACGGACGGCTCTTTGTTTCCGTTGTTGTCGGTATATCCCAACAGAATGTCATTTACTCCGGGTACATAACCGTTTACGTCGTGTGTGGCAAGGAAAGAAAGTATGCCCGGTATTTCTACACCCGGTATTATAGAGAACGGAGCTTTTCTGCCGCCGTCAATAAGGCCTTCTGTGGCTGCAAGCTTCATGGGCTGGTATTTTGCAGCCTGTATGCCGGAAGAGTCTCCTGCAAGGAAGGTGGCGACGCCTCCCGTTATTCCTATGAGGCAGGCCACAGCTATGCTGGCCATTGCAAAGCGCTGTTCACGCTTCTTGAGAAGATACCAGCAGCTTACTCCTATTGCGAACACACCTCCTGTCATCCAGCCGCTGAATACGGAATGGAAGAATTTGGATATTGCTACCGGATTGCCTATTACCGCCCAGAAGTCCGTCATTTCACTCCTTACAGTATCCGGGTTGAAAGTCGTCCCTACAGGGTGCTGCATCCAGCCATTGGCAACTAAAATCCAATATGCCGATATTGTGGCTCCGATCCCGCAAAGCCAGGTGGCTGCGAGATGAAAACGTTTGCTCACCTTGTCCCAACCGAAAAACATGACGGCAAAGAACGTGGCCTCCATGAAGAACGCCAGGACACCTTCAATGGCGAGAGGAGCTCCGAATATGTCTCCTACGAACCATGAATAGTTGCTCCAGTTCGTCCCGAATTCAAATTCAAGGATAATTCCCGTGGCAATTCCGACCGCGAAGTTGATTGCAAAGAGCTTCATCCAGAATTGAGCTGTCTTTTTCCAGAATTCGTCCTTTTTAATGACATAGATGGTCTCCATGACTGCCATAATCATAGACAGGCCCAAAGTGAGAGGCACGAACAGCCAATGATACGCGGCTGTAATCGCAAATTGCAATCTCGACCAGTCAATAAGTGTTGACTCCATAATTTAGTTGATTTTAATTGTTTTTGTTAGATTATTCCCTACAGTTTCGATTTTTTCCTCTTCATCCATGCCGGCCATGGTCGGCTTGAAAAAGAATATCCTCAATATTCCGAACAGTATAATGACTTTCAATATGATAAGCACCCATAACGGTTTCCCCCAGGTCATATTCCTGAATCCGTCTCTATATAGCGCCCATATTTTTTTTAGCATAGGGTATGTGTTATCAGTAATTAGTATATTTCAAATTTACAAATAAAATCCAATTCGAGGAATTTTTTTAAAGAAATATTAAAATTCAGACAATAAATCCGAGTTATATGCTTTCATTATGAAAACAAATATTATATTTGTCTTTTGAAACGAAATATATTTCAGGCGTCTATGAAAAATAATGCTAATGAGTTTGATGTGATAATAATCGGTGGCGGCGTGACGGGTGCAGGCACTGCGAGGGACTGCGCCATGCGTGGGCTAAAAGTCCTGCTCGTGGAGAGGATGGACATTGCCGACGGAGCAACTGGCAGGAATCACGGACTTCTGCACAGTGGGGCGAGGTATGCCGTTACTGACAGCGAATCGGCTTCCGAGTGCATCGAAGAGAATATAATTCTGAAAAGGATGGCCAAACATTGCGTGGAAGACACGTCCGGTCTTTTCATTTCCCTCCCGGAAGACGATCTTGGCTATCAGGCGAAATTTGTAGATGCCTGCAGGGCATCAGGAATCAAGGCCGAAATAATTGACCCTAAGGAGGCGTTAAGGCTTGAGCCGTCCGCAAATCCGGAAATCGTAGGGGCTGTCAAGGTTCCCGACGGTTCGGTGGACCCATTCAGGCTTTGCTCGTCCAACATCGTAGATGCCAAGCTGCATGGGGCCGAGGTACTTATATATACAGAGGTAATCGAAATTCTAAAAGAAGCCGACACAGTAGTAGGTATCAGGGTCCGTGACCATAAGTCAGGGCAGGATAGCGAATATAGGGCATCGATAGTGGTTAATGCTGCCGGTATCTGGGGGCATCATATTGCCGCCATGACAGGAATTAATGTCGGCATGTTCCCAGCCAAGGGGGCCTTGCTGATATTTGCCCATAGGATAAATAATATTGTCCTGAATCGTTGCCGGAAGCCGGCCAATGCCGATATTTTAGTTCCAGGAGATACCGTCTCCGTCATTGGGACGACATCTACGAAGGTTCCTTTTGAAGAATGCGATAACCTTAAGGTAACCCCGGAAGAGGTAAATCTGCTCATCACCGAGGGAGCCAAATTGGCACCGGCTCTCTCAAACGCCAGGATCCTCAGAGCATACGCCGGTGTAAGGCCTTTGGTGTCAGCGGACAACGACCCGTCCGGGCGTAATATCAGCCGCGGAATAGTTCTGCTGGATCACGAAAAGCGGGACGGAGTAAAAGGCTTTATAACTATTACCGGAGGCAAGCTGATGACATACCGCCTAATGGCGGAACAAGCTACCGATTTGGTGTGCAGGAAATTGAATATCAGCAAGAAATGCCAGACTGCAACAATACCTCTTCCCGGATCGGACTTGTCAAGTCAGGAAGAGGAAGCGAAAAAGTATTGGGAAAAGCCGACAATGTCTCAGAAAGCTGCCGTGGGACGTCTCGGTAATATGGCCCGCGACCTTTCTTTGGACAATTCTTATGACAACAGCATCGTCTGCGAGTGTGAGGAGGTGTCGGTAGGGGAATTGAATGCGGCATTGGAAAAGCTCGATGTACACAATCTTATTGATTTGAGGAGAAGAACCAGATTTGGAATGGGCACTTGCCAGGGAGAGCTTTGTGCCTGCCGGGCCGCAGGCCTTATAGCCAAAACGCATAATTGCACCGAGAAGTCCAGAAAAGACCTTGCCGGCTTTATAGAAGAAAGGTGGAAAGGAATGTATCCCATTGCCTGGGGCGAGGCATTGAGGGAGAGTGAGTACACTCAATGGGTATATTCAGAAGTACTTGGTATGTCGGAGTATATGAATAAAAACAGATAGCATGAGATTCGATACTATAATAATCGGCGGCGGGCTTTCAGGCCTTGTCTGCGGTATAAGGCTCCAGGAGGCGGGGCAGGATTGCATGATAATCTCTACCGGACAGAATGCAATGCACTTTTCCTCAGGTTCTTTCGACCTGCTGAACAGGGACATAGACGGCAATCCGATTTCTGAACCCCATAAAGCTATGGCCAACCTCAAGGAATGCCATCCTTATTCCAAAATAGGCCCGGAAAAAATTCTGCGTTATTCGGGTGAGGTTAAGGACTTTTTCAATAAGGCAGGCGTAAATTTGAAAGGCAGTCCTGAAATTAACGGTCGGATGCTCAGTCCATTAGGAACTCTCAGACAAGCCTGGCTTACTTTCGAGGATGTAGAACTTTTCGAGAACGACAAGTTTGATGTCGGCAGAAAGGTGCTGATTGCTAATGTGAAAGGCTATCTGGATTTCAATACCAAGTTTATTGCCGATGGTTTGGAAGCCTACGGGCATAAATGCCGGATTGTCGATATTGATATGCCGGCTTTTGACAGGCTAAGGTCTAACCCTTCCGAGATGAGGTCTGTGAATATAGCCGGAGTAATGGAAAAGCCGGAGATAATAGCGGAGTTCGCGGAATGCGTTACAGTGGATTTGGAAGATGAGGACACTGTTGTATTGCCCGCTGTATTCGGCCTTAAAGATACTAAGGCAATCGAGGAAATAAGGAGGCTTTTGCCTGTCAGAACTGTTTTTATTGGGACGATGCCACCTTCAATACCGGGCCTACGCTCGCAGTTGCAGCTGAAAAAGCGTTTTGAGGCTCTTGGAGGTACTATGCTGATAGGAGATGAAGTCATAAATCCTGAGATAGAAGAAAATAAGATCAAATGTGTAAGGTCATGCAACCTTGGGGAAGTGCGTCTGGAAGCGGACAATTTTGTACTTGCCTCCGGAAGTTATTTCAGCAAAGGTCTTAAAGCCACTCCTGAAGCCATTATCGAGCCTTTGTTCGGCCTTGATACAGATTTTGCCGATGGCCGCGACAAATGGTACGATGAGGATTTTTTCAAGCCGCAGGCCTATCTCGGGTTTGGTGTCAGGACCGATTCTCTTTTTCATCCGGCCTTAGGCGGGAATACCATAGAAAACCTATATGCCATAGGTGCTGTTCTGGGAGGATATAATCCTGTGGAACTCGGATGCGGGGCCGGTGTGGCCATTATGACGGCATTCAATGTCGCTGATTCTATAATTGGATAAAAGAAGAAACCGATGCAGGAGAATAATATTAGCAAGAATAATTTTGAGCAATGTATCAAGTGTACTATTTGCACGGCATATTGCCCATTAGTGCCGGTAAACCCTTCATTTCCGGGGCCAAAGCAAGCCGGACCAGATGGAGAGAGACTGCGGCTTAAAAACAGTTTCTACTATGACGAGAACCTGAAATATTGCATGAATTGCAAGAGGTGCGAGGTCGCATGCCCTTCTGGTGTCCATATTGCAGATATAATTCATGGAGCAAGACTTAAATACAGCAAGAGCAGGCCTTCGCTGAGGGATACTATTCTGGCAAATACGGATTTTATGGGAAAGATGGCCAGACCTTTCGCTCCGGTAGTCAATGCCGTGACAGCTTCCGCTCCTGCAAAAATCTTGATGCACAGCATCTTGGGAGTGGACAAGCACAGAACTTTTCCTAAATACCAAAGGCAGGGCTTTGTCTCCTGGTTTAGAAAAAACGCTGAAGCTTTTCAAGAGAGGTTTCCTGCAAAGGTGGCTTTCTTCTACGGTTGTTCCACAGAATTCCAGCATCCGGAAGTGGGTAAGGCCTTTGTGCATGTTATGAATGCCTTAGGCTACGGAGTGGTGCTTATTGATGAAAAGTGCTGCGGGGTGGCGATGATTTCCAACGGAATGTGGAAATCTGCCGAAAAGCATGCAAGACACAATGTGGCTGTATTTGAAAAAGCCGTTGCAGCCGGCCTGCCAATAGTCGGAGTGTCGAGTACCTGCATTTTTACAATGAGGGATGAATATCCGGCAATAATCAAGGTGGAAAATTCTAAAGTCAGGAACAGTATAGTCCTTGTCGAAAAGTTTCTCTATGAGCTGATTGACTCCGGAAAGGTGAAGTTAATATTCAATAGAGAATATAAGGCTCGGTCAGCCTATCACATACCTTGCCACATGGAGAAGCTCGGCTGGAGTATATTCACAAAAAGGCTTATGGAAAAAATTCCTGGCATGGAGCTTCTGCCAATGGAGAGCAACTGCTGCGGAATTGCAGGTACTTACGGGTTCAAGAAAGAAAATTATAAGTATTCACAGTCAATCGGTAAGCCCCTTTTCGATCAGATTAACAGTATCGACCCCGATTTCGTAACCTGCGAGTGCGAGACCTGCAAATGGCAGATAGAAATGTCTACCAAATACAAGGTCTTAAATCCTATACAAATACTTGAAAAGGCCCTTGATCTTGACGCTACCGCCAAGGCAAACGGCATCAAATAAAAAAGGAGTGCCCGAAAGCACTCCTCTGGCGGAACAGTAAGCCGGTTTCTGTTTTTAAATCTGCCATTTATCTACGCAACCTACCCCTTGACATCGGACGGGCAGTCCTCATCTGTCAGTATATTTGGTCTTGCAGGCCCTTTCATCGTACCCGCCGTGCATCACTGTCCGACGTCGTGGGCTCTTGCCCCACGTTTTCACCCTTGCCGTTGCATAAGGCCTCAGGCCTAATGCTCAGGCGGTTGTTTTCTGTTACGATGATATGAGATTACTCCCATCTGCGCTTTCCGCAGCAGGGCGCCCTTTCCTGTCCGGACTTTCCTCACCGTTAAGGCGCGGCAGATCGTTCCACCATATTTTATGCACCAAATTTAAGAATTATTTCCCTAATCAAAAAAAAAGGCTAACTTTGTAATCCAGATAAGAAAATCCAACAAATGAACACAAAATACGTTTTCGTCACAGGTGGCGTTGCTTCTTCTCTGGGCAAAGGCATAATCGCCGCTTCGCTTGCAAAGCTTCTACAATCCAGAGGGTTGAGAGTAACAATCCAGAAATTTGATCCATATATCAATATAGATCCGGGCACTTTGAACCCTTATGAGCACGGTGAATGTTATGTTACCGATGACGGGGCAGAGACGGATCTGGACCTTGGACACTATGAAAGATTTTTAGGAGTTCACATGTCCAAAGCCAACAATGTCACTACCGGCAGAATCTATTATTCCGTAATCAGCAAAGAGAGGGAGGGGGCCTATCTCGGCAAGACCGTACAGATTGTGCCTCATATCACTGATGAAATCAAGAGGAGGATGATGCTCTTAGGCAATTCCGGCAAATTTGACGTGGTTGTCACGGAGGTGGGCGGAACTGTCGGAGATATGGAATCCCAGCCGTTCATCGAGGCTATCCGCCAGTTGCAGTGGGAGCTGCCGGATGAAGACCTTATAAGCATACATCTGACATTGGTACCTTATCTGCGTGCAGCTAAAGAATTGAAGACCAAGCCGACGCAACACTCAGTCCAGGCTCTGCAGCAGGCAGGGGTACACCCGGACATTATTGTATGCCGCACGGAAATAGAACTTACTCCTGAACTCAGACGCAAGGTCGCTCTGTTCTGTAACGTCAAGCCGGGGCATGTAATCCAATCGATAGATGCTCCGTCAATATATCAGGTCCCTATGAATATGGAAGAGCAAGGACTTGACGACCTTGTGTTGGACCATTTTGGCATTAAAGGTCTTCCGGCACCGGATTTTACGAAGTTAAAACTATTTCTTGACAAACTCTATTATCCTAAATATCAGGTTGATATTGCCCTTGTCGGCAAGTATGTCGAGCTTCAGGATGCCTACAAGTCAATTTTGGAATCATTTGTCCATTCCGGAGCTGAAAACGAGTGCAAGGTCAAGGTGCACACTTTCCAGAGTGAAAACATAGATAATTCCAATGTGGCCGAGAAGCTTGGAAACATGGACGGAATACTCGTCGCCCCCGGATTCGGCGAGAGGGGAATAGAGGGAAAAATATCCGCAATAAAGTTTGCTCGCGAGAACGGGATACCGTTTTTCGGAATTTGTCTTGGAATGCAGATGTGCGTAGTCGAATTTGCCCGCGATGTCCTTAAATTGCCCGATGCGGACTCAAGGGAAGTCCGCCCTAATACCAAGAATCCTGTAATAGACCTTATGGAGGAGCAGAAGAGCACCACAATCAAGGGCGGCACCATGAGGTTGGGTGCATACGATTGCAAGCTGGAGGAGGGATCTCTTGCCAGGAAAATCTACGGTCAGGAGATAATATCCGAAAGGCACAGACACAGATACGAATTCAACGGAGACTATCTGGATGTAATTGAAAAAGCCGGTATGAAAGCCACAGGAAGAAACCCGCAGACCGGTCTTGTGGAGATAGTGGAACTTCCGTCACATCCTTTCTTTATAGGGGTGCAGTTTCATCCGGAGCTCAAGAGCACGCCGGAGAAGCCCCAGCCTATTTTCTCGGCCTTTGTCAAGGCAGCAAGAAAATACAGACGAGAGCGTATCGGCTCGGATGAATATATATCTTCCGAAGATCAACAGGATGAGGGCCAGGGAAGATGAAGTTTTTTCTTAAAATAATAGTACAGACATTTGTCATTGCGGCGGTCGCACCTTCATGCCTTGCCCAGGTAAGGCAATACAAGGCGGAGGTTGTCAAGGAATATCCCCATGATGACAGTTCCTATACTCAAGGCCTCTTTTTCGAGGGCGGGCGGCTTTATGAAAGTTCAGGCGGCTACGGCGAATCGGCTTTCAGCAGTGTAGACATACCGACAGGCAAGCGCACACGCAAACTCGGCTTTCAAGACAAGTATTTTGTCGAGGGTTCCATAATACTTGACGGAGAATTGTTTATCCTCACGTGGCAGAATAAGGTGGCCTTTATTTACGATGCCGCAACTCTCGAATACAAGAGCACATATTCTTACTCTCGTGAGGGCTGGGGACTGACAACCGACGGCAGCCGGCTTATAGCCAGTGACGGCTCGGCAAGGCTGTTCTTTATGGACAAGCGCTTCCAGGTGCAAAAGACGGTGACTGTAAAGATGAACGGCAGGTCTATGCCTTACCTTAACGAACTTGAATATATTGACGGTAAAATATGGGCCAATGTCTATATGACCGATATGATTGTCATTATAGATCCGGATTCGGGTAATGTCGAGGGGACAATAGACTGCTCGTCCTTGTTGCCGGCATCGCTAAGGGATGAAAGGACTGATGTGCTCAACGGCATAGCCTATGAGCCTGATGCCGGGAAGACTTATGTTACAGGAAAGTATTGGAAAAGAATGTATGAAATAAGACTGAAAGAAAAACGTAAAAACTAATATTATTGTTTAATAATAGCGGGGGTACTGTATTTTTTGTACGGTTGAGAAAGACCCAATGAACCTGATGCGGGTAATGCCGATGTAGGGAAGGCTAGTTCTCATACGCCAAATGCGTGACCCTTGCAAAATGTAAATCATTATGCGAGGTTATTTTTATTTAGGAGCAGCAGTTGCTCTCCTGTCTTTATCCGCAAATGCGGAAAATGTGTCCAAGGCCACAGAGCCTGAAATCAAAGAGCGTCTGGACAGCGTAATTGTTTCTGCCTCAAGGGCTGACAAGAAAACTCCGGTGACTTTCACCATGATCGGAAAAGAGGAACTTAGGGCATCGAACCCGATTAACTCCATTCCTATGTCGCTGAATCTGCAACCGTCGGTCATTTCCACCAATGAGGGAGGCACCGGTCTCGGTTATTCTAAAATGAGCATAAGGGGATCAAGCGGCACTCAGATCAATATCACACTTAACGGAATAACTCTGAATGATTCGGAATCGCAGGAGGTCTTTTGGGTCAATATCCCGGCCCTTTCCAGGATATTGGGGTCTGTTCAGATACAGAGGGGTTTAGGCACATCCGCAAACGGTTCCGGTGCTTTCGGGGCCAGTATAAATATGAGCACCTCTTCTGCGGCAGCATCTCCTTTTGCCGATCTGGAATACGGTAGGGGCTCATGGAATACTTCGACAACGACCGTCTCGGCCGGCAGCGGCATTCTGCCTTGCGGCATATATGCGAATTTAGCCTATTCCTACGGTACCACTGACGGCTATATAAGGAACGCTTACGGCACCGTGCAGTCCGCTTTCGGCACTATCGGATGGCTAAGGGACCGTAATTCGTTGAAATTTACATATCTCATGGGCAAGCAGCATACAGGCATCACCTGGGCGGGGCTTCCGAAATCGAAATATGATGCCGGAGACTATAGGTATAACGTTGCCGGAGAATATCACGACAGTTTCGGCAATGCCCGCTATTATGACAATGAGACGGACAATTATTCGCAGCATCATCTGCAGTTGAACTACACCCACCTGTTCGGGGAGCGTCTTTATTGGTCTACAACGGCCAACTGGACCAAGGGAGACGGCTATTACGAGGAATTCAAGCAAGATGCCAAATTGAAGAAATACGGCTATTCTCCTATAAACATAAATGGAGTCACTCATAAAAAAAGTGATTTTATAATACGTAAGGCTATGGATAACAGATATATAGTCTTGAACTCGAATATTAAATTCAACTCCGACAGGTTGGCGGCTACGGGCGGTGTCTATCTTTCATCATATAGCGGACAGCATTTCGGAGATGTTATATGGGCTTCCGTATTAGGTGACGGTCATGATTATTCCGACGGCCGTTGGTATGACAATAATGGAGTCAAGAGAGAGGCGACGGTTTTTGGCAGGGGAGAATATGATTTCGGGGCAGGGTTTTCGGCTTATGCAGACTTGCAATACCGTGGAATATATTATAAGATGTCAGGGCCTGACGACAAATTTATCGCTACGGATTATAAGAACAGCTGGAACTTTTTCAATCCGAGAGCCGGACTGAGTTGGATTAAGGATGATTTTATGAAAGTATACGGTTCTGTGGCGATAGGGCATAGAGAGCCGGGGAGAAGCGATTTGAAAGAGAATATACGCTATGCGGTACAGGAGAAAGAGGCAGGCAGGGATGCCGAGGTGAACTTGCGGCCGGAGAGAATGTATGACATTGAATTGGGCATGGATATGAAGATTTCAGAGAAACTATCATATTCGGTCAATCTTTATATGATGGAGTACAGGAATATGCTTATCGAGACCGGGCGGCTGAATGATGCCGGCTATCCTATCAAGGAGAATGTGCCGAAGAGTTTCAGGAGGGGAGTGGAATTGTCGGCCGCATGGCAGCCTGTTCCGGAGCTTCGTATTGATGGAAATGCCACTTTTAGCATCAATAAAATTCAGGATTATACGGCTCAGATAATGCAATACGACAATAAAGATGATTATAATTATTTAGGGCTACTTGAGACTCATTATGATAAGGTTACCATGCTTAATTCGCCGTCTGTTACAGGTATGGTGAGACTTGTATGCAGCCCTTTCCGCAGAGTTACGAAAGGGGCGTGGAAAAGTGCTTCCGTAGTTTTGGACGGCAAATTCGTGGGCAAGCAGTATTGGGATAATACCGAGAGTGCGGACAGGTCGGTGCCGGCTTATTTTGTCGCCAACCTTTCGGTTTCGCAGGAGTTCGATATGAGGGGCGGCAAGATCGGATTTTCGGCTTATGTCAATAATCTGTTCAATAACCGTTATTTTGCCTATGCCTGGGTGTCGAGGACCCATTTCAAGGATAGCGATACTATGGTGCAATATGAGGGCTTGTATCCTCAGGCACCGATTAACTGCATGTTCAAGGTGTACTATCGTTTCTAAATATCGTAACGCTGTCATTCAGAGCCTGTTGTGCAGGCGGAAATACATAATAAAGACTCGCTTCGCAGCGAGTCTTTATGGGTTAGTTAGTAGTGTGTTTTTTACCCTTAAAGGGCCAATTATTGTTAGTTAGAAAATTTCTAAAAGGTTTTTGTTACGTTGTAACGTTTTAAAAACGATGCAAAGATAACCAATCCGTTGGCAAATACAAATTTTTTCGGACGAAAAAGTTATTTATTTTAACGTTTTGTCTACTTTATGTGACAAGAGTGAAGGGCGCAATGCTTTTGTACGGGTTAACGCCTGCTCATCCTGCCAAGACCGGATCAGTTTCGGGTCACCGCTCAGAAGGACGTCCGGAACTTTCCAGCCGTTGAATTCGTATGGTCTGGTATAGACGGGAGGGGACAGCAGATTGTCCTGAAAGGAATCGCTCAATGCAGAAGTCTCATCGCTTAGCGCACCTGGCAGAAGTCTTACAATTGCGTCAGCAAAAATAGCCGCAGGCAGCTCTCCGCCGCTGACCACATAGTCTCCGACTGAAATCTCCCTGGTTATAAGATGTTCTCTGATTCTATGGTCAATGCCCTTGTAGTGGCCGCACAGGATGATGACATTCTCTTTCAGAGAAAACTCATTGGCTGTAGCCTGGTCAAGCTGTCGGCCGTCAGGCGACATATATACTATCTCATCATATTCTCTTTGGGATGTCAATTCGCCGATCATATTGAACACCGGCTCAACCATCATGACCATACCGGCATCTCCGCCATAGCAATAATCATCCACTGTCAGTCTTGGCCCTATCCCATATTTTCTGATGTTATGGACATTTATCTCGACAATGCCTTTTTTCCTCGCCCTGCCTACAATGGAATGGCTCAGCGGGCTTTCAAGCAATTCGGGAACAACGGTAAGTATATCAATCCTCATTATCCGGCTTTTTGAAACTCGATGCAAAAATAGGACTTTTTTATGGATTTTTTAGGTATATTTGCAAATCTGTGTCCGATTGGACGCAAAGGTGTTTTTATTTATAAACCGTTACTTCGTTTTTTATGAGTGAAGAATTGAAACCTGATGTGCAGGCGACATCAGATGTAGCTGAAAAAACTGCCGGACAGTCTGAAAGCAAAAAAGAGATTATTGTTCCTGAAGCTAATGCAGAAGGTTTGTCTGAGAAGGAGGAGGAAGAGCCGTCCGTAAATTATAACGCGATGACTCTTGCCGAACTTACCTCAGCTTTTGAGGCACTTGCTTCCGATGCAGACAGGATGAAGAAATCCAAGGAGGCGGAAAACATTAAGGCGGCATTCTACAAGAAGTTGTCAAAGGAAAAGTCCGATGCCGGATATTCTCCTAATGTGGACGAGCCTAAGGAATCATCTCCTTTGGAGGATGCCACGGAAGAAGCTCCGGTTGAAGCTGATACCGTTAAGGAGAATCCGTTTGAAATCATCGAGAGCGGTTTTAAGGCACTTTACAATAAATTCAAGAAAGAACGTGCGGAGTATAATCGGAAAGTGGAACTTGAGCGTGAAGAAAACCTGAAGAAGAAAGAGGCGGTTATTGAAGATCTGAAAGCCTTGATTGACAAACAGGAAGATGTAAGTGCAACTTTCCCCGATTTCAGATCAATACAGGCAAGATGGAGAGAAATAGGCCCTGTGCCTGTGCAGAATTTTAGAAATCTGAATGACACCTATCAGTTCTATGTAGAGCAGTTCTACGATAAGGTGCAGATTAACAGGGACATGCGTGACCTGGATTTCAAGAAAAACCTTGAAGCTAAAGAGGCATTCTGCGAGTCGGCGGAGAAATTGGCAGAAAATGAAAACGTCCTGGATGCTTTCAAAGAATTGCAGAAGTTGCACGAACAGTGGAAAGAGTATGGACCGGTGGCAAAGGAGTTCCGAGAGCAGATTTGGGACAGATTCAAAGCTGCTACAGCAGTTATAAATAAAAAACATCAGGCCTATTTTGAAGAACTGAAAGCACAATATGTCAAAAATCTTGAAGCAAAGACTAAGTTGTGCGAAAAAGTTGAAGAGATAGCAGCTAAGGCGGATATCCAATATTCAAGCGAATGGAATGCCCTTTCCAAGGAAATATCTGATATTCAGAAAGAATGGAGGGCAATAGGCTTTGCAACCAAAAAGGAAAACCAGAATATATACGACAGATTCCGTGCAGCCTGTGATAAATTCTTCGAAAGGAAGAGGGATTATTATTCTGAATTTAAGGAGAATATGAATTCCAATCTGGAGCAGAAACTGGCTCTTATCGAGCAGGCGGAAGCTCTGAAGGACAGTTCAGAATGGAAAAAGACCACTGACAAGTTCATAAATTTACAGAAACAGTGGAAAGAGATAGGTGCTGTGCCAAGAAAGAAGTCGGAGCAACTTTGGAAACGTTTCCGTGCAGCTTGCGATGAGTTCTTTACTGAAAGAGACAAGCATCAGAAGCCGGAAAACGACTTCTACGGCAATCTTAAGGCAAAGAAAGCTCTTATTGAGGAAATCAAGACCTTCTCCACAGATGACGAGACTCTAAAGAGAGATGCTGCAGAGAGTTTCAATGAAAGGTGGCTGGCTATCGGCTTCGTCCCTTTCAAGGAGAAAGATGCAGTAGCCGCCGCTTTCAAGGAAGCCATGCAAGAGAAATTCCCTGATTTCCACGGTGTGGGCAAAAATGATAGCCGCAAGGGAGGTAATAGGGGACAGAGAGGGCCAATGTCGGAGAAAGACAAGCTTGTCCAGAAATATAACCGTCTTCAACAGGATATTGACACATACGAGAACAATATAGGTTTCTTTGCCGCTTCCAAAAATTCGGCAGCTCTTATCAGTCAAATGGAAAGCCGGATAGAAGAGGCCAAGAATGAGCTGAAAGAGCTTGAGAAACAGATCAGGGACGTCGAGGAAAATCAGTAGCATTTTAAATTTTAGCAAGTGAACAAGAATACTGTAATAGGATTCATTCTGATTGGCGTTGTAATGTTCGGCTTTACATGGTACCAATCTAAGCAATATGCCAAACAAGTAAAATACCAGGCCCAGTTGGATTCGATTGCTTCGATTGAAGAAGCCAAACGCCTTGCCGCAGATACAGCAGCCTACAGCAAGGCAGTGGCAACGGATACGCTCGGACAGGCAACAGCTTCTCAGGATGTGGAGCAAGTAAAGAAGAAAGGGATATATAAGGACAGCCTGTTGTGCGAGGCACAATCCAAGGAGGGCTCATATCTGCTTTTGTCAAATGACAAGTTAGAAGTGGTCTTTGCGACCAAGGGTGCCCAGCCTTATGCCGTAAGGGTGAAAGATTTCAAGAATTATGACAGTACTGACCTTTTCATTTTCAAGCCGGGCAAAAGCGAGTTGGGTTACACGATTTATGCCGGTGAGAATATCAATACAAAAGACTTTGTCTTCGATGTTGTGGAGCATAGCGACACTTCAATAGTGATGAGGCTTCCATTCTCAGGAGGCGGATATATCCAACAGAGATATGTACTTGCAAAAGGCACTTATGCTATAGATAATGTGCTGACATTCAAGGATATGGAGAACGTAATACCGAGAAACGTCTCCATGTTCGACATGGATTGGAAGGTAACAGTGCCGAGAATGGAAAAAGGCTTCAAGAACGAAAGCCAGTACTCTAAGCTGAATTATTATTTCAGTGAGGAAAAGAAGCCGTCAGAAATCGGAAGGGGCAGGAACGCTTCCAAGAGGATAGACAGCAAGCTGAGTTGGTTTGCTTTCCAACAGCAGTTTTTCTCGGCTATAATGCGTTCCAAGGACGAATTTTCAACAGGCGACCTGTCAATCAGCTTCTTTTCGGCGGATGACGAGAGCCATGACCTGATGACTTGCGAGGCCAGGATGAGAAGTGATTTTACGATTGGAAATGAGGTCAATATACCTTATGAATTCTATTTCGGCCCTAACCACTTCAACACACTTAAGTCTTTCGGGCAGAAATATGAAAAGATCATCCCTCTCGGCGGCTGGCTTGTAGGATGGTTTACCAAATTCGTTATAATCCCGCTATTCAATTTCCTGCACAGGTTTATATCCAATTTCGGAATTATCATACTCTTGATGACCATATTCATTAAGATAGTAGTTCTGCCTCTGTCTTTCAAGTCATATTCTTCGACGGCAAAGATGCAGGCAATCAAGCCGGAAGTGGACAAATTGAATGAGAAATTCCCTAAGCAGGAAGATGCCATGAAGAAACAGCAGGCTGTAATGGAGCTGTACCGGCGGGCCGGAATCAGCCCTATGGGAGGCTGTCTTCCGATGCTTCTTCAGTTCCCTATACTCTGGGCGATGTTCAGATTCTTCCCTGCTTCAATCGAGTTGCGTCAGCAGCGTTTTCTGTGGGCAGAAGACCTGAGTGCCTACGATTCAATACATAATTTTGGTGTGAACGTGCCGCTGCTTGGAGACCATATTTCACTCTTTGCCCTGCTTATGGCTATTTCAATGTTTTTCTATTCGAAAATCACTTCAGCCGGCCAGATGTCAGGCAATGACCCTAACACTGCGAGCATGAGGTTTATGAGCGTATACCTTATGCCTGTTATGATGTTTTTCATCTGTAACAGTCTGTCGTCGGGTCTAAGCTATTATTACCTGCTTTCCAATCTGATTACAATGTTGCAGACCTGGATTATCAAGAAATTCTTCGTGCATCCCGAACAGATTATGGCAAAGCTTAAGGCTTCAGAGGGCAAGCCAATTCCTAAGAGCAAATGGCAGCAGCGTCTCGAAGAGGCGCAGAGAATGCAGCAGCAAGCCCTGAAAGAGAAGCAGAAAAGGCAAGGGAGGCGCTGATGATCATTGAAAATATCCATAATATAATTAAGGAACTGCCACAGGACGTAAGGTTGGTGGCAGTTTCTAAATTTCATACGGCCGATGAAATCATGGAAGCCTACGGATGCGACCAAAGGCTTTTCGGAGAGAATAGGCCTCAGGAAATGGCAGAGAAATGCAAGGTGCTGCCCAAGGACATCGAGTGGCATTTCATCGGGCATCTTCAGACGAACAAGTTGAAGCTTGTCCTGCCTTATGCAAGCCTTGTCCATTCCGTCGATTCTCTGCGGCTGCTTGAAGCAATTGAGAGGTGGGGAGGGGCTAACGACAAGATTATCAACGTTTTACTTGAGTTACATCTTGGAGCCGAAGAGACCAAGTACGGTATGACTGAGGCTGAAATCAGGGATATAATGGAGCGTAATGCCGAGTATCATCATATAAATTTCATGGGGCTTATGGGTATGGCCACCAACACCGACAACAAGGATATAATAAGGGCTGATTTCAAAAGGATATCCGATATGATGACCGGCCTCAAGGCTGAATACCAGTCTCTAAGGGATTTCAAGGAGCTTTCCATAGGGATGTCCGGTGACTATCGGCTGGCTTTGGAATACGGGGCTACAATCGTGCGTATAGGCACCGGAATTTTCGGTCCGCGCGAATATTGATAATATCCTGAAAAATTTATTCCGGCCTATTTTTTTATATTCGTATATTGAATATATTTGTACAACTATAAACCTATAAAAATTATGACAGCTTTAATCATTGTTATCGCACTACTTGTAATCCTCGTTCTATGGGGTATTTCCGTACAGAACAATCTTGTCAAGACCGATGAAATCAGCAAGAACGCCTTGAAGCAGATTAATGTACAGCAAGTCAGCCGTTTCGATGCGTTGAAGGCCCTTGCAAAAATGGCCCGTGAATACGCTTCTTACGAAGGGGAGACACTTACCAAGGTCATCGAGGCCAGGAACGTTTCCAGCAATCCTAATCCGACTGCAGAAGAGATCAACAGGAACGAAGATTTCCTTCAGCAGGTAACAAGCAAAATCTTTGCTGTTGCCGAGCAGTATCCTCAGCTCAAGGCCAATGAAGGCTATATCAAGACAATGGACAGCATCAACAAATACGAAGAGAATGTACGTCTCAGCAGAATGACTTTCAACGATACCGTTACCAGATTTAACAACCAGGTCAGGATGTTTCCCGGCAGCATAATTGCCGCCATGCTTCATTTTGCACCTAAAGAATATCTTAAAGAAGATACTGCAAAGGCAGAATATCCCGAACTGTAATATACGTTACTATGAAAAGACTAATCAGATATTTAGTGATATTGCTCTCGGCAATGTCACTGTCTTCGATTGTCAGTGCTCAGGAAATTAGAGATGTCTCCACTACCGTAAAGCTCCGGAAAGACGGGTCGGCCATAATTACGCAAGTATGGGACGTTACCGTCGTAAGCGGAACTGAATGGTATATGCCGATTACCAATCTCAAGAATATGTATATATCCGACTTTACCGTATTCGAAGACGGAGTTGAATATATTAATGAGGGGCGTGATTGGGATGTGGACCTCTCCCTTTCCGAGAAGGAAGGGCGTTGTGGCATCGTCGAAAAATCCGATGGCGTAGAGCTGTGCTGGGGGCAGGGAAGTTATGGCGACCATGTATGGACGTCTTCCTACCATATCACAGGGCTTGTGCAGTCCTTGAGCGACTATGACGCATTCAACCATCAATTCGTCAATCCTGACCTTGTGGCTCCTCCACAGCATGTAAGTCTGACTATTATTAACGAAACGGGAGGCCCCGAATGGACCTCGGACAATACAAAGGTCTGGGGTTTCGGATTTGAGGGAAATATAAATGTGACGGACGGCAGGATTATAGCGGAATCCACCGAAGAATTTGTGAGCAAATCTTCAGTAATAGCCATGGTGCGGTTTGACAAAGGTCTGTTCGAGCCTGAAATAAGCCGGGACATGTCCTTTGATGAGATGAAAGACAAGGCCTTTACGGGCAGCTCCTACGAAAATGCCGGAGTGACGGCTTCGGACTGGTTTTACATTATCTGCATATCGCTCATTATTCTTTTTGGCCTCTTCTCCTTATTGTGGATGCTGATACAAATTGCCCTTGGTAACAAATTCAAGACATCCATGTTCGGGGTTAGAAAGATAAAAGGGTGGTATAGGGATACGCCTCTTGACGGAAGCATAGAGGCCGCCTGGTACGTATGGTCAAAAGGATTTAGATTTAAGAGCGAAGCCAAACCGGCGAATCTGGTCGGAGCATATTTTCTTAAATGGATACTGAACGGCGCCGTCACTGTAATAAAGGATCCGAAAAAGCCTAAGAGAGTTTCATTAAAGTTCAGCGAAGATGCTGAATTGAGTACCGGCCCGGAAGAGAAACTCTACAAAATGGCGATGACCGCAAGCGGGGACAATATCTTGGAGTCGAGGGAATTCAAGGCATGGTCCAAGCAGAATTACGAAAGAATAACCGATTGGCCTGATACTGTAGAAAATGAAGGGTTCAACTTTCTATATAAAAAAGGCTATAATAAAGGCAAGGTCTGGAGCGAGGAGGGACAGATAGAGATGCGGCATGTTATAGAGTTCCGCAATTTCTTGAATGATTTTACCTTAGCTTCTGAAAGAGAGGCTGCGGAAGTCGGACTTTGGAAAGATTATATGATATATGCTCAGATGTTCGGCATAGCAGAAAAGGTTGCAAAGCAATTCAGCAAGCTCTATCCTGACATTATGCAGGAATGTGCAAGTTCAATAGGACTTGACGCTTCAGATTTGCTGGCCATAGTGCTGATAAACAACAGTATGACTTCTAACGCATTCGCTTCTGCCATTGTCAAGAGCACCCGTGCGGCTGCTGAAGGTCTTGGAGGAGGTACCTCGTTCGGTGGTGGCGGCGGATTCTCAGGTGGCGGATTCGGAGGAGGAAGCAGATAAATCGGAGTTTAATTCCCTTATCATAGCCTCGGCAATTTTTGTCGAGGCTCCTTTTTCTCCCAATGCCTTGCGTATCAGGCCATATTCTTCAATCATTCCGTTTCGGTATTCTTCATCTTCTATAAGTCTTCTGACTTCGGAATATAGGTTTTCCGGAGTGAAATAGTATTGCATAAGCTCTTTGAATGCCTTTCGCCCCAATATAAGGTTGCCAAGACTGATATATTCGATTTTGATTATCCGCTTTCCTACATTGAAATTGAAGGCTGTGCCGGAGTAGGCTACAACCTGAGGTGTGCCTATAAGGCAGGTCTCCAAAGAAGCAGTTCCGGAATTGACGACAGCAGCAGCGGCATATTTGATGACCCTGTGCGTGTCGTTGAAAACTACCTTCAGCCAATCTTCCCGTCCTTTCAGATACGGCTCATAGTCCGACAGCGAGCGAGAGGGTGCCCCGGCTACAATAAATCTGAAATCCGAATATCGGGAATCGCTTTTAAGCATATCGGCGAACTTCGCGCATACAGGCATCATCGCGCTGACCTCTCCCTTTCTTGAGCCTGCCAGAATGGCAATGTAAGGCTTGTCTTGTAGCCCCGTCTCTTTGAAGAAGCCCTCACGGCTGCCCTGAAGCGACGGAGAAGAATCTATGGCATCTATAATCGGATTGCCTTCATAAATATATGGAACACCTTTTCTCTCGAAATATGCTTTTTCAAAAGGGAAGACTATAAAGAGCTTGTCCACATACTTTTTCAATTTCCTTATCCGGCTTTCCCTCGAAGCCCACACTTTCGGTGCTATGTAATAGAACACCTTATAACCGTGTTTATGGGCAAATTCTGCAATCCTGAAATTGAAGCCCGGATAATCTATCAGTATAACGACATCAGGCTTCCACCGTTCTATGTCATTGCAGCATTCCTTTATCCTGCGCATATAATGACCGGCTTTGATAAGCACCTGAGAGAAGCCAATTATCGCATCTTCATGATAGTCATGTACGAGGGCCGAGCCCCCCTGGTGTTGCCTGTATACCGAATCCATAAGCTCGCCGCCCCAATACCGGCAGTCGGCCTGCACATCGGCGGCATAGAGCCCTTTCATAAGATTTGAGCCGTGCATGTCTCCGGAAGCTTCTCCGGCTATAAGATAATACTTCATTTTAGAAATCGATATTGAAACCTTCCTTTTCAAGTTCAGCTACTTCCGCCTTGTCGGTCGTGACGATGTTATGCGGAACAACGGAGATATAGCCCTTGTTCATATATAGGTTGTCCGCTTTTTTCGATGAGAAATCGTAGTCCATATAGTCCCCGGACATCATATAAAGTTTTTCCCCCTCTTCGGGAGCTTTATATGAAAGTTTGTCTACTGCAAATCCGAATTTCTTCAAGACCTCTGGATCCCAATCCTGAAATTCACGCACCCATTTGCCGAGACCCATTTCGCAGACCCTGACTCCTTTTATCTCGCTTATGTCGGAGACCGCAGGAAAGTTGATGTTGTAGTACATTCCAAACCTGTTTTTCCGTGCGGAAATTTTCTCAATCAGTTTTGGCAGGAAATGTCTAACTGCCGTGAAATCCGCATCTGCAGACATGGAGTTAAGCGACACCCCGACGGCAGGTATTCCGTTGAGGGCAGCTTCTTCTGCTGCACCGAGGGTCCCGGAATAGCAGGCGGCAGTAGAGGCATTGGAACCGTGGTTGATGCCGCTGACCAGCAGATCAGGCAGCCTATCTTCAAAAAGGTAATTTATTGCGAATTTGACGCAGCTTGCAGGTGTGGCGTCAAGATAGGTGCGTCTTACTCCCTCCGATTCGCCGAAATCTTTGAAAGCAACGGGCCGGAGCCCCAATGAGACGGCAGTGCTCATTCCCGATTGGTGGAATTTAGGGGCAACTACCGTTATCATGCCAAAATGGCGCATAATATCTATAAGAGTATCAAGTCCTTTGGCCTGAAAACCGTCATCATTTGTCAGAAGTATGTTCATTGTATCGTTTAAATGAATAAAAGTCCGTCTTTTCCTTTACAAAGATATGGAATTTAACTTTTTTTTGGTAATTTTGCACTGCTTTTGCAGTAATTACTGCGATTTAATGTTAGTGTGTATAATTTGTTTAACTTTCAATAAATTTATTTAAAATGGTAAAACTTGGTATTAACGGATTTGGCCGTATCGGCCGTATGGTATTCCGTTCAGCAGTGGAGAATTTCCCTCATGATATTGAAGTAGTTGGTATTAACGACCTTCTTGATCCGGAGTATCTTGCATATATGCTGAAATTCGATTCAGTTCATGGTCCGTTCAAAGGTGAAGTGTCTGTTGAAGGCAGCACACTTATTGTCAACGGCAAGAAAATTCGTCTTACAGCCGAAATGGATCCTGCCAACCTCAAATGGAACGAAGTGGGAGCAGAAATCGTGGTTGAGTCTACCGGTCTTTTCCTGACTGACGAAAAGGCTCGTAAACACATCACCGCAGGTGCAAAGAAGGTGATTATGTCAGCTCCTTCAAAGGACGATACACCGATGTTCGTTTATGGCGTTAATGACAAGACCTATGCAGGTCAGGACATTATCTCCAATGCTTCTTGCACAACCAACTGTCTTGCTCCTATCTCAAAGGTGCTTAATGACAAATTCGGCATTGTTCGTGGTCTTATGACAACCGTACACGCTGCAACAGCCACCCAGAAGACGGTTGACGGCCCTTCAAAGAAAGATTGGAGAGGCGGTCGCGGTATTCTTGAGAACATTATCCCGTCTTCAACAGGTGCAGCAAAGGCAGTAGGCAAGGTGCTTCCTGAGCTTAATGGCAAGCTGACAGGTATGTCTCTCCGCGTTCCTACATCAGACGTTTCTTTCGTTGACCTGACGGTTGAGCTTGCAAAGCCTACCTCTTACGAGGAGATTTGCGCTGCCATGAAAGAGGCTTCAAAAGGCGAACTCAAAGGCGTACTCGGTTACACCAGCGATGCAGTTGTGTCTACCGATTTCCGTAACGACCCTCGTACATCTATCTTCGATGAGAAAGCCGGTATCCAGCTCGATCCTACATTCGTAAAGGTTTGCGCATGGTACGACAATGAGTGGGGCTATTCCAACAAGGTGCTCGAAATGGCACGGGTTATCGCTAAGTAATTCGGACAAACCGATACTTATAATATTGGCAGCTCTTTCCGGGCTGCCTTTTTATATTGTATGTAGTGGGCAGCTTCGGCTATGAATTAGCAGCGTCTGTCATGCTTTTATATAAACAATTCATATATTTGTATTGTGAAATACGGCTTCTGACTGCCCTTGCGGCGAAATCGTATGAATATTAATGCTTGTTAAATGAAATCTCTTAAAGAAATTTTCCGAGTAGGAAAAGGACCGTCTTCCAGCCATACGATGGGACCTCAGCATGCTGCCGAGATTTTTCTGGAAGACTGCGGCAATAATGTAGCCTCATTTGAAGTGACCCTTTACGGCAGCCTTTCGGCGACAGGCAAAGGCCACCTTACCAACGTAGCGATAACCGATGTGCTTGAAAAGGTCGCTCCTGTGAAGATATTATGGCGTTCCGACATATTTCTGCCATATCATCCTAACGGCATGATGTTCAAGGCATTTGACTCAAAGTCGAATTTGATCCGCGAATGGACGGTGTATAGCGTAGGAGGCGGAGCCTTGTCCGAGGGCAAGGGAGAGGACGACCGTTTCTATACCCCTGACGTCTACGACATGAATCTCTTGTATGACATACAGAGCTGGTGTGAAAAGTATGGAAGAAACTATTGGGAGTACGTGGACAAATGCGAGGGACCTGATATTTGGGATTATCTGAACGAAATATGGAAAGCCATGCAGCAGTCTGTAGAAAACGGTTTAGAGCATGAGGGTGCTCTGCCAGGGCCGCTAAATCTTCCGAGAAAAGCCCCCATTTATTATGTCAAGGCTACTGGCTACAAGCAGACCTTGCAGACAAGAGGTCTTGTCTATGCCTACACGCTCGCAGTATGTGAAGAGAATGCTTCCGGAGGCACAATAGTAACGGCACCGACCTGCGGCTCAAGCGGAGTTATACCGGGAGTGCTGTATCACCTTGCCAAAGGCCATAATTTCAAGGAAAAACGAATTCTGCACGCCTTGGCTACCGCTGGACTTTTCGGTAATGTGGTAAAGACAAACGCGTCCATATCCGGTGCGGAAGTGGGGTGCCAGGGAGAGGTCGGAGTGGCCTGTGCAATGGCCTCCGCAGCTGCCTGTCAATTATTCGGCGGAACCCCTTCTCAGATTGAATATGCCGCGGAAATGGGGCTTGAACATCATCTCGGCATGACTTGCGACCCGATTTATGGACTTGTTCAGATTCCTTGCATTGAGAGAAACGCTTTCGCCGCCACGAGATCTCTCGATGCCAATCTGTATGCTGCATTCTCGGACGGCAAGCACAGAGTGACTTTTGACCACGTTGTGGAGGTGATGAAGCAGACGGGAAATGATATTCCGTCTTTGTACAAAGAGACCTCGGCAGGAGGACTTGCCAAAAATTTCGAACTCAATCTCGGATAGAATTTATCTTATCTTTACGACATTCAGGTCTACATAACCCTTTATTCCATACACTACAGCCCTGTCGGTGAACTGCCAATAGGTCCAGTCCTCCCGTTCAGGCTGTGGAACTCCGTAGTGAGCCACCCAAAGCGGATAGGCTGACACTATGTCTTCGTACAATATCTCTTTGGAAAACTTTTCCGAAGTATATATAATCGGCTTGCGCCCGTATTCTTCGGTTACTACTTTCAGCCATACGGACAATTTGTCGTTCAACTCTTTACTGGTGCAGCCTGAATGGATAGTCTCCACATCTACCACCGGAGGGAGGTCAATGTGGCGGAGTTCTCCTACCGCTTCTATGAAATTTTTGGCTTGAAGATAGGGATCCTTTGATGACCTGAAGAAATGGTAGGCTCCCCGGGCATAATTGCGTTTCCCGGCTTCTGCCCAGTTATTTACGAAATTCTTGTCTCGAAGCTCTTCGCCCTCAGTGGCCTTTATAAAGACAAAGGCTATGGGATACATATCACTCGCGGCCTTTACTGACCTGACAGTCTTGCCGGAACTGCTTACAAGCACTTTAAGAGAATCCCATATAGGCTCGCCCTGATTATGATGTGAGATGTCTATTCCAAATCTATAGCTTCCTACGGGCACTTTTGCTCCATATTCACTGTCGATTTTGTAGAAAAGCGGTATGGCTATCAGGCAAATGACCGATATGGCCAATATCAGCATTTGTCCGGAGCTGATTCTGACGACTTTCTGTTTGGTCTTCCGTGGCCTTACAGGTTTTTTGCGTTGAATTGGGCGTTTGCCGGCCGAAGTCGCTTTCTTCCTTTCGGAGGCTCCGGCCGTTATCTTTCTTGAAGGTGTTTTCTTCCGGGCTGTTCCGGAAGGGGTAGTATTATTTGCTTTTTTAGCCAATATTTGTTATATTTATTATACAAAAATAGTAAATTAGCATCACTCATTAAAACTTTATTTATTATGGAATTAAAAGGATCAAAAACAGAGAAAAACCTTCAGCAGGCTTTTGCCGGTGAGTCTCAGGCTCACGCCAAGTACCAATACTATGCTTCCAAGGCTAAGAAAGACGGCTATGTGCAGATAGGAAACCTTTTCGAAGAAACAGCCATCAACGAGAAAGAGCATGCCAAAATATGGTTCAAATTGCTTCACGGCGGTGAAATTCCAACAACAGAATTGAATCTTGAAGATGCGGCTGCCGGCGAGAACTACGAATGGACAGATATGTATGCCGGTTTTGCCAAGACGGCGAAAGAGGAGGGCTTCGATGAAATCGCCTATCTTTTTGGAAGTGTGGCCGCCATTGAGAAAGTTCACGAAGAACGTTACCGCAAACTGATTGAGAACATCAAAGGTGGAGCGGTTTTCTCAAGGGATAAGGATATGATTTGGGAGTGTGCCAACTGCGGTCACATCGTTGTCGGCAAAAAAGCTCCTGAAATGTGCCCTGTATGCAAGCACCCTAAGAGCTATTTCCAGATAAAGGCGGACAATTTCTAAAAAGAGGGGAATAGTCTGAAAATCAAATTCATCAGAATATAGACAACAAAGGTCAGCAGGACTGTAACAGACCAGTTCAATCCGGCTACCACAACTATAATGACGAGGATGGCAATAATCGAAAGAAATGCCGTCCTCTTTATTTTTGCACCTTCTGTCACCGTCTTGCCTTTCCCGAATTTCATCGAGAACATCGGGATCTCGCTTACCATAAGAGCCGAAAGTATTATTGCGACAGCCGGGAGAAACCATACGCTTCCTGCCAATGATGTCAGCCACGATTTAGGAATTGCCGCAGCATAGTATGCAAGCGAGCCGCAAATCATTGCCGATGAAGGGGTTGCAAGACCGATAAAGTCATTTCCCTGCCTTTTATCCACATTGAATTTGGCAAGCCTTAGGGCTGAAAATACAGCAACTGCAAGTGTCATCCATTTCATTATTGAGCCTGCTCCCGAATTATCCATTGTCTTGAAAAGCATCAGAGACGGCAGAACTCCGAAACTGACCATGTCGGAGAGGGAATCCAATTCTTTTCCTATGTCGGAATAGGCGTTCAGCATCCTGGCTGCAAATCCGTCAAGGAAATCGAATATTGCTGCCGCAATCATCATAAGGAAGGCGTATTCAATATATCCTTCAAATGTGAAAATCACCCCGACAACCCCACATAAGAGGTTCAGCGAGGTGATTGTATTAGGGATAAACTTAACTGCTTTCATTAAATTATCTTATACCCAACTTTTTCTTGAGCGCTTTTGGCAGAGCGTCCTTATGAACAATGAAATCCAAAGCCTTTGCCTTGGTGTATTCCTCAGACAGATACCAGATGCCTTTGTAATTGCCGGCCTCTCCCCATGAGTTTTTGACCATTATGTATCTGTTGCCGTACTGGTCTTTCGCTATTCCGAAAGCATGCATGCCATGGTCGTCAGTAGTTGATTTGATGTCGAAATCATGCTGACGGCTTTCCTGTGTCACTTTAAGTTCTACAGGAGCATTAGAGGCCTCGGCACTTTTCTCGTTTTTATCATCCTTTCCTACCCATTTCGCCTGATCAGAGCCTGCAGTCGACTTGTTCTGGGTATCAAGCAGTAGGGCATGTCCTTTTCTGCTAAAACCGGCTTCGCTGACATCCCCGCCCCAAGTGGCTGTGTATCCGTTTTCAAGGGCATGGAACAAGGCGTCTATAAACTCATCGATAGGCACGTTATATGCCTGGTCACCGCGCCAATTGTCGCTGACCTCCAGGGCGAATTTCGAGTAGAACGGATGATGGGTAAACGATGTGATGCTAACGTAATCGTCAGGATTTATATTGTAGAAATCTCTGTATGAGGCAGGTGTCCAGCTTTTTCCATTATATTCGAAATTTGTAGGACATTCTCCAAGATACGCGTCCACGATACCTTTGAAACCGTTTTTCCAAGCAGTGGACAAAGTCCTGTTCGGATTGGACTTTATTGCATCTATGTAAGCTTTCGTGGCAGCATCAAGCTCTCCGTGCACAGGCTTGTCCGTGCCGTAATTAAGGCCGGGTTGTACGCTTTGAGGCACAAGGCCGTAGTCTTTTACAACATGAAGTACATCCTCACATTCGCTGCCGGCAGAAAATGTAAGGTTTCCGTCAAGCCTGATATATTTGTCTGCCCTGTCATTGTAGGAATGGCTGACAACAAACATTTCAGAAAAATCGGGGTAGGCTGCCGTATCTTTAATGGAGTTGATACGTATAGCTTCCGACTCTAAGAATGAAATTCCCGAAAAGCACCAGCAGGTGCCGGAACGGTTCTGGTCTTTAATCGATGTAATGGGATTTTCTTTTACGACGGTGAATTTGAGTTCTTCTTTATTGCTCTGAGCTGACAGAGATAAAGGGAGCATAACTCCAATGATAAGTATAATAAGACTTTTTTTCATTTATGGAATATTATATATAATATACAAATTTACGGAATTTTCGTAAGTTTGCAAAGTTATGCTCTCATATAAGAATATACTTTATATACATGGCATGGGCGGTGGAGGCGACAGCCGGATTCCTGCCGTTCTGAAAGATTGTTTTTCTCGTTACGAGCCCTCTGGGATGAAGATCCGCGTAACTGTCAGAACCTACAGTTTTGATCCGGAAGCGGCGGTATTGCAAATAAATGCATGGATTGATGAAATCCGGCCGGACCTGATAATAGGGGAGTCTTTAGGTGCAATCCATGCAATAAGAATACAAGGTCTGCCGCACATCTTGGTATCCCCGTCATTGGGCGGACCTAAATATTTAGGCTATATGGCCTTTCTTTCACTTATTCCGGGCATAAACCGTATTATGAAACGCATATACCCTCGCAAAGACGGAGACAGACAGGATATGGACTTCAGTTTCAAGATATTACGGAAATACAGGTTGCACAGAAAGAATGCTATAGCCAACTCCCCCTCAAAAGGCGGCAAGGATTTCTTCTTCGCTTTCTTCGGCAAAAAAGACCATTATCGAAAGACGGGGGTTGTGAGCCTTAGGGCTTATAGAAAATATTTCGGTGACACCTACCAAATGTATGACGGAACGCATTTTATGGAAGAGGAGTTCATATATAAACAACTTGTCCCGAAAATCATTGAGACTCTCGGGACAATCATTAGTCAGGACTGATATTTTATTTTGTCCTGCCCGGATATGCTTTCAGACCTTCTTCAAGTATCCTTAAAGCTTTCTTAAGTTCAGGTATTTCCAGAACATAAGCTACTCTAATATGGTTGTAACCTACACCCTCAGTCTTGTAGAATGATTTGGCAGGTGTCACCATAGTGGTTTCACCGTCTATTCTGAAGTCGGTCAGCATCCATTTTGCAAATTTCTCGGCATCATCGACAGGGACTTCAGCTACCGTGTAGAAAGCTCCTGTAGGCACCGGAGAATATACACCGGCCATATTGTTCAATGTGCTTACGGCAAAGTCGCGTCTTGCTATATATTCTTTAACGACTTTATCAAAATACTCTTTCGGGGTGTCCATTGCCCCTATAGCGGCAAGCTGTCCATAAATAGGAGGGCAGAGCCTTGCCTGGGCATATTTCATTGCGGCGGCCATAACGTCCTTGTTGTGGGAGACGATGTTGCCGATACGGCAGCCGCAGAGGTTATATCTTTTGGATACGGAATCCACAAGTATAACATTCTGTTCCAGCCCCGGAATGTTCATAGCAGAGAAAGACGGTTCTCCGGTATAGCAGAATTCCCTGTAGACCTCATCGGAAATCAGGAACATGTCGTGCTTCTTCACAAGTTCGCCTATCGCAAGCATCATTTCCTTTGTGTACAATGTGCCTGTCGGGTTGCCCGGATTGCTGATTAGCACAGCCTTTGTCTTAGGAGTGACAAGTTTCTCAAATTCAGACATATCCGGAACTTTGAAGCCGTTTCTTATATCAGTATGCACCGCTTTCAGATTGATTCCGTTAATATAGCAGAACGTGTTGTAATTGGTGTAGAAAGGCTCCAATACAATTATCTCGTCACCTTCATCGCAACAAATGCTCAAAGCCATGTTCACTGCTTCGCTGCCTCCGAGGGTGACAATCATCTCGGAAACGTCAATGTCTATTCCTATATTCCTGTAATATTTCTCTACGAGAGCTTTACGCAGTTCTATAAGGCCGGCGGAATGTGAATATGAGACATGGTCGAGCTTATTCTCTTTTACTGCATCCAAGGCGCAGGCAGGAGATTTGATATCAGGAGCCCCTAAGTTAAGGTGATATACTTTAATGCCTTGCGCTTTTGCAGCATCGGCAAAGGGCACCAGCTTTCTTATGGCAGAGGCCGGCATTTGCTTGGATTTGTTCGAAATAGTAACCATACTTGAGAATTTTTATTGTAGATTTTGTAGTAGTCTTTACGCAAAGATAGTGTTTTTTTCTACCTTTGTAAATGTACTTGACAAAAACATCTGTTTTATATGGCAACTTTCAGACAAAGAGCGTTGAATGAAGCCGCCTCGCATAAGCCGGAGCGGTTTTTTCTTGAGGAGGCACCGATATCTTCGTTTTTCGGGAGAAATGTCTTCGACCTTGAGAAAATGAGGAGATATATGTCGCAGACAGCTTTTGATGCTGTCCTGGCAGCGATAAAATTGGGCAGGAGGATTGAACGCAATATCGCCAACGAGGTCGCAACTGCTATGAAGACCTGGGCTCTTGAAATGGGAGCTACTCACTATACGCATCTGTTTCAGCCTCTTACGGGTATGACAGCCGAGAAGCACGAGGCATTTATCTCCGTAAAGGACGGAGTGCCTTTCGAAAAGTTCAGCGGAACTGCTCTTGTGCAGCAGGAGCCGGACGCTTCAAGTTTTCCAAGCGGAGGACTGAGAAACACTTTTGAGGCCAGAGGCTATTCTGCCTGGGACCCTACGTCTCCCGTCTTCCTGTTGGAACAGACACTTTGCATCCCTTCGGTTTTCGTCTCGTATACAGGGGAGGCCTTAGACATGAAAGTGCCGAATATCAAGTCTTTGCAAGCTTTGAACATTGCAGCGACAGCAGTGGCAAATCTTTTCGACAAATCCGTCAAGAGTGTCAGCGTGAACCTTGGCCTGGAGCAGGAGTACTTTCTCGTTGATGAATCACTGTATAATGCCCGTCCGGATCTGAAGCTTTGCGACAGGACGGTGATAGGACATACTTCTGCCAAGGATCAGCAGTTGTCAGACCACTATTTCGGGGCAATTCCGTCAAGGGTTGAGAATTTTATGAAAGATTTTGAGACGGAGGCATATAAATTGGGCATTGAGCTTGCTGCAAGGCACAACGAAGCGGCACCTAACCAATTTGAATGTGCACCTATATTCTGTGAGGCCACAAAGGCCATTGACCAGAATATGCTTCTTATGATAGTCATGCAAAAGGTGGCGGAGAAGCATCATCTCAAAGTCATTTTCCATGAAAAGCCGTTTGACGGGGTTAACGGGAGCGGCAAGCATTGCAACTGGTCCCTCCAGACGGATTCGGGTACAAATCTGCTTTCGCCTGGCAAGACACCGACCAAGAATTTGCAGTTTCTGGCATTCTATGCCGCTGTGGTGAAGGCGGTGTACGACCATAACCTGCTGCTTATGACCTCAGTATGTTCATTGAACAATTCTTACAGACTGGGCAGCCATGAGGCTCCTCCGGCAGTGATGTCCGTATTCTCCGGCTCCACTCTCTACAAGGTTTTCGAGAGCATTCTTAAAATGGAAAATCTGCCGGATGAACAGGCAAGTGCCGAATCTATAAAAATGGTAAGTTCAATACCGGAAATCTTTCCGGATAACACCGACAGAAACAGGACTTCGCCTTTCGCATTCACCGGCAACAGGTTTGAGTTCAGGGCAGTCGGATCTTCGATGAATGCTGCTGCCGCCACTTTTGTACTGAATTCCATTGTCACCGAAAGCCTTAACCTCTTCAAGTCAGAAGTGGACGCCTTGGAAAAGGCCGGGGAAAGTCGGCAGAATGCTGTAATGACAACCGTGCGTAAATTCTTGAGCGAATCCCATAACATTATGTTCGAGGGCAACGGTTATGGTAAAGAATGGAGAAAAGAGGCAGAAAAACGCGGACTTGAGATTGTCAATAATGTGCCAGAAGCATTCAAGGTCTTCTTGAGAAAGGACACTATTGACATGTTCAAGAATCTCGGGGTGCTGACTCCGGCCGAGACGGAGGCCAGGTATGAAGTCTTCAACGAAACTTATGTCAAGAAGCTGCAAATTGAGGCCAGGGTGATAGGGGATATGTGCCTGAATCATGTAATTCCTGCCGCTGTCAATTATCAGAACCTTTTAATCAGGAATATACAAGGAGGCAAGGAGGTGTTTGGAGATGAGTACAGGCAGCTCTGTAAGTCGGACATGGAGACTTTCCGCAAGATTTCGGGTTTTGTGAATGCCTTGTCGGAAGACGTGAATGAGCTGGTAGAAGCCAGAAAGAGAGCTAATAAAGTGGAGGACATGGCCAGGCGGGCCAAACTTTATTCGACCGAGGTTATGTCAATGATGGACAAGGTACGTTACAGCGCCGACCACCTCGAAATGCTTATAGATGATGAATTGTGGCCATTGCCGAAATATCGGGAATTGTTGTTTTTCTAAATATATATATGTTCGCAGAGAGTATTACACACGAAGAGATAGCAGTGCTGGAACAATCCAGTTTCCGTGGGGAAATCCACGTTATAGACAAGTTGGGAGAAAATTTTGACAATGCCATACGTTATCTGAAAAACAAGAAGCTTCTTGGATTCGACACGGAGACAAGGCCGTGCTTTAGCCCAAACCAGCCAAGATACGGTACGGCTCTGCTTCAGCTTTCCGGTGCGGAAAAGGCCTTTTTGTTCAGAGTGAATAAGATAGGTATGCAGCCTCAGCTTTGCAATATCCTCGCTGACAAAAGACTGATCAAGGTCGGAGCTGCGGTCACTGATGATATCAGAGGCCTGCAGAAACATAATAATTTCAGACCCGGAGGTTTTGTAGACCTTCAAAAAATAGTTGCCGACTATGGAATCAGAGATAAAAGCGTAAAAAAGATGTCGGCAATAATACTTGGGGTCAGGATTTCAAAAACCCAGCAATTGTCGAATTGGGAGGCGGAGAACCTTTCGGATTCACAGCAGATATATGCGGCGACTGATGCCTGGATATGCAGAGAAATGTATAAAAAGCTGATTAACAGCGAAAAAGTCGTTACGGATGATATTTAAGAAGCAGTAAAATAATGGCAAAAATCATATTGAAGAAAGGCAGGGAAGAGTCCCTGAAAAGATTTCATCCTTGGGTGTTTTCCGGCTCCGTAGCACAGGTTGTCGGCAAGCCGGCAGAGGGCGATGTCGTGGCCGTATATGCATACGATGGCTCGTTTTTAGCTACAGGTCACTATCAGATCGGCTCGATTGTTGTCCGTGTGCTGAGTTTTGAGACAGAATCCTTGCCCGGAAACTTCTGGCAGGAGATGCTTTCCAGAGCCTTGTCTGTGAGGAAGGATTGCGGACTTGCTTCAACTGAGAATGGTAGTACGAACTGCTATCGTCTTGTACACGGGGAAGGAGACTGCCTTCCAGGGCTGATAATAGATTATTACGATGGGGTATGCGTGCTTCAAGCCCATTCGGTAGGCATGTTCAGAGCCAAAAGACAAATTGCCGAGGCACTTAAATCCATATACGGGGATAGCCTTATGGCTGTATACGACAAGAGCTCGGGTACGGCTCCTTTCAAGGCCGGATTGGAACTAATTGACGGCTATATATATAAGAAGGATGAATTTTCAGATAAGAATAATATAATAATAGAGAACGGCCACAAGTTTTTCGTAGACTGGACGGACGGACAGAAGACCGGCTTTTTTCTGGATCAAAGAGAAAACCGGGCTCTTGTTGAGAAATATGCGAAAGGCAGGAGGGTGTTGAATTTGTTCTGCTACACCGGTGGCTTTTCCGTATATGCTCTTGGAGGCGGAGCCGAGCATGTGGATTCCGTAGACAGCTCCGCTAAGGCTATGGAAATGGTTGGCAGAAATGTGGCCCTGAATGGTTTTGATGAATCGTGTCATTCCGGTTTCTGTGCCGATGCAATGGATTTTCTCAAAAATGTGCCTGAGGGTAAATATGATATGATGATAGTGGATCCGCCGGCTTTCGCCAAGCATAGGGGAGCCGTCAATAATGCTCTCAGAGCTTACCAGAGGCTCAATGCTTCTGCAATAGGCAAAATTGCAAGTAGAGGACTTATTTTTACATTCAGTTGCTCGCAAGTAGTTGACAAAGAAGCATTTGCCTTGGCGGTGTTTTCTGCTGCGGCCCAGACAGGAAGAAATGTCAGAATTATTGACAGGTTCAATCAGCCTGCAGACCATGCGGTGAATATATATCATCCGGAGGGTGAGTACTTAAAAGGTCTCTTGCTATACGTGGAGTAAATAAAATTTGCAGTTAGACTAAAAAGTCGTATATTTGCATTCCATTCAGAAACGGTGCGTTGGCCGAGTGGCTAGGCTCAGGTCTGCAAAACCTGCTACAGCGGTTCGAATCCTCTACGCACCTCATAAAGCGGATGACTTTAATATGGTCGTCCGCTTTTTATTATCCGTATCCCTATGTGTTTAGCGTAAGCGTATGCAGTTAAACGTTAAAGTAAATCGGTTTATATAAATTATTTCATATTTCCAAGAAAAACTTAAAAAAAATTTTGGTGCTTAATCTATTATAAATCAATATATTATGAAAATAATACGAAAAATTGGTAAAAATAATTTTATAATAGTTTGTGGAAAACTTAAAAATCCCTACCTTTGTATCGAGTTGATGATGAGGTTCTCTCACATACAGCTTATTGGTTATTAGTTTTAGTGTTATTAATTATGTGGTTAGTATGAGTCTCACGCGCGAAGCGCCAGAACTCATTGTTCTAAAAGGACCTGAATTTTTCAGGGCCTTTTATTGTTTATATGCCTGTCTGTTTCCGTAGAATATTATATGACGCATTTGCCGGCATAGGCCGGAATTGAACCCCGATTGACATGAAAGTTATGATCTGAGGTCAACTTAGAGTACGAATTCTGACAATTCTTTATACACCTTTGAGGTAGGGAAGCCCATTACATTAAAATATGACCCGTCAATCCTTTCTATACCGATATATCCAATCCATTCCTGAACGCCGTAGGAGCCGGCTTTGTCGTATGGTTTGTACCTGTTAAGATAATAATCAATTTCGGATTCGGTTAATTCTTTGAAAAAGACGTGGGCGGTGTCGGTGAATGTCCTGAAATGCCTGCTGTCTCTCAATGTCACAGCCGTTAGTACCTTGTGCTCTTTTCCGGAGAGCAGCCTGAGCATTTCAGCAGCTTCTTCTTTTGAATGAGGCTTGCCGAGAATATCCTTGCCGCACAGGACCATAGTGTCGGCTGTTATCAGCACTTCATCATCTCCGAGTGGTCTGTGAAAGCCCAATGACTTACCCTCTGCCATAAGCACCGGAACGGACTCGTGCGGGGCATCGGGCGGTATGCTTTCCACAAAATTTGTCTTAGTGTCTATAACAAATTCAACATCAAGACCTTTCAGCAATTCTCGTCTTCTCGGAGAGTTGCTGCCGAGAATTATCTTTTTACCGTTCAGATCCATTATCAGAATCTCTTTTTGTACTCCAGAGCATCATATACCCACCGTCCCTGAGATTTTAAGACAGTCTCAATTGTATCCCTAACGCAGCCTTTGCCTCCGGGAAATACGGATATGTAGTCAGAAACCTGTTTCACCTCTTCTACAGCATCGGCCGGGCAGATCCCAATTCCGCTCCCCTCAATAACCTGAATATCAGGAATGTCGTCGCCTACATACATGATTTCCGAAAGAGCAAGTCCATGTCTGGAACAAAAGTCGGTTAGGTCTTCTATCTTATTCCTTGAGCCAAGGTAGATGTCCTCGGTCTTTAATCCTAAGGTCAAGAACCTCGCCTTGACAGAGCCGGAGCGGCCGCCTGTAATTATGCCAACCTTGTAGCCGTTCATAACGGCCATCCTGACTGCAAAGCCGTCTTTCGCATTGAATGTTCTGAAAAGTTCTCCATGCAGGTCGCAGAATACGCTACCGTCGGTGAAGACCCCGTCTACATCGAAAGCAAAGGCCTTTATATTGCTGAAATCTACAGAATTTTCCGGCCTCATGATTTCGGACCGTTATTGAAAGGACCGAAGTCTTCTATATTAAATGTGCCGCCTTTCTGTTGCCCCTCGGCCGCATTGACATTGATTATTCCAAACTGGTTTTCGTATTTGATTATATTGTCTTGAATAGCCATAAGAAGCCTTTTAGCATGTTCGGGAGTCATTATTAGCCTGTTGGTGATTTCAGGCTTCGGTAGTCCCGGCAGCATTTCAGCGAAATCTATTATGAATTCACTTCTGGAGTGGGTGATTATGGCCAGATTTGAGTAAGAACCTTTTGCTATTTCAGGTTTCAGATCAAGACTTATTTCCTGCTTTTCATTTTCCATATCGTTCAAATATTTCATATAATTAAGAATACAAACTTACATAAATTATTGCAAATTTCATTATTATATAATTATAAGAGATAAAACTCCGCAACGGAAAGCAAAAAGTTGTATCTTTGTAAAATGTGCCGCAGAAGCGGTGAACTGAATAATGAATTAATTTTCCTGATAGATTATGGAACTTCCTGCAAAATACAATCCTTCGGAGGTAGAGGACAAATGGTATGCCTATTGGCTGAATAACGGATGTTTTCACTCGGAACCCGATGAAAGGGAACCATATACTGTGGTGATTCCACCACCAAACGTAACGGGCATTCTTCACATGGGACATGTGCTGAACAATACCCTGAATGACGTGCTCGTGCGAAAGGCCAGAATGGACGGCAAGAACGCCTGTTGGGTGCCTGGCACTGACCATGCCTCTATAGCCACCGAAAGCAAGGTGGTTGCAAAATTGAAGGCACAGGGCATTAGCAAGGAAGACTTGACCAGGGATGAGTTCCTGAAACATGCCTGGCAGTGGAAAGAGGAACATGGGGGCATTATTCTAAGTCAGCTCCGCAAGCTTGGTGCCTCATGCGATTGGGATAGGACAAAATTCACAATGGATCCGGATCTCTCGGAAGCAGTCATTAATACTTTTGTATATTTTTACAGGAAAGGATATATATACAGAGGGGTCAGAATGGTCAATTGGGACCCTGAAGGATTGACCGCCGTCAGCGATGAAGAGGTGATCCATAAAGACACAAAAAGTCATTTTTATCACCTGAGATACTATATTTCAGACGGAAAAGGCAAGCCGACAGACAAGTATCTTGTAATTGCCACTACAAGGCCGGAGACAATTATGGCCGATGCCGCCGTCAGTGTCAATCCTACTGATGAGAGATACCATTGGCTAAAAGGTAAGAAGCTGCTTATCCCTTTGATAAACAGGGAAATACCTGTCATAGAGGATAGTTATGTGGAAAAGGATTTCGGTACCGGCTGTCTGAAAGTGACCCCGGCTCATGATATCAATGACTACGAGATAGGACTTCGTCACAATCTGCCTATTATCGATATAATAGACAATAAAGGCAGGCTGAATGAAAAAGCTGTAATCCTGATTGGTGAGGACCGTTTCGTGGCCAGGAAGAAGATAGTCTCAATGCTTGAAGAGGCTGGAAACCTGGAAAAAGTTGAAGAATATACTTCTCCTATCGGCTATTCCGAGCGTACAAATGCAGTGATTGAGCCTAAGCTTTCCACACAATGGTTCCTGAAAATGGGAGACCTTGCAAAAATGGCCTTGGAGTCGGTGGAAGCTGGAAAGATCAAGCTTATTCCTGACAAATACAGAAATACCTACAGGCATTGGATGGAAAATGTCCATGACTGGTGTATAAGCAGGCAACTTTGGTGGGGGCAAAGAATACCGGCATACTATATGCCGGACGGCTGTTTTGTGGTCGCTCCGAATTTCGAAGAGGCCGTCAAGGAGGCTCAAAAGTTGAATCCCGCTCTCAAGCCGGATGACCTGAGACAGGATGAAGATGTTCTTGACACTTGGTTTTCATCATGGCTCTGGCCTATTTCTGTATTTGATGCCGAAAAGCCCGGACATCCGGAACATGTGCCAAACAAGGATCTTTCCTACTATTATCCTACAAATGATTTGGTTACAGGTCCAGACATATTGTTTTTCTGGGTGGCCAGAATGATTATGGCCGGTGACGAATTCATGAATAAGGAACCGTTCTCCAATGTCTACCTGACAGGCATCGTCAGAGACAAGCTCGGCCGCAAGATGTCGAAGACTCTCGGCAATTCTCCGGATCCGCTTGATCTGATTGCTCAATACGGAGCAGATGCCGTGAGAATAGGTATGCTTTTGTGTTCATCTGCCGGAAACGATATTTTCTATGATGAATCTCAGGTGGAGCAGGGCAGGAATTTCTGCAACAAAATTTGGAATTCTTACAGGCTTATCAGCGGCTGGACGATTGATTCATCACTTCAACAGCCGGAAGTTAACAAGCTGTCAATTAAGTGGTTTGAAGATAAATTAAACCAAACCATTGCCCTTACAGAAGACCATTATTCCAAGTTCAGGATTTCTGATGCACTGATGAGCATATATAAATTGTTCAGAGATGACTACTGCTCTTGGTATCTTGAGTTAGTAAAGCCGTCCTATGGAGCCGGAATAGATCAGGATACATACAATTCTACTAAATTCTTCTTCGAGAAATTGCTTAAACTCATTCACCCGGTGATGCCTTTCATAACTGAAGAGTTGTGGCAGGCAATGGGGGAGAGAAAAGACGGGGAGACAATAATGTTCCAACGCACCCCTGTTGCCGGAATCTTCGACGAGAATAATATAGAAAATTTTTCTATGGCTCAAGATGCTGTAAATAATATAAGAGGCATAAGACAGCAGAAAGGTATTTCTCCTAAGTTGCCGTTGGAACTTAAGTACAAAGGCGATTTTCCGGAAAACATGATTCCGGTTATATGCAAGCTGGCAAATATATCTGCTTCCGTCCATGTGTCGGACTTTGATAAGGATGAAACCGGTATTGCTTTTATGGTCCGTACAGCAGAAATGTTTGTGCCGATAGAAGGCTTCGTCAATGTAGATGAAGAGTTGCAGAAATTGGAGGATCAGCTTGTGTACCAAAGAAAGTTCTTGGATGCTGTACGCAAAAAATTGTCTAATGCCAAGTTTACAGCTAATGCTCCTGAGGCCGTAGTGGCAACTGAGCGAAAAAAAGAAGCAGATTCTCTTTCAAAAATTGAAAGTTTGGAATCCCAAATTAAACTATTGACTGACAATAAGTAAAACAAAACAGTTAAAACATATAACATTTTTGTTATGCTGTATTTTGAGACAAAATTTCCGGTTAGATACTACGAAACCGATCAGATGGGAGTAGTTCATCATTCAAATTACATCAGATACTTTGAATGCGCAAGAAACGGACTTATGTCAGAAGGGGGATATCCTATTGAGGATTGTGAAGCTGACGGTGTGACTGTACCCGTAGTAGCTGTCGAATGCAAATATAAGCACCCTGCAATAATGGGAGACGTGTTGACCGTAACCGCTATTATAGATAAACTTCCGCTTGCAAAACTTACAGTGAAGCAGACGGTGCTAAATCAGGACGGTAAGATTTGTGCGGAAGGAAAAGTCACTTTAGGGTTTCTCGACAAGGCTACCGGAAGACCTATAGCCTGTCCGGAAAAACTTGTCAGAATCATTGAAAATAGTTTTGCGCAAGAAATTGGAAAATGATTTCAATTAACAACCTCACAGTAGCTTACGGAGGCTTTACCTTACTTGATAATATCAATTTTCATATCAGCGAAAAAGATAAGATAGGTCTGGTGGGTAAGAACGGTGCGGGGAAATCTACCATAATGAAGTTGATCTGCGGTATTGATTCTCCGACCGCAGGAAGAATTGACAAGCCGGCGCATATCGAAATCGGCTACCTGCCCCAGATTATGAATCACAATAAGGGCAGGAC
>CAMYAE010000006.1 GCA_947253655.1 uncultured Bacteroidales bacterium
AGATTTCGGCAAAAATCAATCGAAGACCTTGGAGAGCAAGGAAACGGCTTCTTCAAGTTGGAGCCGGTCGATGTTGTCGAAAGTGCCGGTCTCCGTGCTATCAATGTCAAGTACGGCACGAATCCTCCGGTCAGGGCCGAACACCGGCACCACTATTTCCGAACGGGAAAGACTGCTACAAGCGATATGACCCGGAAATTCCTCAACGTCAGGCACAATGACTGTCTCCTCACGCATCCAGGCCGTTCCGCACACCCCCTTGCCATAATCTATTCTGCTGCACGCTACGGGACCTTGAAACGGTCCGAGAACCAGTTTTCCGTCTTTGACAATATAAAATCCCACCCAGAAAAAGCCCGTCCTCTCCTTGACTGCCGCCGCAAAATTCGCCATTGCAGCGACTTCATCGGTTTCGCCCTCCAACAAAGCCTTTAACTCTTTCAGCAGACGAGGATAAATGAACGACTTATCCATTTTATTATCAAGCATTTATAAGAAATACCAAGAAGCCGAGTCCGGTGAGCAGAGAAAAGGCAAATGTGGAAATCACTAACAGCGGTAGCATAGGATCCAGGTCCCGGTCACATTTAGTCCATACCCCGTGAAGATGTTTGACGTACAAAGGCAAAGTAAGTACAAACAGGAAATGCCATATATCGAAGAATCTTAAGCAGCAGAACAGCAGCATAAACACCCAGCCTGCAACAATCAATACTGTCTGATAGATTCTTGCTCCCTTAGGTCCGAGCTTGATTGCAATTGTGGTCCTGTTAACGGAATCGGTACGCATGTCCCTTATATTGTTCACATTAAGCACTGCCACAGAGAAGCAGCCGATAGATGCGGCAGGCAGCACTAATGTCCATGTATGTATATCGTGTGCCGCCACGAAATATGAGCCAAGAACAGCCACAAGCCCGAAAAATATAAACACATATATATCTCCGAGCCCTCTGTAGCCATATGGGTTGCGGCCTAATGTGTATTTCATGGCACCGAGGATCGCCGAAGCTCCAAGCAGGATAAGGCATAGGGATTCAATGGAAAAGAGAGAGCCGAACGAGAAATATATCATAAGGAGGCCGGACAAGATGCTCAGGCCGATGAAGATCCCGATAAGGAATTTCATATCGTCTATTGTCAGTGCACCGGAATTCAGGCCGTATTCAGGACCTTGCCGCTCTTTGGTGTCAGTGCCTTTGAGCACGTCTCCGAGCTCGTTTGACAGGTTTGACAAAATTTGAAGCGAAACTGTGGTGAGAAAAATGAACAGAGCCGTCATCCAATCGACATAATAATCCGATGCGGCCAAAAGAACGCCTAACATAGTTCCTGCCAAGGATAGCGGCAGTGTTCTAAGCCTTAATGAGGCTATTGCAGATTTAATTCTCCACCTTTTTGCCATGTGCAAATATCACTTTGAAATTCAATGTAATAAAACGTGCAACTGCCTGAAAAAAGCCGGCACTCCTCAAATCGTATAGGAACTGCTCTTTCGGCGGACGCCCCTTAGGGTTGCACAGAAGCCGGTATCTCTCTTTGAGAGTGTAGGAAGAATTCCTCCATTCAGGCACTCGCATATCCGGATTATATGTCGCGAGAACTCCGGGGGCTACCACTCTCGTAATACCTAATTTACAGGCTCTTACGCCATAATCCAAGTCGCCGAGGGCATGGTGGTATCTCGCATCCAGATTTCCGAGCAGCTTATAGACATATCGCGGGACGAGCACAAAGTTGCCGTTTATAGTGAAGCATGGTACGGGCAAGACCTGTTCGGGTACAACCACCTTGTTGGCCCTGGTGCGTCCTCCGGAGGTGAGCCGTCCGTTGTCGTCAGTAGCGGTTCCCGTTATAATTGCCTTGTTCCCAAGGTATTGGGAATTTTCCATAATGGTGGCGACAGCCCCCTCTTTAAGCACCGTATTAACATTTGTCCATAGATAGAAATCATAGTCCTGCTTTGCGGCTACGGTCCAGGCCAGGCGCATACCCTGATTCCAGTATTGTCTGCCGTCACCCTTGATAAGATGGACGGAGGGGAAATTCTCCCTTACTTCTTCGGACGTGCCGTCAATGCTGCCGTCATCCACTATATAAATGTCAAAGCTGTATGGCATTATCCCTTTCATTGCATCGATCTGGCGATAACAGTTGTCGAGAAAAGCATTGACCTTTTCCCTGCTGTTATAGACCGTCATCATGATAGCAACTGTGGAGTTCATCGTCAATCCAATTTAAGTACGGCCATAAATGCACTCTGAGGCACCTGAACTGCACCTATCTGACGCATCCTCTTTTTGCCTTCCTTCTGTTTTTCAAGCAGTTTCCTCTTTCTGGAAACATCGCCGCCGTAACACTTTGCAGTAACGTCTTTGCGTACCTGCCTTACCGTTTCACGGGCTATGATTTTGGCCCCGATAGCCGCCTGTATGGCAATATCGAATTGTTGTCTCGGTATAAGGTCTTTCAGTTTCAAACAAATCTTCCTCCCGAAGTCGTATGCATGGTCTTCGTGAATTAATGAAGAAAGTGCATCGGCAGGGTCTCCGTTGAGGAGTATATCCAATTTAACGAGCTTGGCAGGGCGGTATCCGATTATATGATAATCAAATGAGGCATAGCCTTTTGATATGGATTTCAGCTTGTCGTAGAAGTCGAACACTATCTCTGATAGCGGCATTTCATAGGTCAGTTCCACCCTGTCGGCGGTTATGTAATGCTGATTGATAAGTGTTCCCCTTTTATCCAGACATAATTTCATGATAGGACCGTAGAATTCCGTATCCGATATTATCTGTGCCCGAATATAAGGCTCCTCGATTTTTTCTATAAGGGTGGGTGCAGGCAGACCGGAGGGGTTGTGTACCGTAATAACCGCACCTTTTGTGGTGTAGACGTTATATGACACGTTAGGCACTGTGGTAATGACGTCCATTCCGAATTCTCTGAAAAGGCGTTCCTGCACTATTTCGAGGTGCAGAAGTCCGAGGAAGCCGCAACGAAATCCGAAGCCTAAGGCCAATGAAGATTCCGGCTCATAGACAAACGAGGCATCGTTAAGCTGGAATTTTTCGAGGGTTGTCCTCAGGTCCTCGTACTTGTCCGCCTGCACCGGGTACATTCCGGCGAAAAGCATAGGCTTAACCTCCTCAAAGCCGGCAATAGCATGGCTGCATGGGTTGTCCACATGGGTAATCGTATCGCCGACCTTAACCTCGGCCGCAGTCTTTATCCCTGAAATGATATAGCCGACATCTCCGCATTCGATTTCAGCAGCAGGCTGCATGGTCATTTTAAGCACCCCGACCTCGTCTGCCACATATTCCTGGCCGGTGTTGAAAAATTTGACTTTGTCGCCTGTCCTGATAGAGCCGTTCTTTACTTTGAAATAGGCAATAATTCCTCTGAAAGAGTTGAAGACAGAGTCGAAAATCAAGGCCTGCAACGGGGCGTCCGGGTCGCCTGACGGTGCAGGAATTTTCTCTATTATCGCATCCAACAGGTCGGCCACCCCCTCTCCGGTGCGTGCCGAGACCTTGAATACGTCTTCGGGATCACAGCCGAGCAGTTCACATACCTCGTCCGTAACTACATCAACCTGAGCGGCTTCCATATCGATTTTATTCAGTACCGGTATGATTTCTAAATTGTGGTCAACGGCCTGATACAGATTGGATATTGTCTGGGCCTGAACTCCCTGTGATGCATCTACCACCAAAAGGGCGCCTTCGCAGGAAGCTATGGATCTTGAAACTTCGTAGGAGAAATCCACATGGCCGGGAGTGTCTATAAGGTTAAGTTTGTATTTTTCTCCTTTATAGACATAGTCCATTTGGACGGCATGGCTTTTAATAGTAATTCCCTTTTCTTTTTCAAGGTCCATATTATCCAGCACCTGACTTTCCATTTCCCGCGACAGCACGGTCCGGGTCTGTTCCAAAAGTCTGTCGGCCAAGGTGCTCTTGCCGTGGTCAATATGTGCTATGATGCAAAAATTCCGTATATTTTTCATACTCGCAAAACCTATGGGCTTATTGCCCTAAATATGCAAATATACAGAGAATTTTACAGATAGGGGTTGTGGAAAATAAAAAAGTGGTGTGCGTAAGAAGCATACGTACACCACTTTGGCTTTGTGCCCGGGGCCGGGCTCGAACCGGCACATCTTTAAAGGACAAAGGATTTTGAGTCCTTCGCGTCTACCAATTCCGCCACTCGGGCATGAACGGACTTGCGTTATGAATGCAAAGGTATTTATTTTCGGACAAAAATCAAATATTACGACAAATAAGAGTGTGAAAAATGCTATCTTTGTATATTATGCCATATTATGAAGGAGATTAAAATCATTTCGGGAAGAAAGACATTGAGCCGGATAGTTTCAAGTGAAGCCGTCAAAGATATTCTGCATTGCATTGATGGCTATGATGAGATATTTGCGGTATATGATGAAGCTGTAAAGGTTTTTGCCGGCAAAATAATTTCCTGCATAAACACAGACGCCGGAGCGTCCGGGAGAAAACGTCTTGTTTCGGCTTTCGCCATACAGACAAGCGAGAATGCCAAGAATATTGAAACGGTAATGGAAATATGCCGCCGGCTTCTTGAAAACAACGCCGACAGAAATGCGTTATTGTTAGGTATAGGTGGCGGAATTACCACTGACATAGCAGGATTTGCAGCCTCCATATACAAGAGGGGCATAAGATTCGCCTTTGTCCCGACAACGCTTTTGGCACAAGTAGATGCCGCCATAGGCGGAAAAACCGGGGTTAATTTCCTTGGATATAAGAACATGATAGGGGTTATACGCCAGCCGGAATTTACCTTTGAATGCCCGGAAGCACTTGACACACTGCCATATAGGGATTTCGTGTCAGGCAGTGCCGAAATGCTGAAAACCTTTGTTATCGAGAATAAGGACGGAAATTATGAAAAGGCGGTCAGGGTATTTGCCGAAATCCATAATTCAGAGGACAGAAATACGGCTATAAGAAACAGGCGGCAGGAGCTTATGGAGCTTGTAAACGCTGCTGCCGAGGTGAAGGCCGGAGTAGTCGGACGGGACATGTTCGAACAGAATGAGAGACGGAAACTCAATCTCGGCCACACTTTCGGCCATGCTATCGAGAAACAGGCCAACAGTCAAGGGTCGGGAGTCGATATTTCTCACGGGGAAGCCGTTGCCATTGGCATTGCCATTGCGGTAAAACTGTCGGAAAGGCTCGGAATATGCTCTTATAAAAACTTGTCCGACAAAATAATAAAGGATTTATCGTCCTGTGGCCTGCCTGTGGAATCCCCGTTTGACATAAAACTGCTGGGAGAAGCCATTAAGAAAGACAAGAAGGCCGAGAGCGATATTGTTCACTTTCTGCTTGTCAAGGATATTGGAGAAGTGCTTGTCAAGGACCTGGAGCCGGATAAGGCTATTAAAATCATTGAGGAAGATCTATGGTTTGCATAACTTTACATAACAAAAGATATAGCGAGATATTAGAGGCACTTGCCTTGCCGGAGGTTGAAATGGCGGAAATACGTCTCGACAGTTGCATATTGTCGCCGGAAGAGACAGAAGATCTGTTCATGAATTGCGACCTCCCCCTGGTAGCCACTTGCAGAATTTCCGGGATTGCCGAAAAACTGAAACGGGAACAGCCCGACAAGACGGACGGCAAAATTGAATCGCAGGCTTATCAGGTGGTTGAGTCAAGGCTTATGACGGCAATCAGGGCAGGGGCCGCATACGCCGATCTGGAGATTGAAGCCCCAGCCATGCTTTCCAAACGCATAAGGAGGGCTGCAAGGGAATACGGGACATACCTCATACGCTCATATCACGACTTTAGCGGCACGGACTCAGAAATTGCACTTAAAGCCTTGGTGGAGAAATGTTTGTCGCTGGGGGCGGATGTCGTTAAGATAGTTACGACGGCCAACTGCGAGGAGGACGTCGAAAGGGTTGGCAGACTGTACAGAGACTTTGAGGCGAACAGGCTTATAGCATTCTGCATGGGCAGCTACGGCAAGCATTCCCGAATCACTTGTCTTGAAAAAGGAGCTCCTTTTTCTTACGCAGCCTTGACAGAAGACGATGCCGCCGCTCCTGGACAATGGTCATATAAAGATTTCCACAAGGCCGTATATGGGGATTTCAAGGCAGTTGAATATGGGGACGAAAATGATCCGGTAATTATTCCTTGTTCTAAAAGCATTGCCCAAAGGGCTATAATCGCAGCTGCTTTGGCAAACGGGACATCCGAGCTTCGGGGATATTCCCCTTGCTGGGACAATGAGTCGGCCATATCGGTTGCCGAAGCTATCGGAGCAGAGGTCACGGCAAACTCCTCTACCCTGACAATAAAAGGCATAGGAGCAGGGGTCGGGATGTATGAGGGCAAATCTTTAAGCACCGGAGAATCGGGATTGTTGACAAGAATGATGATTCCGGTTCTTGGGGCGATAGGGCAGGGAGAAATACATGTGGACGGTGAGGGCACTTTGCTGAAAAGGCCTCTGAGAGGTGCGGAAGAGATAATGCAGGCTTTTGGTATAACATTGGAGGGCGGCAAGACGGAAAGCGGAATCAGGGTGCCTCTTACAGTGAAAGGTCGTCTGTGTCCTGGGGAAAAGGAGATTTCCGGTAAAGATGGCTCCCAGCTGATTTCCGGGCTGTTGGCAGCCTTGCCTCTGCTTGAAGAAGATTCTATAATACATATTAGGGAGCCGAAGAGCATTCCCTATATTTTCATGACTATTGACGTCCTGAAAAAATTCGGAATCAGGATAAACAGCGATATGGAGGGAGGCGATGATTTTCTCGAGACCTTGGACTGGGACCTTTGCGAAGGCATTACATTGCACGTCAAAGGCGGTCAGAGCTACAAGGCGGCTGACTTCAGCATCGAGGCGGATTGGAGTTCGGCAGCTAATTTCATGGTCGCCGGAGCCGTTTTCGGAAGTGCAGCCCTGCAAGGACCCGATACGGCATCGCTGCAGGCAGACCTTTCTGTCATGGATATACTTGCCGAGGCCGGAGCCTGCCTGTCACAAGAGGAAGATACCGGCATAATCCACGTTTGCAAAGCCCCTCTCAGCCCATTTGAGATCGATGCAGGCAACTGTCCCGATCTTTTCCCTATAATTTCTGTCTTGGCGGCATTCTGTGAAGGCACAAGCCGGATTTCCGGAGTCGGGAGGCTGTCCTCAAAAGAAAGCGACAGAGGCAAGGCCATTATTGACATGCTGTCGCAAATGGGAGTGAATGCAGCAATAAAAGGCGACACCATGACTATTGCAGGCCACTCGTTGAGCCGCAGGATCTTATCGGGGAACATGCTTAAAGGCGGCAGCTACACGTCCCACCACGACCACAGAATGGTTATGGCCCTTATGGTGGCAGGCTTAGGGGCGGATTCCAAAATAGAAATCGACGATACGGATTGCGTAAGGAAATCTTTTCCTAAATTTATAGAATTATTTGAAAGGCTATGAATACGTTTGGAAGAAAGTTCAGAGTTTCGATTTTCGGAGAATCGCATGGTGAGGCTATTGGAGTAGTCATAGACGGCGTGCAGCCGGGCATATCCATATCAGAAGAAGATTTCCTGAATGACATAATCAGGCGTAAGAGCGGTCCGAAGGGTACTACTCCGCGTATAGAGGCCGATGTGCCTGAGCTGCTGAGCGGTGTGTATAACGGACACACCACAGGGGCTCCGATGACTGTTCTGTTCCGGAACAAGAATACACACTCGACTGACTACAGACTTTTCAATGCCATTCCCAGACCGGGGCATGCCGACTACACTGCCAGCGTAAAATGGCTGGATTTCAATGATCCGAGAGGTGGAGGACATTTTTCCGGAAGACTGACACTGCCTATAGTCGCAGCAGGAGTTGTCGCAAAAAAAATGATAGGATATTCCGTAAGTGCCGAATTGATTGAGGTAGGAGGCGTATCCAAGGCGGAGGCCATGGCCGGCACCTCAACCTCAACCGGGATTTGGGACAATGTCATATCCGAGGTAATGAAGGAGCGGGATTCCGTAGGGGGAATTGTGGAATGTACCGTAAAAAACGTGCCTGCCGGGCTTGGAGAGCCGTTCTTTGACTCCGTTGAATCACTGATTTCCCATGCGATATTCGCAATTCCAGGCGTGCGTGGAATAGAATTTGGAGACGGCTTTAATGCCACAAGGATGAGAGGCATTGAGCATAATGACCCTTTCGACACCATCTTCAATGACAGCCCGAACATGAACTTCAGTGCCAGACCATCGAAAAACGGGGCCGGAGGAATCAACGGCGGCATTACAAACGGAAATCCCATTCTGTTTAGAGTGGCATTCAAACCTACCTCCAGCATAGGCAAGCCGCAAAAAACCTTCAATTTCTCGACCGGAGAAATGACGGAACTGCGAATACCGGGCAGACACGATGCTTGTTTTGCGCTAAGGACACCTGTAATTGTCGAAGCCATGACGGCTATTGTGCTGGCAGATTTGACAAAAATATTGTAAGATATTGATTTTATGGATAATACTGAAAATAATATAATCGGAAAAATCACTTCCGGCGAATATAAGGAAGGATTTGTAACCGATGTCGAACAGGAATTCATCCCCAAAGGTCTTAATGAAGACATTATCCGGATGATTTCAAAACTGAAAAAAGAGCCGCAGTGGCTTTTGGATTTCAGGCTCGGAGCTTATAGGAAATGGTTGACAATGGAGGCTCCGCGTTGGGCGCATTTGGACGTGCCGGAAATTGATTATCAGGATATTATATATTACGCAGCTCCAAAAAAAGATTCTGAGAGGCCAAAGGAAATCGACCCTCAATTGCAGGAGACGTTCGAGAAGCTCGGCATTCCACTTCACGAAAGGGAAGTGCTCGCCGGAGTGGTGGCAGTAGATGCAGTTTTTGATTCCGTCTCCGTAACTACCACATTCAGAAAGACTTTAGCAGAAAAAGGCATAATTTTCTGCTCTTTTTCCGAAGCTGTCAGGGAGCATCCGGATCTGGTCAGGAAATACTTGGCAAGCGTTGTCCCCGTGGGAGACAATTATTATGCAACCTTGAATTCGGCCGTGTTCAGCGACGGCTCGTTCTGCTATATTCCTAAAGGGGTGCAATGCCCTATGGAGCTTTCAAGTTATTTCAGGATAAATGCTAAAGGCACAGGTCAGTTTGAAAGGACATTGATAGTCGCCGACGAGGGGTCATACGTAAGCTATCTTGAAGGCTGTACCGCCCCTATGAGGGATGAGAACCAGCTTCATGCGGCAGTCGTAGAGATTGTGGTCGAAAAAGACGCCGATGTAAAATACAGCACTGTCCAGAATTGGTATCCGGGCGATGCCAAGGGGAGAGGCGGGATACTTAATTTAGTGACAAAGAGGGGGTTATGTAGAGGCTCTGGCTCTCACCTCAGTTGGACCCAAGTGGAGACCGGCTCGGCAATAACATGGAAATATCCTTCCACCATATTGAAAGGCGACGATTCGTCTTCGGAATTCTATTCTGTGGCCGTCACCAACAATTACCAGCAGGCCGATACCGGAACAAAAATGATTCACGCCGGCAAGAACACAAGGAGCCGGATAGTGAGCAAGGGCATATCGGCAGGAAAAAGCCAAAACAGTTACAGAGGCCTTGTCAGGATGCTTCCAGGGGCTGATAATGCAAGGAATTTCTCCCAATGTGACAGCCTGCTCATAGGCTCGCAATGCGGAGCTCATACGTTCCCGGTTATCAGGAATGAAAACCCTACCGCAATTGTCGAGCATGAGGCTACAACGTCAAAAATCAGCGAGGACCAGCTTTTCTATTGTAATCAAAGAGGGATTGATCCTGAAGATGCCGTAGGCTTGATCATAAACGGGTATGCGAGGGAAGTGCTCAGCAAATTGCCTATGGAATTTGCCGTCGAGGCACGCAACCTGCTGCAAATATCATTGGAAGGCTCTGTAGGTTAAAAGGTTATGTTTGATATTGAAAATATAGTATTATATATAGGAGGAAACGGCGTAAGCCTCATTGAATTGGTGTCGGTAATTGCAGGCCTCACATGCGTCTTTCTTGCCGGCCGGAACATCAAATACAATTTCTGGATAGGCTATGTTTATAATATCCTTTTGTTTATCTTGTTCTGGCAGAGGCAGTTGTATTCCGTAATGCTGTTGCAGCCAATTGCCTTTGGCATCAATACTTTCGGTCATTGGCGCTGGACGCATCCCAAAAAGGGAGAAGAGAGCGTGTCCGGCAACAACGAGCTGAAAGTGAGCGTATTGAATTGGAAGCAAAGAGGGTTTTTCTCCGTCATGGTGCTGGTGCTCAGCATTGTATGGGGATTTATCCTCAGCCTGCTCGGCTCAAAATGGTTTGTAGGGACATTCCGGCCGGACCCTATCCCTTATTTGGACGCTTTCGCCCTGATGATGACACTTACGGCACAATATCTCTCTGCCCAGAAAAAATGGGACTGCTGGATTGTGTGGCTGTTCGTGAATACGATAAACATTACCCTGTATCTAAAGGCGGGTCTGGTTTTTATGCCGATAGTAAGCTCGCTGTATCTTCTGAACGGGATATGGTCGCTGTGGACCTGGTATAGATTATACAAAAAAGAAAATAATCAAATAAGATGAAAGATATATTGCTAAGAATAAAAGACCTTCATGTGTCGATAGATAACAAAGAGATACTGAAAGGTATAGATATGGAAATGCGGAAAGGTGAAATCCACGCTATAATGGGGCCTAACGGGGCAGGAAAGAGCACTTTGTCGGCCGTGCTGACGGGAAAACCGCAATACGAGGTGACACAAGGCACTATTGAATTCATGGGGAGAAATCTGTTGGAGATGTCTCCGGAAGAAAGGTCTTTGGCCGGAATCTTCATGTCTTTCCAATACCCTATTGAAATCCAAGGTGTCAGCATAACGAATTTTATGAAGACGGCGGTGAATGCCAAAAGAAAGGCACAGGGACTCAAGCCGATGAAAGCAGGTGATTTTCTGAAACTTATGAAAGAGAAAATGGCTTTTGTGCAGATGAAGCCGGAGTTTTCCAAGAGGGAAGTCAACGTAGGGTTTTCCGGTGGGGAGAAGAAGAGAAACGAGATTTTCCAGATGGCCATGCTTGATCCCGTGCTTGCAATTCTTGACGAGACAGACAGCGGTCTGGATGTGGACGCCTTGAAAATTGTCGGCGAGGGCGTGACATCAATGCATACTGCCGAAAAATCGGCTATAATAATCACCCACTATCAGAAACTCTTTGAATATATAGTGCCGGATGTAGTACACGTCCTGAAAAACGGCCGTATTGTCAGGAGCGGGGGCAAGGAGATAGCTGACCTTATTGAAAAGGACGGCTTTGAGAGTTTTAGGGAGGACTGAATATGGGAAAGGTAGACTACGGACATTATATTGACATTCCTGTAGTTGAGGGGGAGAAATCCGTCAGGATAGCGGCCGGAGAGCGTATAGACAGGCTGTTCGTGCTGAAAAATCCTTCCGACGGCATCCCGTTCGACCATATTATCATGGAATCCGATTCGGTAGCGGAGTTGTGCTTCATAGTGCTGCCCGGGAGCGATTTTGATATTTCTTTCGTGGCCGACATTGTCGGGGAAAGGGCAAACGTGAAAATTTCAGGGGCTTATATCTGTGGTTTGGATGAGAAAGTCTCGATTACAACCGAGATAAGGCACCGCGTACCCTCTTGTATTTCCTACCAGATTATCAACGGGGTAGCCGGTGGCAATTCCCTTGTGAACTTTTCGGGTAAGATAGTCGTGGCTCCGGATGCACAGAAAACGGAGGCTTATCAGACGAACCATAATGTGGTGCTGACGCCGAAGGCAAAAGTAGAGACGGAGCCTTGTCTGGAAATCTATGCCGATGATGTGAAGTGTTCACACGGGGCGACAATCGGGGCTTTGAATGAGGATGAGAGATTTTATATGAGATCCCGCGGCATTCCGGAGGAGGAAGCGAGGTTTTTGCAGATGCTTTCTTTCATTTCTCCTGTCTTGGAGGGCATTCCGGGCGGGGCTGAAAAAGAGGAGATTATGCGGGAAATCGCGGAGGCAATAAGGAGAGTGGCATGATAAGTTATCCAAATGTAAAGGTGAATTTCGGGCTTGAAGTCCTGCGGAAGCGTCCTGACGGATTTCATGATATAGAAACTTTGTTCGTGCCGTATTTTGGGATTTACGACACGTTGGAGATTGTGGCCGGAGAAGATTACAGCAAGACTTCCGCTTCTTTGTTCGCAAGGTATGGGGAGGATGAGGTTGTGCAGGGGATTTCGGAAGACGGGAAGCTGATGATTACAATCGCGAGGAAAGGAGGGGTGGATTGGGAGCCGCTGGAGGACTTATGTGCAAAGGCATATCATCTTTTGGATGTGAGGTACAAGCTTCCGCCGGTGAAGATTTTTCTTGAAAAAACTTCACCGGTAGGCGCCGGCCTCGGCGGCGGCTCAAGCGATGCGGCATTTTCGTTGAGGATGCTGGCGGAGATGTTCGGGCTTGACCGTGGGGAAGAGGTTCTGGCGGGGCATGCCGCATCGCTCGGAAGCGACTGCGCCTTCTTCATATACAACAGACCTATGTCAGGCGAGGGCCGCGGGGAGATTTTGTCTCCGTTCGACCTGAATGACATTGATTTCGGTAACTGCACAGGCTGCAGATACGAATTGAAAGTCCTCGTTCCTGAAAATATCAAAGTAAGCACTTCGGAAGCCTACAAGAACATAGTTCCGAGAGAGGCGGCAGGAATTGCATGCACCTCGCTGAAAGACCTTCTTAATTCTCCCGTTGAAGAATGGAAAGGACACATAGTCAATGATTTTGAGACATCAGTCTTTGCCGCTCACCCGGAATTGAAGCAGCTCAAAGAGTCACTTTACGATTCGGGTGCCGTCTATGCGTCAATGTCCGGAAGCGGACCGGCATTGTTCGCCATTTACAAGAAATGACAAGTTTTCATAATAAGCTATGAGACACGAGATTATAATAAAGAATACCGAAGACCTCGACAGAGCTGCAAAGCAGTTCCTGTCAGAAATTGGAGACAGGAAACTCATTGCATTCTATGCTCCGATGGGTGCAGGCAAAACAACCTTTACCACCGCAATCTGCCACAGGTTAGGAGTGAGGGACGATGCAATGAGCTCCCCTACGTTCGCCATTATCAATGAATACAGAACGGCATCGGGGGAGCATATATACCATTTTGATTTCTACAGGATTACCAAGACCGCCGAAGCACTTGACATCGGTTTCTACGATTATATTGACAGCGGCTGCCTCTGTATCATGGAGTGGCCGGAAAACATTGAGGATATCCTGCCGGATGAGACTTTGAAAGTCAGAATTTCCGTCAATCCGGACGAATCCAGGACCGTTGTCTGGGACGATTAGACAGCAGTCTTCACGAAATTCCTTCCGATTTGTCGAGAAACCTGTAACCGGCCGCCTCGGTAAGGTGCTGCGGCAATATATTGTCTTCTCCGGCAAGGTCCGCTATTGTCCTCGCAAGTTTTATTACCCTGCTGAAAGCCCTGGCAGACAGCCCCATATTTGTCATTATCTTTTCCATAAGATGCTTGCAGTCCTCTGAAAGAGGGCAGTACTTTCTCATCATCCTGCTTGTCATCTCGGAATTGGTGAATATGTTTTCGTCTCTAAATCTTGTCGCCTGCATCTCTCTGGCCCTTTTCACCCTTAATGCGACTTCTGCACTCGATTCGGCAGTATGCGAGCCGACGAGTTTCTTCGGGTCTACCGGATGCAGCCACAATTGCAGGTCAATTCTGTCCATAATAGGCCCGGACAGACGTGACAGGTAGCTTGTTCTCTGCCCCACGGTGCAGGTGCATCTGTCTCCCTCACCGTAATATCCGCAGGGGCAAGGATTTGTAGCCGCCACCAACATAAACGAAGATGGAAATTCCACCTTGGCCCTCAATCTCGACACAACCACCTTCCTGTCCTCCAAAGGGCCTCTGAGTGCTTCAGTCACCGACTTGGGCATCTGTGCAAATTCGTCGCAGAAAAGTATGCCGTTTTGTGCGAGAGAAATTTCTCCGGGAAGAATGTTTTCGCCGTTTCCGCCACCGATGATTGCTGCCAAGGATGCACTGTAGTGAGGTGCTCTGAAAGGCCTTTTCTTCATCAAACCGACACCTTCACGGGCTTTCCCTGCTATTGAAAATATCTTGCTTGTCACAATCGACTCCTCGCGGCTCATTTCCGGAAGAATTCCGGCCAAGGCCTTGGCCAAAGAGCTCTTGCCGCTGCCCGGAGCTCCTATCATTATAACGTTATGATTGCCTGACGCGGCAATTTCCAGGGCCCTTTTAGCCCTGTCCTGCCCGATAATTTCGGAGAAATCCATATATTCATCCGACATCCCCCCTCCAGTTGGCTCAGATAGCCCGGTGGCTCTGCTATCACACAAACAGTTACGCACCGAATACCTGCCCCTTTCTTCACCGGACAATATCTCTATAACCTCATTCAAATTCCTGGCGGCATATATATCGGTTTCAAAATAATCATAAGCTTCGTATGCAGACGCTTCCGGAAGTATGCAACCTTTAAGTCCCATGCGTCTTGCAAGTTCTGCCATGGGAAGGGCACCGGAAACAGGCCGCAGAGAGGCGTCTAACCCCAATTCTCCCATGATGATATATTTGTCGGTATCAGGCAGGACACATTGGCCCGAAGCCGCTATTATCCCCAAAGCAATCGGCAGGTCGTACCCACTTCCGCTTTTGTGCATATCGGCAGGGGCAAGATTTATCACAATCTTCTTGCCTGGAATTTTGAATCCTATTGACTGCAAGGCAGTTATTGTCCTTAACAGGCTCTCCTTTACTGCAATGTCGGCGAGACCGACCAGACGAATGCCAAGGCCTCTTGTAATGTCCACCTCAACGGTGACCGGTACGGCGTCTATACCTATGCATTTCGCTCCGTAAATATTAATCAGCATCCTCCTCCTCTTTATTCACGACCACCTCGACAGAAGTCAGATAGCCGTTCAGTTCCATTATATGTTTCTCTCCTTCTATCCACAAAAAAGGGTTTCTGCCGGGCTTCAACGGGGTGAACGCCGCATACAGTCTTTCGTGCCTGTATGTGGCACAGTTGTCGGCAAGAAGGCAGGCATTTTCTTTTATGGGAAAGAATTTACCTCCAGAATTAATACCCTTGATTGAGAAGCCCTCTTTGACGACGGGATAAGCGAATTTGCCGTTCTCCTGGTAAATATACATCGCCCGGCCTCCGGAGCCAATTGCCTGCCCGTCCATTGAGGTATCATAAACTTTCTCCCCTCTCTCATCCCACACCCTTGTCCTTAATCCGTAATTCATAAAATCCTCTCCCACCACGAAGACCCCGTCTCCGGAAATCAGCAGCCTTAGCATTTTCATCCTTCTCGGATCACACCCGACTATGGGCACGGGCTTGTCCCCGACAAAAAGCATATATCTGTAACTGCATTTTGCAATAATATATATCTTGCCATGCAAATACTTCATATCCAAGATGTTGTTAATCTCCTTAGGCAATTCTACCGTCTCCTGCCTGCCGTCTTTTACTATAAACCAGCTATAGCGTGGCGGCGGGGCTCCATACAGCGGAATATAGTATATGAAGCTGATGCAATTATCTTTTGTCAATGCTCCCGTGCCCGACGGAGATCCGGAGATGTTTCCCAATACATATCCTTTATCACTTCCGAACACCTTCTCACCGTTCCTCCTGAAAACAAATCCCTCCCCGGCCCTCTCCTGACCGAGAGTATAGATCGCATCACCGTCGGCAAGAAAGCCTTTCAACACCTCGGAGCCCTCATAAGAAAAGATCTCCGAGCCGTTACATTTGATAGTTGTTCTGCCTCCGTCATAATAGTTGGTGTATAGCTTGCCCTGCACTAACCTGTGCATATCGGGGTCAGGGCTGATTTTGTCGCTGCTGCCGGCAGGAATGTTCATTGTCCTCTTTCCGTTGGCAAACACGACGATATTGAAGCGGACACCGCCATAGGCCGTATCTCTCCTCCAGTCGTAATCCTTCGGGAAATCCACCCCGGTCACATATACCACGGTGTCGGGAAGGGGCAGCCCGTGGGAATCGAGTTCGTTTTCCGGATTTACTTCCCTTAACACCTCGCTTCTCTTATTGCCGATTGAATATCCCGGCTCCAACCAATTACAAGAAGTCAAAGCCAGATAAAGCAGGAGTAAAATAGTTTTTTTCATTGGCCGTCAAATTTTAGTCAGCGGCAAAATAGGAAGAAAAAAAGAAATCCCCGAACACTTTTGTATAAGATTCGGGGAAGTCGGCTAAGTTTTCACAATTCTTTAAAAGTCAGTCTTTTTCTTTATTAAAGAATTAGCTTTATTTTTCTTTAATTCCTACAGGTTTACCCTTAAACCTATTTCAAAACTCATCATCAAAGGCTGTTGGGTACGTATACTGATTGGTTGATTGCAATCAAAATAATATCTAAGACTTGGGTCGATATATATTCCAATGTATTTCGCCGGTCTGAATTCGACACCGAAGCCCATTGCGGCAGACCATTGAACGCCCTTTACGGATGTCGAGTAATTTATGTCTTCGGGAGTTTGAGAGATGCGGTATCTGTTGACCACGGCCTTTTCGACCGAACCACCTGCAAAAGTATAGAAATCGATGTTCTTATTGCCGAGAATGTCAAAATACACATTTAACGGCATGCCGATATATTGGAGAGAATGCTTTATATCGGAATTGATTGTTCTCGTTTTGACTTCTCCGTCAAATTCGTTGTACAGACCTGTGAAAGTCCTCTCTAAAATTGAATAGCTTATCCCCGTACCTATTGACCAACGCTTTGCAAAAGGTATTCTGACACCGAACCCCAAAGACACCGGGACGGAATATGAGGACTCTTTGCTTACCTGCTCCACTGTTGTGAAAACAGGGGCTATGGAGCCGGGTTTGCGTTTCATGCTCATACCGGTCGCAGCCCTTGGATTACCGTTGCTCTGGACATCTCCGCCTACAAACAAAGAGACCCCGGAACTCTTTTCGGAACGCTCATCCTCCCAAGCCATTCGGGCAAAAGCTTCGGCAGCTGAACTTTCATCATATTCCGCAATATGTTCAGGATTTGCCGATAAGGCTATATTCTCTTCGTTTTCAATAGTTTGAGGCAATCGGAAAGGACTATTGGGCACAGGAAGAGACAAGAGGGCTGTCTCCTTTACTGCAATCTGTTTTGCTGCCGTATACCGGCTCATAATATTTCCCCCGTCAGCCAACAGCTCTTTAGTTGCATACGGAAGCTCTTGTTTCTCAATCACTTCAAAAGGTGTCTCTTTATTTGACTCGGCGAAACTGTCAGTGCCGGTACCACCTTGTGAGCGATCCGGCTTATAATTCAAGAATATTCCGACTGCAACAGAGGCCGCAACTGCAATAGCTACTGCTGTCCTGCGCCACCATAGGAACACAGGTTTCACCGCCTGCTTGTCAAGCCTTGAGGAGACCTTTTCCCAAACTCCGGCAGGTACCTCCTCCTCTGCGTTTTCAAGCAAGGATTTTATCAGAATATCTATATTTTCTTTCTCGTTCTGCATTCTACAAGTTCTTTATTTTTTCCTGCAACATCCTACGTGCTCTCTGAAGCTGGGATCTCGAAGTGGCTTCGCTAATTCCAAGCGAATCGGCTATCTCCTTATGGGAGTAGCCCTCAAGGACAAACATATTGAATACGGCCCTGTAGCCTGGAGGCAAATCCATTATAAGCTGCATAAGTTCTTTGTAACCAACGTTTTGCAGCTGCGTAGGCACATCGCTGCTGAGTTTTCGGGCTTCCTCAAGGTCATCGCTTAACTTCAAGGCGTCAGTCTTCCTGAGAGACATAAGTGCAGTATTAACAAAGATCTTTCTGGCCCAACCTTCAAATGAGCCCTCTCCGGCATACATGTCCAATTTGGAGAACAAGGTGATGAAACCGTCTTGCAGAATATCCTCAGCGACTGAACGGTCACCCATATAGCGGATACATACAGCGAACATCTTCGACGCAAGAGAATCATACAATTTCTTCTGAGCGAATCTGTCGCCTTTTCTACAAGCATCTATTAGTTCTCGCACAAAAGACTGTTCCACCGGTTCAGGTCATTTCTGGTTTTCCTCCGAATAATCAGATGCAATTTTACTTCAGAACGTTGCATCTGAAAAGCCTTTTATCCGGAGTTTCTCCAAAATTATGAAAATCCGATGATTTTGTACTATTTTTGCAATAATACTGACGAATAATGTTTACATAAGGCATATATGCCGGTGGAACAGTCTTTGAATGTGTTTATTATGATGATAAAGAAATTCTTATATATAATATCCGTTATTGCCGTCATGTCAGGATCGCCTACCCCTTCTGTCGCACAGGTGAAAACTGACGAGCAATTCATAGATGCCGTGCAGGAGTATACGAACGAGAATTATAAGAAAGCCCACGCCATGCTTTCCAACATTGTATGGAAAGATGTCCGAAATGATGCGGCCTGGTATTATAAGGGGCTGTGCGAGATGTTTCTCGGACAGGCGTCGGCTGCACAAAGCGATATAAGGAAAGCAATAGATATTGACCCCTCAAATTTCTGGTACAGAGAGACTTTAGCCAGAATTTACGGGGCTACGGGACAGAAAGAGCTCACCATAGACGCATACGAGAAACTTATCCGGGATTTTCCTAAAAAGACGGACTTATATTATAATTTGGTAAATCTATATCTTGGTGATAATCAGCTGGATAAGGCTGTCAAGACTATTGATGAGATTGAAACCGTATTCGGCAAGAGCGATCCTATCGTCATGACCCGATATAGGATATTGCTTATGCAGAAAAAGCCGGAGGAGGCATATAATACCCTGAAATCTTATAATGACGAGTACTCCTCGCCCCAGATCCTGTCAATGCTCGGAGACTATGAAATGGGAATGTACAATGATTCGAGTGCTTTGGCATATTATGACGAGGCCTTGAGTTTAGACAGGGATTTCGTGCCGGCGAGAATTGGAAAGGCGGAGACTTTCAGGCTGACAAGGAAATATCCGGAATTTTTTTCTTCCCTGAACGGGGTTATGGGCAATGACAAGATACCTGCCGAAGCGAAGTCGAACTATCTTATGGCCTTAATTCAGAACTCCGACCAGAGGTTTTCCCAGACTTTCCGGGCCAACCTTGATTCAGCATTTTCTACGGCAATGGCCATTCATCAGAAAGATTCCTCGCTCTTGCAGGCGGCCGGTCTGTATTATATAGTTACGGGTCGGAATGCCGAGGCTGAGAAAGTCCTAAAAGAGGATGTTGAGAACAGGCCGAAGAGCCGTCAGGCGACACAGTTGTATCTTGAGTTGCTTATGCGCTCCGAGAGTTGGGAAAAGCTCGTTGTTGAAGCGGAAGCTGCATATTCCCGTTTAGGCAGCGGTATAGATTTCCTTCAGGCCGCCAATGCCGGATATTATTATCTTAAAGATTATCAGGCTATTATCAAGAACTCTGAAAGGATAATCGCCTCTGCACCTGTCGACACCTCTGTCACTCTGCCCGCATATTCCAATATAGGAGATATGTATCATCTTCTTGGGGATTCCAAAAAGGCATATAAGGCCTATGAGAAGGCCTTGAAGATAAATCCGGATTATGCTCCGGTCCTGAACAACTATGCCTATTATTTGTCGGAGGAGGGGAAAAAGCTGCAAAAGGCCTATCGGATGAGCAAAAAGGCTGTCGAACAATATCCGGACAATGCCACCTATCTCGATACTTTCGGCTGGATTCTGCATCTGATGCATAAAGACTTGGAGGCCAAACCTTTTTTTAAGCACGCCATGCTTTATGGAGGTAAGGACAGTTCTGTGATTTTGGAGCATTATGCTGCAGTGCTGGAAGCCTTGGGTGAAACGGATTTGGCGTCTGTGTACAGGGCTCAGGCTAAGGCTAAAGCGGCAGAGGAAAAAACCGGGAAATGAGGTGGCAGAAACATATAATCATCTTGTCTATTGCCTGTATGCTGATACCGGCCATATCTGTTTTCGGACAGAATACCAAGGTGCAGGAAAGCAGGCGGGAGAGGTTAAGGAAAGAGATAGAACTGATTGACGAACAATTACGTCAGAACACTTCAAAGAGCAGATCGGCCTTGTCGGAATTGAGCCTTGTCAGAAAAAAAATCTCTGCGAGGAATGAACTGATTGCCGAAAGCGACAAGGAAATCAGGGCTCTTTCATTACAGATCAATGAAAAACAGAAAGAAATCGATTCGCTTCAGGCAAGGATAGACACCCTGTCGGAATATTATTCCAGACTTGTTTTGAGGGCATATAAAAACAGGGATTCTAAGGTCTGGTATATGTATATACTTGCAAGTGATAATGTGTGGCAGGCGTTCAGGAGAATCGGCTATCTCAGGAGTCTGTCCGCTCAGATGAACACTCAGGCGAAGAAGATCAATGAGGCGAAAGATGAATTGGAGGAGGTTAGAAAGGGGCTTGTTGCTCTGAAAGATGATGCGCAGGCTCTAAAAGACAGAAGGGTGAAAGAGATGACAGCCCTGAAATCGGAAGAGCAGGCCTCGCAAGGTCTGGTGAACAGGCTGAAAAAGGACAATGCCAAATACAGGAAAGAGCTTGACTACAAGCGCCGGCAGATTGTGGCGTTAAACAGAGAGATTGAAAGGATTATCCGAGAGGCCACAAGAGGCTCCGGGGCTAAATCTTCGTCCGGTAGCAAGCAGAAGATAGATTATACTCTCGACAAGGAATTCGCTAAAAACAAAGGGAAACTACCATGGCCGGCAGAAGGGCCTATTGTGGAAAAATTCGGACAGCACAATCATCCGGTATTCAGGAGAGTTAAACTGCCTTTCAATAACGGCATATCCATAGCATTGAAAGCCGGAGACTCGGTCAAGGCTGTATTTGACGGGGTGGTGAAGCAGATTGTGATGATGCCGGGTTATAATCAGTGCGTGCTCGTGCAACACGGGAATTATTTCTCGTTCTATTGTAAATTGGATAGAACAAGTGTAAAGGCCGGGGACAAAATCAAAACCGGGGATATAATAGGAACTGTCGGCACTATGGCAGGTATATCCCAACTTCATTTTCAGATATGGAAAGGAACCAGCCCGCAGAATCCGGAGAACTGGCTCCGATAGATTTTCCGCTATAAATCAATCAATTAGCCGACAACCCACACGAGGACATGGCGGTCAAAAGTCATATAGTTGAGTTCGAAATCCTCTTCGTATCCGTCCTTATGAATGAAACAGGCTTCAAGCTCTCCCTCTCCTTTCGGGCGGAACCTTTCAATTTCGATCTGTTCGGCAAAATCGACATTATAAGCTGAGACCCTCTTGAAAATAGCCTCTTTGGCACACCAATAGATTGCCAGCTGCTCGTTCTTGTTTCTGTGGTCTTCATCGAGGTCTTCTATTTCCTCTTCCGACAAAGCCTTTTTCTCTACAACAGAAAAATCCCTGTCAAGAGATTCCATATCGATTCCGACATCTTCTATGTCATGCAGAATTACGGCTACATATTTCTCAGTATGAGTGATGCTTATATTCGTGACCATATTTTCCAAATAAGGTCTGCCGTTGTCGTGATGGCTCAGGTAAACTTTCTCATCCTCAAACAGTTCGTTTAGTAGCGCTCTTACTGCAAGCCTCTGCTTTCTGAGGGACTCGCTGCGGAGAAAGGAAATCTCTTCCATTTCGTCCGAAGGTGTGGAACTCATTTCCACAAGCTCCTGCTCCGTCTCGGTTATCTTCCATACCGCGACAGTTGCATCATTTTCAAGCTTTTCTTTAAAATAAAGTGCCATTTATCTGATATAAAATTATTCTTATGAATTCATTGAGACAGCCTGGCCTATATATGTCAATCCTGTACGTGCCGAATAGATACATACCACATAGCCCTCAGATGAATTTTCTTCCGAAGGTCTCGTTATGACAAAATAAGAATCAGTAAAAACGGATTTCGACAGCGGGTCTTCCGATAACGGACCCGTTGTATTTCCTTGATCTGAATTTATAGAACTGGGAGGCTCCATACTAAATGTTAATGATAACAAATGCAAATATAAACATTTTTTGAATATCAAGAAAAAACCTTAAATATTTGTTATCTTTGTATCCGGTTTGGAAATATTATTAACTAATATAAATTATTTAAATTATGGGATTCCTGACAAATGACAAACTTACCATTGTAGGCGCTGCCGGCATGATAGGTTCCAATATGGCACAGACTGCCATGATGCTTAAGCTAACTCCGAATATCTGTCTTTATGATGTTTATGAGCCAGGTCTTAAAGGTGTTGTTGCTGAAATGAACCATTGCAGTTTTGATGGTGTAAACATTACTTATACAACAGATCCTGCCGTTGCATTCAAAGATGCCAAATACATCATTTCTTCAGGCGGTGCTCCTCGTAAAGAGGGTATGACCCGTGAGGATTTGCTGAAAGGCAACTGTCAGATTGCTGAAGAGTTCGGAAAGAATGTCAAGAAATATTGTCCTGATGTAAAGCACATTGTGGTCATTTTTAACCCTGCCGATCTTACAGGTCTTGTTGTTCTCCTGCACTCAGGTTTGAAGCCTTCGCAGGTAACCACTCTTGCTGCGCTTGACTCTACGCGTCTTCAGACAGAGCTTTCTCAGCATTTCGGTGTGGCACAGCACAAGGTTACAGGTGCACACACTTACGGAGGACACGGTGAGGCAATGGCCGTTTTCGCTTCTCAGGTTAAGATTGACGGCAAGCCGCTCGCTGATATGAAGCTTTCAGACGAGGACTTCGCAGCCATTAAGTCTGCTACCGTAAAGGGCGGTTCAAATATTATCAAACTTCGTGGCCGTTCTTCATTCCAGAGCCCTGCATATCAGTCAGTAAAGATGATTGAGGCTGCTATGGGCGGAGAGAAATTCACATGGCCTGCAGGAACATACGTAAACAACGCTCAGTTCCATAATGTCATGATGGCTATGCCTACCGTAATCGATGCTACGGGTGTTCATTTTACGGAGCCTGTCGGTACGGAGCAGGAAATGAAGGATCTTAAGGCTTCTTACGAGCATCTTTGCAAGATGCGTGACGAGATTGTCTCTCTTGGTATCATACCTGCAGTCGCTGACTGGAAGAAAGCCAATCCAAACCTTTAATATCCGTTGATATTTATATTTACGGCTGCAGGGCATTGCTCCGCAGCCGTTTTCATTGTCATCATGAGGGCTTTAGCCCGTAATAATCTGCCGCTTCATTGTCATCCTGAGCCTGTGCAGCAGGCGTAGGGATCTGCGATACACGTTTGTGCAGATTTCTCAGTCGCTGCCGCTCCTTCGAAATGACAGCGTATGATACATTTTCACACATAAGCATTTTAGGACAGCCCTCACTGTCACCCCGAGGCGGCTGCTGCCACCGGTGGGGTCTGCCAGATCGGGAGCCGCATCATACGTTTGTGCAGATCCCTCACTTCGTTCGGGATGACAGAAGAGGTGTTAGTGATGACAGGATAATTCGTTCGGGATGACAACGGGAGCGTACGGATGACAGAGTAGGCGTTAATCGCGCTCCAATTCGCGGCGAATATCTTTCTCCTTGATAGTCTGGCGCTTGTCATACTCTTTCTTGCCACGAGCAAGAGCAATCTGCACTTTTGCGTAACCGTTATCGGCAATATACATCTTTGTAGCCACAATCGTCAGCCCTTTCTGCTTTACAGCCTGACGCAGACGCAGCAACTCTCTTTTCGTCAGCAAGAGTTTTCTGTCTCTTAAAGGCTCGTGTTGCCCCCATGATCCCCAGAAATATTTAGCTATATTCATTCCCTTGATATACAGCTGCCCCCTTGTGTCAAAATAGCAATAAGCATCGACTAATGACGCCTTGCCGGCACGGATTGACTTTATTTCAGTTCCGACAAGCACGATTCCGGCCTGGAAGGTCTCAAGAAATTCATAATCGAATGAGGCCCTCCTGTTATTTATCTGAACTCTGCTCTTTTCTTTTTTTGCCATAATAGACTATAAGGATAACAAAGATACCATAAAAAACTTTAACTTTGTCAATATGGCTAAAATGAATAGAACAGAGTTGCTTGGAGACCGTCCCGGCATTCCGCCTATGGCCGAGTTGCCGCAGCCGGAAGCAATAGATGTTCCTGAAATAGTCAGGGCTTTTGACAAAGGGGACATTGACCTGATATGTGTATTGGGGCCTACTGCTTCTGGCAAGACCAAATATGCCGTATGGCTGGCAAGACAGATTGCTGCAATAAGAGGAGTTGAGGTGGCGGCTGAAATTCTCTCTGCGGATTCCCGTCAGGTATATCGAGGCATGGATATTGGCACCGGCAAGGATTTGTCCGAGTATGAAGAAGTTCCATATCATCTTATAGATATTGCCGAAGCCGGTTCAAGATATAATATCTATGACTATCAGATAGCCTTTGAAAAGGCATATAAGGATATAGTTTCGAGGGGGCTTGTGCCTATTTTGTGCGGTGGCTCAGGTCTTTATATTGAAGCAGCTACCTGCGGCTACACCTTGCCGCAGATACCTCCCGATCCGGATTTGAGGAAGAGCCTTGAAGAAGCCGATATTGAGGAGCTTAGGGAAAAACTCGCCGAGCTCCGTCCTCTTACGGACAGAAGTGTAATGGAGTCGAAGAGACGCATTATAAGGGCTCTGGAAGTGGCTTTCTATGAGCAGGGACATCCTGTCAGCAGGTCTTCATTCCTGCCGAAAAAGACCTATTATATAGGCACTTTGGTTTCGAGAGAAGATAGGGTTGCGAGAATCGACAAAAGGCTTGACGAGAGGCTCGCTTCCGGTATGGTAGAAGAAGTCAGGAGACTGCTTGAAAGCGGTATCCCGCCAGAAGACCTTGTCTACTACGGTCTTGAATACAAATACGTCACCCAGCATGTCGTCGGGGTCTTGAACTACGATGAAATGCACATTCTCCTCGCGAACGCAATCCACCAGTTCGCCAAACGCCAGATGACCTGGTTTCGCGGCATGGAACGTGACGGCTGTCGCATCCATTGGGTGAAACCGGAGTGATGATAAAAAAAGACCACCTTCCGATTTAGTCCGGGAGGCGGTCTTTGCAAAAAATATTTCTGCTGTTATTTGCGTATAGGCCGTTCTGTTACGAATTTGCAGAATTCGTGGTACAGCTCTTGATCTTTTTTGTCTGACGAGTGTCTGAGATTGTGCAGAGCCCAACTCCCCTGATAATATGCCAGACGGAGGGAGGCCCAGACGCCTTTGCTCTTGAATACGTCCATATAGTCGCGCAATTTGTATGCCCTGCCGTTGCAAGCCAGTGCATTTTCATCAAATTCCAGTTCCATATCCATACCGAACTGTTTGGCCAGATCGCATGCATCGTTCAAGCGGGACCTTGGCACTGATTCATTGAAGAAGTAGTTTGGTTGGAGATAGGCAATGTTGAAGCCGAATTCTTTCCAACTTGAATAGCCTGTTGCATTGAAGTATGGAATCCAGTTGAAACTGTATTTCAGATCATTCAGGTATCTTCCAAGTACATTAAGAATCGAACCCGTGTTGGCTGACGTTTCAGCCACCCAGTAGAATCCTGCAAGTTCCACATTGCTGTATTTCCCGGCGTAAAATTGCCGCCTTACTTCGTCTATGTACCATTTGCAGGCAAGAATCCTGTCGCGGTCGTTTCCAAAATCCAGTTCTCTCCCGTCAAGTTTTCCCCAATAGGTTGTTCCTCCGGAATTAGATGCTGAATAAAGATTCACTATTGGTTCAGGAATTCCGATTACGATTTTCCTCTTTTCTTTCACAGCCCCAAGTTTAGCTTCGGCCATACCTACTGCCGCATCTATGGCATCCACTCCTGTACCGGGAGTAAAATAGTAGTCAATAAGGCTTTGCCAGTCTTGCTTGTTTGCAGAAGGCATATAAGAACCGCGGTATGTGTATCCGGTGACCAATGTCTTTCCCGGTCCTCCGTTAGTTGCCGGATCCATGAATTCGAGCAGCAGGAATCCGTCGAACAGCCAGTGTTCAGCACCTTCCCTGTCCTTATAGGTTACGTATGATGAAGCTCTATCCTGATCCCATTCGTAAGGTGTCCTGTGGTGACCTCCTCCGTATAATAGCACCATATCGGTAGGAAAGGAAATTTCAGATCTTTTTTTCTCCGCAGTGTAAAGATCCGATGACAACCGAATCGTATCAACCTTTTGTCTGTTATCAGTCCAATGAGGAATCGGTTTAGGACTGTTATTGCAGGCTAACGTTAATGGAATAGCTAAACTTATCAGAAAACTTGATATCATATTCATTAGTGTCTTTTTTTATAAAAACCAATCGTAGATACGACCGGACGGTTGTTCGGCGACATGTCGTTCAAGTGCTTGTTCCCTGTCCCTGCTACCATGCCTGTAGAACCTCCTCCGTCGAGATTGATTGCATCGACGCAGCCAATTCCTTTAAGGATTGCAGCTTCTTCAAGAAGCGTAGCACCCTTGCTGGATGCGATTCGTCCGTCGCAGACGAACAGTATAACCTTTCCGTCTTTAGTGCAACCGGCAGCCGTTCTGTCCGGAGAAATAGAAGGGCCGAAGATGTCGTACGGAATCATTTCGTAGTTGGTGACGTAATAGTCGTCTCCTTTGTCGGTTACCGAGAAGTCGAACGGGCATTTACCATTCTTGAGAAGAACAGGACCGGCACAAACGGCGTAGGTTGGCTTCCAATCTATGGCCTTGCAAGGATTTGTCGAAGAGACAATTTCGTATTTGTTCTCTCCCTTCACGGACGGAAGCGGACGATCAAAATAAAATACTTTGCCCACTGTTTCGGCTCCTACCCAGTATGCAGCCGCTTTTCCGGCAGCGTCCACTCCAAAAATTCCTCTTGTGACAGGGTATCTGGAATCGTATTCGCTGTCTTCCGGTTTTAGCGATCCACGTAAAGAGCCTATGGCACCGGTGGTAGATGAGGCAACCACTGCGACCCCTATATGCTTGCCATTATAAAAATATCCCCCGTTTACAAGCACGAGGCAGTCTTCTCCGGCAGCAGCGGCTTGCTCGTCAATGGTTGCAGCTTTCGACGGAACGTTTACTTTCATTTCCACGTTCCTGGATGAAAGATCCGCTTCGGCGTACCAGGCATGAAATTTCTTCCCGTTCAGATCAGAGACGGTCTCGTACACTGAAACTTCATTGGGGAGATTTAGTCCGGTCACCTTTTTCCACTCAAGGTTGATTGGAGCGATTGCCTTTTCAAGTTTTTCTTTGACTGAGCCGCTATATTTCTTTAGTCCTGCCGCAGAAGCGTATGCACGGATCGAATAATTTTCCCCATATTCAAGCAATGCATTCGGAATTACCTGAAACACCGTGCCATCGTTTTTTGCTGCCGGTCCTCTTTGATGCAAGCCTTCAGGTGTCGGAGTTCCCGAAGAACTCCAGCACAGTCCGTAGCTTATAGCCGGACTTGATGGAACTTCTGACAATTTATATTTGACAGCGATGCATTCAGGATAGGCTTTGCAACTTATTATCTCTATATTGGGAAGTTCCGGTATGGTAACAAGCTTAAATTGCTGCGAATATACAATTCTGGAGTGTTCGGATTCCGTATTGCCAAGAGCCTGTACACCGAAGAAATAGTTTTTACCCTCTTGCAGCCCTTCGTTTACAGTGAATTCAGTGCAGTTCCGCTCTGTAATCCCGGCCTGTCTTCGTGAGGAAGCGTTTTCTCCGTCCCTTACCCATACCGCAAAGCCGGCCTCGTTCTCGCTGTTGTCCTGCCAGGTGACTTTTACGGACTCCCTTTCTACACGTTCCATGGCTATGAGAGATGGCGCAGCCACCCGCTCCGATGAAACGTTTTGAGACGTTTCATGAGAGCAGGCGATTAAGCCAAATAATAGTCCTGGAAGGAAATGTAAAATACCTTTCATCATAAATGCTTTCTAAATATCGTATCTGGTTATCTCGTATGAAAGCAGGCCAAAATCAGTAACCAGCAGGTATACCTGGATTGCATTCCCGTCCGGGCTCATCCCGAATGCTACATCCCCTGTCTGGTTTCCGTTATTCCCTACTCGCCCATCGGGATTATAGTAGGATACGAAGCCGGTAGGTGTAAAGTTATACTTCATTTTTCCTATTTCACGCCCGTTGGTATAGTCGAAATTGTCATTCCGGCTGTCCAGAATATCACCGTCCTGGAATGTGGTTGCTGTCGGGTTGGAAATATTGCCTACAATCAGTTTTGTGTAGTGGAAGGCTCCGCCTTCAATACAGGTATTTGCGATCCCAAGGAGTTTCATACCGTTGAATTCGATATATCCAATTCCGATTAACATGCCTTCCCACCAGTTCTTGCTCGGCTGCATGATTATAGGGGTTTGCCCATCTGCCTGAGAGACATAACTAATCAGCCGGTTGGTTGTTCCGTTATGGACGAATGCACCGGTAGGACGCGTATCCAACGGAATTACCGCCGTCTGCTGGTTCCACATTCCGAGGCCCCATGCAGAGCCGGTTACATCTTGCACTGCTCCGTCCTTCAATATGATTCTCATGATTCTTGCCATGCCCGGTGAAAGCGTGGCTATGACTGCATCACCTTTGGTTACATCGCCGCAAACTCCGATTTTACGACCTACGTCCCAAGATTTTCCTAAATTCCCAGTGTTGCTATTACGGAATTTTTCAAAAACCGGATCTGAAGTTAAGTCTCCGGAAAGTATCTTTACAGGCGGATTATCAAGCCCGTCTTTCCATGCATATACTTCCAGAATTTTGTTCGAAACCCATTTATTGTTTGCAGCAGCCAATGTCATAGCTACCAGGTGACCTGCCGCATCTGTCGTAATTGCGTGAACCTGAGCTGATTCCGTCATACAACCGTCCACGTTGATTTTGACATCGGGAAGTAGCTTCCCGTCGAAGCGGTTGAAAACGAGGAATTTGCAGTCAAGTGCACTTATTATTAGATAGTTATCCACAACAGTACATGTGCGGTTGTTAGCTTCTTTAAAGCCTAACGGCTCTTTTTTTGTCGGATTCAAAGCGAAGAGTGCGGACATATAGCCTACTTCTCCCGGTTTTACGAATTTTGGAGAGTTAAAGCCTGAAGAATATACGACAGTGGTTCCGTCCTGTGCCGTTACAGTTATTTCAGGTTCTCCTGAGAGGTCGATAGTGCCGTCAGGATTGGCAGCATCGCTTTTCCATGTTGCCCAAGGAGAAACTACAAGCTTAGCTTTGCATGAAGCCGCTGCTACCTGTCCTGAGGTCTTCAGGATCTTTACAGAGCCTTTTTCACCATTTTCCGGGTTCGTATATGCAATGAAAGCGGAAGGTGCATCAGGAAGGATGACTTTGGTGATAAGAGCCAGCGAAGACTTAAAATATTCGGCAGTCACAACATAGTCCTTTTTGCTGCCGTCTGCACGGATAAGTGTAGAGTGGAAGCCGGATACCAAATCATGAATACCGGAAATAGGTGGCACGAAACGAGCTCCGAGAGGAAGCGTAGCCTCGATTTTCATCTGAGTCAGGTCGCCTTGAATAGGTTCTGTGTCTGAGATGTAAAATGGAACTCTCACTTTAATGCTACCCTCATTCTCGTCTATTTGGGCGGGGTAGGCTGTGTCCGATCCAACCAGCTTTCCTACAAGGGAAATTGGGGCATTGACACTTTTTTCGGTCATTGTCAGCTCATCAGGCTTCTGGCAACCCGGCATTAAAACCGCCAGAGACAGGGCGGTTGCCAGTACATATCTATATTTCATAATAATCATATTGAATGTTGACTAATTGTATCGCAACAATTAAAGTATACTACCAGTTTGGGTTTTGTTTGCATAAGTCATTGTCCTTTATTTCGCTTTGCGGAATAGGGAACTGGGTATAACGTTCGGGGAACAGACGATCCTGAGGATCGCATTCTACCCTTTCGTACGTAAATCCACCGGAAACAGGTTTGATGCGGATTCCATGGAGACGGGAGTGATCCAATACCTTAACGGCCATGCCCCAACGTACGAGGTCGAAGTAACGATGTCCTTCAAGTCCGAGTTCACATATCCTCTCTTTGGCAAGATCTTCCAAATATCCTTCCCATGAATTCTTAGTATTTAGTTTAGGCAGCCCTACACGTTCGCGTACGATATTCAGATCATTGTAGGCTTCCTTGAATTCGTTTAGGCGGGCCTTTGCTTCCGAACGGATGAAATATATTTCCGGAAGACGCATTTCTGTCCAGAAAGTTGCGGAAAGAATATTCGTGTAGTCGATTTTCGGATAGTCATCCAAAAATTTGCGGAAGAAGTAGCCCGTAGTGGTACGGTTGCCTGAGTTGGCTCCACCGATTGTGTAGTCGTTGTAGCCATCGGTTCCTCCTTTGTATAACTGGAGTTTGCGGTCTTGCCATTCGGCATCATTATAGAGTATGGAAGCATAGAAGCGAGGCTCTCTGTTGTCGAAAGGTTTATTACCGTAGGATTCAAGATTTTTCCAGTCAAACTGAACAAATTTTCCACCTACTTTTATGTCGAATGCTGATGCGTATTCATCACTCGGAGTAGCCGTGCCGCCTATCGCGTTTTCAGAGACTTCGGCAGCCTTGTAGTCGTAGGTTGGACAATACCAGTTGTTGAACTTGTGCTGCTTCATGCCTATTCCATGCTGGAAATATGAAGCCATAATAAGTTCGCTGTTGTTGACTTGTGTGAATATTTTCATATATTCTTTCGGGGTCTTTCCCGGCATAAGTGAATATCCCATATCCAGGACTTTGTCGCATGCATCAACAGCATCTTTCCATCTCTTCGCATACAGGGAAGTACGAGCCATCATTCCGTAGGCCGCTCCCTTGGTAAGACGTCCGGTCTCTGCTCCATTCCACTTCTCCGGCAGATCGGCAGCGGCTTTTTCAAATTCGTTCAGAATGAATGTCCAGCACTCTTCTTCGGAAGAACGTTCTTTAGCACGTTCATTAGGGCCATCTACCTTATTTTCGTCTATACGCAGAATTACCCCACCGTGAACGGTTACAAGCCTGTAGTAGGCGTAAGCCCTGATGAAACGTACCTCTGCTGTGCGTATCTTAGTCTGGTCGGCATCAAGACTGCCGCCATATTCGGCGAGGTCTCTGAAATATTCGTTACATCTGCGGATTCGGTTATACATGTCTTCCCAGTTCGAGCGGAAATTGTTGTCCGCAGACATCGGCAATGCTCCATAGAAGAATCGGTTCACGTTGCCTGAAGCCGTGCTGTAGCCGGTGTATTTGACTAGATCGCTCACCCCGTCAGTCATCAGCTGCGGTTCTACGTTGTTTTGTGCTACGCTGTAGAATATACCGTAGAAGCTTTTAACGTACAGATCAAGATTGTCTATACTTGCAAATGCCGTTGTCTCGCTATATCTGTTGGGCGGATCCAATTCGAGGAAACCGTTGCAGGAAATAGTCGCTGCGGCAATGAAACTCAAAAAAAAGTATTTAACATTTATTTTCATGACTTTCCATTTTAGTGTTTAGAAAGAAAGGTCTATCCCGAAAGAGATGGTGCGCTGTTGAGGGTAGAAGCCGACCGCAGCGTTTGGACTTTCAGGATCCAAGTATTTGAACTCAGTGAGCGTGAGCAGATTGGTTCCGCTCAGGAATATGCGTAAATCATCTATTCCGGCCTTGCTCATCCATTTCTTAGGGAAAGTATATCCCAGAGTAAGGTTTTTCAGACGCAGATAAGAGCCGTCGCGCTTCCAGAAGTCTGACTTGTTTGCATTGTTATTGGAGTGCAGTGTGCTCAATCTCGGATATTCTGCATTCCGGTTATCTTCTCTCCATGAATTTTCAACAAGATACAAAGGAGCGTTGTCGAAATTGCCGTACCATGGCGAAGTGAAAGGTGTTGAATCGGCCACAGTATTCAACCATGTCGCCTGAAGCATTCTGTCGCAAAGAGCTCCTCCCTGAAACTGTATTGACAGGTCAACCCCCTTGTATTGGGCGGAGCCGGTTAATGAGAACATCATCTGCGGGTACTCCGAGCGTGCTATTCGAACATAGTCGTTTGAGGTGATCTTGCCGTCTCCATCTATATCCTCATACATGATGTAGCCGAGGCGCGGTTGTTCTGCTACAGGCCTCGGGGCTTGATCAAGTTGTTCCTGAGTCTGATACAATCCTAATGCATGGAACCCGTAGATGTCTCCGATTTGCCCTCCGAGAATATTCTGCCATGGATGCGTATTGTCCGGTTGAGTCCGGCTCAGTATGCGGTTCCGGGCAAATGTGATGTTTGCATTGATATCGTATTGGAAATCACCTACCTTGTTGTGGTGTGTCAATACAAGTTCAAATCCGCGGTCATCTGCTGCACCCGTATTGGATACGTTAGGATAGTGTCCTCCCAAAGAAGGAGGATAGATTGAGGACAGGCCCTGAAGTATGTCATAAGTATATTTGTAGAAGACATCAAGCTGTACGCCCAAAAGACCTTTCCATGCATTGAAATCAACTCCGAAATTGTAGATCTGAGTCTTTTCCCAAGTCAGTTCACGGAATGGGTAGGACAGGCTGTTGTAGAGGGTCTGCTGGCTTTTCGGCTTGTCTCCGAAAGCCACTGCGGCTATACCGAGACCATACTGTTTGCGGAATTGCCAAGGCTGTACATGGTCGCTTCCGAGGATACCGGCAGAAAACCTGAGTTTCAGGAAGTTTACCCATGAAACATTGGATTTGAAGAAGTCCTCTTCGGAAATAACCCAACCGAGAGCCGCAGAAGGGAAGAATCCCCAACGGTTCTCCTTAGCAAAAAGATAGGAACCGTCGTAGCGGAACGAAAGTTCTGCAAGGTATTTCTGTGCGTAGGAGTAATTCAGCCTGCCTATATAACCGGCCCATGCCCCTTTCTTTGAACTTCCGCTGTTCGTCATGGTAGACTTGTCCGCAAGATCTAGCTCATATAGGCCTGGGACAGCAAAATTACGTCTACCCGCCGAGAATGTCGAACTTTCTTTGACAGTTGCCTCATACAGGAACAATGCGTTAACCTCATGCTTTCCGAAAGCCCTATAATATGACAGCGAAGGTCTCAGTACCGTCTGTTTGTGTTTGGTGTCTGTTCTGCTGAAAGAACCTCCCTTTACGAAATCGCCTACCTTTGTATATTTATACTTTTTTTCGTTGAACATGTAAATCATAGTCATATACCCCTGTGAAAGAGCAGAACCATCTGCATCTTCCCAGTCGTAGCTTCCGAACATGCTGGCTTTAAGTCCTTTAATGAAAGGAAAATTATATTCGATGGTACCGCTTGTTTCTATGCGGGTATTCTGTTGCTTGATTCCTCCGGAGTGCTGCGGACCATATTCGGGGTTGTGTCCGGACAGTCGCCATGCTCCCGTAGGGTGACCTTGGTAAGTTTTCGGAACGAAAGGATAGCTGTACAAGAACAGTTTGAAGAGCGACAGATAGCCCTGTTCGTCCACGCTGTAGAAGCCTGGACGTGCATAGTCGTTGAAACTGCCGCCTACATTTACGGCAATCCTCCAGTTATTCCCCGGCTTTGCATCGATGTTTGCACGGAAATTTTTCCGCTCGTTCTTCATTCCTTTAATGATACCGTTCTGACGCATATATCCGCCACTCACATAGTATTTCATTCTGTCCGTACCTCCGCTGACAGAAGCAGAATGCCGCTGCATAAATGTCGGACGATAGATACCGGAGGTCCAGTCAGTATTTTCCAGACCGTCTTCCGGATCTCCGTTGTATGTTGCAGCAATTTCCTCATCGGTAAAGTGCGGCGTAAGTCCGTCCATCACTCTCGCAAGGTTGTAATACTGCATATACTGGGTACCGTTCATCATTTTAGGCAGAGTCGTGGAGCGCTGTACTGTCATCGTACCGCGATAATGTACGGTCGCCTTGCCTTCGGAACCTTTCTTTGTGGTTACGAGGATAACTCCGTCAGCACCTCGCATTCCGTATACCGCACAGGAGGCCGCATCTTTGAGCACGGAAATGGACTCTATGTCGCTCGGATCCAGCGTGCTGAGAGGCCTTTCAGTGCCATCCACAAGAGTAAGCGGGCCACCCTGTTTCCATGAAGACAGACCACGTACCAACATAGTTACATTGTCGGCACCTGGCGCTCCGCTGGACTGCTTGGTGATAATGCCCGGCAGTTTTCCTACAAGAGCCTGCGAAACATTGCTCGAAACTGTCTTTACAATCTCCGTGTTGTTGACGGCAGCTACGGAACCGGTAAGGTGTGCTTTCTTCTGCACTCCGTATCCTACCACCACAACCTCGTCGAGATGATATGTGTCATTCTCCATGATGACATTAATCATGTTTCGACCGCCTATGGCAATCTTCTGATCTATAAGACCGATCTGGGAGAACAGCAGCGCTCCGTCTTGTTTGGAAACAGAGATTTCATATTTGCCGTCCAGGTCGGTAGTGGTACCTGTGCGTGTGCCTTCTAAAATAACACTGACACCAGGCAAAGGTGCTCCGGACGCATCGCTAACTGTGCCATGCACCCGATTAGTCTGGGCCTGCATTAATGAACAGGCAGCCGAGAGCAACAAGAACAAGATAAAAATCTTTTTCATGATAAAAATTTTGTAATCAGGATATCATCAACTATAAGATAATTCTTAAATCGATAAAATATTTTCTTATTGCCGCAAAGATAGTAAAATTTTTTATTAATACGTTTTGTGTTATGAAATAATATGAAAATCGCTGTAAAATATAATAAATAATATTCTCAATGTACTGAAACTATTATAAAATATAATGCGAATTTTCAAGTTTCTGACCTTCTTGTGTCTAATTGCGATTCTGAGATCGGAGGCACGCAAGAGGGTCCTGTAGGGGTTAGTCGCAGAACATTTTTCGTTTGACCTTTGTGAACTTACGTTCTATTTTGCTTGTGCGAGAAAGGTCCCACAAATTCTCGTTCATAATACGTAGAGACAATACGCTAGGAATCCATGCCTGGGTCCAGCCGGTCTCGATAGCCCATGCACCCCACCCGGAGTCGGCATTGGAACCCCGGTACTCCCAGTGATCGAAGTCAAATGCACGGAACCAACCGCCGTCAAGATTGTCATGGTCTTCGCTTTTGATCTGTATACGAACAAGGAACTCCGCCAACTTGTCTTCCATTCTTTTATATTGCAGGTCTCCAGTTGCCGCATAGGCTTCATGTAGCCCAAGAAACGTGAAGTTGCATGTGTACAACAAGTCTGCTACCTTGTCACCGTTCTCTTGTATCAAAGGGGATTCCTCTTTTCCATAGGCGGCATTCGATGACGGCGGCACCATGTCTCCCTGTCCCGGTTTTCCTATTTCCTCTTGTATCGCACCGGAAATGTCTTGGCACCGTTCGATGTCGGTAGCAATCCGTTTTAGCCATTCCCTGTACAACGGCCGGTCATCTACTCTGATTAGCCATGCCAGAGGCAGCAGCATCCTCCCCCTTTCCTGCTGAATCCCGTTCGTCCATCTCCATTTGTCAGGATAGGCTTTCATCATTGTCTCAATCCCTTTTCGGGTTCTCTCCAACAGGGGTTTCCATTGTGTATGACTGTAAAGCCATAAGTATGATGCCCATGTCCATGCTTCATAGTGTGGTTGCAGTCTTATTTCATTTCCTTCCCAATAGTACTTCCAACCGTTTTTAAGCAATTCCGGATTTTCGAGACGCCAACCCCTGAATCCGTTTGTTCCGGTAGTTCTGAAATTTCCCAGAATATTCATAGCCAAAGACTCATCCCAACGGTCTGTTCCGAGAATAGCAGATGTCCCGATGCACCCTAATATTGACTTAATATCATTGTCCTGATATAATGCCTGGGCATTTCCCGGAGCCCAGTAAATCAGCCCGAAATTTGATTTTTCAGAATCCCGTTGAAAGAGACCGGATAATCGGTAAACCCAGTCGAGCAGATTCTTTGCAACGGTTTTGCATTCAGCCGTTCCGTCTAATTTCCAACGCAGGGCAAATGCAAGAGAACTTTCACCGTTCGAATCACTCCTGAGCCACCAGCGTGTCGGCTGGCTGCCGTCATACCGAACTTTGGAAACGATGCCTTCGAGGACACCGAAACGTCCGTTACCTGATTTCGATTGTGGTCTTTCGCAAGCGGAATCCACTACCGGCACTGTAGTGTGCATATTGCCCTTATCCAGATGCCACAGCCTTTTATAAGCGTTCCACCCGTCTTTGTTCAGTAGCATGCCTGCATTGAAGTACCAGTCGATCCCCCTTTGGACGGCTATCAATTCGGCTTCTTCCGGCAATTCGGCTGAGTTTGAATAAGAGGGGCGGACTGTCGGAATCCAATCAAGTTCTTCTTTAGAGAACTTACGATCTGTCGCCCATTTCAAAATATGGCACAGAATCGAACTGACCGCTTTTTTAGGGGCATATCTTCCTTGAATGAAGTTGCTGAGCTTCGTTGTTGAAATCATCACGTCAGGAGACAGCTCGAAGAGGATAGGGAACTGCTCTTCCTTCTCATCAAGCCCGAAGCAAGCCCGATCGAAGCCTGCAACCTGTGCGATTGCAAGCAGCGATGTCTGTGCATCAAGTGTTACGAAGTGGCAGCCATGCACTTCCACTATGTCATACTCGCGCAAATCGGGAATATTATCGGAAGTTGCGATTATGCGTTTCAATCCGGCCTCATGAGCTGTCATATTTCCGTATCCCGTAACATAAGAAGGGTATTCTATGTAGAGTTTCAGCTTTTTGTCCTTGGCTTTTCTGAAAAGTTTCTCATCGAAGGGCGTAAGGCTTTGAGGATAGCCGTCGGCAAGCACCAAGACCCCTGAACCCGATTCTGCGTGTGATATGGCTTCGGAGGGCGAGTCGAAACGTAGGCATGGGACATCATTGCTACGCAAAGTTCGGAACAGATCGTTGTTATGGGAGCATGATAGCACCAATGACGAAGAGTCAGCAGCGGCAGCTTGCATACAATGCATAACCATTAAAAGAATAAAAGCCGAGAGTGAGCTGCCAATACGCTTAATCGAAGCATTTAAGCCCTTGGCTCCTGATGGGTGGATGTCTTTTCGTTCCATCCCGAAATTTAATAGGGGAAAAATCATAATATGTTTAAAAGTTTTGCAATTACTGAAAAAATTCATGTCATGAATGTAAATGGCTTTCATAAGTGGACAAAATCTTTATTTAAATCTGAGCCCACCCTAACAACCGGTCTTCGACCATAATAAACAAAGTTACTTAAATATTGTTGAGCGGAGTTAAAAATATTTAACAAAATATTTAATTAACGTGAAAATAATTATATTTGAAAAAACTGATTTTGAAAATACTTATTCAATTATATTATGAACTTAAACTATCTCACAACAAAGCCCAAAATGTCGTCTTTGATTGTGATTTTCATGTCCCTATTGATCGCAATCATACAGCCGGGGCTAAACGCACAGGACAAGTCGGCTAAAAGTTATAGCGACAGATCTAAAATCACAGTTTCCGGGCGAATTATCGACGAGTCTTCGGAGCCGCTTGCAGGAGCAAGCGTACTTGTAAAGGGTACGTCTACCGGAGTTTCTACCGATATAGACGGTACGTTTACAATCAGGTTTACAAGAGGAAAGGATAATAAAGACAATGTCCTTATATTCTCTTTCATCGGTATGCAGTCCCAGGAAATTATCGTAAACAGTTCTACGAGGCTGGAAATAAAATTGAAAGAAGATTCTCATCTGGATGCAGTAGTGGTGAACGGCTTTTATTCACAGCCAAAAGAAACGTTTACCGGCTCTGCAACCACAATTACGGGAGAAGAGATAGTGAAAGTTTCCCCTACGAATCTTATTTCAGGTCTTGCGGCCCTTACTCCGGGAATGGTGGTGGTTGAAAATAATGCTGCCGGTTCAAACCCCAATGCAATTCCTTCTTTGTTGATACGAGGTGCAAATACATTGATTACCAATGAGAGCGAAGAAGGAGTAAACAACCCTCTGATTATGCTTGACGGAGTTGAAATATCAATGGCCGAACTCTATGATCTGGACATATTTGACATAGAGAGAGTCGATGTGTTGAAAGACGCTTCCGCGACCATTCTGTATGGTGAGAAAGGGGCAAACGGGGTGATAGTCATTGAGCGTAAAAGGTCTGATCAAGGTAAGATACGACTTAATTATAATTTTGTACCGCGGTTCAGTATCCCTGACCTGTCCTCATTCAATCTGACTAATCCGGAGCAAAAGCTTGAACTTGAACGCCTTGCAGGTCTTTATGATAAAGCGGACGGTTCAATGGATGAAGCATACGACTATAAACTTCAAAAAATCAGGGCCGGGGTCGGTACCAAATGGCTTTATGCTCCGTTACGTATACCATTCAGCCATAATCATTCTCTTTCGCTTTCTTCCCGTACCGATGTACTCGATCTCCGTGCAAGCATAAATCTTAATGACAATTACGGAGTTATGAAAGGGGACAACAGAAGAAACGTCGGTGTGAATTTCAACATTACTTATCATCTCAGGGATAAACTTACGTTGTCATATAAGAGCGGTTTCTCTATGAATACGGGATTGGATTCGCCTTACGGTTCTTATGCCCAATATTCCAAGATGAACCCTTATGAGACAATAAGAGACGAGGAGGGGAAATATATTAAAAACTATTATTTCAATACGTTTAACAAGTCTTCGATAAGTGATGTGAATCCATTATATGATGCAACGCTATCGAGTTTTTCAAAATCCAAGTCTATATCTTACACTAATTCTCTATCCGGAAGGTGGAATATTTCCAAATCTTTCTATATCACCGGACAGGGAAACATCGGATTGAATTTCGGCTCATCCGACAAGTATGTTTCTCCTATGTCAGCAAAAGAATTGCAGACAAGGGATATAAAGCAGCGTGGGTCATATAACTTTTCCAATAATTCCGGATTTAGGACAGACGGCAAGGTCGTGATAAATTACGGTCGCTCTTTGGATGCAAAGGGGTCAATGTTCCGTATCAGCGGTGGTGCAAATATCCAATATTCCAGGAAGCAGTCTTCTTCTGCTTCTGCAAGGGGCTTTCTCAAAGACGATTTGTCGGACCTCTCTTTTTCAATTGCATATTCAGGAAACAAGCCATCCGGCACAGACAGGATTGCCACGCAGGTAGGCTTATTCCTGAATGGGAATTTCAGTCTCTGGAACAGATACTTTTTCGATGCATCATATCGGGCTTCCGGCTCTTCCCGTTTTGGCTCTAACAATAGTTTTGCTCCTTTCTGGGCATTGGGTGCCGGTTGGAACATTCACAGGGAGGGGTTCGCAAAAGAATGGAAATGGCTTAATACTTTGGTGCTCAGATATTCTGCCGGTTATACAGGCAGTGTGTCATTTGATTATTATCAGGCAAAGACAGTGTATCAATATGACGCGAAATATGAGTATTATTCAGGAATCGGAGCTATACCGAAGCAAATGGGAAATCCCGATTTGAGGTGGCAGAGAACTTTAAATAATAATTTCGGGCTTACCGGAGCTTTTTGGAAAAATCGTATAAACGTTTCATTTGATTTCTATTCCAATACTACTTATGATATGTTAATGGCAATAGATCTTCCACCGTCAGTCGGTTCAAAATCGATGAAAGTGAATTTCGGTCAGATAAACAACAAAGGATTGGATTTCTCAATATCAGCCCGGATAATACAGAACAAGGATTTTTATTGGAGCGTTACAATGACCGGAGGACATGTTATTGATAAAATCCGTAATATATCTTCGTCATTGAAAAATACGGAAATAAATGATTTGTATGATAGTGCCAAACCGAAGATTCTATTTCAGGAGGGGAGATCGCAATATGATATCTATGCGATGAGATCTGCCGGTATCGATCCTGCCACAGGCCGGGAAATCTTTATTAAACGCAATGGAGACTATACTTACTCATATATCCCTGATGAACGTGTTGCCGTAGGCAATACCAACCCGATATTGAACGGAGCGGTGATGAACACGTTCCGGTGGAAGGGCTTTTCATTCAATATCTCAACCACATACACTTTTGGCGGGGATTATTATAATACGACTCTTCAAAACAAGGTGGAGAATATAGACCCTTATCATAATGTAGATGTAAGGGCTTTTACCGACAGGTGGAAGAGGCCGGGGGATCTTTCAAGGTACCTCAGTATAGCCGATAACGAATATCCTCATTATACCCAAAGATTTGTGGAAAGACGTAATGAAATCTACATATCGAGTCTACAATTTGTGTACGATTTTGCTCCTAAGGCAATATCTCGTTTGGGGTTGCGTAAGTTGGCTGTCGGAATTGGCTTGACGGATATCGGGTATATTTCTACTGTGAAATTTGAGAGAGGAACCTCTTACCCATATTGCAGAGGAATTAATCTTATTTTCCGTCCAACATTCTAAAATAGGAATATTATGAGAAAATTATATATTTTGTTATCCGTAGTCATTGTATTGACAGGCTGCAAAGGCTTTTTGGATGTTAATCCAAAAGGGGAAGTGTTTGATAATGATATGTTTGCTTCTTCCGAAAAGTATGAAGACGCCCTGTATGGGGTGTATAGTGAAATAGCAGGGGAGGAGTGGCTGTACGGAGGTTATCTTCAATGGGCTCCGGAAGTGATGTGCGGCAATGTTACAAATGTTTCAGACTATAAGTTGGGAAATCTGGCTATGGCAGATTGGGATAGCCAGGGTCCCGGAGATATTAGAGAAAATATATGGTATGAGACTTACAGAGCAATCAGCAATGTCAATAATATAATAACTCATGCACAAAGTGCAAAGGCGGGAAGCATTAAAAATCTGGATTTTTATAAAGGCGAAGCCTTGGCGATACGGGCTCTGCTTCATTTTGAGCTGCTGCGACTTTTCGGGGCCCCTTATTGGGCGGATGACAGATTAAAAGAGCAGGCAATTCCTTATTGCGAAAATTATACTTTTAAAATCAACCCTTTTTTAAGCTATAATGAAGTTTGTTCCAAAATATTGAATGACTTTTTAGCCGCTGAAAAATTATTGGCTGATGATGTTACTTACGTAGAAAAAGAAAGGAACAATGTCTCTGTTGACTTTTTCCACACAAGGGTAATACATCTTAATCTATATGCAGTCCAAGCACTTATTGCAAGGCTCTATTGGACGATTGGAGATTTGGAAAAAGCCGCTGACTATGCGGATAAAGTTATAAAAAGCGGCAAATTCTCTTTTCGCCCTCAAAGTGCTTTCGTTCAGCCGGACAACGGTACCGTTGATATGAACGAGACGATTTTGGCCTTATATTCCAAACAGTTCCAACTAAGAAATGCAAATAAATACGGATTGATCGCCGGGAAAAGTAACTTCTTCGAGCTTGCTTCCGACAGAAAAGCAATTTATATGCAGGACTCAGGCACAGGAACGGATTATCGTCTTGCAGCATGGTTTGATGATAATGATGACAAGTTGATAAAACTTGTAAATAAGGTGTATTTTTCCGGAGCGGAAGCCAATTATTCCGGACGGTCGATATTGGGATATAATATAATAAGGTTGCCGGAAATGTATTTTATAATGGCAGAATATTATATAGACAAGGATCCCTCTAAGGCCAAAACATATTTTGACGATGTAATAAAAAGCAGAGGGCTTGAAGCTCTTGCCGATTCCGGACAGGAACTCACTTACGAGAGGTTGTTCCGGGAAAGAAGAAAAGAGTTTTATGGTGAAGGCTTCACTTGGCATGAAATGAAAAAGAAAGGTGCAGATATTATAACTGCCACAGGCTCAGTGCTAAATGGTAAAATGGCCTCAACCTATACGCTTCCGATACCTAAGGGCGAATTGGAAGGAAGAAATAAACTGAATTAAAAACCGAGGATATGAAAAAGTATATATTTCTGATAATTATTGCCCTTGCGGCCACTTCCGCCTGCAAAGGAACTTGGTTGATGTATGATACAAGTCAGAAAGATCACATTACGTTTAAGGAAGAATTACAAGTGCATACGGCGTCTTTTGCAATGATACATGAGGACGAAATACAAATAAAAGCCACCTTATACCTTATGGGGCAGCTTTCGGATAAAGACAGAAGGTTTGCTCTTGAAGCCGTGCCTTGTTTAGAAGGAGACAGCATAAATATTGCCGGTACCAAATATCAGGTCGTAGAGGCAAGGCCGAATATAGATTATACACTTGGAGATATGGTTTTTCCGGCGGGAGAGACAACTGCGACATTAAACATCACCTTGCACCGCCAGCCTGAGATGCTCGGAGACAAATACGTGCGAGTTGGTCTTAAATTGGTTGAAAATGAGGATTTTACGCCTGTGCCTCCTGATAGCAGCAAAACGAGGGAGATACTGTCTCCTTACTTGTACATATATGTTACGGACGGAGAGCCGGCCTGTCCTTTCTGGTGGCGTGACGGGAAAAACAAGCCCGGATGGCACTACGACTTAGGAAACTACTATCCGGCAAAATTCCGTAAATTACTGGATTTTATGCACTCCACAGAAACGTCATCACCGGTATTTTATGAATATTGTGTTGAACACTACGGTTATTACCTGGATGCAAAGCCGGATAAGGCGAAGAATAACAATATGAAAGTTTTTTGGCGACAGACTTATGCATCTGCCTGGGCAAAATACGTTTTCATACCCCTGTACAATTATTATAAACAGTATTATGCCGAGCACCCGGATGATCCGAATATTGAGCCTATGGGTACGGAATTGGTCAACCAAAAAGCACAGACAGGGTGGGCAGACCCTCTTTCAGGCAAATATGGTTTCTTTAATTAAATTATATTTAAATGAAAACAAGATTATTAAAATATATTTTACCGGCGTTGGTTGCCATATCGTCAGTTTCTTGCTATAATGTAGAAGATGCGAAGCTGACCGAATTGAAGCCGATAGAATTGTCGGTAGTTTCCGACACAATCAATGTTGAATTGGGGCAGAAATTTGTATATGAAGGACTTAAAGTTAAAGACAACGCCAACTTGTCGTACAGCTGGGTCTATGGTAAAATACCGTCAGGCAAGACGGCTTCTGACCATGTCTTTGAAAGCAAAATATTCATATCCGATTCTCCGTCAATAGAATACACCTTTACCAAAATCGGAACCTTCCTTCTTCGTCTTCGTCTCGATAATGGGGAAAGTGTTGTCTATAAATATTTTACTCTGAATGTGAATGCCGGTTATGACGAAGGCATCATGATTCTGAACAACAAGGAAGACGGAAATTCTGATTTGACTTTCATAAAGACATTGACGTCTGAGGAAAAAAGCAAAGGAGTAAAAGAGGTTTATACAAATATTTTTTCCTCAGATGACAAAAAATTGAAGAATGGCACTGACCTGTATCTGTCCTCGTATAAAGTCAAAGGAGTAGATTATGCAGGCCTGCTCATAGCCACGGCAGATGAAGACGGCACCCTGTATCACTTGCAGCCGAAGACAATGGAAATGTATGCCGTTAACAAGTTTAAGGAATTTAATACTTCTGTTAAAGAATTTGGCGGAGAGTATGCTTCTCCGGGAGGAGGTTTCGCTTCTTATCTGAAAACGGAAGACGGACGCATTTTCAGATACGATATGCAATTGGGTTATCTTCAAGAAATGGAAGAATTCGCTCCATTCGGACCTATGCTTCGCTGCGTATGTCTTTTAAATCGCAAGGACCCCAAGAGTGCCACGACAAGAGGCTCAATAATGTTCACAGAGAATAAGATATGTGCAAGGCCGTCGGCAGGAGTAGGGGTCAGAACCCATGAAAATCCCGGCTATAATGTCGTTAATATGTTTTGCAAGCGCACAGGAGTCTCTTCCGCAGCCGCCTATGCTATTTTCCGGAACAAGCAGGATAAGACCTTATATATGATAGAAAACACTTCTGCTGCCGGAAGCACTATAGGACACAGTTGGAAAAAGGTCGTAGAGTTCAATTCGGAATCTTTGAAGATGGACAGTAATTCCATATTTGTGGGAACGATGTCATCGTCAGATGTATATTATACTTTTGACAATGCCATATACAGGTGGGGGCTTTCAGGTGCCCCTGCTTCATCTCCGGCAATAAAACTGCCTGACGGAGAAATTATTAGGGACATAGCGACTAACTATATGGGCAAGAACGTAAAAGAAGGGAGCGAGGATTTGTTGTATGTTGCAACTTATAACCCTTCAAGGTCAGGAGAAAAGAAGGGAAGTCTGTATATATACAGATTTTCGGACAACGCTCTTGTTTCTTCTTACGAAGGGCTTTGTTACGATCCGGTTTCTGTGCTTTATAAATTTAGAATTAATTAGGTTTAAACAAGAAAAAGACAATTTGATGAAAGGGTATAAATTTATTTCTGCAATATTGGCTGCATTTTTATTGTGTGGAAGTTATGGTGCGGCAATTCCAAAATATGATAAATTTCTAAAAGATGTGGTCGATTCCTCTTGCAGAGGACAAATAGGCATATATCGTACAGGTAAGGATAAAATATATTTGGAATTTGACAAAAAGAATTTGGGACGCAGAATGCTTGTGGGGAGCACCTTGTCTTCTGCAAGCGACCCGGCCTCTCTCGATGTGGGTTATAAATATAGTACTCCTCTATGTCTCAGGGTGGAATTGATTGATAGCATGGTGACATTATTCGAATCCTCGGCCGGAGCTACTGCGAGAGATTCCCTTATGAGGCTTGCCATAAAGAGGAATTATACGCCTAACCTTTATTCTCGTATCCCGCTTGCAGCATACAATAGCGATTCGTCAAAACTGATATTTGAGATTACCCCTATAATCAATTCCCTTAATCCGAAAGGCAAAGGCTTTTCAGTAGTAAAATCGGCTGAAGCCAAGAGTTTATATTATGGCAGAATCAGGTCTTATTCCGATAATGCATCTATAGTAGTGAATAACAAGGTGGAATTTTCCCGTGCCGTCTTCATGGCAAAGATAAAGACAGGAGAGGGCACGATTTCATCGAATATTTCGTTTCTGCTTTTGCCGGAAGAAATGATGAGACCGAGAATATCGGATCCGCGCATAGGAGTGTTTTCCACAGGAGGAATAAACAGAAGGCAGAAAGTGGATCTTTCTTATGCGGAAGACGGCCTGAAAATGTATAGCGTCGCAAACAGATGGAGAATCGAACCGGTTGACATAAAGGCCTGGAAGAGAGGGAAGACTGTCGCCGTCAAAAAGCCGATAGTATGGTATATTGACAACACCTTTCCCGCCTTATGGAAACGTCCTATCAGAGAGGGGGTTCTGGCATGGAATAAGGCTTTTGAAAAGATAGGTTTTAAAGATGTTATGCAGGTACGTGATTTTCCCACAATTGAGGAAGATCCTGAATTCGACCCTGACAACTTGAAATACAGTTGTATACGTTATGTGCCCAATGCTACGATGAATGCTTTCGGACCGTCTTGGGTGGACCCTGTATCCGGAGAAATCCTTAATGCTTCTGTAATAGTGTATAATGATATTGTCCGTTTGATAAATAATTGGAGATTCGTTCAGACAGCTCAGGTCGACAAGCGGGCCCGTTCCAAAAAAATGCCTGATGACCTTATTACAGAGTCTATTGTGTATGTGATCTCTCATGAAATAGGTCATACGCTCGGACTTATGCACAATATGGGGGCATCTTCGGCCTTTCCGGTCGATTCTCTCAGAAGTCCCTCATTTACAAAAAGATATGGTACAACCCCATCGATAATGGATTATGCCAGGTTTAATTATGTGGCACAAAGAGGGGATAAAGGAGTAAAACTGACTCCTCCTGCAATAGGGGTTTATGATGACTATGTGATAGAGTGGCTGTATAAGCCGGTTATCAATGCCAAAGACATGTGGGAAGAGGCGGAGGCAGCCAAAAAAATCATTGACTCCAAAGAGGGGAACCCATTATACAGATATGGCCCTCAACAATTTAACAAAGATGAAAAATTGTGTCAAGACCCGTCAGCACTTGCCGAAGATCTTGGAGACGACCCGATTAAGGCGAGCGACTACGGGATTGAAAATCTTAAATATATCCTTCCTAATATTAGTGTATGGATAAAGGACGATGATGACTATTCGCACAGGAAGGCTTTATATTCACAGACAGCCAAACAATATTACAGATATTTGGATAATGTGCTGGCACAAGTAGGAGGAGTCAGGCTGTACAGAGTCAGGGCTGACAGAGGACAGTCGCCGGCTGTCCCTTTATCTGCGGCAGTACAGAAATCGTCTCTGAAATGGACGGTCAATCAGCTGAAAAATTCATCATGGATGGAGGATAAGACATTAAGGGAGAATATAGGACTTCATATCCCTTATACGGTGAAAATAACCGAAATGATAGCGGATAAACTTACAAATGAAGTACCGCGAAAGGTCGAAATATCCTCTTATGCTGCATTGAACGGTAGCGCATATTCATTAAGCGATTATTATGACGATATATACAATGAAATCTTTGAGTTTTCTGAAGACATTTCCGAACCGATGAATAATTTACAGAGAAATATAACTGAGAAGTTAGTAAAGAATTTCATTGCTGTAAAATCCAAGGGGGTGGCATCGAATGGAGATTTGGCTGCATACGAGTGCCGTATGCTTTCAAAGATAAAAACACTTTCTTCACTCAGACGCACCTCTTCTTCCGGAAGAGCCGCGGCAAATTATGAATATTTATATTATATAACATCTAATGCTTTAGGAGAAAAATAGTTATGAAACAAATCAATATTTTTGCCATATTTATTACAGTAGTTTTTTTCTCTTCCTGCACTGTCCTGAAAGACGGAAGTTATAGCCTTAATGTGCTCTCTACTAACGATGTACATGGTCAGTTGTTTGACAAGGCCTTTAACGGAATGCGTAACCCTAAGGGGTCTCTTTTTGCCGCTTATACATCTATAAAGAATGTCAGGGACACTTCCGAAACCATATTGATTGATGCCGGAAACGCATTGAGCGACGGTGCGGCTAATTTTTATTATAACTATGTAAATCTTACCGAGCCGCACCTATATCCGAATATAGCCGGTTATATGGGCTATGATGTATTTATCCCCGGAACAGATGACAGGGATGACGGTCTGTTTTCCGATAAGGTCAAGAAGGAATTCAGGAAAAATGGCGTTAAGGTTCTCGAAAAAGACGATTTTATAATTATAAAAAAAGGCGGTCTGAGAGTTGCGGTCCTGGGCAGCATAAATGCATTGAAGGCGGCATCTAAAAAACATCCTGATGCGGTTATAGCAAAAGCAGATGCCAAGTCAAGCATAGAAGACTTGAATGGCATTGATTTGCTTTTAGTTGCAGACGATCATCGCAAAGTTGCCGAGAAAAGAGGGGATACTTATGTTCTTGACGCAGGAAGCTATGCCAAGAATATCGGTATCGGTTATATGAATATTGAAGTGCATGGAGGCAAGATTATTTCCAAGAAATGGGAGGTTTCCTGTCCTTCAATTGATATTGAAGATGCGGATGCCGGGATAAAGGATTTTTTTGAATCCGAATATTCCCGAATTAATGACTTTGTGAAAGAGCCTGTCGGAGAGCTTAGAATGCGGTTGAATTCGAGAGATGCGTATAAAGGTGCTTCCGAGTATATGAATTTTTATCATACGCTCGCTCTTTCCCAAGAGGGTGTCGACATTTCCATGGCTGCTCCTTTGGCCGTTGACGGTATTATCGAGCCGGAAGAAATCAATTACAGCAATTTGTCGAAACTATATCCTTTTGCGAACAAATTGTTGGTGGTCAGGATGTCAGGAAAGGAAATAAAAGCTTATCTCGAAGCCTCTTACGATGCCTGTATTAGGACAATGAATTCGGGAGAAGAGCATATTTTCCGTCTCAAAGAATCAAAAGATTACCGTACAAATAAGTTGAAAAGTAATTTTGAGAAGTCTCCGGCACATTTCGATTCTGCCGGTGGGCTTATATACACGGTAGATGTGACAAAACCCCTCGGAGAAAGGATAAATATAAGTTCTTTTGCGGACGGAGGGGAATTCGTTCCCGAAAAGGAGTATAATGTCGGCATAACCTCATACCGCTCTGTAGGTGCGGGAGGTCTTCTGGCTGCTGCAGGAATCAGGCCTGACAAACTCGGAGAGAGGATAGTCCTGAAATATCCCGAATTCAAGACCCTGTTATACAACTACGTTAAAAAGGAAGGCGAAATCTCTCCGGCAAAGATAAACGATGTCAAAGTTGTTGGTACATGGCGTTTTATCCCGGAGCAGATTGCAACGGAAGCCATTGAAAGGGATTTAGGACTTATGTTCGACAAATAACTTATTTTGACGAAAGGCTTTTTTCCGCTTCCTCTATTCGAGGAATATAATATGACTTGAAATCATTCCAGCTATAATATCCCTCAAATGCAGGCTTGATTGGGATAGAGGCCGGTTTGCCATTGTACAGTAATTTTAATAGGATTTCATCAGAACGCTTGCTCTTGTAGAATATGAATTGCAGGTTTGAAGCCATTGGAATGTCAAAACTTCTCCAATAATTTTTAAGTTCTTCAGGATTGTCGATAACTATGCCAAAGTTGTTGAGACGCATAAAAGACATCATCGGCAATATAGCAGAGTCGTGCGAAAATCTCAGCCTTAAATCTACAGTCCCTGATTCCATGTCCTTATCTGCACTCTCTATAATTTCCCGAAGCCCGGCAGAAGAAGCAAGCATATTTTTGCCGTCTGTAAGAGGGGAAGAGCCAAGGTACAGATAACCGTTATAATTCCTTACTTCCCAGAAAGCAAAAAGCTCTTCCTTTGTGAATACATTTCCAAAAGGATTTTCAACACTTTCAAGGCATTGGACATCAAGCATGCACAACGCCAGGTCGGACATGAATTTCCACATTCCGTATTTATTCTCGACGTAATCGGTGTCATTGAAATATCTTTTTGCAAACGACAGAGCGTCAATCTTTGAAGCGAAAAAAGCTTTTTGAGACTTTAACGCTTTCTCATTCAGAGGCTTGCCTTTCACATATTGAGGACTTTTAGATGAGTTCGGCAGAAGATATGGCAGGAATACGTTGCCGGCATCAATACTGCAATCCAAACTTCTGTCCAAATGCCGTATTTCATCTACAAATGAAAACATACTCATCATTGTGCGTTGGAAGTATGTGGATACTGCTATTGCAGATGTCTGTCCCCTAAAAACCTCAGGATAATTCTTAAACATACAGGCAGCCGCTTTTCTCCATTGTTTTTGTCCGCTTACGGTCAGGTCCCCTTCCCTGTATGCCACGTTATTGAAGAAGTCCTTATATCTCTCGAACAAGAGTTCTCCTTCAGAATTAAGTTTGCCTTCATTGTGGGCAGACGATAAAATTGAATACACATCAGAGTACATTCCGGTTTCGTGTACATATCTTGCACCGTGCCGTCCGAACATGCTGATATAAAAAGGTTTATATCCCTTTGGCGCCTTGATGTCATCTTCTTCCGGAAAATCGTACATATACAATTCTCCTCCGCTCTTCCATATATTATCATATATTTCAGATTCAGTGTCATACTTAAAAGGTGCATATTCCTGTGCGGCAGCACCATGGCTTATGTTTATCAGGGCAATCGACACCCCAAATGCAATAAAGGCTTTTCCGAATATTCTCATAATATAATTATAAAATAATATGCTTGTCTGTAGACAAGTCCTAATTGCAAATTTACAATTTTACAGACAAAAGAAAAATCCGGCTTTCCTTTGTGCAAATCTTGTAGTAAATAAGTATTTTCATCCGAGAGAGTGTCGAGTCTTTGTAAATTGCTTTTTGTTATTGAATTTAATCACTAACTTGCATAATCAAAAATAACCAATAATATATAGAGCAATTGTTTATTTATAAGACAGTGATTATTGACAACTTGAAGCTTTATGAAAATGAAAAATCCGGAAAAGACATCCTATAATCCGGCAAGCGTAAAAGCCGGCATTATTTCGTTATTTTTCTCTCTTATTTTAGTATTTACTGGAAGCTCTCGCTCGGCAGGTAACAATCATTTGGCCGGCAAACAGGTTGCCTTGTGGATAGAGGATGCCGCTTATTTAGGACACAGGGTTGGAGACGGATTAAGGGTGTATGACAAGAATAATGTCGTGAGAGACAATGCCTTGGGGAAAGTTGAGTGCAATCCTGACGAACTCGCAGTAAAAGAATTGACAAATAGGATATTACCTAAATACAAAGATAGATTTGTATTTAAACAGATTGAAGCCGATACTGACATATTTGAATTGGAGCAGTCAGGACGAAAAATAGTCATTCGCGGCAATAATGCCAATTCTATGGCGGTAGGCCTTAATTATTATCTTAAAAATTATTGTCTTACCACAGTATCATGGTATGCGGATAATATTGTGCAGCTGCCTTCTAAATTGCCTAAGATTACTGATAAGGTAAGTGTCAGGGCCGTTACGAGCAAACGCTTCTTCCTGAATTACTGTACATTCGGTTACACAATGCCATGGTGGAAATGGAAGGATTGGGAGCGTTTCATAGACTGGATGGCTCTTAATGGAATAAATATGCCTCTCGCCATAACCGGCCAGGAAGCGGTTTGGCAGAAAGTATGGAAAGAATTAGGCATAGGCGATGAGCAGATAAGGGCATATTTTACAGGTCCTGCTCACTTGCCTTGGCATCGCATGAATAATATAGATTATTGGCAGGGCCCCCTTCCGCAAGGGTGGATCGATTCTCAAGCACAATTGCAGAAAAAAATACTTGCGAGAGAGAGGCAATTCAACATGAAGCCTGTACTTCCTGCTTTTGCCGGCCATGTCCCTGCTCAGTTTGCAGATATGCATCCTGAAGCTTCGGTTTCGGACATACCGGAGTGGGGCGGATTTGACAATAAATATTTGTGCCACTTCTTGTCTTCTGATGATCCTTGGTACGAAAAGATTCAAAAACGATTCCTTACCATACAAACAGACATGTATGGTACTGACCATATTTATGGCATGGACCTTTTCAATGAGGTTGAGGCTCCCTCTTGGGATCCGAAGACTTTGGCGTCTATCTCTCATAATGCTTATAAATCTCTGTCTGCCGTTGATCCTGATGCTATATGGCTCCAAATGGGCTGGCTATTTTATGCAGATGCGGCTCATTGGAATCAAGAGAACATGAAGGCCTATATGACGGCTGTGCCAAAGGGAAAGCTGATAATGCTGGATTATTATATGGAGAGGACTGAAATATGGAAACTAAATAATAAGTTCTATGGGCAGGACTATATTCTCTGTTACCTTGGTAATTTCGGAGGCAATACTATGCTTTCAGGAAATTTTCATGAAACCTCCGCAAGGCTCAAAAACGCCTTTGAAAATGGAGGCGACAATCTTGTCGGTATAGGCTCCACTCTTGAAGGTTTCGGAGTAAATCAATTTATGTATGAGTTTATATTGGACAAAGCATGGAATACCGGAATATCAGATAATCAATGGGTTAATAATTTGGCAGACAGGCATGTGGGACGCATCGAGCCTCTTGCCCGTCGTGCCTGGAATATTCTGACAGACTCCGTATACACTGCTCCCGCCACTGTCGGTCAGGCGACCCTTATAAATGCACATCCTTGTTTTAAAGGGCATTGGCGTTGGACAACGAGAACAGATGTGCCTTATTCATATAAAACTTTGGAGAGAGTCCTGACCATGCTCAAAAATGTAAAGTCGGATAGGGATACATGGAAATATGATATTGTAAACATTGAGCGTCAATTGATTGGAGATGCATTTACTGATATGAGAAATGATTTTACTTCTGCCTATATGGAAGGAGACCTGAATAAAGCAAGGACGGCAGGAGAAAAAATGATAGCGGCTCTTGACAGACTCGACGATATATTGGCAGGAATAAATGAATTTTCTTTGGAAAAGTGGGTTGAGGGAGCCAAATCATTTGCTGTAACAGATGCTGAAAAAGCATATTATGCGGAAAATGCAAGGACTCTTATTTCTATTTGGGGAGACAGCATTACGCTTACCGACTATGGAAGCAGAACCTGGCATGGTATGGTGTCTTCATATTATAAGGCACGCTGGAAAATGTTTATTGACGGCGTCCTTAAATCTATGGAGGAAGGAAAAGACTTTGATATAAAATCTTTTGATGCTTCAATAAGAGAATTTGAAAAGTCTTGGGCAAAGGGCGAAAATTAATCACAATAAACACTTATATAATCAATGAGTAACAGTATCAAGAAATTGTGGACAACTGCAATAGTTGTACTTGCAATCAGTGTCGGTTTTTCTAATGCACAGGCACTTATAACTATTACCGGCACAGTCGTGGATGAGTCCGATACGGGCATTCCAGGAGCTTATGTAGTCGTGAAAAATGAGACACGAGGAGTCATTACCGGCGTCGATGGCAAATTCACACTCGAAGTCAATGAAAATGACATTCTTCAAGTATCCTTCCTTGGATATAATGACCAGGAGATTAAGGTTGGAAATAGAACCGACATAACTATCAAGATGTCGCCTTCGAAAGACATGCTCGATGAAGTTACGTTTGTAGCTTATGGTTCGCAGCGTAAGTCCAGTGTTATCGGCTCTATCAGTACTATCAAGGCGGACGCCCTTGCCAGCCCGGCCGGAAAACTTTCCACAGGTCTGGCAGGAAAATTGGCCGGTATCGTTTCTATGCAGAGAACGGGAGAGCCCGGTGCAGGTTCGGACTTCTGGATTCGAGGTGTCAATACTTTCGGGGCAAATGCCAAACCACTCATTCTTGTAGACGGTATTGAGCGAGATATGGATCTGGTAGACACAGATGATATAGCTTCTTTCTCTATACTTAAGGATGCTACGGCTACGGCTCTTTATGGAGTAAGGGGTGCGAACGGCATAGTGCTTATAACTACTAAGCGTGGTCAGGAAAGCAGGCCGAAAGTGAATTTCAAAGCCGAATATGGACTAACCCAGCCTGTAAAGGTCCCTAAGTTGGCTAATACTGCACAATGGATAGACTACTATAACGAGTTATATATTGATTCCGGAAGTTTGCCTGTCATAGATGACTACCAGAGGGAAATGTATTTGAGCGGGGCCGATCCCGATCTTTATCCTTCCGTAGATTGGGTAAGTACGGTATTCAAGAATATGGCTAATACCGGAAGGGTGAATATGAATGTCACCGGTGGCACTAAGAGCGTTCGTTACTATGTTGGAGCGTCATACTACATGGAGGACGGTATCTTCAATGTGGTGAAGGATAAAAATTATGCCAAATATGACAACCAGATCCGCTTTGATAAATTCAATTTCCGCTCAAATGTGGATATAGATGTAACCAAATCCACTACGCTTGCAATTTCTATTTCTACACAGTACTATACGAAGACTACTCCGGGCGAAAACCTTGCGGATATCTACGCATACACGATGTACTCTACCCCTATCGCATCGCCTCCTGTTTTTAGCGACGGGACCTTGGCAAATCCGGAGGGCGGTATAAATCCATACAGGATGCTGAATTCGTCCGGCTATAAGAGAGCAACAAATATTGTAGCACAATCTCTTATCTCACTTACTCAGGACTTCTCGGACATCATTACCAACGGACTCAGGGCTAATATAAAATATTCTTGGGATGCGGATAACGGTAATGTGCTCGGACGTATATTGAACCCTACGCGTTACTATGCGACAGGCCGCGATAAAGACGGAAACATAATTTACAAGCCTTGGAACGAAGGTACAAACTATATGTCCCTGTCAAGATCTAATTCCAGTTGGACTACTACCAACTTTGAGGCGAGCCTTATTTATGAAAGGGAATTCAATTATGCACATAACGTAAGCGGACTTTTGCTTTTCAGTGCACGCAATAAATACAAAAATGTCCCGACCACCTTTGAAGAATCGTTCGCATATAAAAATATGGGTCTTGCTGGACGTGCAACCTACTCTTACAAGGACCGCTACTTTGGCGAATTTAACTTCGGCTATAACGGTTCTGAAAACTTCGCTCCGGGGAAACGTTTCGGATTCTTCCCTTCCATAGCTGTGGGTTATATGATTAGTAATGAACCATTCTGGGAATCTATTAAAGAATCGGTTAATCTTCTGAAATTCAAAGTCTCTTACGGTAAGATCGGCAACGACCGTATCGGCGGTTCAAGGAGATTTGCATACAACTCCACCGTAAATACCGCAGCCCCTGGATTTGTTTTTGGAACTACTCCTATCGTTATTAATGGTATAACGACCGGAGAGGTGGGCAACAGGTTAGTACAGTGGGAGGAAGCACAGAAATTCAATGCGGGTATAGAACTTACTCTTTTAAAAGATTTTTCTTTCCAACTCGATTACTTCTCGGATCGCCGCCGCGGAATTTTCATCGTGCGACAAAGTACTCCGCCTATTGTAGGACTGAACAAGCAGCAATGGGTCAATCTCGGAGAAATGGAAAACAAAGGTGTTGATATGAGTTTTCAGTATGAACACTATTTCGGAGATCTCTATGTTTCGGCAAGAGGAAATTATACTTTTAACCGGAATAAAAAACTCTACGATGATCTTCCGGATCAGATCTGGTCATACCAAAACCTGACCGGATTCGCTTATAATCAGCAGTTCGGCCTTATCGCTGAGGGTCTTTTTAAAGATCAAAAAGATATAGACAATTGGCCAAAGCAGGATTTCGGAGATGTCCGGCCCGGAGATATAAAATATAGGGATGTTAATGGCGATGGCGTTGTAAATAATTTTGACAAGGTGGCTATCGGCTACACCACCATTCCGGAAATAAACTACGGTTTTGGAGTAAGCCTCGGCTATAAGGGCATAGATTTTTCTATGTTCTTTCAAGGAGTTGCTAATGTAACCCGAATAATTGCAGGGCAAAACCTGTTCGGGGCCTCTTCTCAGATACACAAGCTCGGACAAATATATGAGGATGTGGCTCTGAACCGTTGGACCCTCGAAAATCAAAATCCTAATGCACCGTATCCTCGTCTGTCCTTGAATAAGGTGGAAAACAATCAGCAGACATCTACATATTGGCAGAGAGATATGAGTTTTATTCGTCTTAAAAATATGGAAATCGGCTACAAGATTCCTAATAGTATCACTAATAAAATAGGTCTTTCTACAGTACGTTTCTATTTGCAAGGTTTTAACTTGTTGACTTTCTCTAAATTCAAACTCTGGGATCCGGAGCTTGATTCAAGTTATGGTAATGTCTATCCTACAATGCGTACATATACATTCGGTGTAAACCTCAATTTCTAAGAAATATGAAACAAATTAAAAACATTATATTAGTTATCACAGCCACTTTTGCGTTGAGTTCTTGCGACGGTTTCTTCGATGTAGATCTGAAAGATCAGGCTACTCTCGAAGAAGTATTCTCGCAAAGCACATCGACTCATAGATATCTTTCGCACTGCTATTCTTACATTCCGCTTGATGAGGAGATAGTAGGAAGTGATGGCTGGACAGTAGCTCGTAGCGATGAATCCCGTTATTCATGGTACCAGTGGGTTTACTACGAGCTTTACAGGAACGGGAGCTATTCCAGTACGACACCAAGTTCCGTCACCTACTTCAACTTTTTCAGCAAATTCTATACAGGCATAAACCAATGCACTATATTCATGCAAAACGTGGATAGGGACAAACAGGACAGCGAGGCTGTGCGTAAGTACATGTCGTATGAAGCCCGTTTTCTTAGAGCTTTTTACTACTATTGTCTCTTCCGTCAGTATGGGCCTGTATATGTCTGGGGAGATGCTCCGGCCAACGAAAGTATAATTCCTACGGATTGTGACAGACACACTGTAAAGCAGAATATAGACTTTATGGTCGAAGAACTCGATAAGTGTATTGAAAACCTGCCGATGAGTGTCGGTGAGCTGGAATCAGAGGCGAATTATAGGGGGCGTGTCACAAAAGGGGCCGCTATGGCACTTAAATCACGTATCCTGCTCTGGGCTGCATCGCCGCTTTACAATGGTGGAGCGGATTGGCTTAAAGGTATAAAAAATATATATGGAGATGATATTTTCCCTTCTTCAGAAGATCAGTCGAGGTGGGAAGAGGCCGCAAAGGCAGCGAAGGCTATAATCGATCTTAATGAATGGAAACTCTGTAAGGCCAAAACCTCATCAGGAGATGTGTTCGCAGATGGATTTAATGCTTATCAGAGAGTCATATTCGATCCTTGGAACGAGGAGACTATATGGGGCTGGTGGAAGAGAACATCCAATGCTTACGACTATATGGGCGGAGCAGGAGCGCTTCTTGGCTGTTCGTGCCCTAACTTTTCCGATAAGAGTATTCTCTGGGGATTTGGAGGTATAGCACCATCTCTAAAACTCGTTGATACATACGCTATGTTTGAGACAGGACGCTTCCCTGTTACGGGATACGAGAAAAACAGCCATGGCAACGACTATTCTCGTCCTATTGTTGATGCTCGTTCTCATTATCAGGCAAATGGGTGGAAAGAAAATTATTCGCAACCTGTTAATGCAGCTTGGGCACCTGCTTTCAAAGCTCATAATTCCACAATTGGTCGTGAACCTCGTTTTTACGCCAGCATTCTTCCTAACGGATATTATTGGCCCGATAAGAACATAAAGAAGCGTTTCACCTGCTATAGCGGTAAAGATGTTACGGCTCCGTGGGCTGCTTCCGGAAGTGCCGTGCGTGTAGGTTATGCTTGGGTAAGATTCTATCCTGTTGATCACCCTCTAAAAGTGCAGAGCGACTACACCGGTTTGAAACACGTATATCCGGCTTTCCGCATGGCAGAAGTCTATTTGAATTACGCAGAGGCTTGCAATGAAAAGCCGAATCGTGATGAGTCCGAGGCCTTCAAATATCTCAATATGGTTCGTGAACGGGTAGGTCTGAACAAGGTGGAAGAGGCGTATCCTGAGGTCAGGGGCAATAAAGGACTTCTCAGGGCTCTCATAAAGAAAGAAAGGATGGTGGAATTTGCTATGGAAAATATGCGACACTACGATTCTTGCCGCTGGTTAGACGCCGAGGATGAGTACCCTTGTGACAACTGGACACTTAAATGCAAAGCCGACAACTATGAAGATTCTTACAACAGGGTCACAGATGAGTTCATAGGCGGAGCCGCAGCATTCGGAAAGAAGGATTACCTTTTCCCATTCTATTCCGGGGACCTTGCAAAGATGCCTAGATGGACGCAGAACTATGGTTTTTAATAGAAAGAGATATGAATAAAAGAAATATAATAACTTGTATAGCATTAGCAGCTATTACATTATCCGGCTGTAAGCATGATTTGGAGCATAATATGGTTCCTGACAAATTGGGTTTCTCGTACAAATCACAGCTCCAGCAACCATCTGTTTTCAACAACTCTATGGATGTGGCTGTCATCAAAAGCGGGAAAGGGCGTTCTTCCGCTACAGCGAAGATAGAGCTTCTGACCGAAGAGGAATTTACAAAGTGGTGCTTGCACAATGGGGCTTTTGTGGAAAAAACAGATGACATAACGGGTGAAATCTCAAAGAGCCCGGCATTCAAATTGGCACCGACATCTTCTTATGAGCTGTCAGAAAAAGAACTCAACTTTTCCGCTTCCGATATTCGAAAATTATTAAAAGTTAATTGGAATACTGAATTCTTTGCCAACTCCGCCATAAACGGAGCGGAATATGCTATAGGACTCAAAATCGTAGATTCATCTATCGGACTGGGAGACAATCGCGACACATTGATTATACATCCTGGATTCACTCGTGTTAGTTTCAGGGACAAGATTTTAAAATCCCTGTTCCCGACATTGAAGGATGCAGAAAGCGTCAACCAATATGAGGGTGAGGTTAATATCAACAAGGCTATTCCTTCACAGGATGTAGTTCTTGAGCTGGGTATAAACAACAATCTCATAGCAAGAGAATCGGAAATCAGCGGAAAAGAATATAAGCCGGCTCCGCAGGGATTGTTCGACATTGTTAGCAATACGGTTACTATCAAGGCAGGGGAGACCATATCCCACTTCGACTATAAAATCGACCTCACCGTATTGTTCAATAATGAGGGCAAGTTCCTGGAAACCAATGTTAATTACATGATTCCTATAGTATTTTCAAAGAAAACTCCCGAACTTATAGGGGACGGTAAGGCTCCTGTATGCTATGTGATAGTCGCTGTAGTGGACGAGGATAACGTAACGCCTCCGGAGGGGCCGGTAAGCGTGATCCACGGACCTTGGGAAGTATTGGAAGGAAAAGACCTTCACATCGGAGGGGATCCGGCGTGCCCATCTCCTGGATGGTATTCAAATTACAACACGACTAAACTTGTAGATTGGAATTTCGAATTCGGTAACAATACCGATGCTTCCAAAAACGGATATTGGGGGTCTTATTTCTGGTCTCCTATTGAATTCCCTATGGTATTTGTATTTGATACCGGTTCTACTTATATATTCAACAGGTTCTATAAAGTGGATTCCAATATATATCAGGGGCAATTCAGAAACTTTGAAGTTTATGTCGCCAAGGAATATGCTGGTGCAGAGACTTTCTGGAAGCTTGCATGTAAAGGGAAAACAGGTTTCAAAGGTTGGCAGAACTACAATTTAACAAAAGAAGACGGAGTTCAGAACATAGATAAGGTTCTGGAGATGTTCTCATATCCTATACCAGAAAATAAGACAGCGGAAGGTAGTGAAGTCAATTACACCCGCGGCCGTTATGTTAAATTATGTATAACTGCAAGTTCTAAGATTGACAATAAGGATTGCGGTTATATTATGGAATTTTATGCAGATGGTTGGGAGATTTAGATTATCATTGGTGCTTTTCTTCTCTTTGATAACATTTTCCTGTGTTTCAAAGGAGGGAAAGCCCTCTTATAAAGCGAATCCCGCTTTGAGGATAAGCTTAATAGAGGTGTCTTCCACTCGCGGAAGTTTTCTTTTAGAGACTATAAATGCTACGGGAGCCAGTATTTTATGTCAGGAAGCTTCACAGCCAAGCCCGTCAGCTGATTTTGTCGCAGACAAGGGCTTGAGTGTAGCGGCAGGGAAAAACGAAATTACAGGTTTGAAGCCGGGGCAAAACTACGTTCTCTATGGAGTTGCGACAGACGATAAAGGCCGTAAAGGAAATATTTCCCGATGTGCCTTTTCCACCTTAAAATCAGCCAACGGACTATATGATTGGGAAGAATCGAGAACCGCCAAACCTTCATATAGCAACCTTGCCCTATGTTACGGAGGGTCTGCACATAGAAAGCCGTTTCTGTGGAATGAAGACAGGTTCGATCACCATGTAACCTACACCGATGAAGATAAGAATACGCAATGGCTTTTTGATGCATTCTTGGCCATCGAGTTTGTGGATACCAAAAACAACAAGGCTTATGTGCTTGGTAACGGACGTCCGTCTGCGGACAAAGACTCTTGGATAGCTCTTATGAACTATTGGTTTGACAAAGAGAATGGATTTTCAGCCCTTGATAAAAGTGTAGGAAAGGCTATAGACAAGATAGGCGAGCCTGCAACCAAACGTAAAGTAATAATGACGCTTCCGGATCCGATTATATATCAAAATTACAAAGATATGTCCTCCAGTACTACCTATTGGGGATTTATCAATGGAAAACGCATGGATTTCAGTAAGGCTTCCGATAGACTTTCGGTCATGAAATGGTATATTGATGAAGTTCGTGCCAGGTGGAACAGAGCGAATTATAAGAATCTTGAATTTATCGGATTTTATATTGTAAGCGAGGATCTTGCCATACCGGGCTATGGCTGGAGTGCCGAATTGAAGCATTGGGAAGATATATATCCTGAAATCAGTAACTATATCCATGCATGTAATGAGACTGTTACCTGGATTCCATATAATTCTGCCGGAGGCCACCAATTATGGAAGCGATTTAATATTGATTATGTTATGATGCAGCCAAACTACTTCTGGCATCCGGAATACGATATGAACAAATATATGTCTATGGTGCTGAATAACGGCCTTTCTATGGAGTTCGAAATGGATGAGGCCATATTGGAGAAGAACGCTGATTCTTATGGATACAGAGCACGCTTCTATGAGTACATGTCTATGTGCAAGAAAATGGGCTTATACGGGAAGAGAGAGCTTTCATATTATTTCGGCACTAATGACTTTTATGAATTGAGCGTATCCCGTTACCCAAAAGATTCCAAACTCTATAATGAATTGTGCAAATTCATTATAAATAGCATACATTAATCCTTTACAAGGATATTTATTAAAAATTGCCAAATCCGTTATAATGCGGATTTGGCAATTCATTTTTGTGGTCCCAACAGGGCATGATCCTGTGACCCCCTGATTATGAGTCAGATGCTCTAACCAACTGAGCTATGGGACCAATTCATCAAAGTGGGTAACACCCACTTTGCAAATATAACACTTTTTGCTCATCCTGCCACGTTTTTTTTGAAAAACCTTTGTCTGTTGTATCCATTCGCGGTTTTCCGCAACTCGGACGAGCATCAATGTCAGACTTTGATCTCTACTTCAACACCTGAAGGCAGCTCAAGCTTCATCAGAGAATCGACTGTTTTCGCATTGGAATCATCGATATCCAGCAACCTGCAGTATGAATTGAGTTCGAACTGCTCACGAGCCTTTTTGTTTACAAAGGTTGATCTGTTTACAGTGAATATCTTCTTGTCGGTAGGGAGCGGAATTGGACCGCAGACCTTTGCACCGGTAGCAATCACTGTGTCAGCAATCTTCTTTGCAGACTTGTCGAGCAACATATGATCGAATGATTTGAGTTTTATTCTTATTTTCTGACTCATATCAATATTGTTTACCGTTTATAAATTATTACTACTCATCTTCATCAGAAAGCTTGTAACCGCTCTTTTCAATGATGTCCTTTGAAAGGTTCGCAGGAACTTCAGTGTAGTGGTCGAAGCTCATGGTGCTTGTGGCACGGCCTGATGAAAGTGTTCTCAATACAGTGACATAACCGAACTGCTCTGAAAGCGGAACGAACGCACGGATAATCCTTGCCCCATTGGCAGTTGTATCCATTGCATTGATCTGTCCGCGGCGACGGTTAAGGTCACCGACGATGTCACCCATATATTCCTCAGGAGTCACTACTTCAAGATTCATAATAGGCTCAAGGAGAACAGGTTTTGCCTTAGGGCAAGCGTGACGGAATGCCATTCTCGCGGCAATTTCGAATGAGAGCTGATCTGAATCGACAGGGTGGTATGAACCGTCAAGGAGGGTAACCTTCAGAGACTGAACTTCATATCCTGCCAGAACGCCATTTGCCATTGCTGACTCAAAGCCTTTCTGCACGCAAGGAACGAACTCTTTAGGCACGTTACCGCCTTTAACCTGGTTGTCGAATTGAAGACCTGAAACGCCTTCATCTGCAGGACCGATTTCAACTATAATGTCGGCAAACTTACCGCGACCGCCGGACTGCTTCTTGAACAGTTCCCTATGCTGCACTTTGGCAGTAATCGCCTCTTTATAGTTGACCTGAGGAGCTCCCTGGTTTATCTCTACACCGAACTCGCGGCGGAGACGGTCTACGATAATGTCAAGGTGAAGCTCACCCATACCGCTGATGACTGTCTGGCCTGTCTCGTGGTCTGATTTAACTGTGAAAGTAGGATCCTCCTCAGCAAGTTTGCCCAAAGCCACACCGAGCTTCTCAAGGTCATTCTGAGTCTTAGGCTCCACGGCTATTCCGATAACCGGATCCGGGAAAATCATTGACTCAAGAACAATCGGATGATCTTCGTTGCATATAGTATCGCCTGTACGGAGATCCTTGAAGCCAACAGCAGCACAAATGTCACCTGCTTCAACAAAATCTATAGGATTCTGGTGATTTGAGTGCATCTGGTACAGTCTGGCAATTCTTTCCTTCTTGCCTGTACGGGTGTTGTGAACATAGGTTCCGGCATCTACTCTTCCGGAATAGACCCTCATAAACGCGAGGCGGCCTACAAACGGGTCGGTAGCAATTTTGAAAACCAATGCGCAGAATGGTTCGTCTGCAGACGGAAGAAGGTCTTCCTCTTCACCGGTTGCCGGGTCTGTGCCGATTACCGTTCCTTTGTCGAGAGGTGAAGGCAAATAGCGCATTACGGAGTCGAGAAGGAATTGAACACCCTTGTTCTTAAATGAAGAGCCGCAGCAAGCCGGTACAATCTGCATTGAGATAGTACCTTTGCGCAAAGCTGCAATTATTTCGTCTTCATTCAGGGAGTCCGGATCTTCAAAGTATTTCTCCATAAGAGCCTCATCGCATTCGGCAGCAGCTTCAACGAGTTTGTCTCTCCACTTTTCGACTTCTCCCTGCATATCAGCAGGAACATCCTGAATCTGATAATTTACGAGAGCCTCGCTGTTGTTCTCATAGATGAAAGCTTTCCTTGCAATAAGGTCTATAATGCCCTTGAATTTGTCTTCGGAACCAATCGGAAGGCAAATAGGAATAGCTTTGGCACCGAGTTTAGAGTGAATTTCCTCAACACAAGCGAGGAAATCGGCACCTACTCGGTCCATCTTGTTGACGTATGCGATTTTCGGTACCCTATATTTATCAGCCTGACGCCATACTGTCTCAGACTGAGGCTGTACACGTCCGACTGCACAGAATGTAGCTATTGTACCGTCAAGCACACGCAGGGAACGTTCCACCTCAACGGTGAAGTCCACGTGACCCGGAGTGTCTATGAGATTAATCTGGTAGGTCTCATTGTTGTAATGCCAGAATGCTGTAGTAGCGGCAGAGGTAATAGTGATACCGCGTTCCTGCTCCTGGACCATCCAGTCCATAGTGGCTGCACCTTCATGGACCTCACCGATTTTGTGAGTCTTTCCGGTGTAGTACAGGATACGCTCTGAAGTTGTCGTCTTTCCGGCATCGATGTGAGCCATGATGCCGATGTTTCTTGTGTATTTAAGATCTCTTTTTGCCATTCGACTAAAAGATTAGAAACGGAAATGGGCAAATGCCTTGTTGGCTTCTGCCATTTTGTGCATATCTTCTTTCCTCTTGAATGCACCGCCTTCGTTGTTATAAGCCGCCATAATTTCAGCGGCGAGTTTTTCGGCCATTGAATGACCGGAGCGCTTACGGGCGAAGTTGATCATATTCTTCATTGAGAGCGAGACTTTTCTTTCCGGCCTCAACTCCGTAGGCACCTGGAAGTTAGCTCCACCTACACGACGCGACTTCACCTCAACCTGAGGGGTTACGTTTTCGAGAGCTTTCCTCCAAATATCTAATGGAGCCTTGTCAGAATCTTTCATCTTCTCGCCTACCATATCAATGGCATCGTAAAAAATAGAATACGCGATACTCTTCTTCCCCTGTAACATAAGATTGTTCACGAAACGTGTTACGTTTACATCGTGGAACTTAGGATCAGGAAGCAGAATCCTCTTTTTAGGCTTCGTTTTTCTCATTTTTTGGAAAAATTAAATAATAAACAATGAATTACTTCTTAGATGCTTTTGGTTTCTTGGTACCGTAGAGTGAGCGGGACTGTGTCCTGCCTTCTACACCAGCAGTATCCAAAGCGCCTCTAAGGATGTGGTAACGTACACCGGGAAGGTCTTTTACACGACCTCCGCGAACAAGCACGATGCTGTGCTCCTGAAGGTTGTGTCCCTCGCCGGGTATGTAAGCGTTTACCTCTTTTGCGTTGGTGAGTCTTACCCTGGCAACCTTACGCATTGCTGAGTTAGGTTTCTTAGGGGTTGTCGTGTAAACACGCACACAAACACCGCGTTTCTGAGGGCACGCCTCCAATGCACGGGACTTGCTTGAATACTCAAGGGTCTCGCGTCCTTTACGGACAAGTTGTTGAATTGTTGGCATAAATGATTGTAAATCTTTAATTTATGTTTTTCCCATATTTTGGGAACTGCAAATATACGAATAATATTTTAATTTATACGTCTTTACTTGTTTTTTCGAATGCTTCCGTTGTCATCCCGAACGAAGTGAGGGATCTGCTCAGACGAGTGTCACCGTTCCCCAACGTCAACAGTTCGCAGTATGGCAGTGCCTCCTTCCTGTTCGCAGATTATTACGGGCTAACGCCCTCATAATGACAAGATACGCCCTTTAACGGCCCGGGGTGACAGCGAGACGTTCCTTTACCGCCTCGGGGTGACAATGGGAGCACTCGCAATGACACTATTACGCTCCCGTTCAGGCAGATACTTACGCCCTAAAGGCGGTTCTTCTCTAATGTCCGCCAATAGTCAGCATCAAACTCAGGGGATTTGAAAGGACCGTCACAATCCAGAACAAAAGACAGATACGTTATCTTAAGCCCCTGCTTCAAGAACATCTTTTCATAGAATGTCTGCACCTCGAAAAGGGCATCAACGGCATCTGCACCACATACGGATGCCAATGAACTCTCGTCTTTCAGCTTCTGTCTCCCGTCACCGTACAAATCCTCCGTACAGGCCAGCATCTTCATACCATTCTGCAGGACAACAGCCTTGCTGTATTGATGAAGAAACATACTGTCTGTCTTCAGATGTATCACTCCGCCCGGCTTCAAGAAAGAACGATACCTCTCCAAAAACAGAGGACTCGTAAGGCGGCTGTTTTCGCTCTTCATCTGTGGGTCGGAAAAGGTGAGCCATATCTCCGAAACCTCCTCCGGGGCAAAGAAAGCCTCAACAAATTCAATCCTTGTCCGCAGAAAGGCCACATTGGGCAATCTGTGTTCCGTAGCATATTTAGCGCCTTTCCACAGCCTCGCCCCCTTTATATCTATTCCTATATAATTAAAATCGGGATTGCGCAATGCCAAATCGATAGTGTATTCCCCCTTGCCGCAACCGAGCTCAAGGACTATCGGACGTGGCTCGGCAAACATCCCGGAATTCCATTTTCCTTTTACCGGATGATCTTTAAGCACAAGCCCTACACCTGCAGAAACGTCCAGCACCTCTTCGGACAAAGGCTGGAGCAAACATCCGAAGGTCTCATTTTCTTTAAACTTTCTAAGCTTATCGTGTCCCATACTATTGTTTTCTTGAAACCTTCAGGCCTATGCCAGAAATATTATACTCATATATAAATTCTTCAGGAATAGATATATATAATCTCCAAAGCCCAAGTTCATAAGGCACAATACCATATCTGTATTTGATTTGGAAACGCTTCGAAAACATCGAATTCTCGGACAGGTCGTTCCGCGACATCCACACCTTTTCTTCAAATTGCATGTCAGACGGGGCTTTCCACACCATCGTCAGAGGCATATTTCCAAATGATTCAAATGCCTGTGCCCCGCATTCCAGAGCAATGACAATATCTGCGTCATAGCCGCTTATCAAAGAATCCGCCATATCAACGGCAAACTCATATCGTCCCCACTCATCTCTTTGCGAGGACTTTACATATGCCTCGTCAGAAGCGGGACGCGAACAGAAAACCGCACCGGCCAATAAGACAAGTGCCGCCATTATCACCTTGATATGAGCCTTTGTCAGTCTCACTTATTCCTGTTTCTGTTCCTGTTCTTGCGATTTTTGCCCCGCTTCTTACGATTCGGATTATCAAATCTGGATATACTGTCATCTCCTACGGAAGATATGAACTCCGGACGGTCCGGCTCCGGTTCCGTTTTCAGCGACTTCGGCTTGACTCCGTTTCTGTTCATCTTTATTACTTCACCTACTTCCGTCGCTGCAAGCGGGTATATATTTGAGAGAGAGCCCTTATCGTAAGAGAAATACATGATTTCTTTCAATATGTCCGTCTTGACGAGATAGGCCAGGCCGTCTTCAAACTCCAACGGCTCTGAAACCTTAGGCAGACGCGACTGTGCGTCCATATAATTGGCAACCTCGTAATTCAGGCAGCACTTAAGCTTACCGCATTGTCCTGCAAGCTTCTGCGGATTTAATGACAAATCCTGGCATCTGGCCGCAGTTGTGGATATAGACTTGAAATTCGAAATGTAATTGGCACAGCACAATTCTCTGCCGCATATTCCAATTCCTCCTATGAGGCCGGCTTCCTGTCTCGCACCAATCTGCTTCATCTCAATCTTAATACGGAATTCTTCTGCAAGCACCTTTATCAGTTGGCGAAAGTCCACACGGCCGTTAGCGATATAATAGAAAATAGCCTTGGTCCCGTCTCCCTGAAATTCTACATCGCCTATCTTCATATCCAACCCCAATTCAGAGGCAATCTGACGAGAGCGGATCATTGTATCTTGTTCTCTCGCAATAGCTTCTTGCCATCTTTCAAGGTCAAACGGCTTCGCCTTCCTGTATATTTTCTTAAAATCCGTTGTCGTCGGATCTATGCCCTTGCATTTCATCTGTCTTCCGACAATGGGGCCCTCCAAAACAACTATTCCCAAATCATGGCCGCTCTGCGTCTCCACAATCACGAAATCGCCCATTTTGATATTCTGGCCTGATTCATTCTTGTATATGCCTTTACGTGTATTCTTGAACCTGACCTCGAAAAGATTGGAATATTTCTCTTGGCTCACCTTATCCAACCAATTATAATCCTGCAACTTGCAGCAGCCGCGCCTATATGAGCAATCCAGCTCTCCGTCACTATTGCGGCTGACAGTACAACCTCTGTTACAATCAAACTTTATATTTTCTTCCATATAATCAAATAGATACAAATATCCTATTGACAAAATTTGTGAATACTATCTTTTGACTCACATTTCTGTCCAACATCCTATATGCGCCTCCTATTGCCTTTAGAGCCATTCTGCTGAAAGACTTCTTGCACCTCAGGGCTGCGCTTTCATAAAATTCTTTATCTTCCGGCATAATGCCGGCTATATCCTCCATACCCTGCTGTACCATAAATATTTTCCTGACAGCCTCTCCGGCAAATAGGCAAAAAGCCTTTTGCTTTTCCCGAGATTCCAAAGCCGCTATAGCTTCTCCTGTCTCTAAAGCCGATAGGTAATTCTTTGCTATGGCATTCTGAATCAATTCCACAAACAGGTCTTTTATTTCCGTATTGTCCGGGCCATCCGAAATTCTCTGCAGGGCGAGCCCGACACTGCCCGATGAGAAGGCCGCATTTAGCTCAGCCTCTCGCACATCTATACCGAAATATTCGACCAGTGTGCTCTTCACTTCTTCCTTTGACAGCGGAGCTACTCTGATATGCAGGCACCTCGAAGATATTGTCTGTAAGACATTTTCAGGCGAATGGGTTATAAGAATATATATAGTCTTGTCGTACGGCTCCTCTATGGATTTCAGAAGCATATTTGCTGTCTGCCGGTTCATCCGCTCTGGCAGCCATATAATAATAGCCCTATAGCCGTCCGTCACTGATGATAAAGACAATTTCTGTAGAATGGCAGCACCTTCGGATTTGGAAATCAGGCCGGTCTTTTTCTCAAAGCCCAAGGCCGATGAAAGCTCATTTTCAAGGAAACACGGATTTTTGACCACTAATTCCCTCCAATACCGGACGAACTGATCGCAGACCAATTTGCCGACTTCTCCCGACACCTTTGTCCCTGAGGTAATAGGGAATGTGAAATGAATATCCGGGAAAATCAGTTTCGAATTCTGGTTGCATGAGGGGCAATGTCCGCAGGAATCTCCTCCGCTTCTTTGTCCGCAGTTGACATATTGCATAAAGGCCAATGCGAGAGCCAAAGCCCCACCGCCGTCATTTTCATGCATAAGAATAGCATGAGGGATTCTGCCGCTGTCAGCCATGCCGACAAAGGCCTTTTTTATATCCTCATTCCCTCTTATGTCCGAAAATTTCATATTTTTCTAACAGCGACGAAGTCCGCAAGCATTTTAAGGTACTCTTTATCCTTGCTCTCCGGCAATGCCCTCAATGCTATAACAGCTTTGTCGACAAATTCATTCAGTTTTTTCTCCGCATAGGCCGTCCCGCCATATTTATTCACGAAAGCCACAATCTCATCTAAATTCGCCGGATACTTCTGGATTTCTTTAAGCTTTTTTCTTATTTCAAGCTCTTCTTCTTTGGGTGCAGAATAAAGTGCTCCGAGCAACGGCAGGGTTATCTTCTGCTCCCTCAAATCTATCCCTACCGGTTTGCCGATAGCGGCATCAGCCTGATAATCAAATATATCGTCTTTAATCTGAAATGCAATACCTATATTGGTTGCATAGGACTTCGCAGCCCTGATCTTTTCTTCGGACGCTCCGACTGATATTGCTGCAGAAATACAGGCGGCCTCAAACAATGAAGCGGTTTTGCTGTGTATAATTCTGTAATAATCCGCCTCATCCGCATCGCATTCTTTAGCCTTTTCCAACTGGAGCATTTCTCCTTCGGCCAAATCCCGCAATGTCTTTGCAAAAAGCCTGATAATCTCGTTTCCATTCAAATCCGCCTGCAGTATCCGATCCACAGCTTTCACCAGCCAATAGTCACCTAAAAGCACGGATGCACGCCCTCCGAGAATGGACATGACCGTAGGTATCCCCCTCCTGTTAGGACTGTCGTCTGCCACATCGTCATGAAGCAAGGTGGCGTTATGAAGCAGTTCCGAAGCTGCGGCAAATCTCAATGTATCATCTTTTACATGCCCCCCGGAACAGGCCTTGGCAATCAGCAGCGCCATTATCGGGCGAATCTTTTTGCCGCCGTGCGACAAAATGGACCTGTTTGTTGCATTCAAAAGAGAGATGTCACTTTGGAGAGAAGCCTCAATCAGCTCCTCAACCTTCTGCATATCATCAGACAGATATTGACGTATATTGCTAATATCCATATAATTACAAGTGTCTGACCAATTCCTCCACGCTATCGGTAAAAACCACCAGACCTTTATCCTCCGGTGTCAGCATCTCCGTTTCCGTATAATGGTCGAAGAGCTTTTTCAGCGGATTATAAAAGCCGTTCAGATTTAAGGCATAGATCTTTCCATTATATCTGCCGAGTTTTGCAAGGACTTGGGTTTCAATTAGTTCATCAAGGGTGCCAATCCCTCCCGGCAGGGCAATGGCAACATCGGCATCATTCCTCATTAAATGTTTCCGCTCTGCCATGGTGTCGGTCCAGATAATCTCGTCAAGGTCGGGATATTTGAATTCGGCCATAAAATGCGGCAACACGCCGATATGACGCCCGCCGACGGCTTTCACCTCATCGGCAACAACTCCCATAGTGCCTTTAACTGCTCCTCCTGAGACTATGGTATATCCTTGCAAACAAGCCGCACGGACAACTTCCCGTGCAGCTTGATTATATACCGGATCTATATCGTAACTCGCCGAGCAGAATATAACTAATTTCTTCTCTACTGACATATATCTTAGAAGAAGAAAGCTAAGGAAGCCGTGATGCCGTTAAAGTTCTTATTGTCCTTGAATGCGGCCTTAACCGTCTGGGCAACGGTATTTGCTGTGTCTGAGGCACTGTCGCCCTCCTTGTACAAGGTACCGAAATTCCAGAAATATCTTACTGAAAGCTGAACTTTCCATACTTCCAAACCTGCACCTACACCGAGACCGTATTCAAGCCTATTCAAAGCCGACTTGGAAAAATCATTTACATTTTCTTTAATGGATTCAATTGTAGTAGATGTGTTTTTGGTGTTCACACCTATACCGATGAAAGGCTCTGCAAAGACATAAGGCCTGAAAGCTAAAAGATCCGGACCCCATTGTATCTGCACAGGCAGCTCAAGAAATCCCACCTCTGTCTTAAGCGACTTTAGAGATGCTTCAAATCCCGTCTCGGCCATTTTGTCAAGCGATGCTCCTTTCACTTGGTAAACAAGTGCCGGCTGAACGGCAAAGCCCACCGCGATTGGAATGTTGCACGCAACTCCGGCCTGATATAACGATACAGACTTGCTGTCAAAATTCTTTACCGAGGAATTGGAAGATGTAAAGCCTGCAAGCACGCCAAAACGCGCTGTCTGGGCATTAGCTGAAATTCCTGTAAATGTCGCCAAAACAGCGACGAATAAAAAGAAACGTTTCATAAACATAGAAAATTAAGTTAAAAATAAGTTAAAAATTAAGCGAGACCGTCAATTATCCCTGTAATCTTTTCTTTAGGAACAACCCCTACCGTACGCTCCTCGACTTTTCCGTCCTTGAAAAACAATAGTGTAGGTATATTTCTGATGCCGTATTTTATCGCAGTCTCCTCACAATCATCGACATTGCACTTCACCACCACGGCCTTGCCTTCGTATTCTTCTGCAATTTCGTCAACTGTCGGGGAGAGAACCCTGCACGGACCGCACCAGGCAGCCCAAAAATCTACCACTACCGGCTGATTTCCGGCGATCAATTCTGCAAATGTTGCATCTGTAGCTATTTTTACCATAATATAATCAAATTTAACAGTTAATATTTATTGAATATATACGCAAATTTAATAATTTATGGAATTAATGCAAATGCGAGGCCAAAAATAGAAAGACGGACGGAAAAATTCCCGCCCGTCATAATGTCGGGGTACTGTGACTCGAACACAGGACCCTCTGGTCCCAAACCAGATGCGCTAGCCAACTGCGCCACACCCCGATAACATACCCTCGGTTTTGCCCCTCAGGTCCCCTTTGCAAAAATAAACTCCTCAAAAGGGACTACAAAGATACTGCTGATTTTCATAAAAGCAAAATTTTCATAAAATATTTGCTCATGGTAGAGTCAAAAAGCAAGTGCAATATTACTGCAATGTCAAGATAGAAGTGCAACAGTGAAATTATGCAGGCAGTAGGTGTAAAATACCGTACGGCAAAAAGCTATATCAGTTATATGAGAAACAATGAAATAATTGTCCAAGACAATAATGACTTTTATTTTATAAAACCTTGATTATGAATTTATCCGAAAAGAAAAATCCAAAAGAAGATTATGCTTATTACGATGCCTTTGATGTAGCAAGAATTTTGCGTATTCATTTCAAAACCGCTCATAAATGGGGAACAGAAGGCAAAATACCTTCGTTCAAAATCGGTAATAGACGATATTTCCCTCCGGAAGAGATTTTGGCGTTGAGAAGGGAGTTAAGCGTTAGATAAATTGATTTTTTAATTTTATTGCCTAAGTTATTTAAAAGAATTTGTTATCTTTAAATTCTCTAAAACTCTAAATAATGACCATGGATAATCTCGATATTATACAAGATTTTATTGCTAAAAGCGAAACGGCAGAAATAGAATTTAAAGAAACTACCGGACAGTTGGAGCGGGGGTTGGAAACTCTTTGTGCTTTTCTGAATGGTACAGGTGGAACAGTTCTGTTTGGAGTTACCGATAAGGGGAAACTTATCGGACAAGAAATCAGTGATAAGACCAAACGAGATATTGTGGAGGGTATTGGCAAAATTGAACCTTTAACTAATGTTGAAATATCATACATTCCTATACCCGAAACCAATAAATATGTTGTAGTGCTTCATGTAGAACCACAATTGTACGCTCGTCCATTCACTTACAAAGGCAGAGCTTATCAAAGATTTGAAAGCGTGACATCCGTAATGTCACAGGTAAGTTATAATCATCTTTTGATGCAACGTGGCGGGAAATATGCATGGGAAACGATGTATAATGATGATTTGAAAATAGAACATCTCGATGAAAATACTATTTTTGGAGCAGTACGAGCAGGAGTTGAAAGCGGCCGTTTATCGGAAACTACAATGCGAGAAGATATTTCTGTTATTCTCGGCAAGTTTAACTTGTTGTCAAGCGAAGGTAAATTGAAAAACGCAGCAGCTGTCTTGTTTGGTAAAGAATTGGGCGATTATTCTCAATGCCTGTTACGAATGGCACGTTTCAAAGGTGTGAACAAAGAAGAGTTCGTTGACAATCAACGAGAATACGGTAACATATTCAAATTGCTTGATGTTGCAATGTCATTCTTTTTCAAACACCTTTCTTTATCAGGAAAAGTAGAAGAATTATATCGGGAAGAAGAATTAAGCATTCCTTACAAAGCATTAAGAGAATGTTGTATTAACGCTTTTGCACACCGTATTTATCATAAACCGGGAAGTTCTGTTAGTATTGCCATTTATGATGACCGTGTAGAAGTAACAAACAGTGGTACTTTTCCCGAAGATATTACAATTGAGCGTTTATTAAGCACCCATGATTCTGAGCCACAGAACCCCATAATTGCCAATGTGCTTTATAAAAGTAAAATTCTTGAAAGTTGGGGTCGTGGTATAGGTTTAATGGTAAGTGAGTGTCAACGTGTAGGGCTTCCTGCTCCTGAATTTCATACGGACGGTGCTTTTGTTTGGGTTGTTTTCCGCACAAGTACCACACAAGTACCACACAAGTACCACACAAGTACCACACAAGTAGAAACACTTGTTGAAATAATTAACGAAAAGACTTTGTCAACAAAAGAAATGATGTCGCTCTTGCTGTTAAAAAACAGAAAAAACTTCTTAAATATATATCTCAATCCATCAATGGCGATAGACTTAGTTGAACCTTTGTATCCGGAACAGCCAAATCACCCAAGACAAAAATATCGTTTGACTGAAAAGGGGAAAAATCTATTGAAACAATTAAAAAAATAGTTATTCCCTAGGTTAGGGCAAAAGTTGATAATATGGATTTAGAGTTACTCTTTTCTATTTTTTTCTTTATCCATAGGATTTCGCGAGGCTTGTCGGACAGATTTTTTGAACCTGAATGACTGTCGTGTTAACGTAGTGACTGAAATGCTTCAAATAAATCGGAAGATGTGCCGCAGACGAACTTAACAGCAAGATATATAGCAGTTTTCAAAATAAAATGGGCAGAAAAGAACTTAGTAGTACCGAACTACGTCGGATGGTTGGTTGTTGTCTGCCTGTTTTTATTATAAGCCTTTACTTTAAAGTCTATTTCAATATGCGTGTAAAAGTCTAATAATGAGGCATTTTATCTATATTTGTAATCATAAGATTTGATATAGTTTTTTATTCATATAATAAACGTATGAAATATGAATTTCCAATGTTTCAACATTAATGAATCTGTATAATGGGTCCGTATTTTTTTATCTTAACGAACATAGGCTTCGCAATGCTATATTTCCTTTGCATTACTAAAACAGTGATATATGCCAAGGAATAAAAAAACACCAAATCTATCGAAGGGGTTTTGGTGAAACTGGACGACCAGCCGGCTCGGAAGTTTGACACTTGACTTTGCACAGAAGATGAGGAGATGCATCGCAAATAAAACAGGAGTTCCTCTTACAAAATACGGAATAGAGAGAAAATTGGACGCATACTGATTGAAGATGACGGCACTATTGACAGGACGTTTGAGGGAACCCCTGAAGCAACATGGAATATTGACAAAGCCATTTTTTTGCTTATATTTGACAGCCGTATCATATATCAATTTGATATGTCTGTTATTCTCTGATTTAATATGATAATAAAAGCTGAAAATATAGAAAAGTCGTTTGGGACGCTGAAGGTGCTGAAAGGCATTGACTTTAGTGCGGAAAAGTCTGAGGTTGTGTCGATTATGGGTGCATCCGGTGCCGGGAAATCCACACTGCTTCAGATTTTGGGGACCTTGTCCACTCCGGATTCCGGCTCGTTGGAGATAGACGGTGTTGATGTCCTGGGGCTTGGCGGCAAACAGTTTTCTGCATTCAGAAACAAGGAAATAGGCTTTGTCTTCCAATTTCATCATCTTTTGCCGGAATTTACTTCCTTGGAAAATATAATGATACCCGCCTTTATTGCAGGGAGGACGGAGAAAGAGGCAAAGTCAGAAGCAATGGAACTGATAGATGCCTTGGGGCTTTCTGAAAGGGCAAGTCACAAGCCCTCGGAACTTTCCGGAGGCGAGCAGCAGCGGGTGGCCATTGCCAGGGCTCTTATCAACAAGCCTTCCATATTATTCGCGGACGAGCCGTCCGGCAATCTGGACAGTGTCACAAAGAGGGAAATTCACAATCTTTTTTTTAAGCTAAGGGATAGGTTTGGTCAGACGATAATTATCGTAACGCACGACCCGGAACTTGCGTCTATGTGCGACAGATCGCTGTTCATGAGAGACGGCCTCTTTTCCGAAACGGGGAGATAAAATGGACAGTTCTGTCATGGAGGTGTTTCATTTCAAACGTTTCGATGTCGCCAACGAAAATTCTGCGATGAAGGTCAACACAGACGGTGTTTTGCTTGGGGCATTGGCAACTGTTCCGAAGGTGGAGGCTGCCGATTTTTCAGTAATGGATGTGGGGACGGGGACAGGGACTATCGCACTGATGATAGCTCAAAGGCTTGAGTGTCAGAATAATGTGAAAATTATCGGGATAGATATAGACAGGGCGTCCGCTGCTGAGGCGGAAATGAATTTTCATAATTCTGCGTGGAGAGAACGGCTGCGGGCTTTGAATGTTCCGCTTCAAAGATGTTCAGGAAATTATGACCTGATTCTTTCAAATCCACCGTATTATGACAATTCGCTTCAGAATTCCGACATGCGGAAGAATATTGCGCGACATACTGCCTCCCCGGATGACGAAAACGAAGACAATTCACCTCTTTCTTTCAGAATGCTTTTGGACTTTGCCGGGGAGCACCTTAGGCAGAAAGGTCTGCTTTCAGTTATTCTTCCCGCAGACATTGAAAGAGACGTATTAAGGTACGGACGTGCTTGCGGACTGTTCCCCGTCAGAATCGTCCGGATAAGGACCACGGACAGAAAGCCCGCTTCAAGGATTGTAGTGGAGTTTTCACACGCACGTTCAGAGGGAGTGGAAGAGTTGCTGACAATCCATGAGGGAAACGGATATTCTTCCGAATATCAGAGTCTTATGAAGGACTTTTACCTTTGGGCGTAACTATTGTTTCGGGCAGATCCCTACGCCTGCTTCGCCGGCTCTGGATGACAATACTGCATTCCTTTCCGCAGATTATTACGGGCTAACGCCCTCATAATGACAATGAGGCACCCTTACGCCGCCACGGGGTGACAATGAAGGCTCCCTATAATGACAACGGAAAATGATAATCAATCAGGCCGTCAATGGGATTTCGTATAATCCGCCCTACCTCCATTCCATAGCGTTCCGCAGTTTCGCACAGAATATCTTTATTGGCGAATGCCGTAGAACCTACGCAGTTGAAACTATATTTCCCGTAGCCGGGATATCCGGACACGATGTTCCTGAAAAAATCATCAAAGGCATGCTCAATCAGCGACCGGCAATAATCATGCTTTAACTTATTGTCGCTTACGTATTTGCAGAAGCCGGCACAAAACCTGTTCGGGAATGGCTGAGAATAGATTCTGCTTATTATTTCATCATCGGACATGGCGACAATCCCTGCCACTTCTTCCCTGACTTCCGATGGCATATTCCGGCGCAGATAATCCCTGAGCAGTGTCTTGCCGATATATCCTGCACTGCCCTCATCGCCCAATATAAACCCTAAAGACGGAATTCTGAAAACTATATTCTCCCTTTCATAGATACACGAGTTCATCCCTGTCCCTAAAATTGCAGCGAAGCCGGAATCTTTTCCCAAGAGTGCCCTTGCCGCCCCAAGAAGGTCATTCGACACAAAAACAGCCTCTGCCGACGGAAATGCTCCTGACAGAATTTTCCTTACACCCTCCACCTTGGAGTCAAGCACGCCTGCACCATAGAAATATATTTCCGTAACATCGGCTGCCCGAATGCCCTTGGGCAAGGACTTCAATATATTAAGTCTCGCCTCCTCTTCGGTCCCGTAGACAGGATTGCAGCCGGCAGTTTCATATATTACAGGTGCCTTACGCTCGTCCGAGAGGCAGGCCCAGGCTATTTTAGACGATCCCGAATCTGCTATTAATCTCATTTTGAAAAGGAATTGGTTGTTATGTATTCAAGGACATCGATGCCAATATCGTCCATATCCCTTACAAATTTATCAAAAATTTCGAATTAACTATAAAATTCGTATTTTTACAAAGATTGTTATAGTCAGGCAGTTATGGGGGAGGGCTAAATTTTACAGGAATGAAAAATATAATTGGAATTTTGCTGTCCGTTTGTGCATTTGCAGCTTGCTGCAGTGAGCCTATGTTGCTGCCAAAGCCTCAGGAGGCTGCTTTTTCTTGCGGCTCTTGGAAGCATAAGGCAGGAGAATTGCCGTTCTTGCTTACTTGGAGCGAGGATGTGCACCCGGAGGGCTACAATCTCATAGTGGACAGGTACGGAGCAAGGGCGGAAGTCGGCGACAATGCGGGTGTCTTTTATGCCTTGCAGACCCTCTCGCAACTCGCCGGGGTGGAAGTCGGCAGTCTCAAAAGCATGGATTGGAGCGTCCCCTGCTGCGAGATAAAAGACTATCCTTCATACGGATATAGAGGCTTGATGGTTGACGTGTCAAGGCATTTCCGCTCTTTGGCTTTCCTTTACAAGCATATAGACGCTATGGCGGCCGTGAAGCTTAACCGGCTTCACCTGCACCTTACAGACGCCGCCGGCTGGAGGCTTGAAATCAAGTCTTTCCCTCGCCTTACTGAAACGGCGGCATGGCGTTCCGAGGCATCATATAGTAAATGGTGGATTGTGAATGGAGCTCCGAGAGATTATGTCACCACAGGGACGGAAAGGGCATACGGCGGCTTTTATACCCAAGAGGAGATAAAAGCTTTGGTCGCTTATGCTGCCAAAAAGCACATTACGATTATTCCGGAAATAGAAATGCCCGGCCATAGCGATGAGGTCTGTGCCGTATATCCGGAATTGTCTTGCGAAAATGCCGGCAGCGAGTTTTGCCCCGGCAAAGAGGCCACGTTCGATTTTATTTTCAAGGTATTGGACGAGGTATGCGAAATTTTTCCCGGCGAATATATACATATAGGAGGCGACGAGGCCGTAAAATCAGCGTGGAAGACATGTCCTGACTGCCGGCACAGGATGAGGGATGAGGGATTGGACAATGTTGAAGAACTTCAGGGCTATATGATGCATAGGGTAGAGGATTATCTCAAATCAAAAGGGAGGAAAGCGATATGTTGGGACGAAATCCTATCGGGTGGCTATAAGGGGAATGCTGCTGTAATGGCTTGGAGAGGCCCTGAAATCGGGATGAAGGCTGCCGGACTTGGGCGTGAAGCAATAATGTGCCCCGGGAAATACTGCTACCTTGATGCGGCTCAAGATGCTCCGTCGAAAGAGCCGGCTACATACGGCAACTATCTGAGCCTTAAACAAATATACTCATTCGACCTTAATGATTATTCCGTGTCGGATTCGTCCCGAGGCGACATTCTTGGTCTTCAGGCTAATCTTTGGGCAGAGTTCGTCGAGACTGATAAAGCTGCGGAATATCTTTTTTGGCCGAGAGCCTTGGCGGTTGCCGAGTCCGGCTGGAATTCATCCGCCCCTAAGAATTTTAATGATTTCAGGGCGAGGGCTTTACGGGTCAATTCCGGAATGGCCGGAAAGGGCTACAATGTCTTCGACATGAATTCCGAGCAGGGGCAGAGAAAATTGTTCTTCAAGCCCGTCAGGCATAAGGCGGTAGGGTGCAAGGTGGTATATAATCCCCCTTGTAAGATAGATAACAGGTATCCGGCAGGAGGAGAGGGAAGTCTTACGGACGGACTTTCCGGAAGCTGGAGTTACAGCGATGGGCGGTGGCAGGGCTTTTTGCATGGGTTGGATGTGACAATAGATTTAGGCAGGACGAAACGGGTAAGGAGTGTGGAGATGTGTTTGCAGCAGAATATCGGAGTGGATATTCATTTTCCGTTGTCGGTAAGCGTTGAGGTGTCCGGTGACGGGCAGCAATTCAGTCCTGCCGGTAGTGTGGAAATTCCTGTGAATGAGGACTTTGGGGCAAAGTTCAAAGATATGGACATAAATATAGATAAAAGGGCACGGTATATAAGGGTATTGGCCGAGAGGTCGCAGGGGTATCAGTTTTATGATGAAATTATAGTCAGGTAGTATTTCAGTAATATATTATAATATGTACCACGACATTGAATGGACCATTACTATGGTTGACGGCAAAATAGCTTCAGTTTCAACTGATTTCAGCGGTGCGGCAAATCTGTTTTCAGAGTTGAAGAAAGTTCCGTACAGGTCTGTATGTGAAATACATTGTCGTAAAATCAGCACAAAAGAACTTTTTGAAATTTCCGACAACGTGAGGTGGGAGGATCTTCGACTGTTCGGCACCAAGTTCAGAGTAATGGTGTGGAAAAGGCTTTTTGAACTGACGCATTCGGACGGGAATGCCGAAAATCCTGCTCCGGCTCTTGTCAGTTATTCGGACTTTGCCGAGAGTATAGGGAAAGGGCCGGGGGTAAGGGCAGTGGCTCATGCAATAGGGTTGAATCCGATTCCGGTCATTATTCCGTGTCACCTGATTATCCCAAAAGAGACAATGGTGCGGCTACAGGCTATGCAAAGCAGCAACTTGTTCCGGTGGAAGGCTTTGTACACCCTTGATGGCAATGTGGATTATGGAGAATATGCCCTTGGTGCGTCTTTGAAGCATAAACTGATAGGGCTTCACCTTAGCAGGTGACAACGAAAAGTCCTTACACCGGCTTTTGGGGATTGTCCGGGCCTGTCATTTCGAAGGAGTGACAGCGACTGAGAAATCTGCCCAAACGCATGCCGCAGATCCCTATGCCTGCTTTGCAGGCTCTGGATGACAGTACTGCATTCCTTTTCGCAGATTATTACGGGCTAACGCCCTCATAATGACAATGAGACTTTCTTACGCCGCCTCATAATGACAATGAGGTGCCCTCATAATGACAACGAGAGCAGGGTATCATGATCAGGAAACAAAAAAGGAGGCACTTAGGGCCTCCTTTTTTTTCATTGTCGAAAGTCGCCTAATTTCCGGCAGACTGATTCTCGGCAGCTTTAATCATATTCTCGTTGGCGGAAATGAAAATTTCCACGCGACGATTCTGTGCACGTCCTTCGGCAGTATCGTTGCTTGCCACAGGCTCGTTGTATGATTTGCCCTCTTGTGACAGTCGGTTGGTAGCAATACCGCAACTTTGCAGATAGGATGCAACTGCGGCTGCTCTTTGTGCGGAAATACGTTCATTCACCGCGGCTGACCCGGTGTTGTCGGTGTGCCCGAAGATAGAAATGTCTGTCTCTTTCATATCCGACATCTGGTTTGCAAACTCTTTCAGCTCCTTTTTTGAAGCATTGCTAAGCTTAATGCCGTTTGTCGGGAACAGGATGCCGCTTGCGAAAGTAACCTTGATTGCCTTAAGTCCATTGCTGTCCTCAACAGTCTCAACCTGGGCGTTTTCGAGAGCAGCGAGCTCCTCTGCTTTCTTGTCCATCTGTTTACCGATGACAGCGCCTGTGCCGGCTCCTACTGCAGTACCTATAGCGGCTCCTATAGCAGCTCCTTTAGCATCCTTTCCGATAAGCAGTCCAAGCCCTGCACCCAAAGCTGCACCGGCTCCTGAACCTATAAGCGTACCTTTTGCGCTATTTGACGAATTGCCACATCCCGGAAGGAGGATGATAGCGCACATAAGTGTTAAAATTCCTTTTCTCATATTGTCAAAATTATTAATTATTTTAATAATGCTTTCGGCATAGGCCGACTTTATGTCAAAGATAAGAAAAATTATTGACAATAAATCGCGGTCGGCTATATCCAAATCCAAATATAATATATATATTTATAAATAATGGTAAAGATATTCGAAAAGCTATGAAAAAGATTATATTGCTAATAGCAAGCATCTTATTATCAGTCTCCTGTGCTAATAATGCCAATATGAAGGTGTTGGAAGCGACAATGGAAAGGATAAAAGAAAAATGCCCTTTCAAGGTGGCGGAAGGACTGACAATAATGGACGCCTATGTCAAAGACAAGGTCGCAGTTGAAGTGCTGAGATTTGATAAACGCAAAAAAGCCGATTTTGACTCCTTACAAGCAGTGATCGGAGCAAAATCGGCAATAATCGCAAGTTTCCGTGACATTGTTAAGGCCGATGAAATGGTTCATTCGGCTGTCGCCGCAAAAGCTATTATCAGATATATCTACAACGACAATAAAGGCGAAGAGATCTACCGAGTAGATATTCTTCCAAAAGAATACCTGCACCTTACGGACTAATATGCCTGCTCGATATGCCAGACAAATCCCCTAAGTCCGAGATCGGGCGAGGCCTCGTCTTTGGCCTTAATGGCAGACATAACGGCTTCTACTTTATCGTCCGGCACAATCGTTAGGATTGCGTGATTCTGAACAGGCCAGGCGTGATTGCCAAAATGCGGTTGGCCGTTTGAGCTGCCGCAACCTGAAATATCCTCCCACCTCGTAAACCCCCTCTGTCCAAGGTCTGACAGCATTTCAGCTATCTCTTCATTATAGGCCTGATTATATGCTATAAATATTGCTTTCATGGTATTATGCTATTTTTCAGCCGATTTCTTCTCCGAGCGTTTTTCTTGTCTGGTTGCAAACACGCAATAAACCGTGGGAATAAGTATGAGTGTAATCAATGTGGAAACCGTAAGTCCCCAGCATACTGTCATACCCAACGAACGCCACATCTCCGAGCCTTCGCCTCTGCCTATTGCAAGCGGAATCATACCCAATACCGTAGTGAGTGTTGTCATCAGGATAGGACGCAGACGGCTTCCTGCTGCGGTAACCGATGCTTCTATCACGCTCATGCCCCTTTCCCGCATTAGAATCGTATAATCAATCAGAACTATACCATTCTTGACCACTATGCCTAAAAGGATAATGATTCCAATCATTGCCATCACTCCGAGAGGGGTATTGGTCGCCCAAAGGCCTAAAATCACTCCCGTAAAAGCGAAAGGCACCGAGAACATAATCACAAAAGGACTCATAAATGACTCGAACTGTGAAGCCATAACCATATATACCAATATGACTATCAATATCATAAGTACGGTCAGGTTAAAAAACATCGTTTTCTGCTCCTCAAAGTCTCCGGCAATTTCCACTGACATATTATTAGGGATATTCGTGGATTCTATGATTTTCTTTGACGATTCTACCGCCTCGCTCAGAGCGTGTCCGGGGGATATTGCTCCGCTTATTTTTATATAACGCTCCCTGTTCTTCCTCTCGATTGTAGGAGGGATACTCGTTTCAACAACCTCTCCCAACTCTTTTATACGCAGCCCCTTGCCCATTGGGTTATAGATGATTACATTTTCTATATCTTCAATGCTTGTCCGGAATTCTTTTGCCAATCTGACCCGTATGTTGTACTCGTCTCCCTCTTCGCGATAGAAAGAATTGACAGCACCCTTCATTGCAGCACTGAATGCCGCAGCCGCTGTCGTAGAATTCAGACCGTTCAATGCAAGTTTGGTCCTGTCGAAATCCACTTGATAACCAGGGGTGTAGTCATCCCGGCTTAGCGTCACCTGAGAGAAGGCGGCGTCATCAAGCATCCTTTTCTGCAACTCCCTCGCTACAATATCGGTTTCATTAAAGTCGTAGCCGTACAATTCTAGATTTACGGTTGAAGCACTGCCCATACCGCCCATACCTTCCGATACGGTGGCTTTTTTAACTTCCGGATAGTCTTTGATGTCCTTTCGGATTATATCCATTATCTCGGCAGAAGAACGTTTTCTTTTCTCCATTGAGCCAAGATTTATATTCATGGATATAATATTGGAGCCTGAAGCTTGAAGATTGCTAAAAGTACCGCTGGCACTTACCTGACCGAAGTTGTACTGCATTATCTTGATTTCAGGGATTTCCTTTCTAAGGCGTTCGGCAAACCTTGCTGCAAATTCTGCCGTAACGGATTGCTCGGTGCCTACGGGCAGTACCAGATTAACTGTCACCCTTCCTTGGTCGGCGGCAGGGAAAAATTCCGTTTTCAGCCCCGGTCCCAATACTGCCAACACAAAGATAAATATTCCCAATGAACTGAATATGACCGTCTTTCTATGCACTACCGCCCAGTTAATAATCTTTGCATATCCATTTGAAATATTTGAAAGGAATTTCTCGATAGGTCCAAAAATGGCATTATGCAGCCTGCCGTTCTTCGTATTGCCCCTAAGCAACCTCGAACAAAGCATAGGCACTAAGGTCAGGGCGGCGGTGGTGGATATAATCATTATTATACTGACTATGAATCCGAGCTGTCTGAACAGCATTCCTGCCATGCCTGATATCATCGTCAAAGGGAGGAAAACGCAAAGCATAGTCAAAGTGGAGGCGATTACGGAAATGCCGACTTCGGACGTTCCGTGAACGGCAGCTTCATTTGGTTTCTCTCCTCTTTCAAGGTGGGTCGAGACGTTTTCCAAAACTACTATGGCATCGTCCACAACCATTCCTATCGCAATTGACAGGGCGGACATGGATATGATGTTCAAGGTATTGCCCGTAGCGAACAGATATACCAAAGAGCCTAAAAGAGCGATAGGTATGGACAAGACTATGATAAATGTCGCTCTCCACTTGCCAAGAAACACATAAACTACCATCATCACAACCAAAAGAGTGATCAGTATCGTCTCTTTCAAAGAGTTTATACTGTTGATGATATTGTCCGATGAGTCGATGACGGGAGTAATCTTGATGTCAGAAGGCAGAGTCTTTTCTATTTCTTTCAATTTTTTCTTTATGGCCTTAATCACGTTTACCGTATTGGCTCCGGCCTGCTTCTGAATGACGATTGTGGCAGACCTTCTGTCTCCCGTAGGGTTTTCCCCGCCAAAGGAAGTGTACGACTCCTGTAGTTTCTCCTCAAGACCGTCCTCCACCGTGGCGATGTCTTTCAGCAGGACGACTTGACCGTTGAAAGTGCCGACCACTATTTCCAGAAGTTCAGAAGGGTCTTTCAACTCTTTCTCCACTCTTAAAGTGTAGGTCTCGGTCCCTATATCTATGTTGCCGGAAGGAATGTTCCTGTTTTCTCCGGCAATTATTTGCGATATTCTTTGGACGGACAACCCGTATGCTTGAAGCTTGTTGGGATCACAGTAAACCTGTATTTCCCTCTTCGGTGCTCCGTTTACCGAGATTGTGCCAACTCCGTTAACCCTTCCCAAAGGGGTTTTCACCTGATCTTCAAGGATTTTCCCCAGCCCCGGTGCACTCTCTTCCGCAGTAGCGGACAATAGGATGATAGGCATATCCTCGGCACTGAATTTAAACAATACCGGCACTGTCGCTCCTGCCGGTAGGGCGGAATTTACAAGATCGAGCTTGTCCCTGACATCATTGCTTGCCTCGTCTATATTCGTCCCGTATTCGAACTCCAATGTAATTACACAGATATTTTCACGTGATGAAGAAGTAAGGTTCTTGAGGTTCGCAACGCTGTTCAACGTGTTTTCGAGCACCTTTGTAAGATTGTTCTCTATATCGGATGCACTTGCTCCCGGATATGATGAAAGCACCATTACCACATTTGCATCAAAATCAGGGAACAATGCAATGGAAGTGTTAATAAGGGAGAAGATTCCGAAAATCGCGAAAGCTATGAAAACCAAGGCCGTCGTGACAGGATGCTTCACCGCCGATCTATATATACTCATCTCATTGGTTTTTAATCGTTAATTACTTCAACCGGGCTTCCGTTTTTCAGGCTTGCACTGCCTATTGTGGCAACCACATCGCCTACGGATATGCCTTCAAGTATTTCATAAGAGGTCCCGAAATGTCTTCCGAGTTTGACAGGAACGCTTTTTACGGTGTTGTCAGGCTGCAAAACGAAAACCTGTCTTTGGCCTGCTCCCTTCATTCTTACAACGGCCACATCAGGCACCACTACGCTGTGATTGATTCTGAAAGTAACCGCCACCTTGGCATACATTCCCGGTCTCAACTTTCTGTCGTTGTTCGGGACCACTATTTCTGTAAGGAAAGTATGTGTAGCCGCATCAATGGTGGGGTGTATTCTGTGTATTGTCCCTTTGAAGGTCATTCCCGGCAGGGCGTCTACCGTTATGCTTGCATTGTCGCCTTTACTGATTTTTGTGTAGTCACTCTCCGAGATGCCGACAAGAAGTTTTACGGGTGAAATCTGCTGCACCACATATATTGGCCGGCCCATGGCGAAGAGGTCGCCCCTGTCATAATTTCTGGCTGTTACCACTCCTGAAATAGGGGAGCGCAATATTGTGTTCTCATAAAGGTTGCGGTAGGAGCTCCTGCCAACTTCAAGTGCAAGTTCAATGGCCTCAAAATCCGATTTGGAGACACCGCCTTCCTCGTACAGTCCCTTAATACGGCTAAACTCCGTAGAGTCTTTCGTAAGCTTCAATCTTGCCTGACTGAGTTGCACCTTGTCCATCTCGGCAAGAATCTGGCCCTTATTTACAAAATCACCTATTTCAACATTTATTTTCTGTATCCTCGATCCGCTCATAGGAGCTATGTTGTTGATTGCATAAGGCATAACCGTAGAAGAATATGTCTCAGTTTGTGGCACCTCGCCTGACACGGCTGAAAATGTTTCAATCTTTACGGCCTTGTTTTCTGCGGAATCCGCTTCGGAAACGGTCTTCTTATCATTGCCGTTTCCACAACCTGCGATTGCAGCCGCAAATCCGGCTAAAAGTAAAGTTCTAAGAATTGTTTTCATATCTATCTATTGTTCAATGAATTTATTGAGTATGTGTCAAGGTTGGCCGAGCCATCGTCATTTATAAAATCGTAACCTATTGTCTGCTCCAACTTTGCTTTGGCAACTATAAAATTGAAAATGGCCTGTGCTTCAGCCAGCCTGGACCGGGTCAGAACCAACTGTGCATCATTCAGATCAGTTAGTGTGCTTTTGCCGAGATTATATGACGTCTCTGAAATGTCATAGGCCTTTTGAGCCATTCCGACAGCCTCTTGTGCCGCAGCGTAACTCTTAAAATTGGTTTCCATGGTATTGGTATATTGCCTTATGGCTATTTTAAGCTGCCTCTCGGTGTTGATTCTCTGGAGGTCGAGTTCGGTCGCCTGGACTTTTGCTTGTCTCACGTCATTGTATCTCTTTCCTCCTGAAAAAACAGGAATTGCCAGACTTATTCCCACATAAGAGTGCGGTGTCCAACGGTATTCGCTGAATTTGAAGTCATTGGCCATGGCATTCATGCTGTATGAAAAATTGGCGGCCAGAGAAGGCAAGTAGGCGTATTGCTTTAATTTCACCATTTGTGCAAGTTGCTCCGCCTGTATCGATAACTGACGCATTACGGTATTTCTATCCACGGAAGTAGAATCTGACCGGCTGAAGTCATACAGCATTTCCCCTGAATAATCATCCAAAGACCCGGACACATCTATGTCTCGATCGAGGTCTATACCTATAACCGCCTTAAGCTGCCATAGTCCAAGAACTATTGAGCTTTCAGCATTGTACAGATTAGGAATGGCATTAGCGACATTAGCCTTGGCTCTCGTATATTCGAGTTCGGAAGCCTTGAAAGCCTTATATCTTTTCTCCGTCTGCTTGAAATTCTCTTCAGCGTTGTCATAGACGCTTTTATAGACATTGAAAGCCTCTTTTGCCAATAATACTGAAAAATAAGCCTGCTTGACCTGCGTCACCATTTCCAGCCGCGAGGACCTCGCCTTTTCTACAGCCAGTTCCACGGTGCTGCCGGAAATGTCAAGGCTTTTCCAAAGTTGGGCGTTGACCAATGGCATCGAAGCGGAAATTCCACCATTGTAGGTGTTCCACCTGCCCACTTCAATACCCTCTTTTGAGGACGGAAACTTCGGCTTTCCTGTGCCTGTGCCACTGCCTGTACCACTGCCTGTACCACTGCCTGTGCCGCTTCCCCCCATAAACTTGCTCATATCGAAGTCCATGTACATTACCTGCTTCTTGATAGTGCGCTGAAACACGGCGGCGATGTCGATCTTCGGGAAAAGCGAAGCATAGGTGCCTTTCTTCGCATATCCTGCCCTTTCCACTTCTTTGTCCGCCACCTTTACCGAGATGTTCTCGCATAATGCGATTTTCAGGGCGTCTTCAAGACCCAGCACTAACCGGGAGGTGTCCTTTGGTCCGACGTTCTCCCGTGCACCGGCAGGTAAGCTTGAGCAGACTGCTCCGAAAAGTACCCCGATTGACATTAAAATTACTCTTATTGTCATAGTCATGATTTATTTGGTGTCAATTTTTGAAAGTTTGGCATATTCGCTCCAGCCCTTTTCTGACAGAATAGAGCTTAGTACTATTTCCATATATGCCGATGAGAGCCTTCTGTTAGATATCCTGCGACCTTTAGTAGGAATTTCCCCGTCTATATAAGATACCATTGCCTTGTGCGTCATGACAAGGAGAAAAAGGATGGCATCCATATCAATATCCCGCTTGAAATACCCTTCCGCAACCCCTCTTTCCATGTATTCCTTGGCAATTTCTTTTAACATGTCGTGCTTTTTGCAGAAATGCTTTTTCAGCGTATTCGGATAATATTTGCGCACGTCGCCCATTATCCTCTTGTCAGTAGAGAACATCTTCTTTTTCTCTACCTCATAAAGAGTTATCGCCATCACCTCTATCGGATTCTTGTCATGAAGCAATGCGTTGAAATAGTCTATCTTTTTCTGTAGGTGATAGCCTATAACCTCCTCTACAAGATCTTCTTTTTGTGAATAATATTGGTAAAATGTCTTTTTCGAGATGCTGATACGCCTGCACACGTCATCAATAGTGACATCTCTGACGCCTCTTTCAGAGAACAGCTCATCAGCCGAATCCAGAATTCTGTCTTTCATTTCATCTGCCATAGCCGTATGAATTACGATTACGGAAGCAAAGCTACTCCGAATAATCTGAAAAACAAAATATTTTGCAATATATTTTTATGCTTATAATGTAACTAATTGATTTGTAATGGTTTCGTAATAAAACTACAAAACTATTAAATTATAATAGTTTCCAAGTATATATTGCGGACAGTTTTTTCAATGCCGCCACTATGCCGTCTTCTTCGACGGATAAGGTCGTCATATCAGCAGTCGCCTTGACTTCTTCGACCGCATTACCCATTGCTATACCTATACCGGCTGCTTGGAGCATCCCCTTGTCATTGCCTCCGTCACCAAAAGCTATGGTGTCGGCTATATCGATTCCGTAGTGACGACAAATGGTACCTACCGCCTCCGCCTTGTCTATTCCTCCCGGCACTATATCCGAAAAGGCCGGGTGCCACCTTGGAAAATCGACATTTTTCACATAAGGTACTATAAGCCGTTCTTCTTCTTCCACTGTGGCGTATACAGTAGCCTGATAGATATTTTGCTTGCTTGCAATGTCTTCAATGTCAATATATTGCGGAGGGGCGATTTTGATGAGCCTGAACATTTCCCAAGAAATGTCATTCATCAGATTTACCCCGCACAGGTTTTCGGTGGAGATAAAGGCCGGAATTTTGTTGGCATTGCTTATTTCGGCGATTCTTATGGCAGAGTCTCTTTCAATAGGGCGCCTGTATATGATTTCTCCGTCTGCAATGACCAAGGCTCCGTTCATGCTGATAATGCCGTCGAACGGGAAATCTCTCAGATTGTCGATGATTTGCGGTGGTCTTCCGCTGGCGATGAAAAGTTTTATTCCTTTTTCTTTCAATATATAAAGAGTATCAAGCACTTTGTCTGTCATCCGGTGAGTCTTCATGCTCACCAATGTCCCGTCAATATCGAAGAAGGCGGCTTTTATCATAATTGTTCATTTGAAATGTCTATCCACTCGTATTCTCCGCCCCAGATATTCAAAAACTTCAGAAAATCTCCATTGGAGACAACAGCATCGGCGGTATTGTCGCAAGGGTGGAAACTGAGCCTGTCGGCATTCTGCAACTCTTTATCTATGAAAAATTTAACTCTATGGCCGTTTGGAAAAAGTTCTTTAGGATCGGCTTCCGGTATGTCTATATCGTTTATCAGCCCGAAAGGACTGACCGAACCGGGATACAGTCCGAGACATCGCACCATTCTTTCCGGTGAGGCGAAAGACAGTTTCCCTTCTCCGATTTTTTGTTCCAAATTGCGGATAGACAACATTTTGTGGCATTCGAAAGACACTAAATAGTGTCTGTTGCCCTTATGATTCCTTAGAAACAGGTTTTTGCAATGGGCGACGCCGGTATCCTTCCAATAGACAAGGGCTTTCTCGACAGTAGGAAGAGGCGGATGCCGAAACAGTTCATAGTCAATGCCATTTTCTTCCAAAAACTTCAAGGTCTTTTGGATTCTGCCATTTATTTCATTGTCAGTCAGCCAGCTATCTCTCTCCATTCTATTTCAGGCTTTTTGCATAATGGGTCGGCTCTTTTTTCTCCCTTGTCGTATTCGGAAGCACGACCTGCGCCGGCTGTTTCTTTGTGTAGGCGTAAATAAGAAAGCCGATCCCTATCAAAATAAACGGAATACTCAACAACTGTCCCATGTTCAATGTCATGGCTTCTTCGAAAGCCACTTGCGGCTCTTTTATAAATTCTATAAGGAACCTCATTCCGAAACAAACAATCAAGAAAATTCCTATATAGGTGCCGCGAAATGTCTTTGGAAGCCTGAATTTATATAGCAATATCAGAAACACCCCTAAAATCAGATATGAAAAAGCTTCGTAAAGTTGAGTAGGATGTTTCGGCTCTGTTTCACCCTCAAGGTCGAAAATGATTCCCCATGGCAAAGAAGTAACATTGCCGTATATTTCAGAATTGAAAAGATTGCCGAGCCTTATGAACGTGGCGGCAAAGGCGACCGCTATGGCGAGATGATCCATAATCCAGACAAAATCGAAATTATGTTTTTTGCCATAATGCTTTGCAAACCAAACCATTGCGATTATCAGAGCTATTGCTCCTCCATGGCTGGCAAGCCCTCCTTTCCAAGGCATGAAAATCTCCATGAAGCCTTTCCAGCTGCCGAGATAATAGTCGGGCTGGTAGAACAGGCAGTGCCCGAGGCGGGCCCCTATAATGGTGCCTATAAGCAAGGTGTACAGCAGCGGGTCTAAGAGTTTTTCGTCAATGCCTTCTCTTTTGAAGAACCATTTGAATATGAACCAGCCGAGTATAAATCCCGAAACGAAAAGCAGGGAGTACCACCTGAGTCCGAAATTCCCGATATGTATAAGTACCGGATCGACATGCCAATGGATTGCAAGTAAATCAAACATATTCCGTAATTTTGATGCACAAAGATAGTGAAAATAAGTTATACCGATGTTTTGATTATTAAAACCCGTTGGCGGAATTAATTTAGTGCATACTTAATTCTGCCAATGGGCCTGTTG
>CAMYAE010000007.1 GCA_947253655.1 uncultured Bacteroidales bacterium
ATGTCGTAGAACTTGTAGAACTCATGGTTGCCCATGCAGGCTATTACCTGCTGGTAGTTCTCCGATGCCCAGTCCCAGAAAGGGTGCTTTGTATAATTGTCGTCCCCCAAGTAGCCGATGTCGCCAGCTAAAACGAGAATGTCCCCTGTTACCTGCAGGGGATTCTCCTTGAGGTATAGCCAGTTGTCGGCAAACTCCAAATGGAGGTCAGACGCATACTGTATCTTCATGACTGTTCTGTGGCAAATAAACCGTCAAGTTGTTCAAGCAAAGCCTCGACGAATGAAGGATCCTGGTCAAGTGCCTTGGCAAGAGGCTCAGAGAGTGTGTCCCACTCGTTTCTGATAGAGGCGACGAATTCCCTTATGCAAGCGACAATCGCTTCCGGAGCCGTAATCTGACTGTCTTCCATGATGACCACATTCTTCAGCACATCGGAACGATGCTTCCTGATGTCTTTGCTGTTGACATGTTTTCCGTTAGCCTTGTCTTGCAGAAGATTGAGATAGGCACGTGACTTCAGGGCAATGAGTGCAGCGGAGTCGGCATGACGAAGTCCTTTTGTCAGTTTACTGTGCTCTATGGTGAAGAGATAGAAATCATCGTCCATGATGATTGCACTTAGGCTGGACGTGTCCTCGTCAATGGGAAGCGGCTCAATGTTCAGTCCTTTCGGCTCGCCGAGGATGTCAGTATGCCTTGACAGCAGTTCAATCATTTCCGGGTAATCGGGCCGACCATTGACAAAACGGTACAGTTCGTACTTTGGAGTCTCACCATCTCCCTGTTTGCGTCTCTCAGGACGATACCCACCTTCACGCACGAATTGCCAGAAATGCTCAGCGAAGTCAGCAGTCATCTTCTCCACAATGACTATCATATCGATGTCGTGAGTGGCACGAGGGCGAACAGTTGTGCCGGTCATGGCAATTTCACAGGCCGTGCCGCCGATGATGACGTAGTTCTCAGAATAAACTTCAAAAGCTTCACGGAATTTCTCTAATCCTTCCATTCTAATTCATTTATTAGACGTTCAACTTCACCTTCCACTCGCGGGTCTGCATCCTCACGCAGTGAAATGGCCAGTGATAACCTGTCCACCCATTCGGCTTTTATACCAATGCTGGTGACAGGTGGATATTTCCATGCCTCAATAATGATATTGCCGTCAAACTCATTGGGTCGCACTATGACACCTGATGCCCTGAAATCACGAAGTTGTTTGACGGTCATCATGATTGTCCTTTCTTGATCAGGATTGAGCCAAGTGTAATGTGCCAGGGCATTGATGCCACATGTCGTGAAATGCTCTTCAGTCAATAGGTCATCGCAGTATATGCGTTCTTTAACAGGATTAAAGAGGATGGGCTGGGCTTGTTCCCATAGTTCCTTTCCCGTTTTGCCGAAGTGGATGATCTTCCGTTTTGTACCATCTGATACTTTCCGGCACAGCCCTAAGTCTTCAAGGCAAGTAACGCCAAGCGTAATGCTTGCATATGAATATGGCATCTTGTCCTCTATGTCACGTGCAGCAAGCCCTTCGATGCTCTCTATCTGTAGATGATAGAGCAGCAGGTATTGGGCTACTGGTGTCAGAGATTTAGCCTTTTTAGTCTTTCGTATGCGTTCATTGGCCAGAAGCATTGGCAAATGAACGTATTTGTCTGAGATGACAAAATAAACGTCTTTGTCAATGAGCCTTTGCCGTTCATAGGCAGGACATGCCGGCAACAAAAAGACGGTAGGGAGCTGGAATAATGAAGTTAAATTGCTTGCCGTGACAGATAAGCTAAGTGGTGCAGCTACCTTGCCTTTGGGTTCAGCGAAAAGCAATGACATACCATGGAATTCTCCATCGTAGAATTTGTACGATAACGAGTCTCCTATTGTAACACCTTTCATCTGTTCTTTGCTTCGTTCTTGCAGCTGTATAGGTCTTCCTAATATGACAACATCTTTCATTTTAATTATTCTGCTTCATTTTAATATATCATTAAAACGATGCAAAAGTATTAAAATAATCTGATATGACCAAAGGTTTTTTGAAAGATAAATAAATCACATCAATTCTTTCATGTAGGGCCTCATCAAGGCTCAAGGGTGTGAAGTCCAGTTCTTTTACGGCCTTGCTGATATCCAGCAGGCCGTAAATTGGTCTTGCGAAGCCTGTTGCCATTGAGTCTGAGGACACCGGTCTGATGAGAGAACTGTCCAGACCGCAAGTTGATGCGACCATTAGGGCAATCTCGTAGATTGAAAGGCATTCGGCGGGTACGGATGTCTTTTCTAATCTATCCAGCCGCCTTTGCAATAGCGTATGTAAGAGCCGTTGGCTTCCATGTAGGCATCGTCAAACATCACCGGCATAGAATATCGCGGATAACCCTTGACTTCCTTTACAATCACGAACTCCGGGCCGCCCCTGTGCGAATTCTTGTATCTTTCCACTGATATAGGCTCTTCAAGCATATCTTTATAAATTACAGAGCCGAGAGAGCCTTGTTCGTATTTACCGCCGCCCTTTCTGGCGATCCTGACCGAAGGCCAAAAGTAGTTTGTCGCTGAAACGGCACGGACATGTGCGTAGGGGTGGCCGTCGCTTCCCGTCGTAATTGTTACCTCGCCGCAGATATACAGATTGACTATTTTAGTAAAGGAGAAAGTACATCGACTGTTCTCCCATTTCTCGCCTGAGCGGAAATTTGTCAGCACGAGTTTGACAGTATGCTTGCCTCCGGAGAAGGGCTTGCGGTACGGGAAACCGATACTCATATGTCCTGTAGACGGAGAATAAGAAATGTGCGAGTTGCTTAAGGGAACGCCGGAAGTCGTTGCTCCAGGATAGAGCTCCGCCTTTACTGTAGGGGCGTTTATTGGCAGGCTGATATGTTGCCAATTGTATCCGTCCTTGTCCAGAGCCGAGAAAAAGAGTTTCCCCTTATCCCCTCCGGCATTCGCAGGAAACGGCTCCAAAGCAGTAAGGGCGATATCCATGGGGACAATATGGGGCGAAGCCGCTCTTACTGTAGCCGTAGCGGAAAGTTGTGAGGCTGAGGATATGCCGCCTATAGAGCCGATATAGGTTTCAAACATGTCTTTGTTCCAACGATCTCTAATTATAGTAAAATTGGAAGATGACGATGTTGCCGTGCATTCGAGGAGATTCTCGTATAGGGTCTTGTCAAAGATAGACTTGGAAAGCGGCTCTCCGGAATCCGGATCTGCATAACTGATCCTTAGATTTTTTGAGGTACCGTCCACGGTCAGAGGCAGGACCGCTTTGTCACAATGCAGCAGCGGAGCCTTGACCGTAATATCAAAGGTCTTGTCGACCGTTCCTCCCTGCTTTACATATACGGTCGAGACGCCGGGTGCGTAGGCCGACACTTCGCATCCTACGACCTTTGCCGATGCATTTATCAATGGCCTTATACGGACTTTCCCGTCATCTGTCAAGATGCTTCCTGGGGCAAGAGAGAGCGTTGTCCCGCTTGCCGGGGCGATTGAATAATTCAGCCTTTGAGCCATATATATTTCTCCTTTGGCAGCAAAATCCGCCCTCTCATCGGTAATTTTCCAGGATTTGACTCCAAGTCCGTCTTCTGTTACGGTAAGTACTATTTCGTATGAGGTGTTTCTCTCCACATCGTAATTCTTGATATTATCCTTGCCAAGATAGAAACGGTAGGTTACTTCCCCTATTTTTCCGTCAAGAGAGCCGTCCATGAAACCGGTCATTTCAAGGTAGGAGCATTTGTCACCGTTTACGCAGTTCCTCGGCACCTTGTCCCATTCCGTCGGCTCAGGAATAAGTCCGCCTCCCGGCCTTGTCGGTATTATGTCACCCTGCATATTTTCAAGGCAGTAGAACGAGACCGACTGCCCTTCGCAAAGAGCGATATCGTTTATGTCTCCGCTGTCTCCGTCCCCTACATCTGAAGCAGACTCGGCCTTGTAGCCGTATTTGAACGGCGTAAGATACAAGGGTGTCTGTTTTAGCCGTATCGATAAGGGTTTCAGCCCTGTCACCCTGTTGTCCAGCCTGAACCTGTAGCGTGCAACGGCCTTATTCATGTTCAAGGTGATGCTTTTCGGCCCGTCAGGTGTAACTGTAATGGATTTGAATGGCTTATAGCCTTTTTTCTTTACCGCAACGTTATGGGTCCTCCCTGGACGAAATTCCGAGGGCACATAGTCGTAATAAGTGAATGTATTGCCAAGCGTCATAGGTATCCCGTTTATGTATGAGCCTGCTGCCGGATATTTGTAAGTGGAATTGACAAAGGACGTTTCGTCTGGCGTTCCATGAAAATCCGGCATGTTGGCAACAGCATAAATATGCAGCTTTTCATCCGCAACGCTTACAGGAAGGTCGAGCTTCATATCCTCTGTCGAACGGAACGTCTTTTCGGCAACAAGGTAGCCGGATGTGTTCCATATTGGCAGCTGCATATAGTCCGCCTTCCCAATCCCCGGCGGTATATATGAATTTTCAGGTCGTTGAAGCGGACGGTTGGTATAATCTCCTCCTTTGGCCTTGTACACGAATACCGTCAGTGAAGAAATCCGATTCTCATTGTCCGAATCGAACATTGCACTTTTTGTCTGCCCTGAAAGAGCCAGCCTCACACTTACTTTCCCGTCAGAACCAATCCGGCTGCCGCCTATAGTCTCAAGCTCCTCCACAGTGCACGACGTCTGTATCAGCATTATGGAAAGCAATGGAATTATTTTAATTAAATTTTTCATATTCTATATGATGAATTCTTTTTTCTCTCCTGTAAGCCAATCATTTATGATTATTGAAATTGACATTTTCGCCTTATCAATACTTATGAAAATGTCTTTCAGGTCTTGTGTCTTCCAGTCATAACCGGCAGCCCTCATCATATCTCCTATAGGAATGGGATTGCAGACATTTCCCTCATTGTCTATGATTGAGAGCGACATATTAAAGTCATTTTGTCTCGGACATATAAACCTGAATAGTCTGTTGCTTCTGCCCGTTGTGTCTATCTTCTGTACAGGCATATATCCGTGTTCTCTGTCCCGAACGGATTTCAGGGGAACAGTCATAGGATAGCCGGCAGGGGATGAGGTGGCTATGTCAAGACCCGAAGAGGAGCATTCTGCCGCCAGCCTGTAAGGGATGTGCGAATTTGTATGATCTTTTATTTCTATGGCTATCTCAGCAAAAGCCTTGTGCAGCCGTATTGTGTCCCTTGCCCTTTCAGTCAAACAGGCGACGTCCGAACTGTGGATGTAAATCCGGTCAAATTCATTTCCGCTTTTACTCTGTAGTATCCGCCCGTGCAGAGTGCAACTTCTGCGTCCGGCTATTGCCGAAACCTGTTTCATTCCTTTCGCGACCTCTTTTTCATAGCCATCGGGATAGTCTTCGGGGATGATTGTCGCTTCAAGCTCCTTGCCTTTTTCCGCTGACATAATTGCCAGTTCTATAGGCCCGGCTTCTTCAAACCTGTGTCTGTCCGGCAGTTCTACGGTCAGCCGGCAGGGGCACGGCCACCTGTCTTCCTTTATAGTGCATCCAGTTATCGCTACTATAAAGACAATAACTGCTATTTTATTGCTAATCTTCATTTCAAGAAGTTTTATTGGCAGCCGCAAGGCGGTTCAGTGCCATGCAGCCATAATTAAGGTTAAATAGTTGTAGACATGGCTTCTCCTGTAGTCCAATCACTTACATTGACCGTAAAGTCACAGTCTTTTGTAATGACAGGGGTGTTGGGATCCTCTGACCCTGGTCTCATGATTACAAGTCCCGTTATGTCGTAGTATGTATTGTGTCTGATTGCACCGTCAAATGTCAAAGGATAGTAGCAGAGCTTGCTCCCAAGAGAGGCTTCGACAACGATACGGGTCTTTTTGCTTTCCATATTGGAATAGTTAGGGTAGACATAGAAACTTTTGTCAATGGCTGTTGCCGCAGCTCCGTTTGTTACATCAATCGGAGCCTGTGCCTCGTAGAGTAGGAGTGCTTCCTGGTTGGCATTCAGACCTTGGTCTAACCTTCCAACGTTAACGGTCGGAGCATTGGTTGAAGTCGGATACGTGACGGCATAATCCCCCGTCACATTGATTGCATAGATTCTTGTCACCTTGAAAGGCATGTCCTGATATGCCGGGGCCTGAAAGTCCGTCTTGATGTTGGAAAGGTGGATTTTGGCCACAGCCCTATCTACCGTAAGGCTGGCATTTCCGTCTGTGGCCGTGATGTTCTTGCTGGTCGTGCCTATCATCTGGAACCCTCCCGGCTTTTCATTTGCAAAGGCAAATGTCTTGGCGTTCAGTTCGGCAAGATTTTTTACTGCACTCAGGTCTGTCGGGCAGTTTACAACGGCATATATCGTCCTAAGACCCGCTGTGCAAGAGACTCCGTCCACAGGAGAAACAGCCGCTTTCTTGTAGGCATCCAAATTGCCTTCGGGACGGAATACTAAGATTTGGATGTCGTTTACCTTGGCTTCTTCCGGAGTATCGGCTGTCACAGCCTTTGTCCCGGCACTTCCCACATTGACTGTAAGCTGCACTCGTTCGCGTTGATTGACAGGGGAATTAACCGTGGTTTCTTTTTGGCATGAGATCAACGTCAAGACGGCCATTGCCGGAAGAATAAATTTTGTTTTCATAGTTGAATTTTGTTTAAAATATTGTTAGATAATATGATGTCTTTAAAAATTGTAATACTGCCGTATCCATAGCCGTTATTGCCATGGTTGCCCGTAATTATCAGTAAGCCGCTCAGTTATGTGTTCGCCCGTAATTATCAGAAGCCGCCCGGTTATTTTTTCTTCCGGGAATTATCCCTGGGCGATTATTATGTAGGATTATGCAGTGGAAACAATTTCTTTTTTCTGTGTTGCCATTTCACTTTTTTCACGCAACTTCTCTTTTTGGCAATAGCACCATTCTCCCGGAGTCATTTTCATTATGAGTTTGAAAGCATTGTTGAATGTGACCGGGTTGTTGAAACCCGACAGGCTCATAAGGTCAGACACCTTCATTCTCGGATTGCCTTTAAATAGTTCCATTGCGTGCCGCACCCTGTAATTGTTTATCAATGTGTTGAAATTCATCCCCGTACATGAATTTATCATCTTTGAGAGATAGCCCCTGTTGGTGAACAGGGCTTTGGACAGTTCGTCAATATTGAAATTCGATGAGAGAAAAGGCTTCTCTTCTTTCATCAGGGAGCACATTCTTTCGAACAGAATTTTATGGCTGCTGTCTGCGGCCGGAAGGCTTTCCGGAGTAAACACAAAGTCGATGTTCCTGCTGATACTATATTTCCTGTCATCAATCAGCCATTTTGTTGAAGTCATTGTCCTAAGATATAGAAAAATAAGGAACAATATTATTGACACGAAAATAGGAATTTCGACTAATTTCGGAGCAGAGCCTATTGCCGCTATGAAAACCGAAGAAACGGCCAATGGCTGATAGAGAAGGGCGAATGAAATTTTCAGGTAGCCCATTGCCGCATCCCAGCCGGAAACAGCTCCGCTCAGAAAACCATCATCCCAAACCTTGTTTTTTACTTTTATGAATATACATATCTGCAATGGAAGAATAAGCACAACAGCGTATAATAAGGTTTGTATAGTAGGGTTTATATCCTTTAGTCCGGATATAGTACCTGCAAGATCCACCAAATCCCATGGCAGAGTTATCGCCAGCAGCGTAAGAACCATTGCCCTTTTCTCAATATAGAACGGCAGCATAAGTATTGTACTGCATGACAGAAGCAACGCCATTTGGATTTCGTATAATCTGATACTATGCAAAATCATATATCTTGCAAATACTGACAATAATGGAATCGTTATGGAAGCAATCCTCATGAGATTCACCTGTGAAAGTTTTTTCTTGTCAATTTTATTCATGATTATTAGGTTTTGTGTAGCAAAGGTACTTAAAAAATCAAACGGCCTGCCGGATAGTGACCGAAGCCAGGTCGCTTTTTGATAATTCTTTAATTAATAAGGTTTTGAAGCATATAAATTTTTACGATTCTTTAATAAATAAACTGCAATTATTCGGTATTTCGGGAAGTCGTTTCGGGAAATGTTTCTCGTAGGAGATGAAGTAAAAACGAGGGCGGCTAAACGCGTTTAGTCGCCCTCGTTAAGATTGAATTATAATTTCAGATTATATGTTGAAATATGGTTTTCCTGCTGCGGCGAGTCCTGCTTTTGCCATTGAGTTGGTGATTTCATAGCCTGAAGGAACTGAACCTGCATCACGAGGTCTGTCACCGCCATTACGTGTAACAGTGCCCCAACCTGCTCCGGTTGCTATAGCTTGAAGTACAGGAAGAGGATCGACATCCGATGACCTTCTCAAATTGAAATTCATTATACCGGCATATCTGTCAGAGACTGCTCTTGCAGCGTTTGTCTGAACAGTCGTAGTATTGTAATAATTTCCAAGATTCAGTGAATATGGGAACCATTGGGCAGATGTGGTGCCTGCAACTCCGCTATATGCCATTGTCAGGTAAGAACCGAAAGTCCCGTGATAGATATAATTTACTTTTGCGGCATCGCTTGACGAAATCTGGTTGGTGTTGCCCCAATCAAAGACTGTCAGATACTTGTCATTGCCGATCAATTGTCTTGTGTAACTTATGATATTACCATAAGAACCTGGCACGAGTGCTCCCCTATAGTCAGCGTATTCGTCATCGTAGCCGATTCCGTCAAGACCATATTTGTAAACAGCCCAGGCAAGAATGTTGGCAAACTGCTTCTGCTGTGTGGCGTTCATATTTGCCAGACCGATGTGCTGCCAATCACCCAATACCGTCAGAAGAACTTTTATTTTTGCGGATCGCAGAGGGGCTACGTAGGTTGCGGCTCCTCCGTTCTCAAGGACAGGTGTCAGTTTGTCATTCAGATAAAGTGTCGGCTCTACTGTGCTGCCGTTCGTCTTTTTGTGGATATTGGAGGCAAAAAGTTCTACAATATCGTAATAATATATTTCATCATTAATGAAATAGTCCATTGCATTAAGTGGATTCACATCGTTTGTTTCCACATAAACAGAAGTTACCAAGTTTTTTTGACCGATTACTTTTGTAATCAGTTGTTTTGGCGTAGAAGTCGGCTCGATAGAAACCTGCTCTTTGTTGCAGGAAATGAAACAGAACACTGTGCTGATAGCACATAAAATCATTAGATTTTTCATAATAGAAAATTTTAAAAATTAGTATTATTGGTTATAGTACCCATAGTGGGATTTGTTTGTAAATATTAATGGCTATATCCAGTCCAAGTCAAATCAAGAATAGTGATTTCATCTGATATTGTAATAGTATTATGATAATTCAAATTGGAAAGTATAATTTTAAAGTCGCCTGTAACATTGAAGTCAATTGAAAATTCATCTGTTTCATATTGGCCGATAGTATCATTAGTGTGAGTTTCAGTCTTTATTACAGATCCTCCCGCATCAGTGATATCTATTCTCATAGTATTGCCATTATTTATTGTATATCGTGCGTATTTTACAGTTAACTTTCCACACCCTCCACTAAGAACAGGAGATATTAATGTGCCCAATGCTCCCGGTTCTCCTGAAAGGCGAGGCCTGACACCAGAGTACTCTGGGAAGCGGAATGATACATTAAATATTACTGATAATGTTGCTGTCCACCCATTTGCTGACTCATATGTATTAATTGTCAATGCCTTATTTCCCCCATTAAAAGTCTCCAGATCTGCTTTGCCGCCACCGGGTGCAGCAGTAGCCCCGTCCTGAACGATAGTGTAGATTTTTCTGCCGGTAACAGGATTCATAACTATTACCTTTCCTTCTCTTGGGTCGGATGAAGTATTAGGCTCGACCGTAAATGTAAGTGTCTCATTTCTAACGGCACGGGTTTCAAGCAACTTGATCCAGCCATAGGCAGGATCTACCATAGCCATATAATCTATGTTTGTGGAAACAGGAATCCTGACTTCGCCTCCGGCGGCAGGAACATGAGCCCCGAAAGGAGTCTCGTCAATGGTGAAAACCCCTTCTTCGCAAGAAAGTATTCTGGCGGCAGTGCTGCCGTCGCCCTTAACCGCAAAAATATAGACTTTTCCATTTGTCAGAGGGTCAGGTGCCTTGATTATAAGCATTCCGTTATTGGCATTTGCGGCATTGACTGTAACATCGAAGCCTTTTGTGCCGAAAGCGTCTACTACTGTCTGATTGTCACCGGCAATTATCGAATATGGAGCAGTTGCTGTTTCACCGGCCTTGATAATAACTGTAGTCGGAACATTGATTATGAATTGCTGGGCCTTGGGTATAGTGATGCTGGTACCGTCTGCAAGCACAAAGAGGACAGAACTTTCGCTGTCAACCACTTTCTTGAACACAACGGCGTCAGAGGCTCCGGCAGAGCCTATTACCTCCCAGGTCGCCCCATTGTTATAGGATATTTCAAAATTGCCGGCATTGATCCTTATCTGTGGGGTGGCTATATGAGCAGTGGCGGCTATTTTCTTGCCGTCAGCATCCAGCAGGTATTCTCCGTTCACTGTCCAATAGTAGGTGCCGTCAGCATCAAGTTTCACGCTGATAAGCGGTGTCTTGCCGTCTGTACCGTTCTCGCCGTCAGTTCCGTCGATGCCGTTCTTGCCGTTGTATATTGTGATAGTTCCTGATTTGGAGAAGGTCACGGTGTAGCCGCTTTTATCTGCAAGTTCTGACACATTTGTGATCCGATCGGCATTTTTGACAGCATCCACAGTGGTAAGGAGTGCTTTGATATTGACGTTGAGACCGTCTACTATAGTACGAAGTTCGGTCACTTCCTTTTCGACATTGTCCACGCGTGTGCTTAGAGCAGTGTCGTCATAGGGTTTGCAGGATGCAAAAACAGATGCCCCTGCAATAATGGTCGCCATTAAGGCTTTACTAATCATTTTTTTCATAATGTTATTGATTAAATGTTGTGTTATTTTCTGTATTTTACCAATTCTTTATCCATTTGTTGTAGCCTGAATGCACCCTGTCGCTTAGCTGACGAAAATCAATCATATAGCGTATTGAATAGTCAGGAGACAAGACCAGCTGGATGAAGTTGTCAGGATTCCATGCTCCGCCCTCATATTTGTCTTGAAGAAGGGAGCGAATATCTTCGAAAACAAAGATTCTGTTCTGCCGAAGTCCTGCCTTTTCCCATTCCAGAACTTCGAGATATGGCTCAATAGGAAAACCCTGGTGCCAATAGGCATTTGTGCAGCCGTATCTTTTCGGATTCAGCCCTGCAATCGGGCGGCGAGGGTGAAGAGTGGAAACCCCCGGTCCCCCCTGATGATAAGGGTCTATGACTTGTATCGGCTCTGAGGAGTCGTTGTAGCCGGACCAGGCATAGTCTATGAGTTTGCCGACCTCTATGCCTCCGCAGGCTTCCACATCCCAGAAATATTCGGTCGGTTGCTCGAAGTCCGTAACGGTCAGTAATTTATATGCTCCGAGTGCCTGTCTCAAACCCTTTATCAGTTTAGGATAGGAGGTCGTGCCGGCAGAGGGCAGGTCCGGCTCCTTTCCGTAGGAGGAGTTTCTGTCCCAAAGGTTCACTCCGTTAAGCTTGTGGCGTTCGACGATAGTCTTTACCTGATAGATAAAGTCTTCAATCTGGCTGTCGCTCATGTTGCAGAAGCCCAGCCCCTGACCTCCTCCCTCGATGCACAGGCAAACCTTTCTGCCGGTTTCCTGCACGGGACGAATGTAGGTGTCATAGTTGGAAAGCAGGTATTTCATATCGGCGGAGAGTTCCAGTTTTGCCTTTCCGGTGCTCTTGTCATAGCCTATGGAAGACTTGCGCAAGTTTACTATATTGCCTACGCCTTCATACCACAGCCGATTGGAGCCTGTTCTTTTTTCCATATAGAAATCGGTAGCAAGGCGAGGGTCGAACTGTGAAGTGTTGATATAGAATATCATAAACATCTCTTTTCCGGAGTGCAGAGGAGCAAGGCTTTCCTGCGGCTTTCTGACCGTAACGTCGATATATACAGTGCTGTTGCCTGTCTTCTGCCAAGGAGATACAAGTGTGACAGGCAGCAGGTAGCGTCCCTCGTTCAGGATATTCCCGGCCTTGTTGGACGTGGTAAGCGTTATCTGCCGGAAGTCGCTTTTTGTGCTGCCTTCCGCCATGTCCAGAGTGCCTCCGTCCGTTATCCGGAAATAACTTTCGGGAAGCGGGCTGTATTTTGTGCCCGTGGCTTCGGAATATGGCCCGACAAGGCTGGTATCCGCTTGTAACAGCATGGTTTGAGTGTTTGCCAGAGGCTCTCCTGTAATTACATAAAGGTCTTTCGAGCAGGAGCCTGCACCCTTTGTCATCGTAATTTCGATAGAGTTTTCGACAGTGCCGTCAATTCGTAGAACGATGTCTGATAGGGCGTCAAGCGATGCCTTGTCCAACTGCTTGCCCCTTGAAATGTCCACGTAATCCTTGTTGCATGAAATCAAGGATATTGCGGCTGTCAGGGCGGTTATTATTCTTGTTGTTCTCATTGTTATTCCTCCACTTTATTGATTTCGGGAATCTCTATTCCGTCCGGCCATATTATATCCTTTTCAGCTACACCGTCATTCCCATATTTGGAGTAGTCCCTGATTGTATTTCCTTTGCCCTCATTGAACTTCCAGTAGCCTATGAGTGTGTTATCTTCTGACGGATTGGAGAGGCGGTACATATTCTGCCATATCTGTTCCGGGGTCCTGGCAACGTTCCATACCCTGACTTCTGCAATCTTGCCCTGGAGCGGGCGATAGTCGTTGTAGGATTTGCCGACAAAGAACTGGTACGCCTCTGCTGCTCCTAAAGCCCTTTGTGCCAGATTGATGCCGCTTGTAGCCGTGCCCATTTCCTTAGCCTCGCTCTGAATCTTGCCGTCTACATATATACGTGCAATCCTTGTCCGGTAGTCGTAGGTGCAGGCTACATGATACCAGCGTCCCTCATACAGTTTCTTGTTCGCATCGCTTTTAGGAAATTTTCCGAACGAGGTGCCTGAGCCGCTTCCGTCAAACTGGATTTGCTGCCGTTCGAATTTGGTGTCGCCTATTCTCATGAGCAGGTATTGCTCCACACCCATTATGCTGGAAATGTTGCACGGGCCGAAGTCGTTGGATGTGTCGAACTTGTCAATATAAATCAGAGCCTCGTAGGTGACGGCCTGCAAACCGTTGAATGCATCGCTCTGTGGGCCCGGCTTGTCAAGGGTAGGGAAGTTGATCCAGTTGTCGGTGAGTTGGGCTGCAACAGTGATGGCAGACGAGCGGCGTATCAGATAATATGCCTTTCCGGCATTTCCCATAACAGCTATATCATTGGAGGTAAGTCTTATGGGGAGCAGGTAGGTTTCGTCTATCTTCATTGCCCCTGTTTGGTCTTCGCCCTTTCCTGTAAGACCTTTGAACAGGATGCTGACCGGCTCCGAGACTGTCCGCCCTGCCGGTATTGTGATACTTGCAGTCTTGAAATCAAGAAATTGCTGCGGCAACATTTTGTAGGACGTGCCGTTATGTGTATTGAATTCTTCTGCAAGGCCGGAATCCACAGAGATGGTGGCTTTTATGTCCTTTTCGGCCGGATATGACAGAGTAGCTGTCATCAGTCTTGTGAATTCCGGGATATTATTGCCGAATGTGGTATTCTGGGTCGAATTTCTGGCACTTACATCCAGGTAGATAGAATTGTCGAATTTGTAACCTCCGGCATTATATCTTTCGCAACAGGCCATTACTGAAAGCACAGTTGCTATAATGAAAAATAGCCTGATATTCATGTTGTTATATATTCTATTTTGCATAAACTTGTCATTTTGAAGGGTTGAGTGACCTGATTGCCCTGCGGACATTAGAGTAGTTGCCTCCGGAGTGGTAATAGTCCTTCTCTATATCGCAGACTGCAAGTCCAGCAAGGTCTCCGCAGGACACTACCTGCTTTGCAAGTGCTTCAACAGCAGGATGTTCTTTCTTTTTATTGTCGGTGACAATGCCCTCTGTCGAAGCCGAGAGCAGTATTTTCTTGTGGTCGATTCCGCATCTGTCCAATGCCGAATTGATTTCCAGTCCGATTTCGTATAAGGTACCTGTTGTCTCCGTCGGCAGGACAAAATAGTCTATTTCTTCTCTCTGCCTTTGCGGAATAGTAAGCGGGTTGCCTTCGAATACAAGCAGTCCGTTTGTTGATTTCGCCTTGGCAAGTCTGTCTGTCAGTGCGGAGACCATTTCATTGCCGGCCGCATTTCCGAATTGCAGCGGGGCGGTGAAAGAGAAGCCGTCGAGACTGTTGTTTTGGACAGAGGCAATTACCTTGTCTAAGTAGGCGTTCAGAGCCTCTTTTGTGGCAAATTCCCCTTGTCTGCCTGCAAAGTCTACCCGGTATAGTACCTTTGTGCCTATTGCTTTCATCCATTCCATATCCTCTGCATCATATACGGAGAAATTGTCGGCGTTTTTCAGCGATACTATGTCAAGGGAATCAGGCAGACATCTCATATAGCCTTGCTCGTTCATTGCCCTCTCCGGGGAGTTTTCAAACAGGGCATAGAATATGTAATGTTCTGATTTCTTGTAATTTGCAATAGTCCCCTTATATTCTTTCCATAATTCCGGAGAATCCTGCCACGGCTGGCTGACATTCAGTTCCAAAGGTCTTTTTTCATTCCATTTGGAGCATGATACAGCTGCCAGGACTATTGCGGCAGGGATTATAGCCCTGAAAATATTAATGATATATTTATTGTCCATATCCATCATTATTTATATTTTTTAACGTCCCACCAGACTCTTGTGCCGGCGATGTCGCCTCTTCTGTCTCCCGAAGTTTCGGAATCCAGCTCAGCAATGGCCTTTTGCAGATTTTCCGAGTTCATCTGGTATTCTTCAACAGGATAGGTAAGCCTGCGTGCGTGATGATTCAGATCCACAGTGCCTCCGCTCTTGTCCTGAGGTGCCGGAAGCAGACGAGGGTAGCCTGTCCTTCGGTATTCCGACCAGGCTTCTACTCCGAGAGGGAAAATAGCTATCCATTTCTGGGTTATTATCCTTTCCAGGTTGCGTTCTGCTGCGTTATTTTCCGCAACCGTGCCGACTGCCAAGTTGCCGCTTTCCTCCCATGCAATTGTTATTTCACTCTGACGTGCCTGTACCGAATATTTTCCGAGAGGGTCGGTGTAGACTTCCGGCTTGTCTGTATTGTTCATCGCATATTCAACGGCTCCGGACGCCCCTTTTTCTTCAAATGACAGGGCTATGCCGCTGTTATAATAGTCTTTTGCCTTTTCGGCCGTACCCCAGCGCAGTTCGTATTCGGCTTTGAGGAAACTCACCTCAGCGGCATTTATCCACAGGTACGGACTGTCTCCGGACACAATCAGATTGGAATAACTGCTGACGGCGGCTGTCTTGCTGGAGACATCCCCTCCAATCCTGATGCCTGCGAAATTGCCGTTTACATTAGGCAGGAACATCTTTTCTCTCCGCGGGTCTTTGTATCCGTTCATATAATTTATTATGTCGGCCCCGACTCTGTGATCCTGCCAATCATTGTATATCAGAGCCGTGCGGTTCTCCGGAGCGTGCATGCAGGCATTGTCGGCATTGGCCTCGATTGTCCCGGCGGCAATGGCTTCATCGGCCTTTGCCTTTGCTATTTCAGGCTTTATATAGCTGAGCCTCATGGCAATACGTAATTTCAACGAATTGGCATATTTGGCCCATTGTCCCATATTCCCATAATATACATAGTCATAACTTTTCCATGCCGAAGGATCAGTCCCGGAATTAGCCTTGAAGACTTTTATAGCAGCGTCAAGCTCTTCGAACATCTTCATATACACGGCTTCCTGACTGTCATATTTGACATATATGGATTCGTTTGTTACCGCGTCAGAATATGGAATGGGACCGTAGGTGTCGGTTACCCTGTGCATTATAGCCACTCTTAGGAGGTTTGCAAAGGCATTAGACACCTCGTCCTTCGTGGCACTGACAATGCCCCTATATGGCGCGTAGGTGCCGGTGATTACATTTGCGAAAGGCCATTTGCGCCAATCGGCCGAGGGATTGAATGTCTCGAAACGGGTCAGCCAGGTGTCCACGGTGGATCCGATATAGCCTCCGAACGGACCTCCTGAAAGACTTTCGTTGAACTGGTACATGTGTTCCTGTACAGGAATGACAAGGCTTTGCAGGTTAAGTACTTTGGTACCGGTACGGTAGTTCTTTACCTCCATTTGCTCTGCTGTCACCTGATTTGGATTGGTGTTCATTTCGAGAAAAGATTCGGTGCAGCTGCTGCATAAAAGAACAGCAGCGAGAATAATTGGCTTATGTTTCATAATAGTGCTGTTCATATTAAAATTCTAATTTGATGTTAAATCCGAGACTTCTGAGCGAAGGCATCATAAAATAGTCTATACCCTGATAGTTGTTGACCGTGGAGGCGACCGATTCCGGATCAAACGGGGCCCGGCAGTATAGCATCAGCACGTTGTGGCCTATCATGGATATTGTCATTGAGGCCTTGTCCTGCAACCATTTGCGTGGCAGCGTGTAGCCTATGGATAGTTCCTGGAGCCTGAAATTGGTAGCACTATAAGTGTAATATTGCGGCAGGCCGCTCTGGGAGCCGATTGCCTGATACCATTTCTGGGCGTTCATCCATTCCCTGCCGTTAATAAGGACTCCTCCTGCATCGCGGGCGGCGGCTGAATTTTCGGACACTCCGTATAGGTCGAGATTGGCCTGTGTGGCAGAATAGCATACGCCTCCTACTCTTCCGGAGAGGAGAAAGCCCAATCGCAGACCTTTATATCTGAAATCATTCCTCCATGCAAGGTTGTATTTAGGGAATACTGTCCCCAAGAATATCTCCTCGCCCTCATCGGTGATTGCGATGTCTCCGTTTTTGTCGATTTCAATATAGCCCTTGTCATTGGTGAGCACATCGGATGTCGTGTAGAGATCGCCGAGGGTGCCACCTTGTTTGAGAATAAATTTGGCTTTGCCCAAGGCTTTGATTTCCAACTGTTCCAGATTCAGAGGCTCTCCGGTTACCGGGTTGACGGCATTGGACGCCAATTCAAGTATTTTGTTCTTGTTCCAGCCGAAGGTGAAATTGCTGCTCCAACTGAATCCGTTCCACGTGTGGTCATAGCCGAGGGCGGCTTCAATTCCGGTATTTCTCACATTTCCGGTCTGGAGATAAATAGTCGTGTAGGAAGATGACGGCGGAAGCGAAGGGTCGAAAGTCTGGTTGTAGGTGTCGGCGAGATACCAGGACAGATTGAGGCTCAGGTCATGCCATAAGGTCATCTCAATTCCCGCTTCGTAAGTGAGAGTGCGTTCCGGTTTAAGGTCGCTGATAGGGTAGTGTGTCTTGTCTTTCCATATTTTGTTGGTAGGGTCATATTCATAGGTCGGTACTGTCAGAAATCTTGGGAAAGGCATACCTACTGAGGCTATGGAACCCCTTAATTTCAAATAACTTAAAGGCCCTGTTTCCCAAAGGGAAGTCGGTACCCATGAGAATCCGACCGACGGATAGAAGAAAGACTTCTGACTTGAACCGGCGAGCTGTGAGGCCCAGTCGTTCCTGCCTGTCGCTGTCAGATATAGCATTTTCTTCCAGCCGAATTCCGCACTGCCGAAGAGGGACCGCGTCTGGTCATGCCAGCCTGTCTTGCTTGCCCTTTTCTTGGTGTCGTCGAGGTCGAAGACATTGAACACATTTGCCAGACCGTTGGCCTGGATAGGGCCGCCATATCGCATTTCATTTGTTTTAATATCATTCAGCGACGCTCCTAAGTTGGCTACGACGCTCCATTCTTTCCCTATGCTTTTGTTGACATTTGCTATGATGTCTGCATAGGTCTGGGTGTCCAGCCCTCTTGCTTCCGTGTAGTGTCCGTTCCTGCCGCCTTCTGAAATTGTGGATTCCGTGGTGGCATAATATTTTTGGGTGTACAGGTTATTTGCATTGTCGATTCTTACCCTTCCCGTAACATTAAGCCAGTCGGTGATTTTATAGTCGGCAAGCAAAGACAGCATATACCTTTTCCTGTCGTTGTTGCGCAGGTTGCGGTAATTGTTCCAATAGGGATTCTGCATTCGAAGGTCTCCTGTCAGGTCATCGCTCCAAAACTGCTCCATTAGTTTTGTTCCGGGATTGTATCTTTCAAAACTTTTGTAAAGGTTGAAGTCTTCTCCTCTCGGAAACAGATAGACGGAGGTCAGAGGATTGGCATATACACCCTGATTGGTCATATTCTGATCTTTCTGGACTATATAGCCGGCACTTGCATCAAGGCGTAGCCGCTCTTGCAGGAAATAACTCGTATTTCGGAATGTGAAATTAAATCTGTCATATAGGTTATTCGGGATAATGCCGTCTGAATCAACAGCTGCCGCAGAGAAGTATGTCTGATTCCTGTCCGTGCCTCCCGAAATGGTGAAGGCATTGGTATAGGTGTGCCCCGTCCTGAAATATTCCTTTGGAGAATATCCGTCATTTTGTGGCAGGGAAGCTCCCCAGCTGTATATCCCGGAGCCTCCTTTTTTCCCGTTAAGTCCTGTACCGTAACGTTTTTGAAATTCAGGCAGGACGAAGGGGGTGATAAATTCGGTATTGCTCGAAAAAGTCGCTTTCAGCTTGCCGGATTCACCTTTTCTTGTGGTTATCATAACAGCACCGTTAGCGGCCTGTGAGCCATATAGGGCTGCCGCAGCCGCTCCTGTAAGTACAGATATGGACTGTACGTCTTCCGGATTGATGTCGGCAATGGATTCTGTGGCACCTTTCGAATCGAATTCGGTGCCTCCGCCCCCGCCGAAGTTGTACATCGGCACGCCGTCGATTACGTAGAGGGCGTTCGAACTCTGGCTGATTGACTTGTTTCCTCTAAGAATGACTTTTGAAGCACCTCCGACCCCTGATGATGAAGAGTTGATTGTGACTCCGGCCACCTTTCCGGAGAGCGAATTGACGAAGTTCGCATCTTTTATTCCGGTTACGAGGTCCGATTCAATTTCCTGTACATTGTAGCTCAAAGCTTTCTGGTCTCTTCTGATGCCCAAAGCCGTCACTACGGTGCCTTCGAGTGCTGTCGATGTCTCTTTTATTATAACATCGAATACATCTCTGCCGGCAATAGGAACACTTGCGGTTTCATAGCCGAGGCTGCTGAATTCCAGAGTGCCTCCAAGTTCCTTGACAGGCACTTCCAATGAAAACCTCCCCTCTGCATCAGTGACAGTCCCTATTGGCCTGCCTTTCACAAATACAGAGGCCCCCGGTATGCCAAGTCCGTTCTGATCCCTCACAATGCCTTTGAGAAGGCGTGTGCCGGTTTTTTCTTTTTGTGAAATGATGATGCTTGTTTCGCTTATGGACCATTTAAGGTCGGTGTTTTTAAGCATCTGGTCAAGTGCGGTGCCGAGAGGTGCGGCATTTACTTTTACTGTGACTTTCCTGTCGATGTTTACACCCTCGTCGACAGTGAAAAGGTAACGTGTCTGTCCTTCAATGGCATCCATAACCGATTCCATCATAGCATTTTCCATATTCAGGGTTACCCTTACATTCTGTTCGGCAGCCCTGGATTGGTGTGCTGTGAGGAAGACTGATGTTGCCACAAGGTACAGAAAGATCTGTGGAAAAAATCCGATCTTCATAACAATTTATTTTGGTTATTATATAGTTTGTTTTAATTCTGTGTGCCGAGCTCCCCGATCCGTTTTGGAACGTGAGCCGATTGCTTTATGTCCAGTGCTTTAAGGTGCCTTAGCCCTATCTTATGTGGTAGGTGCCGTCGGTCTCATCGTATTCGTAAATGAAGTCGGCACTGCGCTGCAACAACTTGAATGCGTGGACTATACCGTCCTGAATATTAATTTTCATCCTTCGGAAACCTACCTCCGGAATGTCTTTTCTGTCAATGACTATCCTCACGCCGAAGGCTCTTTCGAACTTCCGCATAAGGTCTTCGAATCCGAGTCCGCTGCATGATATTATACCTTCCGTCCACCTGTATTCTCCTGCAATATTTTCCATTTCGGATTTGTGCAGCCGTCCGTCTTTCAAGGTAACTAATTGATTGGGAAGCAGCTCCGCAACCTGCGTGTCGTTTTTGTCCGTTATCGCCACATGTCCTTCAATAAGGGCCGTAACAAATTCATCGGCAGCCTTTTCTGCAATAATATTGAATTTTGTTCCGAGCACTTTTACATTGTAGGCATAGGTTTCGACATAGAACGGCCTTTTCGCATCTTTGCTTACCTCGAACATAGCTTCGCCGTCAATGCGTACGTGCCTTTCTTTTTTGGAAAATATTGAAGGGTATTCAAGCCTTGTGTCTGAATTGAGACTCACCGTAGTGCCGTCAGGCAGGGTGACAGAGGCCCTTTGGCCGGGGGCTGTCTCGAATGCAAGTGTCTTGGAGGCCTCTTTTTGTAGCGGTGAGGTGGCGAATTGCCACATCATGAATGCACCGAGCAGCAGGGCTGCGGCAATGCCTGAAATATAGGCGGCAATCCGTCCTGTCCTCTTTGCTGACATTCTCTGCTTCTCGGCGAGCATATCCGCTCCAAGGTGAATTTTGGATATTGTAAGTGTTGTGAGGATGTGTTCATTGTACGCATCCGTAAATTCCTTTCGGTTGGCTTCTCCTTGCCTTGCCCATTTGCTTATTGCCGTAATCTCTTCCTGAGAGGCTTCGTTCATAAAGAACCTTTCCAATGTGTGTCTGTCCACTTGCATAAAAATCCCGTTATTTTGACTTTACATATATAAAGAGCCATAACTCCGGATTATTCGCCAAAAAATTCCTGCTTTTTTGAAAAATACCCGAAAATCTGCCCGTCTTTACAAAATTAGTCAAAGGCCGCTTAATTGAAACATGTCCTATAACGCTTGTCTCTATTTGAAACATTTGCGAAAGTTTTTATTTTTGTAGAGTATGAATCGGAATGAAGATATGGTGTCACGGGCTGTGGAGTTGCTTTTTATGAAGCAGCGTGGCACTTTCCTCGGTATTGCGGCCTCTATGGTTCATGACGAGGAGGTGGCGAAGGACATTATCAATGAGTCATTTATGGCACTGTGGGAAAAGCGGAACGAGGTGGATGACTTTGTGGATTATCTTTTTGTTACCGTGCGCAACAAGTGCCTGAGATACAGGCGGGACGACACAGCACATAAGGCCGTGTATGACAATATTGCCCGGACAGAAATGGATTTGCAGGCACTTTATACGAGTGCAATAGAGAATTTCGACATATCGAAACTTCACGAAAAGGAGATTACCAATATCGTTTACTCCGAATTGGCAAAAATGCCGGCGGTGGACAGAAAAATCTTCATGATGAAGAAATTCGAGGGCAAGACATATAAGGAGATTTCCGCCGAGTTAGGCGTAACCGCTTCCGTTATAGATCATAGCCTTCGTAATACTATGGTTGTGATGAGGAAGGCCCTCTCGGATTTTGCCCCGTTTCTCCTCCTTATGGTCTCAATGTTGGACAGCTGAAATAATGAAAATAAAAAATATCCGGTAGTTGGCACAGGTTTGGCAATAATCGAATCATTATGAAAAATAAATTTTTTGAAAAAATCCTTAAAGGCCTTATGCCGGCCTTATTATTTTGCCTATGCTCATTTGTTGCTGTTGCTCAGATAGATAGGAATGATTATTCTATATACGGTAATGTGGTCTCATATCGCGGTATCCCCCTTGATAATGCCGATCCCCAGACTTTTGTAGTTCTGGGACATGGCTATGCCAAGGATTATTACAATGTATATCTGGAAGGGATGATATTGAAATATGTAGACCCTTCCTCTTTCAGGCTGAAAGCCGTACCTTATCCTGAAGACGGTAGAATAGAATTCTATCCGGAAATATCTGACTGGCAGGTATATCCCGAAACATACGGAAGACAGAATTACGGCTATGTCGTAACCTCAAATACCGTGCTCTTCAACGGTCGCAAGATAGAAGGAGCATCGTCATACTCTTTTGAAATCCTACAGGGCGGTTATGCCAAGGATGCTTTTAATGTCTATTTCCTTGGCAGAAAGATCGACGCATCAGGTTCCTCATTCAAGTATCTCGGCGACGGTTATGCCAAAGACGCCTTCAACGCCTATTATTATGGGAGCAAAATGGATGGAATAATGGTGTCAACATTTAAAGTCCTCGGCGGAGGTTACGCAGAGGACTCGTTTGACACTTACTATAGAGGCCGTAAGGTAAAATAGCCAGTATATGTTACTGCTTCTCGAAAAGTGAGGCGAAGCCCATAACTTCCGGATCGAACTTTCCTTCGTAAAGCATAAAAAGATTTTCCCCGAAAGGCGGCTCTAACGTGTATTGCTTCAATTGTAGCACCATTTTGCCCGATGGTGTCATGGCAATTGCAATTGCGGCCTCCTTGTAGTCCTGCTTGTCTTTGGAGAAAGCGAAATTAACTTTGGATAGTTTATAATAGGTGTAGACATAATATGCAGAACCATCCTTATTATCTGCTGCAACATACATATTGTTTTCTTCGGTAGTGTTCTTCCCAAGCATTATAGCCTTGCTGCAAGGATTAACCGGGATTGTCAATGTCACAACCGCCTCGGTGAAATAATTTGCAAAATCACCGGACTTGTTTGGAACAAGCTTTACCGAGCCATCGCCTTCCTTTGAGAAGGTAAGCGTAAATCCTTCATTATGAGTAGGAAGTAGGGCAACATCATCTTCGGATTCTTTATACCATTCTTCAATTTCAGGGAGATCCATGGCTCTGACAAATTTCCATGTGCCTACGAGTTTGTCGGGGGTCTGCTGCCCTCTGACATTGAGCAGTAATTCCGGAATGTCGCCCCCGTTGAATCTCGGAGCTTCATCTGTGTTGACCGATACTTTTACAGGCAGATTGCCGCTGAAAGCAGGGTCTTTTATCTTGAATTTGATAGTACCTTTGCTCTCTCCGGCCTTTATTTTAACTGCCGGTTCGTAGTCCAGGGCTGTCTCTCCCGCACCTTTCACAAGAATAGGAATGGACAAATCCGTCTGTGCCTTGAAATCCTTGCCGTTTTCTGTACCAATGAGGTTAATGCCGGCTTCATAACTCTCAAAAACCACATTTTCGGCGGTCCGGAAAGAATAGATAAGAGCCTCCTGCTGATCGCTTGCAATAACGGCTGAGAACTTGTTGCCGGCCTTGTAGCCGGAAGGGGCTTCAAATGTGACAGTCAGGGTCTTTTCTTCGGAAAGTGCCACATTTGTTATGGAAACCGAGCCGGAAAGCTCCCCGGCAGCGATTTTTACGCTTTCGGATGACACCTTATAGTCTTCGTCTTTTACAGCTGTGCCGGAAAACTTCAAAGGAACAATAAGTTCGCCCTGAGGTGCTTCACTTGTCAAAACGGTAATTTCAGCCGAACCTTTGGCAAATACCGTATAGAGGGATTTTGAGAAATCCAAAGAGGGGTCTTCTTTTGATTTTTGGCAGGAGCCCACAGAAATAATTGTGGCAATAACCGCCATTGTTGTCAAGAATCGTTTCATAATAATTTACTTAATAGAATTATAATAGTCTTCTCTAATTTTTTCGAGTTCGGCCTTTTCAGCTTCGGTCGGCAGCTCCCCTTTTGGGAGAATGTAGTTGGTGGAAGCATTTTCAGTCTTCGGGGGCAGTTCATTATAAGTACAGCCGGAAGACATAATCATTACCGATATTGTCGTAAATATATAAAAAAATTTTTTCATAATCTTCTATCCTATATATCCGGGGTTCTGCACCATATCCGGATTCAGTTCTATATCGCCTTTATAAATAGGTGCCGTATATAAATATTTCCTGGTGGTATATTTCATTCCGTTATTGATTATCCACCACTCCGGACAGCCGTTACGCTTCAATTCAAACCACCTGTCACCTTCCATATAAAGTTCTTTCTGCCTCTCGTCCAGAATGGCCTGAATCAGAGGGGTAAGTGGTTTCCCCGTGCAATCTTCAACTATCTTGTCCCCATCCCTGACCGGAGGAAGGGCAGGTGAAACATAGTCTGCTACACCTTCTATCCTGTTGCGTCTCAGTAGGTTGAGCCATTCCAAGGCTTCTTTTTCTCTGCCCTCATGATAATATGCTTCTGCAAGCATGAGCACAATTTCGGAAAGACGGACTTTGCATTCCGCAACTTTTATATTCATCCTTCGAGAGTCAAATGAGGTTTTATATCTTATATCATTTTCGGGATTTTTCCCGAATAATGCAATGAGCCTGCTGCTTGCCGGCCTGGAGCCGATATAGGACCTTACGGCAGAGAAATACCAGTCCAATTCGCTTGAATTGTTGATATGTGACCTTAACATAACCTCGCCCAGAGGCTCAGATACGGAGTTTATCATGGCAGCATATCCGGCAATCGGTGTCAGCTTATAGCCGCTTTGCGAAATTATATCCTCGCATAACGGTATGACGGCGTTCCAGTCTTCGACCCAGAACAACAGTTTTGAAAGATATGCCTTTACAATATATTCGGTAAAGATATATAATTTGTCTGAGGGCTTCAATTCAAGCGATTTCTTAAAAAGATCCTCTGTGTATTCGGCTGTCTCTTTCAGGTTTGCCCTTTGCGGTCTCGCACTTATATCGAACCTGTCCACTATGGGAAGTCCGGGCAGTTCCGAGGCCTTTTCGGTGTCCCATGCCTGACAGAAGTCCCTTATCATGTTGTAGTAGCAAATCCCCTTAATGGCGTATGAGGCCGAAAGGGTGCTTTTGGCCATGTCGGAGGTCCGTCCTGAAATATTTTCAATGACTATATTGCAGTCTCTGACAATTTCCCAAGTGTGTCTGTAATCGCTCTGTCTTTTATTAATGATTTCTCCGGCGTAGGACGTGAGATTGTTTCCAACCTTGATATTCGCATCCAAATTGTCGGCACAGCCTTCAAGGCGTGCAATTGTCTCCATATTGCCGACGATATATTCATCTCCTCCGCCCTCTATTTCCCTTAGCAAAGAGTGTATGATTGCGGCAAATTCTTCATCTGTCTTGGGGATTACCTCTCCTTGCGGCTGCACTGTCAGGTAGTTGGTGCAAGATGACAAGAAGACAGATATAATTATGTAAACAAGTTTTTTCTTCATTAGAAGTCTATATTAATTCCTCCGGAAACACTTCTTGTAGTAGGGTAGGTCGCTCCCGGCACCTCAGGGTCCATTCCGTCGTAAGAAGTGATGGTGAGGAAGTTATTTAACGACAGATTGAATGAGACGTCCCTTAGATGTAGCCGTGTTGTCCATTTGTCAGGCAATGACCAGGTTATCAATGCGGTCTTGAGCCTGAAATATGAATTGTCTTTCAGGTAAATTGCATCTATTATATTGTAATCCATTGGATTGGATGCTGCAAAATTGTATTTTCCGTCGAAGCGGTCATAGATGCGTGGATATTTGACTCCCGTTCTCCTGTCTTCCGTCCACCTGTCAGTCCTGTCCCGTTTTACATTCAGGTGGTTGGAGTATAAATCACTGAATTCGGACTGGACTTCCTCGGTAGACACCCCGGAATGAAGGGCATTCATATAACTTGCAGGATACCTTAATTTATCGTAAGTCTTTGACCCGAAAGAATATACACCGGAAAGGCTGAGACGGAGGTTTTTGTAGCCAAATGAAATATTCAAGCCTCCGGTATAAGGTGCGATTCCCATTCCGAGAAAATATCTGTAATTGTCGGGATTGTTCAAGTCGGACACTTTTCCAAGTGAGGCATCGTCCCTCAATCTGAAAGAATAAAGGCCTGTCTCCCTGTCAATTCCATAGTATTTTCCTGCAAAAATAGAACTGATAGGGTAGCCTTGGACATAGCGGTCTTTGGCCGTGATTCCGCTTTTGGATGAAGGAACGTATTTGAGTACTTTGTTGTAGTTGTATGCAAAATTGACCGAGGCAGACAGTTTCCAATCTTTCGTTTTGATGATTTCCCCTCTTAGGGTAGTCTCTATTCCACTGTTCATTATATCGGCCGAGTTGAAATACACAGAATAGAAACCTGTCGTGGACTGTACTTGTGAAGAAGTGACGACATCGGAACTTTTTCTGTAATAACCTTCCGTATTTATACACAGCCTGTCTTTCCATAGCCCTAAGTCGAGGCCGGCCTTTGCGTCCCCTGTCTTTTCCCAGCCGAGATTTGGATTAGGAGCTGCCGGGATTCTCCCCAACATATATGTCTCATCTCCGAAATAACGATATTGCTGTTGTAGGTATTTCATTACAAGAAGGTGGGTCGTGCCGCTATTCACATCGCCTGTAAAGCCGTAGGCGGCTCTTATCGTTGCATGGGAGATGACAGGGGCCTTGCTTTTTATGAAACTCTCTTCTCCAAGGTGCCATGCCGCACCGGCACTCCATGTAGGATTGAATTGACGATGGCTGCCGAAATTGGAACTGCCGTCTGTTCTAAGAGAAGCATTCGCGACGAATGTTTTACCGAAATAATAGTCGGCCGAGCCGTAGAAAGAAGCATATCTGGTTTTTGTAAAATACTGTCCGTTAAGTCTTTCCACTTGACTGAGCCACTGATCCGCAGGTCCCGATATTTCCGGAAGGGAAGAGGTGCCGGTCTTCGGGTCATAATTATATCTTTTGGTGAAAATAGTCTTTGAATCTGAGCCTCTGATTTCCGCTCCGGCAAGAACATTAAGAGTATGCTTGTCTTTATATGTCTGATTATAAGCGAGATGACCTCTAAGGATGTAACTGTCACGGTTTGTGCGATTTTGTGCAATACTGCCATAGAGTTTGGTTTGCGACTTGTCATCGTTGCCGAGCCTGTCCCTGAATGCTGTATAGGTGTATTTGTCCACAATCTTGTCTGTGGAATTGTTGGAATAGGAGTAGGAGCCAAGTCCGATAAATTTCAACGGGCCGAAAATATTATAATCGATAGTGACCCTAAGAGTATTGGAGGTGTTAATTGTGGAGGTGCTGTTGCAATTCAGTTCCCTTAGAATATTGAAACCTCTGTCAGGCAAGACTGTCTCTTTGCTGCGGCCATTATAAAAGCCCAGGGAAAAATAGGTATTGTCCGCAGAATAGCTCCCGTCTTCCTCATAGGCTTTCTCGTAAGGGTTTGCATAATAAGCATATAGGAAAGCGTTAACATAGCTGTCCGGGCTTATTGACTTTTGACGTGAAGTCTCTGCACCGAGGTTCAGACGGAGCTTTTCAATAGGATTGAGGTCTATATTGGCATTGAAACTGAAACGTTTGTAGTCGTTGTTGATAAGCATTCCGGAATCATCGTTGAAGCCGCCGGAAATATAGTAGGTGTATTTGTTGGAGCCGCCGTTCAGAGACAGATGATGATTATGCGAAAAAGCATTTCTGAATAGCAGGTCGTACCAATTTGTGCTGATTCCCCGAAGGCTATTAATATAATCGTCCTGGGCTGCCCTGTCGTCCTTTATGGCGGCAAACCTACCCATACCCGACCTTATCTGCCCCACTATGCCTATTACCGGAAATATTGCAGTCGGGTCGTTTTGTGAGCGGACATATCCTTCTTTGGAAAACTCGTCCCACAACTCCTGTTCCCAGTCAAGTTTTTCCGCACTGTTCATCAGAGCGAGGTTTTTCTGAGGTTTGAAAGACCATGTGAAATTGTTGTTATATGACACTTTCATCTTGCCGCTTTCGCCTCGTTTGGTCGTTACCACTATTACTCCGTTGGCGGCTCTCGAACCGTAGATAGCAGCTGCCGCCGCATCTTTAAGTATCGTAATACTCTCTATATCATTCGGATTTATGCCTCCGACCCCATTTACAAAAATATTGTCGAAGCCGCCTGTCGCAAGTTCTTCAGAAGAAAGGGCAGGGGAGTCATTCTGGAGCGGCACTCCGTCCACAACCCAAAGCGGCTCGCTGCTGCCGCCGATATTGTTGGCTCCTCTGATTCTGATCCTTGACTGTGTCCCCGGCTGTCCTGAAACGGCCTGAACGGCAACTCCGGCCACCTCTCCCTGCATAAGGGCACTTACAGAGGCGAGAGGCTTCGATTTGAATTTATCCGAATCGATAATTCCGACAGAGCCTGTGATACGTTTTACAGTGGTCTGGGCATATCCCGTCACGACCACCTTGTCGAGTTCGGTGTTGTCAAATTCCAGGATTATACCGACATTATCAAGCTTCCGGTTAATAATATCATATTCATAGTCTTTCATTCCGAGCGAGGAGAATATCACAGCTTTCACTCCTTCGGGAATGTCAAGTTCGAACTTGCCGTCAGAATCGGTAATGGCACCTTTGGACGCAAGCCCTTTGCAGAGCACACCGGCACCGATTACCGGGTTTCCGTCGGTGTCGGAAACTGTCCCGGTCATCTTTCTCGATTGTCCGGCTGCTGTGGCCGCAAAAGATAATGAAAGTAAAAATATGTATATTAACTTTTTCAATAGGACTAATCTATTTGGAATTCTTTAATCTCTTTATTCAGTCTCTCCAAAATGCCGAGCTTCACCTGACGCATCTCCTCTGATATATCCACCTTGTAGTAGTGTGGGTTTATCAGACGTCGCTCCGACGGGCTGAAACGGTGCAGGGTGCTGTTGTAGAACTCTTTCTTTTCAATTAAGGTGTGGTGCTCGCAAACCTCCTTGCCGCCCTCTATGACAATGGATTGCAATGGCCTGAATGTGTATGTGCCGGCCTCGAAAGTCTTGAACTTATATCTGTCCTGCTCATCGTAGATAGTGAATTCCTCACCGGCCTCTATTCTCCTTGACGTCTCGTCACCCCTTAGGCAGGTTACGTCGGCCTTATGTATCTCACCCATTTCCGCATCCTTTTTGGTAATCCTGTATGTGATTTGGAATCCGGGGTTTATAAGTTTTATAGTGTCTTCCGATCTCTTCAAAACCGGCTCATTGTCAATGCTTACCAATTTGTAGACATTGCCGAAGCAAGGGGCTGCCTTGCTGGTGGCTATGGCATCCCCGACACCGTAGCCGTCTATTCGTGCTCCCTGCCTTTCCAAATCTGTAATCAGGTATTCGTCCAATGAGTTGGTGGCGAATATCTTGCAATTCTTCATCCCATGTTCGTCAAGTATATTCCGGACTTCTGTCGACAGGTAGGCAAGGTCGCCGCTGTCCAGACGTATTCCGTAACCATGCGGGTAGGAGTCATCTATGCCTTTCTCTTTGAATGCCCGTATTGCATTGAGTATGCCGCATTTGAGAGTGTCGTAGGTGTCAATCAGCAGAATCAGGTTTTCTCCTTTGTGAGTTTCGATATAGTCTAAAAAAGCCTTGTGCTCTCCTTCAACCGTACTGCCGTAAGATGTTACGAAGCTGTGAGCCATGGTGCCGCTTGACGGGACACCATTGATAGCCCCCGTAAGGATATTGGAAGTGTTGGAACAGCCGGCTATGATTGCAGCTTTACCTCCGTAAATCGCTGCCCATGGGCCATGGGCCCTTCTTGAGCCAAATTCGCTGACGGGCCTGTCTGTCGCACGGCACACTCTGGAAGCCTTGGTGGCTACTGCCATTTGGTGATTCATAATGCACAGAATGGGGGTTTCAAGCACTTGTGCCTCAATAAGTGGAGCCTCAACAATGATGATAGGCTGATTCGGAAAGGCAATCTCCCCCTCCCGCATTGCATAGATGTTCCCTGTGAACTTCATCTTTGAGAGGTATTCCCTGAACGGGGCATATTCTGCTCCCGGAATAAACTTTTCATAAAATTCTGCCGGCTCTCCTCCCAGCTGCCGGACCATTGAAATAACTTCCTCCGTGCCACTGACGACAGCCCAATTGTTGTTCTCCGGTGCGACCCTGTAAAACATGTTGAAAATGGCTATCTTGTCTTTTCTTCCGGTTTCATAAAAAGACTTTCCCATTGTGTATTGGTATTTGTCTGAGCAATAAGCGTTTTTGAGTTCCATATCAATAGTTGTAGATTTGACCCGTTTTCACAAATATACTTATTTATAAATATAATTTTCATTATTTCTGAAAGTTAGTCTTAAAATCGCCGCCGGTCTGTCAGAAGAAGTCGTTCTTTTTGTATATTTGTTGAAATTACACCAATTATCTTAAGTTATGAGAGTCTGTATCAGGGCAGCAGTTCTATTAGCTGTTTTATTTTCAAGTCATTATGTACTATATGCGGAGGAAACACATATTGTTGCAGATGAAGCTTCGGTCTGTTCTGTCTCCGATGTCGGTATTGACGGACACAAGAAGGCATCGATAGATATGCTCGAATGCTTGATTATATATAATGGGCAATGGATTGAGCCGAATTCCTCTACAAGCACCATTCCTCCGTATTGTTATAATAGATATAGATTCGGAAGCTCCATGATGAGGACAGGGTTTTTCATTTTTACGGCTAACGTCGGAAGCGCGATAGGTTATATAGCGACAACTGCAATATTAGGAGGAAAAGTAAGCAATGTGGCTATATGGACTTTTGGAGGACTTGCAGCCGTAGGCTCCGCACTCTACCTTACGGGATTTCTAAATATGAGAAAAGTCGTTAATATACTCAATTCACAGAATTTATCTTCTAATGAGCGTATCTATATGAATTTCGGCCTGCAGAAAGACGGGACTATCGGACTTGCTGTTAATTTTTGATTTTACGGAAGCTCTATGACAGAAAAACTAAAAGAATTATTCGAATCATATACGGGTAGCGGGGTGGTTTCGGCAGAGGAACTTCCGGCTTCCGGTAGCAATCGGAGATATTTCAGAATCTCCGGGGCAGGAGGCACAAGCCTTATTGGAGCGATAGGGACAAGTGTTGAAGAGAACAAGGCTTTTATAGCTATCGGCAGACATTTTATTTCCAAAGGGATAAAGGTCCCGAAGATTTTTGCCGTCTCGCAGGACAGTCTTTGCTATCTAATGGAAGACTTGGGAAGCACCGGACTTTTTGACTTGGTAAGGCAAGGCCGCGAGAGCGGGGAATACTCCATGTTCGAAAGGCGATTGCTGTGCAGGGCTATCGCCAAACTCCCTGAAATACAGTTTGTCGGAGCCGACGGATTAGACTGGTCGGCCTGCTACCCGGAGCCTTGCTTCAATGAACGGACAGTGCTCTTTGACCTGAATTATTTCAAGTATTGTTTCCTGAAAGCAACCGGCTTGGATTTCAACGAAGTGCTGTTGCAGGACGATTTCGAGAAGCTGAAGGATGATTTGACCGGAGACTGCGGCAACACCTTCATGTACAGGGATTTTCAGGCGAGGAATGTAATGGTCAGGGATGATGAAATGTATTTCATTGATTTCCAGGGAGGAAGAAGAGGCCCGGTTTATTATGACATTGCTTCTTTTGTGTGGCAGGCAAGTTCCAGATACCCGGAAAGCCTTAAGGAGGAGCTTGTGAAGACCTATTTAGCCGCTTTGAAAGGATATACCCAAGTCGATGAGGACTGTTTTCATGAAAGGCTACGGCTTTTTGTCCTTTTCAGGACCTTGCAAGTATTGGGCACTTATGGCTTTAGAGGCTATTTCGAGAAGAAACCGCATTTTATAGCGAGTGTGCCGCACGCTCTCGGCAACCTCAGAAAGCTGCTCGCAAAGCCTTTTGAGCGTTATCCGTATTTGTCCGAAATTTTGCTTAAGCTTGCGAATATGCCTGAACTCAACTCGGTGTCATCGGATAGAAGATTAGAGGTCAGGATATATAGCTTCGCCTATAAAAAAGGCATTCCGGCCGACACTACGGGCAATGGCGGAGGATATGTATTCGATTGCAGGGCAATCAATAATCCCGGAAAATTTGAATATTACAGACAGTTCACCGGAATGGATGCCGAGGTGATCAAATTCTTGGAGGACGACGGGGAAGTCCTCAAATTCCTCGGCAGCGTATATCCTTTGGTGGATTCCCATGTCAGACGTTTCATCGGGCGGAAATTCACCAATTTGCAAGTTTGTTTCGGCTGCACAGGCGGACAGCACCGTTCGGTATATTGTGCGGAGCGGCTTGCCTCTCATTTGGCCTCCGAATTTGACCTCAAGATTACATTGACCCATAGGGAATTGGGAATAGAAAAAATCATTTAATAAGAATAATGCAGAACGTCAGGAAAGCGATGATATTTGCTGCCGGGCTCGGTACAAGGCTTCGCCCGCTTACGGACAGTTTGCCAAAGGCTTTGGTGCCTGTGGCTGGCAAGCCGTTGTTGTGGCATGTAATCAATAAACTGAAGTCTTCCGGAATAGAGGAGGTGGTGGTGAATGTCCACCATTTCGCTGACATGCTCATCGGCTATCTGAATGATAATGACTTCGGCGTCACTGTCTCGGTTTCCGATGAAAGGGCTTTCCTGAGGGAGACGGGGGGAGGAATTCGTTTTGCCGAGCCTTTATTGTCTCTTGAAGCTTCGGAGTCTTTCATCGTCCACAACGTCGACATATTATCCAATCTGAATATCCCTGAATTTGTGGAAGCGGCTAAGCCTGACGCCTTGTCTACAATAGTTGTAAGTGGCAGGGAGACAAGCCGTTATTTCTTGTTTGACGAAAATATGAGATTGGCGGGCTGGACCAATGTTTCAACAGGGGAGGTCAGGTCGCCTTATCCTCATCTCGATGTGGCCCATTGCCGCAAATTGGCCTTTGCCGGAATTCATCTGATGTCCGGTGAGGTGTTCAGGGCTTTTGAGAAAGAGAAAGCCGGAGACAGGTTTTCCGTCACCGACTTCTATATCAAGGCTTGCGCCGATTATCCGATATATGGCTATATTCCTGACAATCTTAAACTTATGGATGTCGGCAAAATAGAAACCCTTAAAGAGGCCGAATCATTTCTTCAGGCTCTATAATGTCGCAGCTGCCTTCGGGGCGGAGCGGCTCTATCTTGTATATTATTGCATAGCAGATATATGCGATGAGGACAACCGAAACTGCACAGATAATCGCAAAAGTGCTTTTCGGCATAATGTCAAGCCAGGACTCGGCATCTTTCAACGGGTCTATATTGCCTAATATCAGTGCAATAGTATTGTTGGTGAAATGTATCAGCATTGTCATTTTAAGAGAACCGGTCTTATAATAGACATATCCCATGAACATGCCGAGAATAAATGCAGGTATTGCCTGCCACGGATTCATGTGGATAATAGCGAAGAACAGGGCTGAAATCGTTATTGCCCATACGGGACGCAGAGTGCCGCCGTTCTTATCCCTGTGGTTGAGTAAGCCTCTCAATACTGTTCCACGACATAGCCATTCTTCGAAAAACGGGGCGAAGATGCTGACGCACAGAAAATTAGATAAGAAATTTCCCTGTGTCATACTCTTCATCAGGTCCTCAAGGTATTCCGGCATCGGAGGCAGAATCGATAACAGGGCGTCGATTGGGAAAGAGAAAGCCATGGTGACTATTATAACCAGTCCGGCCAAAGCCGGTCCTCCGGTCGCACCGAAATTGTTGTTGTCGAGTGCATATCCCTTTTCGAACATCATATTCCTGTTGCTGATATATTTGGCTGCTATCATGGCCGGGATGAACATCACAGGGTAGGAAATGAGCATTCCGTAATTTATGGCGGCCTCTCTGCCTGCGGCCATGGTGAACGCCATTGTGAAGAGAGAGCCTGCAACCGCGCCGACAAGCAGCCAGCCAAGCATGATAAACATCCCTTTTATGCCGGGCACATGCCAGGCGTATCCAGAATATATGTCGAAATTCTGTCCGGAGCTTCTTCTGAAAAATCCCATTGCAACTTTGCGATACTATTATTTATACAACGGTGTAGGATAAACCCCTTTGGCCGCAAATTCCTTGAACTTTGCCACTACAGCCGGGCGGTCTTCTTTGTATGTGACCCCGAACCAGTGTGATGGAGTGGACAGTACTTCGCATTCGGCTTCTCCGGCCTTTATCATACAATCCACTGCGTATGGAATATAATATTCTTTTTTCAGTTCGGAATTGTTCTTTTTAAGAAAATCAATGAAAATCTTTTCACTCTTTTCAAAATAGTCCGGTGTGAATCCCCACATATTCATGGAACACAAGTCCTTGCCATTCAGTTCTATATGAGTTTCCCCGTTCACCGAGTTGTCGCCGTAGACTTTCCCGTCAGCCTCCTTGGCTATATTCAGGTGTTCTGCGATGTCGGTAAGGTGGCGGCTCTCGTCATAAAAGCAGATGCCTCTGGATACGCCTCCCGATTCGGAGAGGGTGTTGTCAAGCTCGAAGCCGATTATACTGTAGATGCCTTTGGAATCCTTGTGAGACCTTAGCCAATCTCCGAGTACCTTGAAAGACTCTTTTCCGTAGTAGTCGTCACCGTTGATTACGGCAAAAGGCTCATGGATTGTGTCCTTTGCCATAAGAATGGCATGAGCCGTGCCCCAAGGCTTCTGACGTTCCGGATTCAATTCGAAACCGGCAGGAATCTTGTCCAACTCCTGTGTGACGAAAACGAATTCGAGGGGCTGACCGTCAATACATTTGACATTGCTGTATTTCTTCCTTACGCTTTCCTCAAACTCTTCCCTGAAATATTCTCTGACAATATAAACTACTTTTCCGAAGCCTGCATTTACAGCATCGAAGATAGAATAATCGATAATCGTTTCTCCGTTGGGGCCGAGGCCGTCCATTTGTTTAAGTCCGCCATAGCGGCTGCCCATGCCAGCAGCAAGAACAAGAAGTGTTGGTTTCATTTTATTATATTAATTAGTTCCTAAATCATACAAATTTAATTATTTTTGCGGATAATAGTCAGATATTCGGATAAATTGGGAAAGTTGAGGGATATATGGAACGGGGAGCATCGCTCGTTCGTCAGGTATGCGGTCTATGCAACCGCGGTTTTTATCATTCTTGCCGGTTTTCTGAACGAGAACAATATCGTCCGTTGGGTAAGGGCTGCCTTTGAATTGAGGCGGCAGGATAGGCAGATAGAGATGTATCGTCAGGAAATAGACGCTATGGATGATAAGATACGCATGCTTTCTACCGACAAGGACACGCTCGAAGAATTTGCGCGCGAAAATTTCAATTTCGCACGCCCCGGAGATGATGTCTATGTCTATAAGAAATAGGCCTAATAACCTGTGTATGAACTTGGGGTGATAGCCCGGAGTTCGGATTTTACGCTTTCTGAGATTTCGAGGCTGTCGATGAACGCTTCAATCGTACCCTCGTCTATTGCAGCCCCTGTGCGGGTCAGGGCTTTGAGTGTTTCATAAGGGTTTGGGTATCCCTCCCGTCTCAGGATTGTCTGGATGCCTTCTGCCACCACTGCCCAATTCCTGTCAAGATCGGCTTTCAGGGCCGTAGTGTTCAAAATTAGTTTCCCGAGCCCTTTTTTCAATGATGTGAAAGCTATAAGTCCATGGGCCAGAGGCACTCCGACGTTGCGAAGTACGGTGGAGTCGGTGAGATCTCTTTGCAGCCGTGAGATAGGCAATTTCATTGACAGGAATGTCAGGACAGCATTCGCCATTCCAAGGTTGCCCTCGGCGTTCTCAAAATCGATAGGGTTGACTTTGTGCGGCATGGCTGAGGAGCCCACCTCGTTTTTGTTCACTTTCTGCTTGAAGTATTCCATGGAGATATAGGTCCATATATCCCTGCTGAAGTCAATGAGGATTGTGTTAATACGGCGCAGACAGTCGAAAACAGCCGCCAAGTTGTCATAGTGCTCGATTTGGGTCGTAGGGAATGAACGTTTCAGGCCTAACGAGGCTACGAAGTTATCTCCGAACTTTATCCAGTCGATTTCGGGGTAGGCCACCTTGTGCGCATTCATATTGCCTGTGGCTCCGCCGAATTTTGCCGGAAAACTCATGTCCGACAACTGTCTTAATTGTTCTTCAAGCCTGACCTGGTATACTTTGAACTCTTTACCCATTCTGGTAGGGGAGGCCGGTTGTCCGTGTGTCTTCGCAAGCATCGGCGTATCTTTCCATTTTTCGGCGTAGTCCCGTATTATCGAGAGGACCTCATCCAAAGCCGGCAGATAGGCATCTTCAAGGGCTTCTTTCAGCATAAGCGGCTGGGAGGTGTTGTTGATATCCTGGGAGGTAAGTCCGAAATGGATAAATTCGCTCCACTTTTCCAGACCCAAGACCTTGAAATGATTCTTTATGTAATATTCGACAGCCTTTACATCGTGATTTGTAATTTTCTCTATGTCCTTAACTTCCTGTGCCTGCTCCGGCGTCATATCCAAATAAAGCCCCCTTAGCATATTAAAGATGCGATTTCTGTCCGAAATATCGGTTCCGATGTCGTTAAGACCGGGAAGCGGTATCTCGCAAAGGGCGATGAAATACTCGATTTCCACTCTTACCCTGTATCGGATAAGTGCATATTCACTGAAATATTTTCTAAGGATTTCCGTTTTTGCCGAGTAGCGGCCGTCAATAGGCGATACAGCCAATAATGAGTGAGTGTCCATTTTACTTTTGTTTCAAATCCTCAAATTTACAAAAAATCCTGTTGAAAATCTCAATTGTCCTTGCCGTTTCTGCAACATCATGTACCCTCAGGATTGAGGCACCTTTTTGCAGGGCTGCAATGTGCAGGGCCTGGGTTGCTGGCAGCGCTTCTTCTGGAGTGATGTTGAAAAGTCTGTAAATCATACTTTTGCGGGAAATGCCTACAAGAATTTGTTTGCCGAAATCGGCAAATTTGTCAAGCCCGCCCATGAGTTCATAGTTCTGGTCAATTGTCTTGGCAAAACCGAAGCCCGGATCGAGAATCCAGTCTCTAACCCCGTTCCTTTCTGCCCTTTCTTCAAATCTTGAGAAGTAGTCATGGACAGCGCTTACCACGCCTGCAGGATAATCCGTAAGGCTTTGCATTGTTTTAGATGTGCCTCTCATGTGCATGGCTATATAAGGCAGGCCGATTTCTCCGACTGTCGGCAGCATTGCACCGTCTCTTTCACCGGCAGTAACGTCATTTACAATGAAGTCGCCTATAAGGCCGTGGCATTTCCAGACGACGGATGCCCAATAGGTGTCTATGGATATCGGAATATTTGGAAAACTGCTTCTGATAGCTTTCAGGGCGGGCTCCAATCTGCGCCATTCTTCCTTTTCCCCGACAGCTTCGGTTCCCGGGCCGGTAGAGCAGGCTCCTATGTCGATTATGTCGGCACCATCTTCAATCATCCGGCCAACTCGTGCCAATGTCTTTTCAATATCCGGCTCTCCGTCTTTGGAGAGGCATCTACTTGTAGCAAAATAGGAATTGTCCGTGAGATTGACAATCCCCATTATTTTAATATCCTTTTTCATATTTCACAAATTTATAAAAAAATCTTTCTATCTTGTAGATTAAATTTTTATAAATATTTAAATCATGAAACAGATAAGCACAGAGTTGGCTCCGGCTGCGATCGGGCCTTACAGTCAGGCGATTTGCGCCAATGGGTTGGTATTCGTGTCGGGGCAGCTGCCAATTGACCCGTCTACGGGCGTTTTCCCGGAGGGAGGGGTTGCGGAGCAGACCAAGGCATCTTTGACAAATTTGCGTTCTATATTGGAGGAGGCCGGCTCGGCTTTGTCCAAGGTGGTGAAGACTACTGTTTTTTTGGCGGATATGGCTGATTTTGCGGAGATGAACAAGGTCTATTCGTCTTTCTTTTCCGCTCCTTTCCCTGCCAGATCCGCCGTTGCCGTGAAAGATTTGCCGAAAGGTGCTCTCGTTGAGGTGGAGTGTATAGCCGAGGCACTTTAGCAATATCCTGAAATATTTTTTATATTTGTGAAAACGCAACGTTATGCTGGTAGTTATAGAAGGTCTGGACGGCTCCGGAAAATCCACTCAAGTCAAGAAATTGAGAGCCTATATGGAGGAGAAGTTCGGCGGGGTGGAATACATACATTTTCCGAGATATGATGCTCCGGTCTACGGAGAACTGATCGGGCGTTTTCTTAAAGGAGATTTCGGTCAACTGGATGCAGTGCATCCCCTTCTCGTAGCTCTTTTATATGCGGAAGACAGACACGGTGCCAAGCCGGAAATGCAGAAAGCCCTGGACAGCGGAAAAGCGGTGCTGCTCGATCGATACGTCTATTCCAACATAGCTTACCAGTGTGCCAAGCTCTCCGATTTGGAGGAAATGAAGGAGTTGAGGGATTGGATAATAAATACCGAATACGGCTCTTTCGGACTGCCGAAACCTGACCTTAATATTTTTTTGGATGTGCCTATAGGATTTGTCGAAAGGAAACTTTCTTCGTCGCGGCAAGGACACGACAGGGACTATCTTGAGGGCGGAAAAGACATTCACGAAGCCGATATAGAATTTCAGAAGAAAGTCCGTGCAGTGTATCTGCGTCAATGCGATGAGGATAGGAAATTCATTCGGATAGACTGTGCCGGCAAGGACGGCTCAATCTTGGCTCCGGGAGTGATTTTTGAAAAAATCAAGGCATCGGTGGATGCCATATTATAATTGCTGATACAATAACTTATGAAGCCTATACATGCAACGTTCAGGAGGATATGTGCTGTCCTGATAGGAATTGTCTTTTTTGCAGCCGGAATATTGAAATTAATTGACCCCGTCGGTGCAGGGCTGATTGTGGGAGAGTATTTCAAATTCTTTCATATCGGCTTCCTGAATGTGATTGCAAAGCCTGCCGGAGTCGTTCTTCCCTTGCTTGAGACTATTGTCGGAGCTGCCCTTATTACAGGGGTTTACAGAAAACTTACGGCAATTGCAGCGTCCGTGCTTATAGGTCTGTTTACATTGGTGACCTTGATTTTGTGGATCTTCAATCCCCCTATGGACTGCGGCTGTTTCGGCGAAGCCATAAACCTGACCCACGGTCAGACATTTCTTAAAAACGTAATTCTGATGCTGCTTGCAGCCGGTGCTTTCTTTCCTTTCCGGGAATTCGGAGAGACGAAGAAAAGGAAACTCACCGCATTCTGGCTTTCGGCAACCTCGGCTTTCGTCTTGTCGGGCTTTTGTCTCGTAGATCTGCCTCCTGTAGATTTTACCCCGTTCAACTATTATTCGATGCTGGCAGCGGCGACCCCCGACACGGCAGACACTGATCAGGAAAGATATATGCAGGCCTTTATCTATGAGAAAAACGGCCACGAAGGGACGTTTACAATTGACAGGCTGCCCGACTCCTCCTGGACTTATTTAAGGACGGAGCCGATGAAGAAGACCGATAATATCAAGGAAATCAGTTATCCGTCGTTGAGCTTCAGAGACGCCTATGGCCATTACAGGGACAGCATTGCGGCGGACAGCTCCGTACTCGTGGTGTCGGTCTACAGACCGGACAAGCTTTCTGCAAAAAAGTGGAACAAGATAGGGGCTTTGTTGGGAGACGCGGCTGCTGCCGGATATATACCGATATTGCTGCTCGCTTCCGATGTCGGCACTGCTGAAACAATTGTGCCGCAGAGCGGTGTGGAAACGGCTTTCCGTATGCAGCTGCTAATGTCTGCATACTATTCCGATTATAAGACACTTATATCGCTGAACCGTTCCAACGGCGGTGCAACTTATTTTAATGACGGTAACCTGATAGAAAAATGGTCTTCTGTCCATTATCCGAAGAAAGAGGATTTGAAATGGCGGATATGGCACGACTCTGTTGATAATATGATTTCTGCCAGCACAAAAGGTCGTTTTGCATTCCAGGCTTATATCCTATACAGTATTATTGTTCTGTTTCTCATATAAAAATATATGAAAAGAGCGGCTTTTGCAATACTATTGCTATCCTTGTCTTTAGCGGCATACTCCTTTCCGACCGTAAATGTGAAAGGACGCATTACCGATGCCAAGACAGGGGAGCCAGTGGTCGGCGCTGTTGTCAGGTTGGATAAGGATTACCTATGGGCGACTACGGATGTGAATGGGGAATATTCGATGCAGAAGATAGATGCAGGCACTTATATCCTGAATATCTCTTGCCTTGGCTATGTGGACATCGAGAAAGAAATAAGCCTTCGGAAAGACAGCCTTGCGATGAACTTCCGGTTGAATGTCAGCACTTTGGCTCTGAATGAGGTTGTGGTTACTGCGGAGACCTCCAAGGACAACCTGAATACCACGCAGAAGCTTGGACGCAATGCTCTGGATCATTTGCAGATGTCGGATATGTCCAATATTTCCGCCCTGCTGCCCGGAGGAAAGACGATAAATCCCGATTTGACAGTCAGCAATCCTCTGTCTCTTCGTTCCGCAGGACTTGCCGTAGGTAATGCGGCTTTCGGTACTGCTATTGAGATGGACGGAGTAAGGATTGGCGGCAATGCCGATTTTAACGGCATGGGAGGTGTCGGAACAAGAGGCATATCCGTAGACAATATCGAATCGGTCGAGATTCTGACAGGTGTGCCGTCTGCGGAGTACGGGGACCTTAACAGCGGTCTGGTGCGGGTCATTACGAAAAAAGGGCGTTCTCCTGTCAGCGTAGTCTTCTCAGTTAATCCGAGGACTTATGAAACTTCTGTTTCCAAGGGCTTTGATCTGGGCAATGACAGAGGAATTCTGAATGTCAGCGGCGAATGGGCCCGTGCCACCAAGAAATTGTCTTCTCCATATACGTCATATACAAGGAGAAGTTTTACAGTGGATTACAGCAATACTTTCAAAAAGGTGCTTAGGCTCGAAGCCGGGCTAAGCGGCAATATCGGGGGGATGAACAGCAAGAATGATCCTGATTCTTTTTCCGAGGCATTTGAAAAGGCCAATGACAATTCCCTGACACCGCATTTCAAGGCTGTGTGGCTGCTTAATAGGTCTTGGATTACCAATCTGACAATGGACGGCTCTATATATTATAACGACAGACACACCCAAGTGCATGAATATAATTCCTATGCCTCCTCGCAGCCTGCGGTGCATTCTGAGGTTGCCGGCTACTATATCGCCGACGCCCTGCCTCTGAATTATTATTCCGACAGAATCATCGACTCCAAAGAATTGGATTATAGCCTTTCGCTTAAATATTCCTGGCTGAAAAGGTGGAATAAGGTCAAGAATATGTTGAAAGCGGGGTTGCAGTGGAAGGCTGACGGCAATGTCGGAAAAGGAGAATATTACAAGGATGCCTCTTTGGCGGCAAACGGCTACAGACCAAGACCTTATAAAGACTATCCTTATATGTTTAACCTTGCCGGCTTTGTCGAGGACAATTTAGAACTGCCTTTATGGGGGACAATCCTTGATTTGGGCTTAGGTCTGCGATATGAGAAGATTTCAGTAAAAGGGTCAAGATATAACAGGCTCAGCGGACTTTCTCCGCGTCTCAATGCCAAATGGCATTTCGGCGACAATTTTTCCATACGCGGCGGTTGGGGTGTAACCGAAAAGTCGCCGTCGTTCTTTGTCTTGTATCCGAAACAGGAATATTTGGATATACAGACATTCGGCTTTTCATACGGAGCCTCAGGGGCGGCTTCATATATCTATTACACAATTCCATACACCAACAGGTTCAATCCCGATTTGGTATGGCAGAAGAACTACAACTCCGAAATCGGTGCGGATGCCAGATTTAAGGGCGTAAAGCTGTCATTGACAGGTTACTGCAATATTACCTACGACCCGTATATGACAAGTACGGTGTATGACCCGTTCACATACAATATAATGTCTTTGCCTAACGGCTATAAGGTCTCGGCCGAAGACAAGGTGAGTGTAGATCCGAACACCGGCTATGTCACTTTCACTAAGCCGGGGCATGCTCCCGTAACGTCCGAGCTTAAAGTTGAGGACAAGACTTTTGTCGCCTCTCCAATGGCGGACAACGGGGCCAGAATTATCCGTGCCGGGGCCGAACTGACGGTTGATTTCCCTGAAATAAAGCCCATACGCACCCAATTCCGCCTTGACGCTTCCTACGGCTATATCCGGTACGTGGATGAAAACGATGTATATTATTACAAGACAGGCTGGTCACACACCCGCCTGCAAGACCGCTCGTATCAATATGTGGGCATTTATCCCGGAAATGCGGGTGTGTCCAACGGCAGGCGTCTGAATAGTGTTGATATGAACGTCACTGCAATTACGCATATCCCCCAGGCCCGCCTTGTCGTGACTTGCAGGCTTGAGGCGGCTTTGCTCAGGCGTAATCGCAACCTATCATCATATAACGGAAAGGATTATGCCTTTACTGTGGATGCCGGCTCCATCAGGCCTACGGGGGGTTATATCTACGACGGCAATTCTTATTCCGCAGTGAAGCCGATTGCCTATATGGACCTTGACGGGAAGATTCACCAATGGACTGAGGTTGAGGATCATAGCTCGGAATACAATAATCTTATATTGCGTTCGGGCAATATATATACATTTGCAAAAGACGGCTACGACCCGTATTTCTCGGCCAATATCAGTGTTACCAAGGAAATCGGGAACCATGTTTCACTGTCATTCTTTGCAAATAACTTTACAAACTCAAGGCGTTTTGTGAAAAGCCACGCTACAGGGATGAGCGCCATATTTACACCGGTTTTCTATTATGGGCTTACTTTAAGGTTAAAATTTTAGTTATGGGATGCAAATCTATTCTATACGTCTTGCCGTTTGTTCTGCCTTTGCTGCATGGCTGTCTGAATATGGGCCCTGATGCTGCATACAGCAACGATCTGCATACACTTTCCGTCAGGTTGGTATATCCCGAAGGGAAAACCTCATTTATGCACGAAGGGGTGGAGGTCTCTTTTGAAAATTATGCTTCAGGCGTCAGGTATGTCTTGAAAACCGATGCTTCGGGAAAGGTGGCTCCGGAACTCACAAATGGAATCTATCGTATTTCTGCAAGCGATAAGGTCGGCAATTCGATATTCAACGGCAATATTGACAAGGCCCTTATGGTCGGAAGCGATGTGTCGGTAGATCTAAATCTCGTCTATTCCGAGGCAGGAGACTTGCTTATAAAGGAAATCTATTGCGGAGGATGCAGCATGGCTCCGAAAGAGGGTGTATATCAGTCTGATAAATACGTTATCGTCCATAACAATTCGCCGTCCGAACAATATATGGACAGCCTGTGCATAGGCACCATTGCCCCGTACAACTCCAATAGTACTCCTATTAAATGGTCATCCGACGGAGAGCTTCCGCCTTTCGCTCCGGTGATATTGGCCGTGCTCAGAGTCGGAGGCAACGGCAAGTCTTTCCCTTTGCAAAGCGGAGAAGATGCAATCTTCTGTCTGAATGGGGCGATAGATCATACGGTAAATTACCCTTTGTCTGTAAATCTGAACCGTCCCGACTGTTTTGTCTGCTACAACACCACTTATTTTCCGAATCCGATCTATCATCCGGCTCCGGGGGACAAGGTGTCGGCCGACCGTATACTGAAAGTTGTGATAAAGACAGGCATTGCCAGCGCATACACTCTTTCGAACAATTCTCCTGCTATCATCATATTCAAGGCCAAGGGGAAATCAATCAATGAGTTCGTTGCGTCGCCGGACAATATAATCCAGATACCGGGCAGTTTCGAAAAGGTCGTCAAAATTCCTCTCGAATGGGTAATTGACGGGGTAGAGGTCTTCAATGGCAGTTCGACTTCCAATTCCAAAAGGCTTGGTAATTCCATAGACGCAGGCTTTGTCAGTTTGTCGGAAACATTTAAAGGCAAGACCCTTATGCGCAAAAAAGATGATAAGGCCTCTGCCGAAAACGGCTATGAGGTACTTTTCGACACCAACAATTCAACAAATGATTTATATGAAAGCGAGGTACAGTCATTACATAAATAAAGCAGTCTTCATGCTCTGCTTCTGTCCCTTGCTGCTCATTGCGGTGGGGGTGCACGCACAAAGCCCTTACGATGAGACTATTGCATTGAACCCTTTCTTTTCGAGCAGCAACACGGCCGGAATTAGAGGCCAGCTCGACAAGACTGTGATTATGATGCCGAATACCGGCAATGAGCGTAAGGCCGTTTCCTATGCAAAACTTTACGGGGGCTATGAGACCGGAGGATTCAGGAATGCGGACGGAGCTTCCGCATTGTGGGGAGGAGGTGCAAATGCGGCCACTATACTGCATCTTCCAAAAGTCTCAATGACAGGAAGTTTCAGTTTCAGTCAGGCTGACGGTAAAGATATGTGCGGCTCTATGTTCATTAATCCGGGATATTATCCTATTGATGTCGTGGAATTCACTCCTGGTAGAAAGACTTTGCAGGAGTACGGCTTCTCCGGAGGCTTTTCTTCCGACATTTCCGCACATTGGCTTGCAGGCGGCAGGATTGATTTCAAATCCGCCAATTTTTCCAAGCGTCGCGACATCAGGCACACGAACTATTCTTTGGATTTGACGGCGACGCCGTCCGTCGTCTACAAGACAGGCCAATGGAATTTCGGACTGTCTTATATTTTCAGGAAGACCAGCGAATACACTAAGGCTGAAAAGTTAGGTACGGCTACGGCTGACACCTATTATGCTTTTTTGGACAAAGGACTTATGTGGGGGACCTATCAGATGTGGTCCGGCAACGGCCTTCATTTGGCGGAAGCCGGTGTGGACAGGTTCCCGGTGAAAGAAATTACGCACGGAGTCGGCGTCCAAATCCAGCACCGCAAGGGATTTTATATCGATGCCGAATACCGGTCCTCGAATGGAGAGGTGGGAGAGAAAGGCTTTGTCTGGTACAAGTTTCCGCGGCGGGAGCTTTCTGCCGGACTTTCCTATGTCATCATCAGGCCAAAGGCCGGACATAAGATCGGCCTTAAATATTCTTCCTCAGCGGGGTTGAATAAGGAGTCCGTCATCGACAAGGTAGCAGAGGGCGGCATAACTACGCCGACTGTTTACGGCTATAACACAGTCCTTAAACATAACAGACTCTGCCTTAATGCTTTTTATGATTTATACTTCAACGGTAAGCTTGAATTGCATTGCAGCATGGATTATTCCTACGACAAAAAGGTTTCCACTTCGGTCTATCCCTTTTACGACACCGAGAGTTTCAATGCTTTGGGCGTCAATGCCTTGGGACTATATAGATTTGGCCGTTTCGAGTTGGAGGCTGCTTTGGGCTTTTATGGAGGATATGAGTGGCAAAGGAAAGAGGAGAATTCCGGCTCTGCCGGGCTTGAGACTAAACCTTTTCGTCTGGAAGAAAGATATGATATATGGAAAGAGTATCTGGTTGCGCCAAGGGTGACCCCGGAGTTGGGACTGCGTTTTTTCGTCTCCGGAAATTATGTTAAAGGCATATATGTAGGGGCAAAAGCGTATGATACTCATGCTTTCGGGCTAAAGCATATATCAGGGAACGACAGATTTAACGCTCTTTTTGAGCTTGGTTATAGATTTTAATTATTTATTAAACTTGTTAGAATTATGAAAAGATTTATTTTAGTTTTCATGGCAGTGGCTGCTGTGTCACTGACATCGTGTAAGAAAGACAACGACAGCAAGCCTGTTGTTCCTGAAGAGCCTAAAACCGTAGAATGGGGTGGGGCTACCTATAATGTAGTAAAAATGGGTGACGGCAGGTTCTGGCTTGCCGAGCCGCTAAGATATGTCCCGAAAGGGAAGACGGCTTCCGACAATCCTAACGATGACAGCGGTTTCTGGTATCCTTACAAATCTGACGGAACTAAATGTACATCTCTGAAAGATGAAGCTTCCATAAAGGAGCTCGGTTATCTGTATGATTATGAAACGGCTTTAGGCGGCGTTAAACTGAATAAGGACAACTTCATGTCATTCGAGGGAGCCCAAGGCATTTGCCCTGACGGCTGGCATATACCTACGAGGACTGAACTGATAGCCTTGTGCGGCTTCTCTATCAAGAAGGCCGGGGAAGCGGATAAAGTCGTAAATGAACAGGCTGCTTATTACGATGCCGGATATAAAGGTGCAAAGGTAACTGCACTCGATGCCGCAGGTTTCAAATGGAATTTTTCCGGTACAGTTGCGAGGAATTCAAGCACACTGAAAGGTAGCTATGTCAACAACATAATTTCTGAAACTAACAGCACAGTGTCGGGATATTTCGGTAAAAACGCCCTGACTTATATTATGTCATCTACCGGAGACAGCGTAGGCAAGGACAAGGCTGGCAATATTAACAATTATAAGTTCTTCGGTATGATGACTGCCTTTAAAAAGCCGGCCACCCCGGAGGGCAAGCTTTCAGTTTTATACACAAACTATAAGAGCGGCTATTCTATCCGCTGCATAAAGAATCTGTAAAAGGGTTATTTCTTCCAATCTTTGTACGGCATCGTACAGAGGGAAGAGTTATAATATCTGTGGTCTCCGGTGACCTCTTCACCGAGCCACTCAGGCTTGTTGAAGGCCTCGTTTTCCGCTCCGAGTTCGATTTCGGCGACAACGAGGCCTTGATTGTCTCCGTAGAATTCGTCCACTTCAAAGAATCTTCCGTTGCCTGCGGGTACGACGTATCTGTTTTTGTCTATAATACCGCTTTTGCAGAGCTGCATAAGGCTTTTTGCGTCTTCGAGAGGAATTTCCATTTCCCATTCCGCCCTGCTTATGCCGTTGGCGGAGGGGCCTTTGATTGTCAGATAACCTCGGCCGTCAGAAATCCTGACCCTGACTGTGCGACCGCTGTCATGGGCTATATAGCCCTGCATCATCCTGTGAATGACTTTCGCCTGTCCTTTATAGTCATCGTTTTTGACAAGGAATTTTCTTTCGGTTTCTATATGCATGTTACATCAGCCATTTTGACATATCTTTCCCTTCTGCAATGCCTTTACGTATTTCGGTAGATGAAATGTCCACTATAGGAGCATCCATAAGCCGGATATTGTAGACCCTTGCGAGAATATCTTCAAGGCTGCGCATGCCTTCGGGGCTTGCGGAATAATTGTCATCCAAGACATAAGGCGTAGGGAATGACTTGCATTCCTCGATAAGTCCGAGCTTTATCTTTTCCATGTCATAGCCCTTTCGGGGATATACGGCTACACCGTATTCCGTGAGTATTCTCGGAAAATCCCTCCACCGGCGTATGCCTGAGAGGTTGTCGGCCCCGATTACAAGGGTGAAATCATTTTCCGGCTCCCGTTGCTTCAAGGCGTCAAGGGTCTTTATTGTATATTGCGGAGGCGGCATTTTCAGTTCGATGTCATCTACCCACACATGCAGCTTCGGGTGGCGTTTGACCGCTTCCACTGCGGCCTTATAACGCTCCTCACCGGTGTCGGCCTCTATGGATGATTTCAACGGATTCTTTGGGGATACCACAAGATATACCCAATCAAAATGCCTCTCGAAAGTAAGGTATTCCATAATGGCCTGGTGACCTATATGCAGCGGGTTGAATGAGCCCGAATATACAGCTATATTCACTTCAGAAAGTCATTGACTAATTTTTCGGCTTCGGCGAAAGCCTTATTCATATCGTCGTTTATAAGTATTCTGTCGAATTTGCCGGCGTAGGTCATCTCCTCCTCCGCCTTTGCGATCCTTTTTTCTATCTCTTCGAGTGAATCAGTACCTCTTTTCAACAGCCTTTCTCTAAGGACATCAATCGACGGGGCCTGTATAAACACTGACAGAGCTTTGTCCCCGAAATATTTTTTAAGGTTTACCCCTCCTTTGACATCGACATCAAAAATGATTACATGCCCCTTTTCCCAAATCCTTTCGACTTCCGATTTCAGTGTGCCGTAATAACGCCCCTCATACACTTCTTCATATTCGACGAATTTATCCGATTTTATCAGGTCCCGGAACTCTTCCGTTGTCAGGAAACGGTATTCCACCCCGTCCTTTTCCTGCCCTCTCGGCGGCCTTGAGGTGGCTGAAACTGAAAACTCCATTTCCGGATGAAGCTTCAATATATGATTGACTATAGTACTTTTCCCGGAGCCGGATGGGGCTGAGAAGATTACAACCTTTTCACGCATCTTTTCTTTGGATTACTGTTTATGCAAATGTAGCGATTTTCTGCAAATTTATTAATTTTGTAAAAAGCGGATTATTTGAAAAGAAGGATATTATATGAAATCGAAAATCTTTACTTTATTGGCGGCACTCGCAACATTGGGTTTCCTGTCGCCATTGTATGCTCAGAAAAGACCTATGGATCATGATGTTTATGACTCATGGGAAAAGGTATCACAGTTTCTGGTTTCCGACAACGGCAATGTAATAGTATGGATAGTTAGCCCACAGGAGGGTGACGGTCGTCTCGTAGTGCGAAACTCGACTCCGGACAAAAGAAAGGCGAGAGTCAGAGAGTTAGTAGTGCCTCGTGGAGGCAGTCCGTCTTTGGATCCGGAGGGGAGGTGGCTTTATTGCCGCATAAGCCCGGAGTTCGCAAAGACGCGTCAGGAAAAGATAAAGAAAGTAAAGAAAGAGGACATGACAAAGGACACTTTGGCTGTAATAGACCTCGGCAAGATGAGCGTCAGAAAATTGGCGGCGGTGGAATCTTATTCGGTAGGTCTGGATGCAAAGCCCTATGTAGCATATAAGTCTTCCTGGGAGGAAAAGCCGGATACTACAAAAGGTGCCGGCAATCCCAAAAGGCCGGCGAAGGGCAAGGTGAAGTCTGGTCTTATCGTGTTCAATCCTGCTACCGAAGCGGCCGATACTCTGTTGAACGTGGAAAGATATGTATTCAGCAGGGACGGTAAGAGGTTGGCTATTACCACTAAAAAAGACAAGAAGGACAGCCTGTCGGCTGATGCGGTGCTTCTTAGAAACTATATGGAGATTGCAGCCTATGATACTTTGGCTAAAGGCCACAAGGCTTATGGCAATCCGGTTTTCTCTGACAACTGCAGACAAGTCGCATTTACTGCTACAAGCGACACTAACAAGACAGGGAATAAAATGTATTCTCTCTTCCTGTCAAAAATAGCCTTGCCAAAAGTCCCTTATCAGGGAAATCTCGCTGTGACGAAGGAGATTGTCGGCCGTGGCACTGAGGCAGTCGGCACGGAAGGCTGGACTTTAAATGAGAACAGCGAGCCTTTTTTCTCGAAAAGCGGAAATAGGATTTTCATAGGAATTGCTCCAATAAGACCACCAAAGGACACTTCAATCGTAGATTTTGAAACCGCAGAGTTGGATATATGGAACTGGGACTCCCCATACACCCCTCCACAGCAGAAGAAAAGGCTTAACAATACATTGAAAAAGACATATCTTGCAGTAATCGATCTGAATAATGGGGGGAAACTTATGCCTCTTACGACATCAGTTTCAGACAACATCAGACTTGTCGGAGGAGGAGACGGTGACTGGGCTTTGTCTCTCGATGACGGGAAATACATTCTTTCTTCTGCCTGGGACTATAATTCATATACGGATATTTCACTGGTGTCGTTAAGGGACGGGGCCAGAAAAATGGTTGCAGAAAAATTGAATGCCGTTGCAGATGTTTCCCCTTCAGGCAAATATCTGATATGGTATAATCTTGATGACTATAATTTCTATACATATAACCCTGCTTCTGGCCGGACGGCCAATCTGACATCGCAGACCGGTACTGCTTTCTATGACGAGGAAAATGACAGGCCTATGCCTTCCGGTGCTTATGACAGCTCTCCGAGGTGGCTTGAAAATGACGAGGCCGTGCTTATAGCCGACCGTTATGATGTGTGGAAATTCTCTCCGGACGGAGATGCTGCGGAAAATCTGACCAATGGCATAGGCAGGGCGGAACACCTGCATTTCAGGACGATTATGCCGGTTGCGACAAGGCTGTCCCAGAATGAGACTAAATCAGGAGTCGCGGCTTCACTCAAGGCAAAGGACAAACTGTATATGAGCGTCTTCAATGAAGATGATATGAGGAACGGGATTGCTATGCTTAGGCTGCACCGCCCCAAATCTTTACGCTACAAGATTGACACAGTATCTTTCAGGAATATTGTCAAGGCTCCCGCTTCTGATAATATTTTATTCATGAAAGGGAATTTCCGCAATCCTTATGACCTTTATGTGACCGCAGATGATTTCGCCAGCGAAGAGAAACTGACGTCTATCAACCCTCAGATTTCGGAGTACCGGTGGGGTAGGGCCGAGCTTTTCCACTGGACAGCATACGACGGCACGCCGTTGAAAGGCCTGGTGTATATCCCTGACGGGGTCAGTCCTGATGACAAATTGCCTGTCATGGTGTATTTCTATGAGAAATATTCTCAGCAGCTGTATGATTTCTGGACGCCTGCCCCTTCCCGCTCAATCGTCAACATACCGTTATTCACGAGCAGGGGTTATATATGCTTCGTTCCTGATATTGTCTATAAGATAGGGCATCCGGGCGAGAGCGCATACAACTGCATAGTGTCCGGGGCTGAAGCCCTTTGTGAAAAATATCCTTTTGCCGACAAGAGCAGAATGGCAATTCAGGGGCAGAGCTGGGGAGGGTATCAGACCGCCTATCTTGTGACAAGGACCAATCTTTTTGCCGCTGCCGGTGCAGGAGCTCCTGTCGGCAATATGACTTCTGCCTATGGCGGTATCCGCTGGGGATCCGGTATTGTCCGTGCCGGCCAATATGAGCACGGTCAGAGCAGGATAGGGAAGTCGCTGTGGGACGATGGCGGGCTTGAACTATACATAGAAAATTCTCCGATTTTCCATTTGGACAAGGTTGACACACCATTGCTGATAATGCACAATGACGCCGACGGGGCAGTGCCTTGGTATCAGGGCATAGAAATCTTTTCCAATCTCAGAAGACTTGGCAAGCCTGTATGGATGCTTCAATATAACAATGAGGCCCATAATCTTGTGAGGAGACGGAACTGCAAGGACTTGTCCCGCAGGCTTCAGCAGTTCTTCGACCACTATCTCAAAGGAGGGCCTATGCCACCATGGATGAAAGATGGTGTGCCGACTGACCGCAAAAGAGATTATTTTGGCTTTTAATCATTATATCTAAACATGAATTCAATCCTAAGGCTAATCTCTATATTGTCGCTTGTATGCACGACCTTGCTTTATGCGTCCCCGGCTTATGCAGGCGAGGTGGACTATAAGGTGAGCGGAACGGTCAAATCCGATACAGGAGAGCCTCTGATAGGAGTCTTCGTATATGTAAAGGGCACGAATGACGGAGTTATGACGGATAATTCCGGATACTATGAAATTGCTGTTCCCGAAGCCGGGAAAACGCATTTCCTCGTTTTTCAATATATCGGTATGGAGATGATTGAGAGGAAGGTAGACAAGGAGGAACGTTTCGATGTGGTAATGAAACCTGACAATAAGCTTGAGGAGGCTGTGGTTGTCGGGGCTTACGGTGTCAAGCAGAAGAGGGAGGACCTGATAGGCAGTGCGTTTCAGGTGAATTCTGAAAGGCTGAAAGACAAACCGAAAGCCAGAATAGACGACATTCTCAATGGTCTTGTGCCGGGCCTTATGGTAGAGCCAAGGACAGACAAGGCCGGTTCTACAAGGCCGAGGCTTAATGTTAGGGTTAGGGGAGAAGCGTCCTTGGTAGCCTCCAACGAGCCGCTTTGGATAATCGATGGAGTGCCCACATACACGGGAGACCGCAATAACATGATGCCGGGCATGTCACTGACCGTCTCACCCCTATCTCTTATTGACCCGAATGACATTGAAAGCATAACCGTCTTGAAAGACGCTGACCAGACGACGATTTATGGGGCCAATGGAGCCAATGGGGTAATTCTTGTCACGACCAAAAGCGGTGACTTCGGCAACAGGCCGCTGAAAGTCTCGGCCACATTGAATTATGGCTTGTCGGTCCCGGACAGGAGCACAATGGTGAAAATGATGAATGCTTCGCAATATATGGAAGTCGCCAAAGAGGCATGGGCCAATGGAGGCAATAGGATGTCCGATTTCCCTTTCAGGGACAATGATTATAATTCATTCAGCACGACCTCTACGGATTGGTCAGACGTGTATCTTGGCATGGGCTCTTCTCTATATGCTTGTGTATCGGCAACTTCCGGCAGCAAGAAGGCCAAGAATTATCTTTCCGGCTCTTTTTACAGGAACGCCAATACGGTCCGCAAGGATTTGTCGAGGAGGTTTTATGTAAGGATGAGCCAGAGCTACAACCCCTTGGATAATGTTAAGGCAGGAATATCCCTGACAGCCTCATACAATCATAATGACCTTTTCAGTTTAGGCAGCGATTATCTTGGTACTCTGCCGATTTATTCTCCTTATTTAGAGGACGGCCATACTTTCCGTTTATACAACAAATTGTGGAGCGATACGAAAGGCACATTCATTATGAGGAAATTTTTTGCCAACAAGGTGCCGGACAGGGAGTTGAACGACAATATCCAGACCTCCCTGAAGACAATCGGCAATGCGAATCTCGAATGGGAAGTGATAAAAGGCTTGAAGTTGTCCGATGTGTTCGGTATAGAATACCAGCACAGTCATGGAGATGCCTATGACTCAAGGCTGACACTTGCCGGAATGGATGAAAACGGAAATGGGATAGGTCATGCCCAACGTGAAGATTCGTTCTACACGATGTGGACGAACACCTCAAAATTGGATTTCTCCAAGGCGTTCGGCAGACACAATGTGGGAGGCTTTGCCGGCTTGGAATTGAACAGCAAAGGCTACAAGACCTCCAATGCAAGCGGTAGCGGCTTTATGAACGACCACGTCAAAGAAATCTATTATGCAGCGGAAGCCAGCAGAAAAGGAGGCGGAGGCTCTTCTATGTCCCGGACAATGTCTTATTTCATAAGGGGGACATACTCTTATGATAAAAGATATTACGTGTCATGCAATTATCGCAGGGACGGAAATTCTTCGTTCGGCAAATTCAGCCGCTGGGGCAATTTCTGGTCGGCAGGGGTCTCATGGAATATTCATAACGAGGCGTTTTTCAAAAGCAATGCGATAAATCTCCTGAAACTTAAGGCAACCTACGGCACTTCCGGCAATTCCAGAATCGACACCTCGGTCGCGACGGGCAGATACTCCTACAGCGAGTCCTTTTCCTACCTTGGCTCGGCAGGGGCAAGACTGGAAAGCGTGCCTAATCCGGGGCTGTCATGGGAGACCACAAGAATTATCAATGTGGGGCTGGATTTGTCGCTTTTGAGAAGGCTTGATATAGGTGTGGAATACTACAACAATCTGACTGATAATTTGTTAAGCCGTATATATGTGTCAAGGACAATATCGGACGACAGGATATATGCCAATGTGGGCAATATCCGCAATACCGGTTTTGAGGTCAGCATCAAGTCTGCAAACATTTCAGGTAAAGATTTTGAATGGACTACAACGTTGAATTTTTCCCATAATAACAATAAAATACTTAAATTATATGAGGGCATTCCTACAGGTTTCGGAAGCAAGGTTTGGATGGAGGGATATGACACCGACACTTGGTATCTTGTGAGGTGGGCCGGAGTGGATCCTGCCGACGGGTCGCCAATGTGGTATGATAAGGAGGGAAATGTCACAAAGAAGTATTCCGCCGAGAACCGAGTGCCCGACAAGACTTCCACGCCATTTGGCTATGGCGGTCTGATGAATGACTTCCGGTGGAAGAATCTTTCCCTTTCTTTCCAGATCAATTACAATATAGGCGGATATGCCCTGCCTTCCTATGCAAGCCTTTATATGAAGGACGGTTATGACATTACGGGAGGAAATCAGGCTGTTGAGGTCTATTATTACCGATGGAAGCAGGCCGGAGAGGTGGCAAGATATCCAAGGGTCTCTCAGAAAACTACAAGTTCCACCATGTTTTCTACCCGCTACCTATATAAGAAGACTTACTTCAATCTCAGCAATCTTTCCCTGTCCTATCGGCTTCCGGACAAGTTAGCTTCAAAGATGAGACTTGAGAATGTCCTTGTGTCCCTGCTTTGCGACAATCTCTATCTTTTCACCCCGGGCCAGAGTAGGACCTATAACTCGTACAAGACGGTCATGAACGGTTACCCGGTTACGAGGACTTTTACCATAGGCATAAACGCATCATTCTAAGCAGAAATGAGAAAAACCATAAAAATATATTTGTCGTGCATAATTGCAGCAGCCTCTTCCGTGTCGTGCAATTTCCTTGATGTGGACCAGGTAGGCAAAAGCGACATCCCGACATATTTCTCCGAAGCGTCGGCTCTCCAGCCGGCATTGAACGGCACATATAGCCTTCTGTATGAAATTTATGACAAATTTCTGCTTATATATCCTGAGGTTACAGGAGACCTCATGAGCCTTTCTGCCGGCAATCCGTCCTGGGAGACAATCTACAATTTCTCCTCTACCTATATGGAGGAGACGACGGCTGTCGGCTATATATGGAAATATTCTTATAATATAATCCAGAATGTAAATCATATAATATATTATGCTCCCGGACTGAAGGACGGACGCAATGACGCAATGATTGACAATATAATCGCACAGGCGTATTTCATCAGGGCTTTGACGCATTTCAATCTATGTCAGGTCTATGCACAGACCTATACTTTCACCCCGGATGCCTCACATCCCGGAGTGCCTGTCCTTACTAAAATCCCTAAAGTGACGGAAAAGCTCAAAAGGGCTACGGTGAAAGAGGTTTATGACCAGGTCATCTCCGATGCGGAGAAAGCCATGTCCACATTTTCCCCGTCTTATCCTTTCAATGAATATCTTGCCTCTCCGGCATCATGCAAGGCTCTTCTTGCCAGGGTCTTCTTGTATATGGGGGATTATGCCCGTGCAGCCTCATACTCCGGAGAACTCATAAAGGACTTCCCGTTAGCCTCACGCGAAAATTATCGGAATATGTATGTGAATGTGGGCACGAGGGGAGTAGAGGCAATTCTGCGGCTTGGAGGTTATGCGCAAGTCCGGGTTTTGCAGACATTCTATGACTATAAAGAGCCGTCCGCTACCCCGTCCGCCAAGCTGAAAAGTCTTTTCAATGATGAGAAGGATGTGCGTCTGACGCTTTTCAGTCATAGGGCATACGATCCGGACACCAAGAAGATGCGGGATTACGAAAACGTGTGTATGAAGTTCTATTGTACCGATTCCACTGTTAATGTCGTGGACAAACATTATGACCCTTTTGTGTTCAGGGTTTCCGAGATGTATCTTATCAAGGCTGAGGCGTATTGCAGAATGGACAAGGCCGACAGTGCTTCCTTATTAATTAAGTCGCTTGAAGCCAGAGCTTTAGGAATAGACCGTGAAGATGTATCGCTCGACTTTTCAGATGCCGCCGGTTTAGACGGGATTATTATGGAGGAAAGGATGAAAGAATTGTGTCTGGAGGGGCACAGGCTCTTTGACATAGCCCGCAGGAAAGAAACCCTCGAAAGGGATAAGGAGACGACGGCAACGCTCCGCACATTGAAATTCCCTGATTACCGTTTTGTCCTTTTCATACCGTATCTTGAAATGGAATCCAATAAAGAGATAGAACAAAATCCTTCTGAAAACAGTTGATTATGAGACGATTTGTATATATATTTGTCTTAATGGCCTTTGCGATGTCATGTCAGGTGGACAGCACGCCGCTGTATGATAATCCTTTTGTGTACCTTGCAACAGGAGAAGGGGCAGGAAGCGTCATCGTAGGAGCTGATGCCGATGTTGTGAACACTTATTATATGATGTTGAGCTCCAAATCTTTTGATGAGGATATAGTTGTGGAGTATGAAGCGGTAGCCGGCAGCGGCTTGCAAGAGGGGGTTGATTATTCCATAATTACGGAAGGCCGTTCGATCAGATTTCTTCCGGGGATATTCAAGATGCCAATAAGAATTAAGTGGATGCCGAATGAGGTTGGAGCAGATAAGGACAATACGTTGAGGCTTAGGATTACACAAAGTAATGTCCCACTCACATACGGTCTGCCCGGGCCGGACGCCCGTAACAGAGAGCTTGTAATAACAAAACGGAATTTGTAATTAAATATAAAACGAAATGAAACAGAATTTTATTTTAGCGACAATATTTGCGCTAATGGCCCTTGCAGTTGCCTGCAAGCCTGAATCTAAGAATGAGACGCCTGTGGTGCCTCCTCCGTCCATGACTTCCTTTAAATTCGAAGTTTCCAGAAATCCGGGAATCATAATGTCAGATGTTGAGGGGCAGATCAACGGACAGGAAATTTCCGTGGCGCTTCCTAAGACAGCAGACGTCACAGCCCTTGTAGCAACATTTGAGGTGGGAGAGAAAAATGTGGTTAAAGTAGGCTCAAAGGTGCAGGAAAGTGGGATTACGGTTAATGATTTTACCGTGCCCGTAGATTATATTGTGTCTAACAGTGATGGTACCAAGAATGCAATCTATTCCGTAAAGGTGAACAGGGTAGCAGGTGAGTGGAAGCTTCTTGCCACATATTCCGACCTGAAAGTGAAATCCTCGGTGATGAAAGTAAATCCGGCTGACGGCCTGCCTTACATCGCATTCAAGGAGAACGATATTACTGAACCGCTTACAAACAGTGCTGGTAAGATGACTGTGCTTAAATTCGGCGGAGAAAGTTTTTCAGTAGTGGGCACGGTCGGATTTAGTGAAATTATGGGCAACAGTGATATGGATATTGACTTTGATGATGCCGGCTCTCCTCTTGTAACCTATAAGCTTAAAACCGGTACAAAGCCCGGGACGGTGATGAAGTTTGAAGGCGGAAGTTGGAAAAGCTTAGGAGCTGAAACCGGCTCTGATGTCGCTGCCGTCCAGGTAAAGGTGGCAGCCCTATCCGGCAAGCAGGTGCTTATGGCACAGATAAATTCAAGCAAGAACAATCCTTACGGAAGAAATGCCTTTGTCGTATCTTCTTATAACGGGACGCAATGGGCACATGCCAATATACTTCCCCTGGAGAAGAATCCTATGTCTAAAATAGCAATGTGCAATGGCAAAGATGCCGTCTATGCCGCTTTGATTTATAGAGGAACAGTCGGTGGTGTAAAGTACGGACATGAGGTACTGCAATACAAAGACGGGTCATGGTCTTCTCTTCGGAGCAATTATCTGCATGAGGGAGCTGTCCAGACCGGTATTGCAATTTTGGACATAGTGGCTTCAGGCGGAAATGTCTTCCTTATAACTGCTGATGATGCGGGGGTTAATGGAGAATTTCATTTCAGGGTAGAAAAGTATGCATCAGGTGCGTGGACAGCAGTCGGAACTCCTATCCCTTATGTGCATGGAGAAACTCACGACATTGCAAGAATTGCAGTCGCACCTGACGGGACTCCATACGTCGCATATTACGATTTCAAGAATACTAAGGCTGTATATGTTACGGAATTTGACAAGGACACCAAGCAATGGAGTGACGCCGTTGCGGTGGCTCAGGAAAGCATTACCGATTTGTGCTTCAATTTCTCAAAGGCCGGTATCGGATATATTTCATTCATAGATGCAAACGGGGCGGAGAAACTGTATGTCTGCAAATAGGATTATACGGCTTGAGGTGCTGCTGTTGATAGCGGCACCTTTGTTTTTTGTCCATTCAGTAGATTCTTTTGCGAGATGTGAGAAGCCTTTCAGAGTGGCTTTTGTGGGAGACCCGCAGATTAACGACTCGACGACGCTCCGGTACGCACGCAGGTCGGTTTATACGGAGTTGCGTGAAAGAAAGGACTTGGATATGGTCATTCTGCTCGGAGACCTTGTAAATGATGACGTTTCATTATTGTTGCCGACCAAGGAGTCTTTGGACTCGCTTCCTTGCCCATGGTTTTCCGTGCCCGGCAATCACGACAGGGATTTCTATGGTCTTAAGAAAGGACGGCCGATCAGTATTGACAGGAGTGTGGACGAAGAAAAATCCCGCGACTTTGCAAGTTTTCGCAGATTGATTGGTCCTGAGGACACTTCGTTTGTTGCAGGAGGCATTCGTTTCATCTTGCTCAATGACGTTTGTCAGGACGGGCGTTTAGGATATTTCGGAGGGCTCGACAAAGTCAGAAAACGGTATGTCGATTCCGTGCTTTCGGCTACTCCTAAGGATATGTTGGCTGTTCTGTCTGCTCATATACCGTTCTCATCACTGCGTGCAAAGTACAACCTCTATCCGATATTGCTCAAACATCCCAAGTCTTTACTGATCTGCGGACATACTCATACCGCAGGCCGTCATGAGATCTTGCCAGGAGTAGAGGAGGTTATGGTCGGGGCGGCATGCGGGAGTTTCTGGCGTGGCGAAAAAGATGAAACAGGTATTTCCTATGCTGTCATGAATTGCGGGGCTCCTCGCGGCTATTATGTTGCGGATTTTTATAAGGACGGTGAATATAGATTAAGGTATAAGTCCATTGCCAAAGACGACAATTATATGGCCACTGTGTGGCTGACTGATGACAATATGCTTATAGCCAATGTGTTCGGAGGCTCGGAAACCGGGGATGTAACAGTCAGGATGCCCGGTCTCAGAGGAAGGGTGAGCCTGTCAAGGACGGATATGGTTGCACCGGAGGTGTTGCTTGCAAGAAGACGCAATGTAGAGTTGCGTAAAGCAGGCGGAGATGCTTCGGATTTTATTCCTCTACGGAAAATGCCCTCGCCTCATATATGGACGGGACGGGTTGCCCCCGGCCGAAAGTCTAAAGCGGCGGCAAGAGGGCGGAAAGTCAAAGTCAGGTACAGGGACGGAAGTATGTCGTTCAATATAAAAACGTCTGTCAGGCCTTTGAAAATATGACGTTTTGTCGTAAATTCGCATGATAAAAAAGATTGGCAGAATTATTGCAGCCAAGTCTTTTGGCGGATAAGCCGCACGGTTGGTAGTTAATTAATTTCTAATGTTAATATTATGATTTCTTACAAAGAATTAGGTCTTGTAAACACTAAAGAGATGTTTGCAAAGGCCGTTAAAGGCGGATATGCCATACCTGCTTTCAATTTCAACAATATGGAGCAGCTTCAGGCCATTATTCAGGCCGCAGCCGCAAAGAAGTCTCCTGTAATACTTCAGGTTTCAAAGGGTGCCCGCAACTATGCAAACCAGACACTTCTGCGTTATATGGCAGAGGGAGCAGTTGAATATGCTAAGGAACTCGGTTGGGAGAGACCGCAGATTGTGCTGCATCTTGACCACGGCGATTCTTTCGAACTCTGCAAGAGCTGCGTTGACACCGGTTTCTCATCTGTTATGATTGACGGCTCCGCCCTTCCATATGAAGAGAACGTTGCCCTTACCAAGAAAGTTGTGGAATATGCCCATGCCCATGATGTCAGCGTAGAGGCAGAACTCGGCGTACTCGCAGGCGTTGAAGATGAGGTCGTTGCAGAAGAATCTCACTACACTCGTCCTGAAGAGGTTATAGACTTTACTTCAAAGACGGGTTGCGACTCGCTTGCAATCTCAATCGGTACATCTCACGGAGCTTATAAATTCAAGCCGGAGCAGTGCACGAGAGACCCTAAGACCGGCCGTCTTGTTCCGCCGCCGCTCGCATTCGATGTACTTCGCGAGATTGAAAAGAAGCTTCCGGGCTTCCCGATTGTGCTGCACGGCTCTTCATCAGTGCCGCAGGAGTATGTTGACATCATCGATGCCAATGGCGGCAAGCTGCCTGATGCCGTAGGTATTCCTGAGGAGGAACTCCGCGAGGCTGCAAAGTCTGCTGTCTGCAAAATAAACATCGACTCGGACTCCCGTCTTGCAATGACTGCTGCTGTCCGCAAGGTCTTCACCGAAAAACCGGGTGAGTTCGACCCTCGCAAATATCTCGGACCTGCACGTGACGAGATGAGGAAACTCTATGAGCACAAGATCGTGGACGTTCTCGGCTCTGACGGCAAGGCAGAATAATTTTATCGGACAATATTTCCCTAAGGGAATATAAATAATAAGGAGCGATTGAGTATCGCTCCTTATTGCATTATTGAAGTGTCGCGCTAATCTTGTATGTCGCGGAATTAAAGGTAATCAGATATTTGCCCGAAACTTCAGGGAGCCTTATATTCCTGCTGTGAATGAAATCTTGTTGGAAGCAAATTCATCTTCCTTGGAAGCATAGTTATTTCCCTTAGAGGACTTCTATGAGCTCTACCTTGAAGACAAGAGCGGCGTAGGGAGGAATCGATCCACCGGCTCCGGCTTCTCCGTATGCTAAATTATATGGGATAAACAGTTGCCATTCAGATCCTTCCGACATAAGTTGCAATGCCTCTGTCCAGCCGGCAATCACCTGATTGACACCGAACACCGCAGGCTCGCCTCGTCTGTATGAGCTGTCGAACACCTTTCCGTCAATGAAAGTGCCTTCGTAGTGGCATTTTACCTGTGAGGTCTTGCCCGGCTTTTTGCCGTTGCCGTTTTTCAGCACCTTATATTGCAAGCCGCTTGCCAACACCGTAACCCCTTCTTTCTTCGCATTTTCAAGAAGAAATTCGGCACCCTCTTTCTTCATAGCTTCTCCTATTTCGGCACGGGATGCAGCCTGAGCTTCCTCCAACTGAGAAAAGTATTTGTCAAGCAGTTTCCCTGCCTCCTCGTAAGAGATTGCCGGCTCTTCTCCTTTCAAAGTGGCTTTGAGGCCCGCCGTAAAATCTTCAAAAGATATTTCTTTGACACCTGACTGTATCATATTGTGAGCTATGCTCATACCTAATGCGTAACTGTTCTTGTCCATATTGCTTTTTGTTTCAAATTTACTATGAATTACAAAAATAAGGTTTTTCGCGGAGAATTAATAAAATCTGTTTTGTAATGTTATATTTGCAGATGTGTTAAATTTCAGGACAATAATATCGTTGCAACTGTTTTTGCTGTCTGTAGCATTACGGGCAGCAGATTTTGTGACCGACACCATTCCGGCATCTGCCGTCCGGGCATATCCCGTTATGGGGAATATAAGTCCGTCAGACAGCATATCGCAAGAAAAAATCAGGAGTTCTGCCTCGATTGCCGATGCAGTAAGGATGTTTTCGGGCGTTCAGGTAAAGGATTACGGAGGCGTAGGAGGTCTCAAGACCGTGAATATAAGAAGTCTTGGAAGTCAGCATACGGGGGTCTTTCTTGACGGAATTCAAGTGGACAACGCCCAGAATATGCAGGTGGATCTGGGACGACTTACCGTAGATGATGTAGGGTCTATCAGAGTTTTCAATTCCAACAAGACGGAATGGCTTCAAAGTGCCAAAGAATTCGCTTCGGCAAATGCCATATATATTGATGTCCGTGAACCTGTCTTCGTAGGAAGAAAGTCGTTGCTGCGTTCCAAAATCCGCGGAGGCTCATTCGGCCTTTTATCCGGCAGCCTTGTTTGGGAAAAGAAAATCGCCCCTCGTTTGTCTTTAAGGCTGAGCAATGAACTTGTCCACTCTGACGGCAGATACCGTTTCCGAGTGACGGATTTTCGGGAAATGCCCGGCGGAAAAATCTCCGGATACGACACTGTCATGGTCAGAACCAATTGCGATTTGCGAAGCTATCGTATTGAGGGACAGCTATTCGGCAAGTCTGCCGACGGGGTTTCGGAGTGGAGTTTAAGGCTATATGACTACGACTCTGAAAGGGGGCTGCCGGGACCGGTCTACAAGGTTGCAGGCTCTTTCCCGATGAGTGCTGACAGGCAGGCTGACAATAATTTTTTCGTGCAGGGAAAGTGGTCCCGAAGGTTTTCCGGCAAGAATGCATTGGCCATAAAGGCGAAATATGCGTCGGACAGGCTGCACTATATTGATTTCTCAGAACTTGATGCAAGCGTGCCAGCGGCGGATTATATCTATAAAAACAGCAGCTTATATATCTCTTTTTCCGGCTTATTGTCTCCTATGCCATGGTGGAAACTTGGGCTTGCAGCCGACTATCAGTTCAATCGCCTGAGACACAATAAACTCGTACCGGTATCTCCGGAGAGACACAGCATCTATGCGGCCGGGTCATCAGCCTTTGTCTTTCCTAAAATAAAGATATCATCATCCCTGCTCTACACCATTGTTGACGATGTGTTTAATGGGAAAAACCGTATCAATTCCTGCCTGACGCCGGCTCTTACGGTGAGATACAGGCCGTTTGATTGTATTGATCTGAACATTATCGGGTTTGCCAAACGCTCTTTCAGAATGCCGACATTCAATGACCTTTATTATGTGACAGCAGGAGTGAAGGCTTTGAGACCGGAGGATGCCCGTCAAACGGATTTGGGGCTGGATTATTCTTTTTCGCCGCTACGTGGATTAAGTATCGTCCTTGGAATGGAGGGCTATCATAATGCTTTGAATGATAAGATAATAGCAGTTCCGACATCTAACCAGTTCAGGTGGTCTATGTATAATATAGGTAAAGTCGAGGTCCTCGGCCTGCTTATGAAAGCGGATCTTGAATATGATGACGGCAGCCATAAGACAGGGATAACCGTAAGATATTCTTATCAAAAGGCCTTGGACATAAGTGAGCCTGAGGCTATATCTTATAAAGGTCAGATCCCCTATATTCCTCTGCATAGCGGCACCGTCTCTCTATTTTATTCGCAGAGAGGCTGGAGGGCGGATGCCGACTTTTTCTTCACCGGAGAAAGATACACCGCCTCGTCCAATCTGCCCTTATTCCGTCTGAAGCCTTGGGGGACAGGGGATATGTCGTTGTCAAAGTCGTTCGGTATAAAGTCGTCCGAGCTTAAGGCGACCATAAACCTGCGCAATCTGTTTGGCAGCCGCTATGAAATTGTGGCGAATTATCCTATGCCCGGAATGAATTTTCTCATAGGTATAGAATATATTTTCTGATGGGAAATATATATATTTGCGGCTAAATCAATAAAAACTTATAAATCATGGGTAAAAAAACACTGCTGGTTTTCAGTATGCTTCTGGCAATGCTATTTGTCGGTTGTACAAAAGATGAAACCACCTCCGGCAAGCTCGCGGGTGTCAATGTTGCAGTAGGTGAAAACAACGGAGATTTCGGTAAACTGTTCGTGCTCAACGAGGGAAACTTCAAACGCAACAATTCAAGCCTGGACTTCCTGTGCTTCTGCAACGGAAAATACTTCACTTCCGCTTTTAAACAGGTCAATCCGACTGTGGTACAAGGACTTGGCGACACAGGAAACGACATGGCGATTTACAATGGAAAGCTCTGGATCGCTATGAATGTGACAGGGGCCTTGCAAGTTGTAAGTGCCGACGATGTGTCATACGTGACCACCATTGCCGTCCCGTCTCCGAGGAATATTGCTTTCGACGGGAGCTATGCTTATGTAACCTCTTATGCAGGAGCTGTATACGGCTCCCCTAAAGAGGTAAAGGGAAAGGTGTATAAAATAAGCACGAAGGATTATAAGGTGGTGTCGGAGATGGAAGTCGGATGCCAGCCGGAAGGACTTGCCGTGTCGGGAGGTAAATTATATGTTGCCGAAAGCGGCGGTTTCAATGCTGTCAAGAGCAAGACAATCAGCATTATAGACCTGAAAACATTCAGTAGGGAGGGCAAGGTGGAACTTGAAAAGCCGAATCTGAAATATCTGCTTGCAGACAAGAACGGCCGGCTTTGGGTGTCTTCTCTTGGGATTTACGGCTCGGATTTTTCAATCAAGGCTCCTACCAGCCTGTGCAAGGTGGATCCGCTTACGGGAAAAGCAGAATATATAAATGACGTCCACGTATCGAATATGGTATTGTCGGACGATTTCATTTATTGTACCGGAGATGCCGAAGAGATGACAGGCGGGAACAAGAATTGCCTATACAAGATTAACATATCCACCGGCAAGGTGGAAAAAACCGAATTCAAGGGCACAGGCCTTGAAAGGATCAAGACCCCATACGGCATGCTCGTAAATCCCGACAACGGGGATATATATATCGGAGACGCCGGCAAATTCACTGATGCAGGCGAACTTTATTGCTTCGACAGGGAGCTGAAAGTCAAATGGAGCACAGTTGCAGGAATTGGCCCTATAAAGATGCTTCTTTATTGATAGGGCAGAACTGCCTTATGCCAATATCTGCTCGGCGTGCTCCTTGACCTTTATCTGTTTAGGAGAAAAGATTTTTTCCACCACGCCGTTTTCGTCCGTTATGAAAGTAGTGCGGAAAGTGCCCATAGAGACCTTTCCGTACATCTTTTTCTCTCCGTACACCCCCAAGGCTGTAACCAATTTCTTCTCAGTGTCTGCGATAAGCGGGAAAGGAAGGTCGAATTTCTCGATGAATTTCAGGTGGGATTTTTCGTCCTGGATGCTGACACCCACAACTGCGTATCCTTTTTCGAGGAGAGCACTGTAATTGTCGCGCAAATTGCAGGCCTGGCTGGTGCAGCCCGGAGTGTTGTCTTTCGGGTAGACATACAAGACGAGCTTTTTGCCTTTAAAGTCGCTCAATTTCACCTCATTGCCGTTCTGATCCCTGCCCAGAATTTCCGGCAGCCTTTGTCCTGTTTCCATATCAATTTAAATTAAAGTTTTCATATAAAGATTTATCAATATTTTCAAAATTAAAGAAAAAATGCGTCAAATACAACCTATTTTTTTGTATATTAGCCAAGATAAACACAAGTGCGAACGTAGTGGATACGATAATTAAGATTATAGAGATTTTTGCCTTTCTGACGGGACTGCTTTATATAGTTCTGGAAATCTTGCAGAAAAACATAATGTGGTATGTAGGGATTGTGACGGCATCAGCCTGCGCTTTCTCTTTTGGCGTGCAGCAGCTCTACGCGTTGATGGGCTTGAATATATATTATGTTTTCATATCATTCTGGGGCGTGTATCAATGGCGTAAAGTCAAGACGGGACGGGATAACTCCTATAAGGAGGATGAATCTATCCGTCTGAATAAGATCAATGCCAAGGTGTTTATGTTCAGCAGCCTGGCCTTTATTCTGATGACGATATTGCTGATATGGCTGCTGAATTATGTCGGTGATTCCGCAACAGCCCTTGATGCGGTGGTGACTGTCCTGAGCGTGATTGCAACATATTGGCTGGCAAAGTTATATATCCAGCAATGGTCTTTATGGATACTTGCCGACAGCTTGTCTTGCATACTGTGCATCGTGTCCGGACTTTATTGGATGGCGGCCCTGTCTATGTTTTATGCCATGTCGGCTGCCTACGGCTATTATTATTGGAATAAAAACGGGACATATATACAATGAAGAGATTTTTTTATTCGCTTTTTGCGACTTTAATATGTGCCGGCATTGTTTATGGTCAGGGTAAGCCCGAAATTACATATGCCGACGCATCGGCTTTCCCTGTTTTTGGCAAGGCCATAGATAATACATATTCGAGATATACAAGGCTGCCGGCGGAATTGGAGAAAGTTTCAAGGGGGCCGTTATGGCATCTCGGTCTCAACTCCGCAGGACTTTATGTCCGTTTCAGGAGCAATTCGCCGTCGATATATGCGAGGTGGACGAGTTCTGACAAATATATAATGAATCATCAGGCCCCGACCGGGACGCGCGGTCTTGATCTCTATGCAATTGACAATGAGGGGAATTGGCGATTTGTGCAAAGCGGCAGGCCTGACGTCAATAATAGAACGACGACAGTGACGCTTGTATCCAATATGAAACCTGCGATGAGGGAATATATGCTCTACCTTTCATTGTACTGCGGTGTGGATTCGCTTGAAATAGGGGTGGATAAGGGCTTTGAGATTGCAGGACCTGCGGCGGCCAGACCGGCATCCGACCGGCCGATAGTGATGTACGGCACAAGTATTTTGCAGGGAGGTTGTGCCAGCAGGCCTGGAATGGCTCATACCAATATGATTTCCCGCAGGTTGGACAGGGAGGTGATTAACCTTGGATTTAGCGGCAACGCCTTGCTGGACATGGAGATAGCTGAACTTATGGCGAAAGTGGAAGACCCGGCTGTTTTTGTATTTGACTATGTCCCGAACGCTTCATCTGAAATGATTGCGGAGTCGGGGGAAAAATTTTTCAGGATTGTCAGGGATGCTCATCCGGAGGTGCCGGTGATTTTTGTGGAGGACCCTGAATTTACGCATTGTTACTACGATGCCTATATACGGAAAGAGGTGGCTTCAAAGAATATGGAACAGAGGAAATTGTACGAAAAGCTTTTGAAGCAGGGAGAAAAGCTTATTTATTACGTTTCCGCAAAAGGTATGATTGGAGATGATGCCGAGGCCACAGTGGACGGGATACATTTCACTGATCTTGGCATGATGCGTTATGCGGACCATATAACGCCCGTGCTAAAGAAAGCTTTGAAGAAATCTTTGAAATAGCCGGAGATGATTAGACAGAACTATCCGTCACACCTTTTGGAGGATGCCGTGGAAGCTATCGGAAGTCTGCCGGGAGTGGGCAGCAGAAGCGCCCTGAGGCTTGCCCTGCACCTGTTGAAGCAGCCGAAGGAGAATGTCAGACATTTCACGGAAGCCATTGACAGACTGCGCAATGAAGTGAGGTATTGCCGTACCTGCATGATGCTTTCCGACGAAGAAGAATGCTCTATTTGCCGGGATCGCAGCCGCGACCATAATACTGTCTGTGTTGTGGAAAGTGTCAGGGATGTCATGAGCATTGAAAACACATCCCAATATCATGGAGTCTATCATGTCCTCGGAGGAATAATTTCTCCAATCAACGGGGTAGGCCCTTCCGACCTGACAATCAGGGAATTGGTCGACAGGGTGAATAAACTTTCTTCAACTGCTTCTTCTGCGTCCGATATTGAAGTCATTATGGCTTTAAGCGGTGATGTCGAGGGCGAGACAACAGCATTCTATCTTTACAGGCAGCTTGCCGGCTTCGGTGTCAGAATTACTTCTTTGGCCCGTGGTCTTGGCTTCGGTGACGATTTGGAATATGCCGATGAGCTTACTCTTGGCCGTTCAATTGTAAACAGACAAATTTTCAAGCCTTGATGAGGAGCCCGCATAACTCCTTGTTAATATGTCAAGTAATTGAAGAAATCTTTGTGATATTCAATTTTTTAATTACCTTTGCAGACCTTTGTTCCGTGAAATCGGACAGGTACGTAAAATAATGTTAAACTACTAGTTTTTTGGATTTTTAAAATGGAAGAAAACAAGAATCTTGCAGAAGAAGTGCAGGAGCAGACTGCTCAGGAAGAGCAGGTTGCACAAAAAGCACAGGCTGTTCAGGAAGAGCATGTAGCTCAGGAAGCACAGGCTGTTCAGGAAGAGCAGGTAGCACAAGAAGCACAGGCTGTTCAGGAAGAGCAGAAGCAGGTTGTAGAGGAACCTGCAGCCGCTGCAGAAAAAGAAACCGTAAAAGCGTCGATGAACGCTTCAATCGCCCCTGAAGAATTTGATTGGGATGCTTTTGAGAGCGAGGCTTCAATCTATGGAGATGAAGACAAGTCTAAAATTGAAGAAGCCTACAACAGCACTCTGTCAAAAGTCATTGAAAATGATGTTACTGAAGGTATAGTCACCGCAATTTCCAAGAGGGAAGTGGTTGTCAATATCGGTTATAAGAGTGAGGGTGTCATAATGTCACAGGAATTCCGCTACAATCCTGACCTTAAAGTCGGGGATAAGGTGGAAGTCTATGTGGAGTCTGCCGAAGACAGGAAAGGCCAGCTTATCTTGTCCCATAAGAAGGCACGTCAACTGCGTTCTTGGGATATGGTCAATGCCGCATACGACAACGGAGAGGTTGTCAAGGGCTTTATCAAGACCAGGACAAAGGGCGGTATGATTGTAGACGTGTTCGGAATCGAAGCTTTCTTGCCGGGTTCTCAGATAGATATAAAGCCAATAAGGGATTACGATGCCTTTGTTGAGCAGACAATGGATTTCAAGATTGTGAAAATCAATCAGGAATTCCGCAATGTAGTCGTTTCTCACAAAGCCCTGCTTGAGGCCGAGCTTGAGAAACTCAAGAGCGAAATCATCAGCAAACTTGAAAAAGGACAGGTACTTGAGGGTACGGTCAAGAATATCACCAACTATGGAGTATTCGTTGATCTTGGCGGTGTTGACGGTCTTATTCACATCACCGACCTTTCATGGGGTCGTATCAACAACCCTGAAGAAGTTGTCAAGCTTGATGAGAAGATCAAGGTTGTTGTTCTGGACTTCAACGAGCAGCAGAAGAGAATTGCCCTCGGTCTGAAACAGCTTACACCTCATCCTTGGGATAGCCTTGATCCTGAACTTAAGGCAGGCGACAAGGTCAAGGGCAAGGTTGTGCTTATCGCAGATTACGGTGCCTTTGTCGAGATTATGCCGGGTGTCGAAGGGCTTATCCATGTATCGGAAATGTCTTGGTCTCCAAGGCTTCGCATCGCCCAGGATTTCCTTAAAGTCGGCGATGAGGTTGAGGCTCAGGTGCTTTCTCTTGACAGGGAGGGCAGGAAGATGTCTCTCGGCTTGAAGCAGCTTGTTCCTAATCCTTGGGACAATATCCGCGACAAGTATCCGATTGGCTCAAAGCATTCCGCTATAGTCCGCAACATTACCAATTTCGGTGTGTTTGCAGAGCTTGAAGACGGAATTGAGGGACTTGTACATATCAGCGATTTGTCTTGGGACAAGATCAAGCATCCTTCAGATATGTTGCAGGCCGGCGATACCATTGATGTCATGATTTTGGATTTCGATGAAGCCAACCATAAGCTGAGCCTTGGCCACAAGCAGCTTGTTCCTAATCCTTGGGACGAACTTGAATCCAAATATCCTGTCGGTTCAGTTGTAGAAGGCACTATTGCAAGTATCACTGACAAGGGTGCAATTGTAACTCTCGCAGACGGTACTGAGGCATTCGCTTTCTCAAGAGAGCTTGTCAAGGAAGACGGAAAGCCGGCAATTGCAGGAGAGACTCTCGAGTTCAAGGTAATCGAGCTGAGGAGGAGTACCAGAAGAATATTGCTCTCACATACGAGGACATATTCCGAAGCCAAAGAAGCAAAGGCCGTTGCTGAAGCTGACAACACCAAGAAGGCTGTCAAGAAGATCAATGCCAATGTGGAGAAAACCACTCTCGGTGATATATCCGAGCTTGCGGCTCTTAAAGACAGGTTAGAGAAAGGTGAGTAATGGATTTTAATCTCAGGGTATTGGGCACGGCTTCGGCCATGCCCGTATCCGGTAAGTTTCAAAGCGCCCAAGTACTTAATGTGCACGGGCGTTTGTTTTTGATAGACTGCGGTGACGGGCTGCAGATGCAAATGGTGCGTTACGGAATATCCATGATGAGGATAGATTCCGTATTCATCAGTCATATCCACGGGGATCATGTCTTCGGCATTTTCGGCTTTCTATCCACCTTGGGCATGAAAGGCCGGACAATCCCGCTAAACATTTATGCCCCGTCCAATTTCGGCCCCATATTGAAATTCTTCCTTTCATATTTCGGAGATTCTCTTGCCTACGAAATCCGCTTCGTGCCGATGTCTGCAAAGCAACCCGAAGTAATATATTCCACGAGAAGTATCGAGATTTTGGCTTTTCCGCTTAATCATAAAATAGACACTTTCGGCTATATGTTCAGAGAGAAAATGCCAAAATATAATGTCAGGAAAGAGGCAATAGGGGAATATGGACTGAGTCTGACGGAGATCGGCTCGCTCAAGAGCGGAGAGGATGTCCTTCGCCCTGACGGCACGTTGATCAGCCTTGCCGATGCTGCCTATATTCCGTATTATCCGAGAAGTTATGCCTATATCAGCGATACCGCTCCATTCCCTGAATCGGCCGAATGGCTTAAAGGAGTGACAATGATGTACCACGAGACCACCTATCTGAAAGAACTGGCCGAACAAGCGGCTGCCCGTTATCATTCAACGACGGAGGATGCAGCCCGGTGCGCATTGGATGCCGGAGCGGAGAAATTGCTCATAGGCCATTATTCTTCGCGTTGCAGGGATATACGGCTTTACGAAAAGGAATGCAGGGAGATTTTTCCTGAAACATACGCCACTTCCGAGGGTGATTTGTACGAGATTCCCGTAAAACGGGAAATAATCCGGTAATATTTGTTAAATTGGCATCTTGTTAGTAATGTGCAATTGTATGCAAGCAAAAAAAATCAGCATTATCCTTTTGACGACGGTGTCTTTCATCATTCTGTCGGCATCTGCTGTGGGAGATACTCCACAGGAGAAATATATTTCAAGATATGGGGCTTTGGCTGTAAGGGAAATGTACATGACGGGGGTCCCTGCCAGCATAACCTTGGCCCAAGGTCTCCTGGAATCCGGATACGGCCTTTCCGTGTTGACGGTAGAGGGTAAAAACCATTTTGGCATAAAGTGCCATAACTGGACCGGAAAGAAAATGTATTACGATGATGACAGGAAAGGGGAGTGTTTCAGGGTCTATGACAGCGATGAGGATTCATTCAGGGATCATTCGGATTTTTTGCGTTATCAGGACAGGTATAAGCCGCTTTTCGAGAATAAGACTACGGATTATAAGGCATGGGCTTACGGATTGAAAAAAGCCGGTTATGCCACCGATCCGAAATACCCTTCAAAACTGATCAACCTGATTGAAACACATAAGTTGTACGATTATGACCGTATGACGGTAGAACAGGCGGAAAAGCTTACGGGACAGAAAGTCAAGGCGAGCGAGGAAAGTCAGCAGGGAAAGGAGACTGTCAATAGGGGAGACAGGCAGAAGCGTAGGAAGGCGGCCAACAATGGCATCCGTCGTAAAAAGAGGTCAAGGAGAGTAAAGGACGAGGTCAAGGAAGTTCCGGCAACCATCCCGGAATCTCCTCTCAGGCTGGAAGAGCCTAAAAAATACACGGCTAAAGAGGCCCAGGAGACTTTCCATTTTTCTTTGTCAAGGGAGATGTATTCCCAGAACGGTGTGCCTTTCATATATTCCATGGAAGGGGAGACCGTCTCGTCAATAGCCCAGGCTAACGAGCTGTTTGTCAGAGAAGTTCTGAAATACAACGATTTGTCGATGAACAAAGAACTCGTTCCGGGCACTGTCGTATATCTGAGGCCTAAGAAAAATATGGCTGCCAAGGGCATAGACAAATATATAATAGACCATGACGGGGAGGATCTTTGGGAGATTTCGCAGAGGTTCGGCGTCAGGCTTGAGGCTATTTACAATATGAATGCTCTTCCCGCCGATTATGTTGCCAAAGAGGGCGATACAATCATTCTGCGAGGCAAGAGCCTGGTACGGAAAAATATATTCGGTAAAGGCAGATAGTCATGAAGCGCAGACATATACCATATCTTTTATCGGCGTGCGCCGTTATATTTGCCGTAGGCTTATATCTTTTTTGGGCAGCCTATTATGACCGGAAGGTGCCGAATTTCAGTAAGCAGGTGGTCTTGTATGTATATCCCGGCTCGGAGCCGGATTCGGTTTACAATCAGATATGTTCGTCGGGCAGTGTCCGCAATGTGCGAAGCTTGAAAAGGATAATGAAAAATGTTACTTCCGTCAGACCCGGACACTATGTAATATCCGACAGGGATCCGAGCATCTATGTCGGACGTATGCTGACAAACGGCTGGCAGTCTCCTATAAATCTGGTACTTAGCGGCTCGCTGCGTCTGCAAAGCGGTATTGCTGCCAAGATAAGCCGTCAGATGCTGCTCGATTCTATTGACGTAATCAAGGCAATGCGTGATTCGTCATTGCTCGCTTCTTACGGTTTCACCACAGAGAATGTTTTTGCCTTGTTCATGCCGGACACCTACCAGATTTATTGGACGGATTCGATGAAGAAGGTCTTGGACAAGCAGAAAAAGGCTTATGACACTTTCTGGAATGAAGACAATCAGTTGAAAGCTAAGAATTTGGGTCTTAGCAAGATACAGGTGGCGATATTGGCGTCGATAGTAAGGGGCGAGTCCAATTATATTCCCGAATATCCTGCGATAGCAGGGGTCTATCTCAACCGTTACAAAATCGGTATGAAATTACAGGCCGACCCTACGGTGGCCTTCTGTTTTGATTATAGTCTGAATAGGATATATAAGGTTCATACAAAGGTGGATTCGCCTTATAACACCTATATGAACGTCGGGCTGCCGCCCGCTCCAATCTGCGTGCCTACGAGGGAGAGCCTGTCCGCCGTCCTCAATCCTGACCGTCACGGTTATTTGTTTTTCTGCGCAAGTCCGGCCTTTGACGGCACTCATCTGTTTGCAAAGACATATTCCGAGCATCTTTTGAACGCGAGAGCTTTCCAGAGAGCCTTGGATGCACGTGCAAGCCAGCAGGCCGTTATTTCCGATTGACCTTGATTACGTTTTTCATAAGCTTGATCTGAGAGACCACCTTGTCGAGTTCCATATTCGACGGGACTGACACATTCATGGAAATCTCGTATGTTCCGTTCCGCCGGTTTTCATTAACGGTGAAAGAGCGGAGCGAGGCTTTGAACGTGCTTATTATATCCATAATCCGGCTCACGACCGAAGATTCGATTGCCGACACGACTTTCAAGCCTGCCTGGAAAGTGCCTGTGCCGGGATTTTCCGCCCACTTTACTTTCTGAATTCTGTATGGATACATTTCCATAAGCCTTGCTGCATTAGGACAGGAGATTCTGTGTATTTTTATGCCGGAGTCTCTGGTTACAAAGCCGAACACGTCGTCTCCGAACACCGGATTGCAGCATTTGGACATTTTGTAGTCAAGTCCTTTCAGGTCCTTTGCGTTGATTACCAAGATGTCGTCACCGTTTGAGACGGCGGAGCTCCATGTCTTTTTAGGGCTTTCGTCTTCTGTCTTCGCGCTCTCGTTCAAGCCCTTTTCATATTCCAGAATATGGCTCTTGATGACATTTACATCTAAGCTTCCGTCTCCAATGTCGGCGAACATCGAGTTTATGCTGGAGTAATGCAATTTTTTCATTATCTCACCGGCCAGACCGTCAGGCAATTCCAACTTCCAGTTTTTCAGTCTTCTGCTCAGGAGTTCCTTTCCCTCTGCGGCCTTTTTGTATTCCGCTTCATTCAGCACCTGGCGGATTTTTGTCCTCGCTTTTGAAGACACAACGGAATTGAGCCAGTCAGCCGAAGGCTTCTGGTTTTTGCCGCTCATGATTTCAACGACATCTCCTGTGTTCAGCTTCTCCCTGATAGACACGGCCTTGCCGTTTATTTTTCCGCCTATGCAACGGATACCGAGATTGGTGTGTATGTTGAATGCAAAATCCAGGACGGTAGAGCCTTTTTGCAGGATTTTCAATTCGCCGGATGGTGTGAATACAAATATCTCTTTGTCAGGAGGTTGCGGCAGTTCTTCCAAATCGGGTGACTGGGGATGTTCCAAGACGTTGCGCACTGATTTCAGCCAGTTGTCGATGGTGGCTTCGTGGCCTATTCCTTTATATGCCCAATGGGCGGCGTGGCCGTTTTCAGCTATATCGTCCATTCTCCTTGTGCGGATCTGGACTTCGAGATAGGCATTGTGCTTGTTTTTGACGGTGATGTGCAGGGATTCATATCCGTTAGGCTTGGGCTGTGTTATCCAGTCCCTGAGGCGGCTTGTGTCTGGCTCGTATTCCTCAGTTACGTATGAATAGACTTTCCAGCAGAGATCCTGCTCCGTCCGTCTGTCGGCATCGCAATCAATTATAAACCGGGTGGCAAAAACATCGTACACCCCCTCAAAAGGCACTTTCTGTGCTTTCATCTTACGATAGATCGAGTAGGCTGTCTTTGTCCTTATCTTCAACTTGTAGGATATGCCGGCATCCGACAATTTCTTTTTAAGAGGCTCTATGAATTCCTCAGTAAGCCTGATTCTGTCTTTTTCCGTAACAGTCAGCTTGTTGGTGATGAATCGGTATTGTTCAGGCTCGGCGAAACGAAAATATATATCCTCCATTTCGCTTTTAATATTGTACAGCCCCAATTGGTGAGCTAACGGGATATACAGCATCAGGGTCTCCAATATCTTCCTCTCCCGAGACGGCTTTGGGAAGAGTTCAAGATTTCGCATAACTTCCAGCCGGTCAGCTATTTTGAGGACAGTCACCCTCGGGTCGGCCGAATATTGGACAATCAGCTTCTTGTAGTTCTCTGCTTCGAGTTTGGTGTCCTTTGGCTTGATTGTGGCTATCTTGTTGAGACCGTCCACCATTCTAAGCACCTCGGCAGGGAAGGCAGAGGGGACTATCACGGTGTCCGGATGTTTCCTGACAGCCTCGTGAAGGAAGACGGCAGCCACACATTCTGCCGGCAGCCCTATTTCATCGGCAGCGATGCAGGCTACATTTACGGGGTGGTCTATGAAAGGCCTGCCGTTGTCGCGGAGATCGTCGGCGAGAGCCTTGCAGGCAACATCGTAAGCATCGGCAATCAATTTTCTGCCGGTTTTGTCATAATGCGTAAATCTTTCCTCAAATCTTTCCATAGCGGCTATTTTTCCTCTTTCCAGACTTTTAAGTATTCCTGCAGGGCCCACATCTCGTCGCGGTATCTTGATGCAGCAGAAAAGTCAAGTTCGGCTGCAGCTTTCTGCATCTTCCTTTTGGACTCTTCCGCACTTTTCACAACCTGTTCCCTTGACATCGCCCTGATGACAGGGTCCTGTAGCACGGCCGCCAAATCCGCCATTATGTAGCCGTCGGCGTATGCTGAATTGCTCTCTCTTCTATAATCGTGCCCGAAACCTACTGACACCTTGCCTTTCCCGAGTTCAGACGGGCTTGGAATATAGGTAGGCTCATCGTAGGAATTGGCGGCGCTGATCCGTCCGCCCTCTTTGCCCAATTCTGAAATGAGGGCATTGTGCCGTACCTGTACCTGCTTAGGGATTATATTATGTAACTTGTTGTATTCCATTTGTTTCGAGCGTCGCCTATCCGTCTCGTAAATTGTCTCCTGCATGGATTTTGTGATGCTGTCCGCATACATTATCACCCTACCGTTCACGTTTCTTGCGGCCCTGCCTGCCGTCTGTGTCAGTGCCCTGCCGGAGCGTAGAAAGCCCTCCTTGTCCGCGTCCAATATCGCTACGAGAGACACTGTGGGTATGTCCAGACCTTCTCTTAGCAAGTTTACCCCTATCAGCACATCGAACATTCCGCTTTTGAAATCTTCTATTATCTCAACACGTTCAGCCGTGTCTATGTCGGAATGTATATATCTGCATCTCACGCCCATACGCTCAAGGTAGGCATCGAGTTCTTCGGCCATTCTCTTGGTCAGGGTGGTTACGAGCACACGCTCTTCGATTTCTGCCCTTTTCCGGATTTCTTCCAGAAGGTCGTCCACTTGATGTTTTGTCGGTCTGACCTCAATAGGAGGGTCAAGCAGCCCTGTCGGACGTACCACCTGTTCTACAACAAGACCGCCTGATTTTTCAAGTTCATAATCCGCAGGAGTGGCACTGACATAGACGGTCTGGCCGCTGAGACTCTCGAACTCATCGAAAGTCAATGGTCGGTTATCCGCGGCGGCAGGCAGCCTGAAACCGTATTCCACCAAGACGGATTTTCTGGAATGGTCTCCGCCGTACATCGCCCTGATTTGAGGTATGGTCACATGACTTTCATCGATGAATGTGATATAATCTTTTGGAAAATAATCCAATAGACAGAATGGCCTTTGTCCAGGGGCTCTGCCGTCAAGATATCTGGAATAATTCTCGATGCCGGGGCAATATCCCATTTCCTTTATCATTTCAAGGTCATATTCGACCCTTTGTTTAAGCCGCTTCGCTTCGAGACCCTTTCCTACGCTTTCGAAATAGTCTATTTGTTTTACGAGGTCGTCCTGAATAAGGCTGACCGCCTTTATGCTCCTTTCTTTGGTAGTGACAAAGTTATTTGCCGGATATATAGGAACTTCTTCCAAATTTTCTATCACGGCCCCTGTCACGGGCTCTATCATAAAAATATTCTCTATCTCGTTCCCGAAGAATTCAATTCTGACAGCCTCATCGGCTCCGCCGAGAAATACATCAACCGTATCCCCTCTGACGCGGAAGGTGCCTCTTTTGAAATCGGTTTCAGTCCTGCTGTACAGAGCGTCAACGAGATGGTACAGAAGTCGTGTAAGGCTTCTCTGTTCTCCTTTTTTCACTGTAATCGTTTGGGAGTGAAAGTCTTCCGGGTTGCCGATTCCATACAGGCAGGACACGCTGGACACCACGATTACGTCTCTTCTGCCGGCCATGAGGGCGGAGGCCGCACTTAGTCTGAGCTTGTCAATCTGCTCGTTGATGCTCAAATCCTTTTCAATATAGGTGTCGGTCACCGGTATATATGCCTCCGGCTGATAATAATCGTAGTATGAGACGAAATATTCCACCGAATTTTCAGGGAAAAACGCCTTGAATTCTCCATATAATTGGGCAGCAAGCGTTTTGTTATGGCTGAGAATGAGGGCAGGCCGCTGAAGTTTTTCTATGACGTTGGCCATTGTGAATGTCTTGCCCGAACCGGTGACTCCGAGCAGGGTTACGGCATTCACTCCCTCATTCAACGAATTGCAAAGCCCTTTTATCGCAGAGGGTTGGTCTCCGGCCGGTTTGTATGATGATGTGAGTCTGAATTTCATTGAAATGCCTTTCTTCTTTACATACAAATATACCAAACACGGCTTAAAATACCATAAAACAGCAAAAAAATGCTTGTGGTTGTAGGATTGTAAATAATTATTATTACCTTTGTAAGTGATTTGGTAATTGAATGCCAAATTATTTTTGAAAGAAAACAAGGTTAATTAGTTATTTTACAAACAATGAAATGTATTAAAACAATCTTCGGAGTTCTTGCTATAGCAAGTCTCTTCGCTTTTCCGGCTAACGCCCAGGAAAATGGAAACCGTGACGAGAACGGTAAGACTGTGAAAGGTGCTTATGCCACCAACCGCGGCCGTGACAACTGGTTTATCGGTCTTGGTGCCGGAGCCAACACTTTCGGAGCAAAAGACGTTACCCCTAAATTCGGAGGTGTCGCAGCCGAAGGCTTTATCGGCAAATGGTTTACACCGTCAGTCGGTGCAAGAGTGGGATACAAGGGTTTCCAAAACTCTTTCGATTCCAAATATCTTGAGCCAAACGTTAATCGGGATTACAACGAGTGGGATCAGCACTATGTACATGCTGACTTCATGTGGAACATCTCTAATGCCATAAGCGGCTACAAGGAGACCCGTTTCTGGGATATTATCCCTTACGCTGAATTCGGCGTACTTATCGACAAGCCTTCAAAGAGCGACAACAATCTCGAATTCGCTTCAGGCATAGGTTTCCTCAATGATTTCCGTCTCGGCAAACATGTTGATCTCTATCTTGATCTTTCATGTGCAGTTGCAAGGGATCAGGCTTTCTACACCGATAACGGTGATGCAAGATTCGCTTTCCTTCCTGCTGCAACCGCAGGTCTTATCTTCAACCTCGGCAGGTCTAATTTCGACCGCGTTTCTTCAATCATGCCGGTTGTAGTTCCTGTTCCTTTCACGGTTGATCAGTACAACGCCCTCAAAGACAGGGTAGCTCAACTTGAGAAAGAGAACGCTGCTCTTAAGAATGAAATTGAGGCTCTTAAGAACCAGGCTCCTGACACAGTTTACGTAGGTTCAGACGCTAACGTTGCATCTCCTGCAACAATCTACTTCGACTGCGGCTCAACAAAGATCTCTGACCGTGAGCGTGCTCACCTCGACTTCTACATTGAGAACGTACTTGGCAAGAGCGACAAGGCTTACACTGTTACTGGCTCAGCAGACAAGGCTACCGGTTCAGCAAGACGTAATATGCAGCTCTCTCAGCAGCGTGCCGACAATGTTAAGGCATATATCGTTAAGAAGGGCATCGACGCTGAAAGACTTACAGTTAAGGCTATCGGCGACACCAACCAGAGGTTTGCAGAGAATGCACTCAACAGAGTTGTTGTCATCGAATAATACAGAATTGCATTAATATAAAAGAGGGACCAACCGGTCCCTCTTTTTGTTGTATATACATCTTATTGTTGTATATGGATTCTGAATAAAACTTTATCTGCTACAAGTAGACAGTTGTTTCAATTCGTGTTCAGCCTTGATCTTGTCAATTATGGAGCATACTATCTTGAATGTTCTGCTCTCCAAAGTGTAATCTGCCGGAGTAATGAAGTTCACCCTGCCTTGCCTTTTCAGCTTCATGGCAGTAGTCTTTTTTGCCCTGTCATCAGGATCGTATACGGCTATCGAATTGCCGCCGAACATATTTACAATCTTCATGCAGGGGATGTCGGTCTCTCCGTCGCCGAAATAAATCATATTTGTAAAAGGAACTCTCTTTTGGTCTTCGGAAGTGCTGTCATTTACCATTTTAGAATCTCTTGCACTTGTGATACCCTTGTTGATTTTGAAGATGAATTGGGTCTTTGCCGTGTAATCTACCGCTATACCGGGCCATACCGCCTCGCCTTTCTCGTTGTAGATATAGGTGCAGGCAAAGATGTGTTTGAATTTTTTTGCAATGGATGTACCTTCTATTATTTCTTTCAGTCCTGACGAGTTGATGTAATGCTCAATTATTACACCTCTGCTCCTGCCATAGCGGTTAACAAGCTCAAACCATTCTTGTACACCGTCGTATAGCCGGATATGCTTTCCGAAGCGTTTGAATTCATCTTTTTGCAACTTGATGCCGTGTTTATGAGCTTCGTCAAACATCAGTTTCATATATGCCAGAATATTGCTGGCATCCTGCCCTTTTGCAATGCCGTCGCTCATGCTCCAAAATTCTTCCGGAGTGGAGCCGATAGCCTGAATGAAACCGAACTCTTGCATATTGCCCGGTGACAGTGTCCCGTCGAAATCATATATAAGGGCTATTATCGGTTTTTTTTTCATAATTGATTTTTTTTGTCGGATTATTCACAAATATAGCATAAAAAGGATGTCCGCTCGGCTATTTTTATTATTTTTGCATAAATAATCTTAAATATGGAAAAATATCCGCATTATCTTGCGAGGTTGCAGGATGCCACGAAAAAATTCTGGAACAAGGCTGCTCTGAATAATTATCAGGGGGAGAGTTTTACATACGGCCAGATGGCCACATCCATAGAACGCTTCCATATATTTTTTGATAAAATAGGTATCAAAAAGGGTGAAAAAATAGCCATTTGTGCCAGGAACGGAGCAAGGTGGGGTATTGCCTATCTTGCCGTGAACACTTATGAGACTGTTATAGTACCCATTCTGTCCGATTTCACAGCCGATAGTGTAAACTATCTCGTAGACCATTCGGAAAGCGTCGGATTGTTTGCAAATTCCGACAAATGGTCGAAACTTGACATTGCAAAAATGCCGAACCTAAGGTTTGTAATAGATGCCGAGACGTGGGAGTTGCTTTATTCTGAATCGGACGAAATTACCGATGCCTACAAGCGTCTCGATGAGATGTTCAAAGAAAAACATCCTTCCGGTTACGGGCCGGATGATGTCGTTTTCCCGACAGACAATTGGGACAATTTGAGCACAATCAATTATACGTCGGGATCTACCGGCAGTCCGAAAGGCGTTATGCTTACATACAGGAATTTCAGTGCCACGGTGGATTACAGTCAGCGTAACGTGCCGGCTTCAGATAAATATAATATGGTGTCCATGCTACCTATGGCGCACATGTACGGCTTGGTCATAGAGTTCATTTATCCGCTTTGCAATGGTTCCGCAATATATTGGTTGGGCAAGACTCCGACTCCTTCTACTCTTTTGAAAGCTTTTGCCGAAGTCAAACCATATTTGCTGATAACAGTGCCTTTGGTAATGGAAAAAATTTTCAAGGCAAAGGTCAAGCCTATACTTGACAAGCCTATAATGAAGCTTGCAGTGAAGATTCCGGGTATAAATACCATTATCTTCAATAAAATCAGAAAAGGCCTGGAAGATGCTTTCGGAGGTAATATCCAGGAATTCATTATGGGCGGGGCCGCTGTTAATCCGGAGGTTGAAAAGTGGTTGAAGAAAGTCAAACTGCCATATTTGGTCGGTTATGGAATGACTGAGGCAACACCTCTTTTGGCATACGAGCATCATGAGAAGTATGTTGCCGGCTCTTGCGGAAAGGCCGTGGACTGTGCTACGGTACGGATTGACTCGGAAGATCCACACCATGTGGTAGGTGAAATTCAAGCAAAAGGGGATAATATCTGTATAGGCTATTTCAAGAACCCTGAGGCCTCGGCAAGTGCCTTTACCGAAGACGGGTATTTGAGGACGGGCGACCTTGGAATCATTGACGAAGAGGGCAATATATTTATACGGGGACGTTCCAAAAATATGATTCTCGGCCCTTCCGGACAAAATATATATCCGGAAGAGGTTGAGGCTGTCGTGAATAATCAGGAATATGTCTTAGAGTCCGTTGTCGTGGAGAGAGGCGGAAAATTAGTAGCCTTGGTGTATCTTGACGAGCAGGCAATTGCCAAGTCCCTGTTGGATAAGGAGGCTGTATCGGAAATTCCTGAAAATATCAAGATATTTACAAATAAACAGCTTCCGTCATATAGCCAGATCACAAAAGTGGAGATAATGGACAAGCCGTTTGAAAAGACTCCTAAGATGAGCATAAAGAGGTTTATGTACCAATAATGCAACATTCCGATTCCTTTTTGCATCTTCTATAAAAGAATGTTGCGTAATTATGAGAAAAACACTTAGATTTTTTTTGATAGCCATTCCTATGATTTTCGGAGTGGCTGTCAATGTTTATGCCTGGCGTCCCGAAAGGACTTTCCAATATGAAGTCCGTTTGGGATATTCATCTGCATTCCAGGATATATTGCCACATCTGCCTGATTACAGGTACCGGGTTGTGAATTCTATCGACGATGTTTATGCTGATAGAAGAAGTTCTGTATTTAGCACAAATGTATTTACAGGGGAATTTACCTTTATTGTAAAGAAGTGGTTGTCATTTTCCATTAACCTCACGACAGGCAAATGTTGGAACGATGTCATGTCATACTATGCCGATAGTAAAATGTATCGTAGGTCGGGTACTGATTCTGAATGGAATATAGGTGTTTTGCCCGATGCCAGATTTACCTTTCTGAACAGACCGGCTGTTAAATTATATGGTTCGGTCGGCTTAGGCCTGCTTACAACCGTAAGCAATACAACCACGGAAGGAGGCGGTAGGCGTTTAACAAATATTACCAACGAACCTGCAATACAGGTAACTCCTTTTGGAATTATGTTCGGGAAACGCTTCTTCGGGTATAGCGAGTTGTCATTCGGCAACCTGTTTTTCGGACCGAGAATCGGTATCGGTTACAGATTTTAACAATTAAGACGATGACTATGAATAAGAATATAATAAAGTGGATTTTGCAGATATTCTGTATTTTTGCAGTAGTATCTTGTGATAAAGACAGGTATGATACGCGGAACGATTTGAACTGCTACCTTGAAAAGGTCACCGAAAAGGCCGTGAGTCTCCCTGTCGCCTGCTTGGAGAAAGCTTTGGAACTTGATCATTATCTTAGCCTTGATGAAGTTGAAAGGAACTCGTCGAAATATTCTGACATTACCTTGAATCTGAGGAAAGACCAGGATAATATTGTCTGGTCAGGTGTAGGAAAATTTGTAGCCAAGGGTTCACTAAGGAAGGCAGGCAGTGTTTGGATCGTAAAGTTAAACAACTCTTCTTTGTCCTACAGGCTCTCAAAGCAGCAGGAGGATAGTTTGTGGAAGGCGACATGCATAAATAAAGGGGATGATGCCCGGCCGGACAAGATAGAGGTTGAGACAATGCTCAGGATGATGAAGAGTACCTTAGACTCCGAAAACATGAACAATTGGACAATATCGGCGAGGGCACACACGGAAGGGGAACGTGGGTACGCTTCGGATTATGTTGCCGGAAATATTATAATAAATTGGGAATATATAAAAGCTACGGGTTCGGATACGGTTTTTGATTCGTGGATGATTATGTACGGCATGGCAGAACTCCGGACTTTTTACAAAGGAAAAGCTCTTGACACAGTTGATAAGAAATACAAATGGGATAAAGTTTTTACATGGAGGTGACAAAATGTCATAAGTAGTATATTGGAACATATTTTGACAGATAGAGATGCGGTGGCGAAGAGCTGCCGCATTTTTTGATTTCAATAAAAATATAGATATGGCACAAAAAGGTAAAATTGGAGTTACAACGGAAAATATATTTCCGGTTATCAAGAAATTTCTTTATTCGGACCATGAGATTTTCCTTAGAGAGTTAGTCGCTAATGCAGTGGATGCTTCTCAGAAGATGAAAGCTCTGGCTTCTTCCGGAGATTTTAAGGGAGAGTTGGGAGAAATGAATGTCCGTATAGAATTGGACGAGGAGAAGAAAATTCTTAAAATCATAGACAGGGGAATTGGCATGACAGAGGAAGAGGTGGACAAATATATCAATCAGATAGCCTTTTCTTCTGCAGGGGAATTCCTTGAGAAATATAAAGACCAGATCGGCAACATCATCGGGCATTTCGGATTAGGTTTCTATTCCGCTTTTATGGTGGCAGAGAAGGTGACAATCGACACTCTTAGCTGGAAAGACGGAGCCAAGGCCGTGAGGTGGGTCTGCGACGGCAGTCCGGAATACAAACTCGAGGAGTCCGATATAACCGACAGGGGTACGGTGATTACATTGTATTTGGACGATGATTCCAAGGAGTATGCAGCCAAAGGGAAAATAGAGTCGCTGCTTGACAAATACTGTAAGTTCATGCCGGTGCCTGTAATTTTCGGAAAAGAACAGGAATGGAAGGACGGCAAATATGTCGATACCGACAAAGACCATATAATCAACAGTATAGAGCCTATATGGACCAAGGCTCCGTCAGAGCTTAAGGAGGAGGATTATATGAAGTTCTACAGGGCTCTGTATCCAATGAAAGAGGAGCCGTTATTCTATATACATCTTAATGTGGATTATCCTTTCAACTTGACCGGTATCTTGTATTTCCCTAAGATTAAGGACAGAATGTCGATAGAGAAAAACAAGATCCAGCTTTATTGTAACCGGATGTTCGTGACCGATCATGTGGACAATATCGTGCCGGATTTCCTTACCTTGCTTCACGGAGTGATTGATTCTCCGGATATTCCTTTGAATGTGTCAAGGAGCTATCTGCAGAGCGATGCGAATGTCAAGAAAATATCGACTTACATTACCAAGAAGGTGGCAGACAGATTGGAGGACATTTTCAAGTCGGAGAGAAAATCCCTTGAAGACAAATGGGACAATCTTAAACTGTTTATAGAATACGGCATGTTGAGCGATGAGAAATTCTGCGAGCGTGCACTGAAGTTTGCTTTGTTTAAGAATGTTGACGGCAAATATTTTGGCTACGAGGATTATAGAAAGGCTATTGAGACCCAGCAGACCGACAAGGATAAGAAAGTCGTATATCTCTATTCCACCGATGCCGAAGCCCAATATGCCTATATCGAGGCGGCGAAAAGCAAGGGCTATGACGTTCTGATCATGGATTGCGAATTAGACGCTCATTTTGTTAATCTGCTTGAGCAGAAAATCGAAAACTCAAGGTTTGCCCGCGTGGATTCGGACAGCATAGACAACCTTGTCCGCAAGGAAGACAAGAGCAAACCGGAATTGTCCGAGGAGGAACTGAACGACTTGAGTGATATGTTCAAGGCTGTCCTCCCTGAGGGTAATGACTATATGGTGAATGCTGATAACGCCGGTGAGAATGCAGCTCCGATACTGATTACCCAGAATGAGTTTATGCGACGCTATCGGGAAATGTCCGCCTTGGGCGGGGGAATGAATTTCTATGGGGAAATGCCTGATTCATATAATATTACTGTAAATCTTCAGAATCCGCTTGTGGCACGTGTCATGGAAGATGCCAAGGCCGGTATCGAGCCTATGGAGTCTGTGCCTGAGGCTGACAGGGACATTGTCGCCAGGGGGGAGGCCAAGGATGCAAGTGCTGAAGATAAAGCTGCGGCAGAAGAGGCCAGGAAGGCTGAGAGGGAGGCAAAAGAGGCTGCAAGAGAAAAGCACAAGGCAATTGTGGACAAGTTTGCAGCGGATAATGCTATTCTCAAACAGATTACAGACCTTGCCCTGCTTGCGAACGGTATGCTGAAAGGCAAGGCTCTGAGCGACTTCATTGAGCGCAGCCGGAAAGTCGCTGAGGATGCCTATCTGAAATAGGTATAAGGACTGAGATGACGCAACAGGTCTCTGTGAGGAGATGATTTGGATAACGGTCGAAATGCTTTTATTTGCACTTCGACCGTTCTTTTATTTTATGAGATTAAGGAATTCGTTCCTTGTTCTTGCCGATGTGAGGAACGCCCCGGAAAAGGCGGAGGTAGTTGTCACTGCACTCGACTTTTCAACGCCTCTGATTTTCATGCAGGTGTGCAGAGCCTCAATTACGACTGCGACGCCCAGAGGTTTCAGAGATTCCTGTATGCAGTCGCGGATCTGCACAGTGAGCCGTTCTTGCACCTGGAGCCTGCGTGCGTATGTCTCCACAACTCTGGCGACCTTGCTCAGTCCGGTAATTTTGCCGTTAGGGATATATGCAACGTGAGCCTTGCCTATGAAAGGGAGGAGGTGGTGTTCGCACATCGAATAGAGTTCAATGTCTTTAACCAATACCATTTGTTGGTATTCTTCATCGAACATTGCCGAGCGTATGATTTCCCGGCCATCCTGCCCGTAGCCCTGTGTCAGGAACTGGAGGGATTTTGCCACCCTTTCCGGCGTTTTCAGCAGGCCTTCTCTCGAAGTGTCCTCGCCTAAAAGCCTTAGGATTTCCTTGACATGGACGGAGATTTCCTGTGTGGTTTTCTCGTCGTATCTTTCTTCTTTTATATATGCCATTACAAAATTGTTATATTATTGCAAAATTAGCCAAAAATAATTCATAATAAGGATTTTTGGGTTATATTCCTGTCTTTGACACTTCGATATTGTTAAATCTATGATATTTCAAGTCCTCGGACCGCTGTAATGGCGATTTGAGGGCTTTGGATTTTTTCTGACTTTTGTAGTAGATAAGCCCTTTTGGCCTCCGGTCATTGGATAGTCATTATCAAGTTTCAGCAGTTTCATAAGTGAAACATATTATCCGTTTCGGCAAATGTTTCTTTTATATCTTCGAGCATTTTTCCTATTCATCTTTTTTTGTACAAAAGATACATTATTTTTGCAACCTATAAAAAAAGAATTATCTTAACACGGGATTCATCAATATGAATTCTAAAAATTAACACAAATTTTGTCCCTAATTGTATGTACTGCAATTTTTTCCGGTAGCATTTTTGCCGAAGAATTTAAACTTGAATGGCCAAAGTTATCGGGTTATCTACAAACAGGTGTAAATTACACCAATACGAGCGGAACTTCGACATCAACATTTCAGGCAAAGCGTCTACGTCTTATAATGGACGGAAAGGTTGCAGAAAATGTTGATTTTCGTTTACAGGTTGAAGCATTCAACGGCATAGTAGGTTCAAAAAACGGAAATGGCCAGAAGAATTTGCAGGTTATGGATGCTTTTGCAACATGGAAGATTGCTCCTGAGTTTAAAGTTCGTTTCGGGCAATTCTATACGCCTCTCGGATATGAGAACTATGATATCTCTCCGGCTACATTGGAGACTGTTGATTTCTCAAATATAGTATACCGTATGTCATGCCGCAATCCATATACATATAATTTAGTGGATTACGGTCGTGATCTTGGTGTTATGTTCATTGGGGATCTCTGGGATTCGGGTGAGGGTTTCCGCTATTTCCACTATGATTTGGCTATAACAAACGGTACTTTACCTCGTAGTGACGATATAGACAATTACAAAGATATTTATGCAAGTATTACAGTACGCCCATTCAAGAATTTTAACATTAAGGCTACCTATAACTTCGGTAAATATAATACTATGGATCATGGTTCGTCACTGGCTATGATAGGAGCAAGTACTACAGGCAATCCTATGCATCGTTTTGTAGGAGGAGCATGGTACAATGATCCTAATGGTCTGGACCTTCGTTCAGAGGTCGGTTTTATAAAATCTACCAAGAATGGTAAAGACTATGTGAATGAGTTTTCATCCTATGTATTTGCAGGATATCATCTTGGTAAATTCCTTCCTATGGTACGATGGGATATGTATTCAGACACTATAAACAGTGGTTTAAAGGGGGCTAATTACAATCGTGTTCTTGCAGGTTTGACATATGAGGTTTTTAAATAGATGAAATTCCAGTTAAATTATAGCCATTTCTTCTATGACAATAAAATGTCTATGGATCAAGTACAACTTATGGGACTATTTAAATTTTAATAATGAACATTATAACTAATCACATTTTGATATGAAAAAGTTTTTTATTTTAATGGCTTTGGCTTTTGTTGCCATGCCATTGTCCGCTCAACATCTCGGAACAGAATATCGTTTGAAAAAGGTAATACCTGTAGCAGGTCGTCAAGGTATTGCTATTGATGAAAATTACTACTATGTCAGTGACACACGTGCCTTATATAAGTACGATAAAACCGGAAAAATGATATTGAAAAATGATAAGCCTTTCCGTGATCCTGAAAAAGCAAATCATTTCGGCGATATAGATATATACGAAGGAGAAATTTATACCGGCAATGAAAAGTTCGAATATGGTCGCGGTTATAATATCTCTATAGATATTTATGATGCAGAAACATTGCAGTGGAAACGATCAATTCCTTGGTGTGCAGAATCAGGTCAGGTAGAATGTTCAGGACTTGCTGTCGATAGAAATAAGAAAATGGTATGGATGAGTGATTGGGTTGACAGTCGTTATGTATATTGTTATAGTCTTGAGACAGGGAAGTATTATACAAAGATGCAGTGCCGTCCTACCCCTTACTGGTGTCAGGGAATTTATATTACAGACGGAAAAATGTTATTCTCAGCTGATGATGGAGAATCTACATTCCATATTGCTGATAATATTTACGTTGCAGATATTTCAGATGTCGCTTTCACTGGACTTGTACAGGGGACTGAACCTGTTAAAAAAGATCCGTATAGCGTAGAAGTGAAAAACGGTAAAGTAGTAACACGTACAGGTCTTATTGCTGGCGGTGCAAAGGCAGGAAGATTAAATCTTTTCAAGGAAATGACTGATTTCCGTCGTGCCGGAGAAATTGAAGGTTTAAGTATAGACCCGACAAACGATGACTTAGTTGTATTGAACAATAGAGGGACTCAGATTATTCTTGGTATGTCACAGGGACCTTTCATAAATGAAGGTTATACAGGCGAAATACATGAACTTTACATTTACGAAAAGGTAAAATAATTTTTAGTAAATCAAGTAAAATTATAGTCTTCAAGTCCCCAAATCGCAATAACAGCAATTTGGGGACTGTAATTTTATTTGCAACGTTATGGAAAATTACGGATTTATAAGGGTTGCTGCCTTTATCCATAAAGTTAAAGTAGCTGACGTAAAATTATAATATGATACTGTTCCGAAAAGTGTGTACTGTTTCAAAAAATGTGTCTGCTTAATTGTGCAGGGATGGCATCGTATAACGCTTTGGCTATTCCTAAAATCCCATGTAAATGTCTTCGCTCCTTGTCGCAAAATTATGAAAGACCCCGCCGCGCAAGTTCAATGGTGTTCCGGAGAATATGCACCAAGAATCAGCATGCAGTCTCCGAAGAAGGAAGCACTTTAAGATTCAACTTATCAAATTCTATTACTATTTGTTCCTTATTTTACACACCCACCATATTGATATTCAACAGTTTGCGGCGTGCCGTTAAAATAAGAGATTTTTTTATGC
>CAMYAE010000008.1 GCA_947253655.1 uncultured Bacteroidales bacterium
AGACTGAGGGGTGGGAAGGGGTATGTCAATACCTCAACGCAAAAAGGCCGCGACATGCGACCTTGGCAATTATGGAGGACGCAGGACGACAGGGCCTCCCGGAGAGGGAGGCGGTGGAGGGTGACGCTCACACCGGGAGCTGGCTGCGAAGCAGACTGAGGGGTGGGAAGGGGTATGTCAATACCTCAACGCAAAAAGGCCGCGACAGGCGACCTTTTTGTGTTGAGGTATCGGGACTCGAACCCAAACTGGCAGAACCAAAATCTGTAGTGCTACCATTACACCATACCTCAATTCCGAAATGCAAATATAAGCATTTTTCAATTTATGACAATAGCAAAATACAAAAGGCTACATCGGGTAGAGACTAACTTTGCATAAAAGCCTCTGCAATAAGACCTACTTCATAACACTCCCGGTGCGGAGTGTCAGATATTTACCACGGACAATCCCCTTATTGTCGATACGAGTCACATAAGGCATTGCAGAAAGGTCAAAAATATCCAACAGCCTCTCAGCCAGAGCCTTATCCTCCTTCATCAACTTATCCATATCCACAAGAAGCACGGCATTTCCGCGACTTGGGAAAGTCTCCGCCGCTTCAAGCTCGGCTGCACATTCAAGACACCCTTCAGTATAAAACAACACATAAGCATTACGGCGAAGTTTCCGAAGATTCCAAGACTTTTCTTTAGTTCGCCTTGCAGTCCTAAGAACTCCAGGCACCCTGATATCCGGAGCCAAAGTGCCGATGTCCGCACGGGAAAGCATGCTGTCAAGTATTTTAGCCATCCCGACAACTTTGAGAGTATCTTCCCTGCTATTCCAGACAGAAGGCCTCGAAAGAATAAGACTGTCGACAACATACCTCTCCCCGGACTTAAATGCAAACCCCTTCCGTCCTGACAGGTAATACATAAAATCACCGGCCATTCTCTTGAAAAGTTCTGTCTGTCCGGAGCCATACAACTTACCGTCAATATACTTGGCCACGCCCACAACATCTTCAGCCGTCGGATTCGGCATAGATGAAAAAATATTGTCGAACAGGAGAACGGATGCTTCATTGCCATATACATAGCTGCCACTCTCTAATTCAACCAACTCAGTCAGAGCCTCGGTATTCAAACCTCTGCCGACAATTATCCCTTTCTCGTCAATAAGGAACATCTTCGGGGTCTGCAGCACACCGTATTTCCTTTGAAAATCGGATTCCGCCTCCGGATCCCAATAATGGAAGACCCTCACATTCCTTGAAACGGCACTAAAATAATCGGCCCTGTATTTGTCCCACTCTCCCCGATCAGATCCGGTATTCACTAACAGGACATCAATCTTATGTGCAGCAGTACTCAAAAAACTGCCGAGAAGCCGGGACTCCAATTTGCATTTGGAGCAATCAGTGGCATAGAAATATAATACCCTCAATCCGTCAGAAGCCTCCAGTGCATCGGTTTTCTGTCCGTCGGGAGTTTCCAGCTGCAACCCCGGAGCCTTGAGTCCAATCAAGGAGCTTCTGTTGAAATCGGCATAAATCTTAGCATTCATCGTCTCTACAACACTTCCCAATTCAGCCTTTCCGGTCGCAATCCACTTGTCTACAATACTGACGGCAACAGCATCATCCCCCATTAGGGGAGATTGTACGTAATGCCCGTAAAGCATGGTTACCACATAGTTACGCACTTCCCGACTTTTGCATGAACCTATTATCGTATCGCATTCCTGTATCTTGACATCGACAGACCGGAGTTCAAGAGCAGCCAAGTACTCTTTTAATCTCGCATTAAGGGCGGCAGCACGAACGGAATCAATCCCGCACGCCTGTGAAGAAAAAGATCCGGCTGCCTGCACTGAACTAAAATCGCCGGCTAATATCTTCGAGCCGAATGAAGATGATAAAACAAACAGCCCGAAAACCAAGGACAAAACCGTTCCAGCCCTACTTCTCAGGCTCCGGCAGAACAACTCCCGCAGACATAAATAAAGACGTGTCACCATGATGTTTAAGAATATCCCGCACGGCTGAAGAAGAAATATGGGCGAATTCCTGGGCCGTAGGTATTATAATTGTCTCAATATCAGGATTCAACCTCCTGTTCATATCGGCAATCGCCCTCTCGTTCTCAAAATCCAGCATATTCCTGACACCGCGGACTATATGCCTTATTCCCATCTCATTACAAGCCTCGATTGTAAGATTGTCGTATTTGATTACCTCTACCCCATCAAGACCTTTTATGGCCTGTCGGATTATATCTATCCTCTGGTCCATTGAAAAATAACCTTTCTTGTCCTGGTTGATGCCGACAGCCACAACGACCTCATCGAACATTGTCAGAGCCCTTTTAAGGATATTCAGATGTCCATCAGTGAACGGGTCGAAAGACCCTGGAAATAATGCCTTATGTATCATTTAGTTATAAATTCTAAAGTTTCCAATCTATTGGAGTCTTTCCATGGCCTGCCAGAAATTCATTAGCCTTTGAAAAATGCCTGCATCCGAAAAATGCGCCTCTGGCCAAAGGAGAAGGGTGCGGAGCTTCGAGTACATAATGCTTTGAAGTGTCGATAAGCACCTTTTTGCTCCTCGCAAAATTTCCCCAAAGCATAAAGACTATTCCGCTGCAATTATCTGACAAATAACGTATTACAGCATCAGTAAATTCCTGCCAGCCGATCTTGCTGTGGGACGCGGCCGCCCCTGCCCGAACTGTGAGAATGGCATTCAACAACAGCACTCCCTGTCTCGCCCACCCCTCCAAATTAGGCCTCCCGCTCATACTGATGCCGAGATCGCTCTCTATTTCCTTGAAGATATTAATCAAAGACGGTGGCGCCGGAATATTGTCAGGTACGGAAAAAGATAGCCCCATTGCCTGTCCGGCCCCGTGATATGGATCCTGCCCAAGGATAACGACTTTCACATCAGGCACCGGTGTCAGTTCAAAAGCCTTGAATATATCTTTTCCGGGGGGATATATCAGCTTCCCGTCAGATTTCTCCTTATGCAGAAAACGCACCAACGAGGCGAAATACGGCTTTTCAAATTCACCATGCAGTGCGTTTTTCCAGGACTGTTCAATTTTTACATCCATTATTCGAAGATATAGCGTATTACATCGTCAATAGTATTCACGTAGACAAAGGTAAGACCTTTTACGTAGATTTCATTGATGTCTTCTATATCTTTTTTATTATCCTCGCATATTACAATAGTCGAGACACCGGCCCGCTTGGCAGCAAGAATCTTCTCCTTGATGCCGCCCACCGGAAGCACACGTCCCCTCAATGTCATCTCCCCTGTCATTGCAATGCCTTTCCTTATAGCCTGCCCCCTCAACGCAGAAATCATTGAACTCACCATGGTAATACCTGCAGAAGGACCGTCTTTCGGCACAGCCCCCTCCGGCACATGCACGTGTATATCTTTCTCCGCAAACTCCTCGTAAGACAGATTTGCCAATTCAAGGTGAGCCTTAATATATTGGTATGCAATAGTTGCCGACTCTTTCATCACGTCTCCCAGATTGCCCGTCATCGTCATGGCTCCCTTGCCCTTGCTCACGGAACTTTCCACGAACAGGATTTCTCCTCCCATAGATGTCCATGCGAGACCCGTCACAACTCCCGGCAACTCGTTGCCTGCCTGCTTGTCATGGAAAGCCGTAGGCAAGCCGAGATACTCCTTAAGGTGCTCAGGCTTGATTACCGTAGGGAAGTCCGACCCTGTCGCAATTTTCCTGGCTGTCACTCTGGCAATTTTCGCAATCTGCTTCTCAAGCCCACGCACGCCGGATTCGCGAGTATATTTGTCTATAATCTCATTCAGAGCCGCCTTGTCTATCCTCAACTCTTTCTTGCCAATGCCGTGCTCATATAACTGCTTCGGCACAAGGAACTTCCTTGCTATTTCAATCTTTTCCTCTGCAATATATCCGGTAACATTTATCAGCTCCATCCTGTCTAAAAGCGCAGGCTGGATTGAAGAAATGGAATTGGCTGTGGTTATGAAAAGCACATGAGACAAATCATAATCGACATCCAGATAATTATCATGGAATGTGGTATTCTGCTCAGGGTCAAGTGCTTCCAGCAATGCAGAAGACGGATCTCCCTTGAAATCGCTACTAAGCTTGTCGATTTCGTCAAGCACAATAACAGGATTGGACGTCCCTGCCCTGTTGATACCGTTCAATATTCTTCCCGGCAGAGCCCCTATGTAAGTTTTCCTGTGTCCGCGTATTTCAGCCTCATCATGCATTCCGCCCAAGGCGATCCTGACATATTTGCGTCCCAACGCCCTTGCCACCGACTTTCCGAGACTTGTCTTTCCCACTCCCGGAGGCCCGTAAAGGCACAATATCGGAGACTTCATATTGCCTTTCAACTTAAGGACGGCTAAATATTCAATTATCCTCTCCTTCACTTTCTCAAGTCCGAAATGGTCCTCATCCAACACTTTCTGGGCATGCTTAAGGTTCAGATTGTCCTTGGAAATGTAGTTCCAAGGCAAATCCACCATGAATTGCAGATAGTTATATTGTATGCTGTAATCCGGAGTAGACGGATTGTACTTTTCCAATTTGGCAAGCTCCTTTTCGAATATCTCACGGACATTGTCAGGCCAATCCTTTTTCTCGGCGGCCTCGCGCAGCTTGTCAAAATCTTCCCCGTCATCCATTCCAAGCTCTTCCTGGATAGTACGGAGCTGATTATTAAGATAATACTCTCTCTGCTGCTGATCTATCTCCGACTTGACCTTAGAGTTTATCTCCCTCTTGATATTCAAGAGTTCAACCTGCTTGTCCAAAGCCCCAAGAAGCCTCATAGCCCTCTCTTTCAGCTCCGAAATTCCCAACAGCTCTATCTTGTCTGCAAAGCTGTCCATTTCTATCGTCGTGGATATAAAATTCACAAGGAATTGGAAATCATCAATTGACCTCAAGGCATTTATAGCCTCCTTGGGAGCAAAAGATGAGGACTTTATGATTATGCCGGCTTTCTCTTTCAAAGAATCGATGATTATCTTTATGTCCTTGTCGGACCCCTGAGGCTCGATTTCAGGCAGATAGTGAACCTTGCCGGTTAGAAAAGGCTCGGTTGATATGATTGCGTCGAGATGCAGCCTCCTAAAGCCTTGCAGCACAGCTGATATAGTGCCGTCAGGCATCTCGAAAGTCTTTATTATCTTGGCTACTGTACCGAATTCCGACAGATCCTGAAGTGTCTGCGGGTCTTCCTCGGACACATTTATCTGAGGCACGGTACCTATAAAAAGATTGCCGTTCTGGGCAGCCTCCACCAGCTTTATGGACTTTTCCCTCCCAATTGTAATAGGGAATACGGTGCCAGGGAATATAACTGCATTCCTCAGTGCGAGAATCGGCAGTGTCTCAGGAAGTTCGGTGTCGCTGATCTTCAATGACGGGTCGCCGGAAATCACAGGGATTATGCTTACTTCAGAGCCTAATGGCGACATCAAATCGTTTATGTTTGTCTTCATACCTAAAATTCAATATATTTATATGACGGCAAGCCTTTCCTGCCATTTTGTCATTTTACGGCAAGCTTCGCGTCCGATACCCTATATGGTCAATCTCCGTGCCAACTCCGAAAAAATGGCGGTAAGTGCAACATTATCAATCAAAATTAAGAGTATAAGATTTTGTTAATTGAAAAATAAAGACTATTTTTGCCATTCAATTTCACCAGTAAATTAACATTTATAAAATAAAAATTTATTATGACAAAGGCAGAAATCGTAAATGAGGTTGCAAAATCAACCGGAATTGAGAAGGTTGCAGTTCAGAATGTTATTGAAGCATTTATGGACACGGTTAAGGATTCGCTTGCAAAAGGTAACCCGGTTTACCTGCGTGGCTTCGGCAGCTTTATTATCAAACACAGGGCAGAAAAGGCTGCAAGGAACATTACAAAGAACACTACGATGACAATTCCGGCACACGACATTCCGGCATTCAAGCCGGCCAAGGTTTTCGTTGCTGCCGTAAAGAAATAATTTTAAAATCAAATTAGTATGCCAAGCGGTAAAAAAAGAAAAAGACATAAGATGGCAACGCACAAACGTAAAAAACGTTTGCGCAAGAACAGACACAAGAAGAAGTAATCTTCGTGTCTGCCATTTTAGCAGTCTGCTAAAAGAGAGGGGCTGACCGGAGGGATTTCGGCAGCCCTTTTTAAGTAAAACAAAAACGGAAAGTCAGCTTTCCGCGTCCTACACACAATATTTTAATGGAGTCTGAAAAGGAATCTTTAAAAGATCTGATAGTTGATGTCGGTTCAACTGAAGTTCAAATAGCTTTAATGGATAACCACAAGCTGATTGAGCTTAACAAAGAGTCCAGCAGCGGTCGGAATTTCAATGTCGGTGATGTATATCTCGGCAGAGTTAAAAAAGTAATGCCCGCCCTGAATGCTGCCTTTGTGGATATCGGTGACGAAAAAGAGGCCTTTATGCACTATCTGGACTTGGGCTTGTATTTCAATGCTTTCGATGAGTTTGTCAGGAAGACGAATAAGAATACAAATGCCGGGAATACATATTCAGGGATTAAAATCGGAGCCCCGCTTGAGAAAGAGGGAAGAATCGAGAATGTCCTGAAAACCGGGCAAATGGTCATAGCCCAAATAGTCAAAGAGCCTATATCCACCAAAGGGTCAAGACTGACTGCAGAAATTTCATTGGCAGGACGCAACATTGTACTTCTCCCCTTCGCCGAGAAGGTGAGCATTTCACAAAAAATCTCCTCCAAAGAGGAGAAAAGAAGACTTGAGACACTTGTCAGGAGTATTCTTCCGGGCAATTACGGTGCAATAATCCGTACGGCCGCAGAGGGCAAGAATGCCGCAGTGCTTGTTGCCGAGCTTAAATCCCTTATAGGGAAATGGGAAGCCTCCTGGAAAAAACTGTCCCAATCCAAGAATATACAGCAACTCATATCAGAGTACAGCAAGACCACTACAATACTCAGGGATCTGTTGAACGACTCTTTCTCGAACATCTATGTAAACAACGAGAAAGAATATGAAGAGATCAAAAGATATATTTCCATGATCTCCCCTGAGCAGGAAAAGATTGTGAAACTCTATGACGGACAGGAAAACATCTTCGACCATTTCGAGGTCACCCGTCAGATCAAGAGTTCTTTCGGAAAAGTGGTGCCAATCAAGCAGGGTGCATATCTTGTGATTGAGACAACAGAGGCATTGAACGTAGTGGATGTCAACAGCGGAATACGCGCAAAGACAAAAGAACAGGAAGAAAACACTTTCGATGTAAACCGCTACGCGGCCGAAGAGATTGCAAGGCAGCTCAGGCTCAGGGACATGGGCGGAATAGTGGTTGTGGATTTTATCGACATGGAAAAGCCTGATCACAGAAACGAGCTCTACAAATATATGGTGGAACTCATGTCCAATGACAGAGCAAAACATAATGTCTTACCTCTCACCAAGTTCGGTCTTATGCAAATTACCCGTCAAAGGGTGCGGCCGGTTACGGAAATCAATACAGCCGAAGTATGCCCGGTGTGCCACGGAACAGGGAAAATCGCTCCAAGTCTTGTGATAGACGAACAGATTGAACGCAGGCTCGCCTACTATGTGAATGACATGCACTGCAAATCGTTTACCTTGAAAGTCAGCCCTATCTTAGGGGCCTACCTCACAAAAGGGATTTTCAAGTCGTATCTGACCAAGTGGAGAAAGAAGTACAAATGTAAAATCAACCTGGTGGAAATCAGTGATTTTACAGTCTTGCAGAATGAATTTTACAATGAGAAAGGGGACAAGCTTGATTAGGCTTGTCCTTTTTTATTATATATATCCTTGACTACGAGCCCCGATAAGGTAAAGCCGAATATGGCAGTGACGGAGGCGGTAGTGCCGTTAATTACGGCTTTTGAAAGGTTCCAGTCGGGATTGCCGTCCGGTGCTGAAGCATCTTTGGTATCAGGTGCCTCAACTACCGGCATCTCTCGATTCGGAAGAACCTCGTCTCCGTAGACACAAAGGAAATCGTGTGCAGGCAACGTCTTTGCCCTCCTCATCTTTTTGCGCAGCGCCGCTCCGAGAGGACATCCTCTGACATCCATAAAATTGGCGACTTTCACTTTAAGAGGGTCCACTTTTAAGGCTGCCCCCATGGACGAAAACAGCACAGCCCTTGTCTCACAGGCCCTTACAAGCAACGAGGCCTTATGCCTGAGACTGTCTACTGCATCGATTATATAATCGTACGAGTCCAATTCAAAAGAATCGGCATTTTCCTCAGAATAAACCTGTCTCAAAGCCTTTATGTCGGCTTCCGGGTTAATATCTAAAAGCCTGTCTCTCAATGCCTCCACCTTGACCCGTCCTATACTGCTGACTGTAGCCATAAGCTGACGGTTTACATTAGATGCACAGACAATATCCGAATCCACTATGGTAAGATGTCCGATTCCGGAGCGGATCAGTCCTTCTGCACACCAGCTGCCGACACCGCCTACACCGAAAATGATAACCTTTGTTGCAGCCAAAATCTGCATGACATCCTGCCCCAAAAGCAATTCCGTCCTCTGAAAAAGTTCCTTACGCATCCTGCTTCCTAAATTTACCGTCGCCCCTATTTGTTATAAGTCTTACCGACATGGCGACAAAAAGAATCATGAAGAAGAATTGGCAGATCCTGCCTACTATATCCCCCTCTCGCACAAAAAAGGTCTGCACGTCGTTGAGATTTATCTTTCCGGCAAGCGTTGTCGGCTCCCACCACTCCGTTCTCTCAAGGATATCGCCTCTCTGGTCAATAATGGCAGAGACTCCGGTATTTGCGCAACGCGCTATATCCCTCCTTGTCTCGATTGCCCTTAAAGAAGCATACCGCAAATGCTGGCGATAGCCCGGAGTATCGCCCCACCAGGCATCATTCGTAATTATAGCAAGTGCCTCCGCCCCTTTCTTTATATAACCGGTACAATATTCTCCATACACCGACTCATAACAAATGACACAACCTAACCGCACCGTGTCCGCAGCTGCTCTATCAGGAGTATATGAGATGAAGTCCAGCAATGAAATATCATCCTGCCCGACACAACGCCCCATAACACCTCCGAGCATATCATCTATTTTAGTAAAGAGTGCCGGATATGGTGTCATCTCCACTCCGACCACTAATTTGCTCTTATGAAAAATCCCGTTACGCCCTGTCCGGTCCATGATTATAGCCGAATTGTGCGATTCCAACCACTCCCCGTCCGGAAGCCTCCGAGCATTGTAGGAGGGCCTTTCCCCTGCCGGAGAATAGGTATATGAGGTCGCTCCGAAAAGGAGATTTACATTGGAATAGTCTTTAAGAAAATCCCTGAATCTCAGAAAGGTCCGCCCGTTTTGTATATCATCGGCAACCACGTCATTTGTAAAGGTCTCCGGAGCTAATATAAGCAATGGGTCATCATCGGCATGCTCTTTCAGTGGATTGTCGATGAGTCCGAGCAGTATAGCCGTCTGCCGGCTCTGGTCAAGGGCGATGAATTTTTGGTACGGGTCTATATTAGGCTGGGCTATAAGGACATCGAGCGGCCTGTCCGTCTCTTTATAATTATGATATATTGAAACAGAAACAATAATAGGAGCTGACAGCAAAACGGCATATCCCCCGATAGCAGCGGATTTCGCCTTGATGTTGAACGTCTGCCATTTGCCCTCCGCCAAAGCGGTTATTATGCCGAAAAGGCTAAGGTTACAGGCCCAAATCCATAAAGACCCACCCAACGTGCCTGTATATTCATACCATTGGGCAAAAGAAACGGTGCCGGCAAACGAGTTGCCAAGCACAAGCCAGGGCCATGAAATCTGTGCTGAAAAATAAGCCCTTTCCCAGGCTATCCACATGAATGCAAGGAAGATATAAGGCAGAACACCGTTGAAGGCTTTTCGGCTGAGCCGGAATAATCCGAAAATAACGGACATCTGAAGTGCATTTGCCAATATGGCAAAAATTCCGCCCGCCACTGTGGCATTGCAGACCCAAAAAGTCGTAATTGCATTCCACAGCACGAAAGCTCCGTAATGCCAGAACATGAACTTCCGCATACCCGACCGCCAGGCTATCCGCTCCATTGCCAGCAACGGAATTATGCCGAAAAGTGCGAATATGCCGCAATGAGGGACGACAAACGGCAAGGACATCAATATCGCAAATGCCGACATCAGCCCCGTCATCAATGCTGTTTTCGATTTTCCTGACTTCATAGACGCAGATTTCTATTTACAAAGATATGAATTTATTTACTATATTTGTAAGTTATGTATATATCACGTAACGCTTATGCTGCTCGATATAATTAAAGGCTTTCTCATCGGAATATGCGCGTCTGCCCCTATAGGGCCGATAGCTATTCTCGTGATGCAGAAGTCTTTAAGCGAGGGACATAAGTCCGGCTTCATAACAGGTCTCGGAGCCACGCTCGTCGATACTGTTTTTGCAATCATTGCAATATTTGCATTGGCGATAGCCCAGCAATTCATAGACAACAACACTATCCTCATCCTTATAGTCGGCGGTGTAGTCGTAGCTGCAATGGGATTTTCAATGGCTTTCAATGACCCTTTCAGAAGAATGAAAAAGGAGAAAGGGCACTCCTACACTGTCAAGGACTTCATTCAGGCTACCGTTATGGGCATCTCCAATCCCGGAGCGATCTTTGTGATTTTCGCCCTGTTCGCATTCTTCAGGATAGATGTCGAAAGTCACGGTTTCTCGATTATGCCTCTAATCCTCGCCCTGAGTGCGGGCTCTGCCATATATTGGTTTTTCTTCTCATGGCTTTTCAGTCATATCCGCAAGAATTTCAAATTGGGGACAATGCTATGGATGAACAGGATATCAGGGATAATTGTAATGATAATCGGCATTGTGATGCTTGCCGAAGGGATTATGAAAGTGATTTTTGTATGACGTCAAATAAATTCAAAAAAATATGAATAAGACAAATTCCGAATCCAGAAAAACCGCGGACAAAGGCGGCTTCTGGGGCAATATATATGTAAGGAACATAATAAAGATAATGGCGGCAATATTCGTGCTGCTGTTGGTTTTGAGTATTTTGCTGAAAGTAATGACAAATCATGGCAACGAAATCGTTGTCCCGGATTTCACAAATATGACCATGTCGGAGGCTAAATACAATGCCGGCATAAACCATATCAAGGTAATAGTCCAGGATTCAGTATATATCCGCAGGATGAAAAAAGGCACCGTATATAGTCAGAATCCAAAAGCCGGTTCCACCGTCAAGAAAGGCAGGCGTATCAGAGTTACTATCAATTCTTTAACTCCCAAAAAGGTAATGATGCCAAACCTTGTCGGTTATTCCATGAGGCAGGCTCAGGCAGAGTTGCAGTCAAGAGGCCTGAATATAGGCAGTCTAATCTATGTCAATGACATAGCAACCAATAACGTTATCCGTCAGCTATATGGAAACAGGGAGATAAAGCCCGGCAAGCCTATCAACAGCGGTTCAAGTATAGATTTGGTGGTCGGTCTTAACAGCTCCGACAATATGACAAAGGTGCCTGATCTAATAGGCATGAAATATCTTAGGGCTGTAAGTGCGGTGCACGAATATTCCCTTAATGTGAGCAGGCTCGTGTTCGACGGCAGCGTCAAGAACTACGGGGACTCTTTGGATGCGGTAGTCTATAAGCAAGGCCCTATATCCTCACAGGCTCCCGTTCTAATCGGCTCGAACGTATCCTTGTATATGACCGTAGATGCGGACAAAATCCCTGATGCTAAAAAATAATATGGTGGAGGAAAGGCTGAACGATGTATCATTCGAACTTGAAGAAACTTCCTTAGGACGGGACATCATTGTGGAGGAAGGGGCTGCAGGTGCTTCTGATGATGAAGAGCAGGGAATGTTCGAACATTTCAGACTGAATGCCGACCCCGGCCAGACCCCTATTCGCATCGACAAATTCATGGCCTGCCACCTTGAAGACACTTCAAGGCATCGGGTCCAGGTGGCAATCAAGAACGGCTATGTGCGGCTGAACGACAAGCTCGCCAAGGCAAACATGATTGTAAGGCCGGGAGATGTCATACGTTTTGTCATGCCTTACGAGCGTCACGGATTCGAGGTGCTGCCGGAAAATATCCCTTTGGATATCGTCTATGAAGACGATGATTTGCTGATAGTCAATAAGCCGGCCGGCATGGTTGTGCACCCCGGACACGGCCACTTCGACGGGACACTTGTAAATGCCCTTGCCTACCATTTGGGGCTAAAGCCCGGTCAGGAGGCCAAAGACGAAAGAATGGGGGTATTGGTACATCGTATCGACATGGACACCTCCGGTCTTCTCGTCGTTGCCAAAAACGATGAGGCACAGCTCAACCTCGCAAGGCAGTTCTTCGAGCATTCAATAGAAAGAAGATATGTGGCCGTTGTGTGGGGAAATCTCAGGGAGGAAGAAGGGACAATAGACGGCAATATCGGAAGAGACCCCAATGACCGCCTGCGCTTCAAGGTCTACCCTGACGGAGAGACCGGCAAACATGCGGTTACCCATTATAAGGTCTTGGAACGCTTCGGGTTCGTCACCCTTGTTGAATGCAGACTTGAGACCGGACGCACCCACCAGATAAGAGTCCACATGAGCCATATCGGTCATCCTCTGTTCAATGACGCGAGATACGGGGTTGCAGAAATACGAAAAGGCACAATATATTCCAAATACAGGCAGTTCATAAGAAACTGCTTTGAAATATGTCCGAGACAGGCTCTCCACGCCAAGACATTGGGCTTTGTGCATCCCAAGACCGGTAAAGAGGTGAAATTCGATTCACAGCTGCCCACAGATATGACGGCCCTGCTGGAAAAATGGCGCAGATATTCTTCGAATATGCCGGCAGAATAGGCTCAACGATGATACCTACCACCTCCATATCCACCGCGATATCCTCCCATTCCATTGGCAGCATTGCTGAAATTCCCGAAACGCCAGGTCAGTGAAGCAATCACATATCTTCCCAACGTATTATTCCACGTCTCTGTGTGATAATTTGCCAAATCGTTGATTGACAAATTCTTGGATTGGTTGAAAATATCGTATGCCTTCAAGGATAATGTCATCTTGTCTTTGAACAGGAGTTTGGTGATTTCAGCATTGAGAATAAGCTCATCCTTTTGAGGAGTGCTGTATCCTCTATACCAATTATATCCGGCATCTGCCACCAAGCCTATTCCTCCCGGTATTGTCCAGTTCATCGAAGCGTCCAAACGATTGTTCCAAGTCATTTTAGTCTTCGCCGAAGCGACTGTGTACCAAGATTTTGCAAATCTGGTCCTGCCCCCGAAAGTGAGCTCAACTATGTCATCCCGATATGTCAGCCTCAACCTCTGTGTCGCATTTATCGAGTTGATTCTGTTCAACTTGAACAGAGGAGAAACATATAGGTCAGGGAAATCCTTATGGAAGACCTCATAGTCGAATTCTCCGTTTTCATAATATTTGGATGTGTCAAACCTGGAGCCTATATAGGAAGATGAGCCGGAATAGGACATCCTCGTCATTGAGAAAATGTAGAAGCCTGATTTCGCAATAGGGGCGTTGATGAAAAGCCTTGAATTTACATTTCCGGAATTTCTTCCGTTCACCGGTATCGAATACTGCACCCCGTTATTGTCATACCAGGAGGCATTTACTATTGGCTTGCTTACCATATTCCCCTCAATGTTAAGGTTTACCGAAGTGAAGGTGGTCTTGTTGCTTGAACGGAACTCCGCCCATAGTGAATTCGAGAAATAAGGAAGCAGATAAGGGTTGCCGAAAGACACATTCAGAGGATTGGTGTTGTCCGGCACAGGCATCAGTTGGGAAGTGGACGGCTGGGAGGACCGGCCGCGATAGAATAGGCGTGCACTGGTATTGTCGCTTATATCATACCAGAGCATGGCACTCGGAGCCCAATTCAGCACTTTACTGTCGTATGCCGTGCCGTTCGTTACATTATGCGTGTTCGTGGGATTCAGATTGGCCCCTATCTGGGCACGGAGCTTGTCTTTCTGGTATCTGAAATTTGCTCCGATCTGCTGATTTATATATCTGTTGAGGATATCATTTGAATATACTGTATTAAATGCCTCTCCGGTATAGATATATTCGTGGTTGAGCTTATCGAAAATCGGATTGTATCCACTGTCGTATGTGTCCTTGGAGGAGGTATTGCGGCTCCAGCCGAACCTGTAATTAGCTTCAAGGAAGAAATTGTTGCCCAAAGGTTCCGTGTAGGACAGGCGGGCCGACATGCTCTTTCCGTCCTTATTCTGACTGTATCTTTGATTGACTATGGAGTCTTTTTGAGCCCCGGAAGAATAGTTGCTCGTAAGAGAGCGGTTGAAGCCGTCGAGATTGACATTGCTGAAATCATACCTGAAATTGACGGACAGTGTCCTTCCGGGAATGCCGAGCCTCTGCCTGAACAGCAGGAAACCGTTTGTTCTAATGGACTTGCTTTTACCGTTATTGTTTTTGAAGCCGTTGTTGGTCGTCTCTTCGGTCTCGCCCATCTGTGACCTTGTGTTGAATTCCGAAAATTCGTTAAAGCTGCCGGAGCCAACATTGAACTGCGGCTGAAACAGGATAGAGGTGTTTTCAGAGAATTTATGCTCAATTCTGGCACCTATCCTGTTCCCGTCAGTATTGTCTATGCTGAATCCGTTATTATCGTAGATTAGATTTCTATTGTCAAGGTAGGTAGTCTTGGAGCTTTTTTCTTCCACGTTCTTACGGGTGCCGTTATAGAGATAGTTGCCGGAGAGATTCATTTTGTTATCAAAGAGCTTGGTGTTCGCGTTAAGTCCGCCCATCCAGGATGTGGTGATGCCATTGCCCCTGTCCCAACCGCCTCTGCCTCTGCCCATTCCTCCGCTTCTCATGCCGCTCATCATGCTGCCGGCGAGGTTGTTAAACCCCCTGTTGTTCGTATTGTTGCCGTTCAGGACAATGCTTATCTGGCCTTTGTCGGTGAACTTGCCCATAAAACCTGCACCCTGATATCTCCAATCGCCGTCGCCCGACGACAATGTCGCTCCGCTTTGCTTTTGCGGTATGTCATGACCTCCCCCGGCCATAAAATTTCCAAAAAAACCGTTCTTCATGTCAGGCCTTAGAGAAAGGTCTATTATAGTCTCTTCTTCCCCGTCATCGATGCCGGTAAATTCCGCCTGATCCGACTTTTTGTTTATGACTTTCAGCTTGTCTACCACTTTTGAGGGGATGTTCTTGGTCGCCAGCTGCGGGTCATTGAGGAAGAATGTCTGACCGTCTATCGTTATCTTGTCTATCGCCTTCCCGTTAAATGTCACTGAGCCGTCTTCGGCGACTTCCATGCCCGGCATCTTCTTGATAAGGGCTTCCAGCATATCGTTGTCGGTAGTCTTGAACGAAGATGCATTGAATTCTATCGTATCTTTTTTGACAATTATAGGATTTCCCGCTGCCGTAACACTTGCTGCATCCAACACTTTTTTGTCCGGCTCCATGCCTATATCGCCCAGATCCTGACTGCCGGTGACATTAATTTCCTTTGTATATGGCTTATAACCAAGAAGTTCAGCTTTCAAGAGATACTGCCCGTGGACAATCTGGCTAAGGACCGCCTTGCCATTCTCGTCGCTGAGTATATATTTGGCAGGAGATTTTGTTCCGTGCTTTGTCAGAGACACGGTGGCAAAGGGCACCGCTTCCCCGTTGGAGGTGTCCTTAATTGTCATTGTCAATTTTCCGGATTGGGCCTTTGCAGGAATTGCTGTCGTGAAGGCTATTACTGTCAATACCGCTGCGTATATAATTCTCCTTAAAATAAAATTCATGCTTTTTTACACCACCGATTATAGTTAGACCCGTAGAGCGAGCAAAGGTTTAGAAGAGGGCCGTTTTTTTATTTTATTCTTTCCGGATGCTCCGAAATGAATTTCTCCCAACCGGCCTTTCCGCTGACGGCTGCAAGCGGATTTGTAGTGTCATAGAAATGACATAAGGCTATGGCCAAGGCATCAGTAGCATCGAGATGCCTCGTCTTCAAATCCACGCACAAGGTCTTTTCCAGCATCAGAGACACCTGCTCCTTGGAGGCGGCCCCATTGCCGGTAATGGCCTCCTTGGCCTTCCTTGGAGCATATTCGAAGACCTCAATTCCATATTCCAAAGCGGCAATCATAGCAGCTCCCTGAGCCCGGCCCAATTTAAGGATGACCTGGGCATTTTTCCCGTAGAACGGGGATTCAAGGGCCATTACCGATGCGTGATATGTCTTGCACACCTCGCTTACCGTTTCATATATCTGACGGAGTTTGGAATAGGCATCTTTCTCTTTTCTGAGATCCAAAACGCCCATATCCACAAATTCCGGTTTTCTGCCGAAGACATCAATGACCCCGAAACCAAGCAAATTGGTTCCGGGGTCAATGCCTATGATTGTATTTTTGTCCATCGCGTTTCTCTCAACGGACAAAGTTAATCAATATAATCGAATCCCGTATAAGGTCTGAGAACTTCCGGTATCTCTATGCGATCCTCTTTCTGATTGTCTTCAAGCAAGGCGGCTACAACTCGCGGCAGAGCCAATGAACTGCCGTTCAGGGTGTGGCACAATTGAGTCTTACCGTTCTCATCTTTATACCTTAGGTGAAGACGATTGGCCTGGTATGACTCGAAATTGGAAACAGAAGAGATTTCAAGCCAACGCTCTTGGGCTGCTGACCACAACTCAAAATCGTAGGTGATTGCGGAGGTGAAACTCAAGTCTCCGCCGCAAAGGCGTAAAATCCTGTATTTCAAGCCTAAGGCATTGACAAGTCCCTCCACATGGGCAACCATATCGTCGAGAGCGGCGTAAGAGTTCTCCGGCTTTTCAACCCTAACAATCTCCACCTTGTCAAACTGGTGAAGCCTGTTCAACCCCCTGACATCCTTGCCGTATGAGCCGGCCTCGCGGCGGAAGCAAGGAGTATATGCCGTCATTTTACGAGGGAAGTCATCATTTGCAAGAATTACGTCCCTGAATATGTTTGTCACCGGCACTTCGGCAGTCGGCACAAGATAGAAGTCGTCCAGACCCACATAATACATCTGCCCCTCTTTGTCAGGGAGCTGGCCTGTGCCGAAACCGGAGGCGGAATTGACCAGCACCGGAGGCTCCACTTCCATATAGCCGGCTGCGGTGTTACGGTCTAAGAAAAAGTTGATCAGAGCTCTTTGCAGCCTTGCTCCCTTGCCCTTATACACAGGAAATCCTGCTCCGGTGATCTTGACACCGAGATCAAAATCTATGATATCATATTTTTTTGCAAGCTCCCAATGCGGCATGGCTCCCTTGGGCAGATTTACGTCAGGACCTCCTGTCTTTACAATCTCATTGTCCTCCGCCCCTTTGCCGGGAGCTACAAGGTCACAAGGGATATTAGGAAGCAGAACTAATTGAGCCTCAAGCTCCTTATTGTTTTCTTCCGCCGTAGCGAGAAGTTCCGTGGACTTTGCCTTTAATTCAGCCACCTCTTTCTTTGCCTCCTCGGCCTCATCCCGTCTGCCTTCTTTCATAAGGCCTCCGATTACTGCTGCCTTCTGACGTTGCTGTGCCAGCAAGGCGTCACTTTCCGTCTGGAGATTTCTCCTGTTCGTATCCAATTCAAGGACTTTCTCAACAATAGACCTTGCGTCAAAATTCTTAACCGCCAGCTTCCTGATCACCAATTCCGGATCTTCGCGAAGCATTTTCAATGTCAGCATCCTTTTGTCTTTTATATAATGAGAAGAGGACCGCACCGCTACTCGAAGTGCAATCCTCTTGTTTCTTTCTGTTCTTCGAGATGTTAGTTCTCAAATGGAATCACCGAAACGAAAGACTTGTCCTCCTTCTTCTTGGTGAACTTAACCGTACCGTCTATCAATGCGTAAAGAGTGTGATCCTTACCCATTCCTACATTCTCCGAAGGATTGTGGACTGTACCTCTCTGACGGACGAGAATATTTCCGGCCTTAACGGCCTCGCCGCCGAATTTTTTCACTCCAAGTCGTTTGCTATGCGATTCACGACCGTTCTTTGAACTTGATTGTCCTTTCTTATGTGCCATAATTCTTTCTCCTTTTAATTTAAGCGATAGCGTCGATTCTGATCTTTGTCAGCTTCTGACGATGACCGTTGAGCTTCTGGAATCCTTTACGCCTGATCTTCTTGAATACAAGGACTTTCTTTGCCTTGACCTCATCATCAAGCACAGTTGCTTTTACAATAGCACCCTCAACATAAGGAGCACCGACCTTTACCGCCCCCTCGTTGTCTATGAGGAGTACTTTTTCAAATTCTACGGCCTCGTCCTTCTTTGCAGGAAGACGATTGACGAAGATTTCCGAGCCTGCTTCAACTTTAAACTGCTGGCCTGCAATATCTACAATTGCGTACATAAAATAAACTTTAATAAGTTTCAACCGTAAGCGGTCTCACTAAATGCGACTCTTTATCAATGGCTTAGCGGTTATCTGATAAAATGGACTGCAAAATTAGCATTTTTTATCCAATAGGCAAAATTATTTGAAAATATTTGATTAAGTTTGCATAACAATAATGTTCGATTATGGATACTCCTTTCGTTTATGACAAGTATGTAACCGGGAAGAACTTTATCGGCCGCAGGGGAGACTGCAACATCCTGAACAATCTACTGAGCCAGGGAGAACATGTGGCAGTCTACGAGCCGCCGAAGAGCGGCAAGATGTCCGTCATCCAGCAGACCCTTTTCAATATGAGGATACAGGGCAAACCGTTTTTCGTCGGGAAGTTTTCACTGCTGAACGTCCGTTCGATTTCGGCATTCCTTACCAAAATGGGGACAGCGGTCATAAGGACAGTAGCTTCCACGCCGGATGAATTTGAAGAAATCATCGAGACCCACCTCAACGGGACCCACTTCGTGTTCGACAGTAAAAATTATTCGGACAATGATGAGATTGTTTCGCTGAATTGGGAAATTGATGACAACGACATCGCCTCCATGCTGGAACTGCCGGGGAAAATAGCAATGCAGAACGGACAGGTAATGTATCTGATTATCGATGAGTTCCAGAACCTCAGCCTTACTGAAGACGGAGAGAAGATATTCAAGGCCTTGGAAAAGGTCATAAAGGAAGCTGCCGAACATCGGGGACAGGGCTGCGTCTTCATATTCTGCGGCTCCATGGTCAATGCGATGAAAGAGATTTTCGAGGTCAAGAGATATTTCTACCGTATTGTAAATCATGTCCCTATAAGCGAAGCCAATGAAAAGGAGATTATAGACCATGTCATAAAGGGCTTTCTGTCAGGCGGAAAAGTAATAGAGAGGGAATTGCTGCTCGGCATGTGCAGGCTTTTCAGGAACAATCTGTGGTACATCAACCACTTCATCGCTATATGCGATTCTATGTCAAAGGGTTATATAGTGGAAGCCACCCTTCTCGATGCATTGGACAGCCTAATTTCCATACATGAGCCTAAATTCACCGCAACAGTCAATAACCTTACGACCTTCCAGCTCAGTCTTTTGAGGGCAATACTTGACGGAAACACCAAATTCAGTTCCAGCGATATAATCAAAAAATATTCGCTGAATTCCTCGGCGAATGTAAAAAGGCTAAAAGACGCCTTGTGTAAAAAGGAAATAGTCACGTTCGGGGAGAATGACGAACCGATAATCCTGGATCCTCTGTTCGAATATTGGGTTAGAAAATATTTCTTTGAAATAGGATAAAATTATATGATTATGGGCAAAAAGAATATAGTGGTACTGACCGGGGCAGGCGTTAGCGCCGAAAGCGGCATAAGCACATTCAGAGACAACGGAGGATTGTGGGACAAATACGACCCGCAGGAGGTTGCATCCATAGATGGCTGGTATAAGGACAGGAAACTGCTGCTGGATTTCTACAATTTCCGGAGGAAAAGCCTGAAGGATGCAAAGCCGAATGCCGCCCATATATCCATCGCCAACCTGGAAAAAGACAATGGCGTAACGGTAATCACACAGAACGTAGACAATCTGCACGAGAGGGCCGGAAGCACGAAAATCATACATCTTCACGGAGAATTGACAAAAGTCAGACCCGAAAACGGGATATATGACATAAATTATTCCGAAGAAGAGGTTTTCGATATAGGATATGATGAGATCCATTTAGGGGACAAGGCACCGAACGGCAGCCAATTAAGGCCACATATCGTATTCTTCGGTGAGGCTGTGCCGATGATCAGCGATGCCATAGAATATGTGCAGAAAGCCGACATCCTCCTGATAGTGGGCACTTCCCTATCGGTTTATCCCGCAGCCGGACTGTACAGATATGCCGGGAACGACACTCCAATCTACATTATTGACCCTAAAGACGTGCCCGTAAGCGACCCGAGAATCACCCATATCAGCGAAGTAGCGACAAAAGGCATGGAGATTTTCACAAAAATTTTGGAAAATAAATGATTTGGACTAACTTTGCACACTCAAATAAAAGGAGGTGATTGGAAATGATTATAGTACCTGTAAAAGACGGTGAAAACATAGAGAGGGCTCTCAAGAGATTCAAGAGGAAATTCGAGAAGACAGGGGCTATCCGCGAGCTTCGTGCAAGGAAGAATTTCGAAAAGCCTTCCGTAAAGAAGAGAGCACAGATGCAGAAAGCCATTTATGTACAGCGTCTGAAACTTGAAGAAGAGCAGTAAGCCTAAGCTTCATAAGAAATATACCGATAATGCCAAAATCAAAAGTTTTGGCATTTTTTATTTACGTCAAGTCGAAAGTATTATTTATATTTGTATTAATATGGAATCATTATAAGGTATGAAGAGTGCCGGTAAAGTTAAAAAGAGAAGATTTAAGGGTCTGAAAATTACAGCAGCCATAATTTTGGGACTGTGGGCGATTATCACCATTGCACTTCAGATAGTATTGAGGCCGTCTTTTCTGACCAGGACAGCCAACAAATATGCATCGGAATTTGTGGACGGGGACATCAAGTTCGGACACATCGAGGCCTCGATGTTCAAGGATTTCCCTAATGTAAATATCTCCATTCGGGATTTCAGCCTGACCTACCCCCACGACAGGTTTGCCGCCTACGATTCAATTGGTGTAATGAGCGTGCTGAGGAATTACGGCCGTTCGGACGATGCCGACACCTTGATTTCATTTCAAAGCCTGTCATTATCGATGAACTATATCGCAGCCCTGTCAGGACGATACAATATTCATGAAGTGGCCGTCGGCAAGATAAGGGCATTCGCCCATAAATTCGATTCCACTGCTGCAAACTGGAATATATTCAAGACGGAAGAAAACAAAGATACCTCTACGGTCGGGCTGCCGCATATAATTATCAGGAGGATACGGATTTACGACAAGCCATTAGTGGTTTTTACATCACCGGAAGACACCGTGTTTGCAGCCGTAAATATGAACGGGGCTGCGTACAGGGGTCAGCTTGACCTGGCGGACTTCAAATACAGAAATCTCGGCGTCAAGATAGATTCGCTGAATATCGGTGCCAGAATGCAGTTGGACACAATAACACTGTCGCTCAACAGCTTAGGCATAAAAGAACGCGGAGCCGGACTTGGAGTAAAGGCAGATGCCATAGCCCACATTGCCGCAAAAGCCTTGGGCCGGCTTTCGATTCCAATTGACATTGAAGGAGTTGTGAACTTCCCGGAAAACACTCTGACGAATTTTTCTTTCTCGGATCTGACGGCGAATATAGCCACTCTTAACATTACAGGAAACGGAGATTTGAAATTAGGGAGCGACAGCACCTATATAAGGACGGAATTGTCATTGAACGACTGTCCGGTAAAAGAAACGGCCGCATTCTTTCTGAAAAAAATCATGCCCGACGCACTGAAACTGAAAACAGATGCAAAAATAACGCTTACAGCCTTGTGCGACGGCTATTACAAGCCGGCAGACCGGACGATGCCGGAGCTTATTGCAGAGCTGGTCATACCGAAGTCTTCGGTTGAATTCGACGGTTTTGACTATGCCGGTGATATAGAGACCGATATCAATGCCCAGACAGACAAATACGGTAAGCTGAGTGTAAGCATTGACGCTCTTGACGCACACATTGCCGGTGTAAACATTTCCGGCACGGGAGGGGCCGAAGATGTACTTGGGCCGGACCCCCTTATAGACATAGACATTAAGGCGACGGCCTCATTGGATACAATCAATGATTTCCTGCCCGACGGTATGTATACCGAAGGTAATCTGGAAGCAGCAGTTGCAGGTATGATTTTGGTTTCTGACATGGATCCTTACAATTTCAGCAGGGCGGATCTGGAAGGCTTCATCAAGAGCAATGGAATCAAGTTCGTCGATGAACCCGATACGGTTTTCGCTTTCATGGACAAAACCAATATCAATATAGGAAAGGCAGGAGAGGACGGCAGGCTCGGAGCGGATCTCCTCGGCCTGAGCGGCACAATCGACAGCCTTAAAGTGACATTAGGAGAATCGACTTTCATAAGGGGCAGCGACATTAGTCTCACCGCACAGAATGCCGCAACCGCCGTCAGCAAGGAATATGGAAAGGAATTTCACCCTATAATCGGCTCCATAGCGGCCGCAAATATAGCAATGACAGGGGAAGACTCTCTTTTTGTCGGAATAAAGAACACACGTAACTCATTCAAGCTCTCCCACAGAAAAGAAGAAGAAAAAGAGCTTCCTATCCTGTCCCTCCACAGCAATAACGAGGGAATCTTCCTTAGAAGCGGCGTAAACAGAGCAGGCCTTAGGAACACTTCAATCAGTTGCTCTGCAATAATGCAGGGGGCGGAGAGGACTTCCAGAAGAAAGCACCGTTTAGATTCTCTGCAAAAGCTGTATCCGGAAGTTCCGAGAGATTCCCTATACCGCCATGCAAGAAAGCTCAGACAAAAAGACAGGCCGGATTATGAAGAGGATTTCAAGAAGAGGGATATCAATCTGAATATAAGCAAATCTATTTCCAAATATATCAAGGACTGGAACCTTTCCGGCAATCTGAAAATAGACTCTGGGCTGTTCATATCCCCGTATTTTCCTCTGAAAAATGATTTCTCGGATATTGAAGGAAGTTTCAGCAACAATGAAGTCAATATCAAGAACATGACATTCCGCCCCGGAGCTTCGGATGTCAGTCTTTCCGGAAAGCTTACCGGACTGAGGAAAGTCCTTTTAGGATGGCGGAGCGGTATCCTTGACCTGACGTTGGACATAAATTCCGACAGGATTGATGCCAACGAGATTCTTAAAGCCTATGATGCAGGGTCAAAATATGTACCGGTCTCTGACAAAGCCCTTCAAGAGAACATCTCCGATGCGGAATATCTTGCCGAGGTGGAAATGAAAGAGACGGACGACACCACAGCAGCAACCTACAAAATGATTGTCCTGCCGGCCAACCTCAATGCCAAAATATCGCTGCAAGGCAATGAAATCGACTATTCCACCTTGCTTATAGACTGGTTTTCAAGCGAGCTCCGAATAAAGGAAAGGTGCCTGCAAATAACGAATACCGTCGCCACGTCAAATATGGGAGACATCTATTTCGAGGGCTTCTACGCAGGCAAGTCGAAGAAAGACATCTCTGCGGGCTTCGACCTCAACATGGCCGAAATCACTGCGGACAAGGTGATCACATTGTTCCCGGCAGTGGATTCGATTATACCTATGTTGAAGTCTTTCAAAGGAATATTGGATTGTGAAATGGCAGCCACATCCAATCTCGACACAAATATGAACCTCATAACACCTTCAATCAAAGGCATTATGAAGATCAATGGAAGCAACCTGACTATCGAAGAGAACGGTGCTATCAAGAAACTGGCGAAAGTGCTGATGTTCAAGGACAAAAAAGTCGGAAGGATAGACAATATGTCCGTGCACGGGCTAATTTCAGACGATGTGCTTGAAGTCTTCCCTTTTGTGTTGAAAATAGACCGTTACACCTTGGCCATGAGCGGATTGCAGAATTTTGACCAAAGCTTCAAATACCATGTCTCCGTACTAAAATCTCCAATTCCTTTCAGATTCGGAATAAACCTAAAGGGAAATTTCGACGACTGGAAATATGATTTGGGCAAAGCCAAATACAAGAATACGCGTGTGCCTGTATTTACGTCCCAGCTAAATTCAATGCACATGAATCTTGTCAATTCCATACATAACATATTCACGAAAGGTGTGGAGATAGCATTGCAGCAGAGCGAGGAAAGCATGCTGGCTATAAATGAGAAGAAAAAGACATTGGGCTACGATGCATCTGAGCCGACGGATGCCTTGTCCGACAAGGAGTTCCGTCTCCTGGACTCCGCCAAGAGGGTCATAGACCACCCGGCCGACTCGCTACTCCCGGCAATGATAGATTCCATTGTAAAAACGAGACCTGTCATCGAGCAGGATACGGTCGCGGTGGGCAAATTCGGGACTTTTGTCGAAAAGCAGATAGACAAGATTGACAACAGGAGGACAAGATGCAGGGAAAGGGCAGCAGCAAGGAAAGAGCGGAGGGTGCAAAAAGAAGCACGAAATAAAGAAAAGGCCGTGAAGAGAGATGAGTCCTCACCGGCCATTACCGAAGAATAGTCATGAAAAGTCCGGATTATATAGAGGTCAGTATAGTCATTGAAGATTTCAACCCGGAGAAAGCTGAAATAGTGGAGGCAGAGCTTGCAGAACTGCCTTACGACTCGTTTATGATTGACGAGACGTTTGAAACGGTACCGGTACTGAAAGCATATATAAGGAAAGATCTGTATGATTTCAGGGTGTTGAAGTTAATTCTCAGCGGACTTGATTTCAAGATGAAAGTAAGTTCCACAATGATTCCTGCCCGTAACTGGAATGCTGAGTGGGAGAGCAGCTTTACTCCTATTGTCGTAGACGGCAAAGTCACTGTCAAGGCTCCGTTCCACAAAGGCCTGGCACGGACCCGATTCAACGTGACCATATCCCCAAAAATGGCTTTCGGGACAGGGCATCACCAGACTACATATATGATGATTTCAGCCATGCTCGCCAACGAAAAGGCAATTCACGGCAGCACTTTTATGGATATGGGCTGCGGAACAGGAATTCTCGCGATACTTGCAGCCAAAATGCGTGCATCGAAGGTGTATGGAATTGACATTGATGCAAATGCAGCCCAATCGGCCTTTGACAATGCAAGACTGAACAGGGTCTCTAAGCTTGTGCAGACTTACTACGGCGATGCCTCCATTCTGCAAGCGGGGAAATACAATGTGCTGCTGGCTAATATCCACAGGAATATCATTGTCCGGGACCTCAGGGCTTATGCGATGTCTCTGGCTTCAGGAGGCATTCTTATTGTCAGCGGTTTCTATGACGAGGATTGCAAGGATGTTATAGCAACGGCCAGAGACAACGGTATGAGCCTCGTATCCAAGCACCTGAAAGACGGTTGGGCCTGTCTGGAATTCAAGAAGCGAACTATCTTTTAAGCCAATAAGACCTGACGTCGGACCATTTATAATACGGACCGCTATATGCTTCCAAATCTTTTATCAATGTCTCTTTTTCATTAAGAAGGCATTTGACAAGAATGTCCCCTTTGCCGTTTTTGTAGAAAATCAACTGAATATTAGCTGCAAAACAAGTATAGGCCGCTCCGAACCAGTTGTTGCTCACCTCTTTATAGCTTAACCTGTCACCGATTCCCTGAAGTCCCATTAAAGAGCCTAACTTCAATAAGGGATAGTCATGACCGAATCTCAAATCTGCTGCTACCGTGCCATTTGCTATGACATCATCGGCTTTTTCGATTATATCACGTACAAGAGGCCTTGCCAAAGGCAAAACAAACTCGCCGTATTCATAGGAATTGCAATTTCCCAAATACATTCTCGTATTGTAATAACCGCCCCAGTATAGAATCATATCCAATGGCAGCATTCCATAGATATCCGTGTCTATATCGAAGGACTTGGCTATTTTGGCAGTATTGAAAATATATTTCTGGAAAATCACCTTATCCTTTATCAATCCCGCAGCTTGTTTGGGGTTATTGAAAATCCGTTTCATAAAAAACGATGTGTCTACCGGATTTTCTTCGAGCACAGAGTCCAATAATACTGAATAAGAAGAACTTACCTCTTTCGGAATGTCATTAGAGATATACTTCTGCATCTGTTCTCCCGTGTCCCAGGTCATTTTTAATTTGTTATCGCAGGCTGAAAGGCTTGAAGTGAAGGCAGCCATGCTGACAAGACACCTTGGGATCATTGAAGAAACAGACCTGATCTCGCGGTTTCCTTTCTTGAATACTCTGTCATAACGATGATACATTCTTTCCGCCAGCCTTCGGTGCTCTCTCGCCCCTCTGTCTGTCAGACGTCCGTCCATGCCATTATATCCGGCCAGCACTTTTTTTGTGGCAACAAGAAGAGAATCGCCCGAAGGCGTCAGAAGTCCCTGCCTGTAAGCCGCTTCCAGCACATTAATTATTGCCTCATACTCACTGCCGCCCCAATTAGAACGCGAGCCATGCCTTCCGTAATGGCTGATATAGAAAGGTTTATATCCTTTTGGAGCAGGAGTGTCTTCTATCTTATCGAATTCGTAGGGATCGTAATTGGCATGTGCCCTATAAGGCCTTTCGGCAATCCATTCACGATATGTCTGACTGTCCTGAGAATATATTTTACCGATTGCAGAGACACAGAGCAATAATAGAATTATAACTTTCTTATTCATATATAAGTATTTAATTGTGCAAATATAAAAATTATTAGGAAAAATACGTATATTTGCAATCCTTTCGGACACTGATTCGGACAGCTTCCAACAGGTTTGTTTCGGTGACGGGCTGATTGTTATGAGCCTTCCGGGAGGATTTGCGGGTGTGTTGAAATTGGTAGACAAGCTAGACTTAGGATCTAGTGCCTCGTGCGTATGGGTTCGACTCCCTTCACCCGCACAAGGGGACATCTTCATCGGAAGATGTCCCTTTTTCTTTACCATAACTGATTGAATATCTATCCAATATATCAAAGAACTTATTGCGGTTTTGGGTTCGATAACAGCGTTTTGTCTTGTCCCAATAAATGCCGTTTGGATATACAAGATTCTGTATCTTTCTCTTGGTTTCAAGGTTTCCATCGTGCCATAATGTACCTAATTTACAGGCTGTTGAGATAACTACAGGTATCTGTGCTTCGAGGTTCGATAAATTATCATTGCATTTTTCGAGTTCCAGCGTCAGGACATCTTTTCTGTTCTGCATCTCTCTGATTGCTACTTCATAGATGTCTTCATCTATCTTTCCTGTAGCATACCTGACCTTCATGTTCTTAATCTCATTGTCTGCCTCTGTAAGCATCTTTTTAAGTCGTTTTCTTTCGTCTAGACTCTCTTTCTGATACACTTTCAGTTCATCTCTTAGAGTGCTCTCAAATTGCCTTAAAACGCATTCTGGGAGGTCATACTGGTTTAGCACATCTTCGTACTTTTCGTGCATCTCCTTCGCTAAAACATTGGTCTTGCATCCAGATGTGTTGCACTTGTAATAGTTAAACTCTCTTTCCTTCTTTTTCTTAGTATATGATGTAAAAGGTGTATCATCTTCTGAGCAGATGACGTATTTTGTCAGCGGACATCTGTCGTTCTCTTTCTGATGTGCATACTTGCCAGTTCTGCCAGATAAGATGTCCTGAACTTTCAGAAACTCTGTATAACTGATGGCTGGCTCTATCTTTCCATCAACCATTTCGCCCTTTATCAATTTGTGAACTATCTTACCAGCATAAAATGGATTTACTAAAATCTTATGTAGGGTCTGAGCGGATATTTTTAGTCCAAGAGTTTCCAGTCTGTATAGTATTGTTGTATTAGCATCTCCGTTCAATTTCCATTTGAATGCCTTTCTGATTAGTTTTCCTGTTTCGTTGAGGTAGCAGAAGGTCTCACGACTTTTACCTTCTTTGCTGTATCCCATTGGGGCTTTCTCGCACCATGCAACAGAGCGGAGGCAATTTGCTCTTCCATCAACAAATTTATCTGTGCGGTTCTGATTATCCCACTGGGCCATGCTTAAGGTCTGCTGGGCCATCAGCATACCTTCTTTGGTTTCTGTGTTGAGACCAAATTTTGTTGCGACCACTATCACACCAAGTTCTCTAAGTTCTTCGAGCATCTTAGTCGCTTGCCATGAAGTTCTGGAAAATCTGTCAAATTCAGAAACGAGAATTGTTCCTACTTCCTTGTGTTTTTTGACATATCCATTCATTTCCTTGACCATTGCCCCAGGGGTCTTGGCACTTTCGTGCTTTCCTCCGCAGTACTTGACAATAGTGTATCCATGCTGTTTAGCATACTCTTCACAGCACTCCCTTTGAGATTTAAGGCTACCGCCATTATCCTCTTGGTATTTGGTGGAAACTCTTGTCCACACTACGCAGTTTCTTGTGCGTCTGATGTTCTTATAATCTATCATAGCAGTAGGTGTTAGAAAGATTATTATTAAGGTGTGATACGGCAATTGCCATGAGGTCTCTGATGTAGTCATTCACTACATCTTTTTCTGTCTGGTTCATTGAACCATAAAAATTGTTTTGCATCCCGAATTGAGATTAAGATGGTGCTTCAGATTTTATTATGCACCTTATATTCCGATAGAACATCGGGAAAGGAATTTTCAGTTTACGAGCTTTCCTCAACCTTTCATTGCAAAGATACAGAAGATATATTTCCGAAACAAAAACTTCAGACAAACTGCCTCAATTTTCTTAAGGTATTAACTGATGTGCCAGTTAACTGAGCAACGTTTCGGAGGCTGATACCCTTCTTAAGGAGGCTGATTTCCTTGCCGTACTGCTCCTTGTAAGAAGCGTCTGATTTTCGGTAACTGCTCGGTCTTCCCATCTTGATACCCTGCTCCTTGCACTTAGCAATATATTGGTTTCTACCGCTGGTCATTCGCTCCTTGATGGTCAGTCTTTCCATGCTGGCTATCTCCAACAGGATGGTACATATAAGGCTGGCTACAGGGTTTACCTTTCCGTCAATAAGGGTCTCCAGATTATAGTTCTTTACATAGAGGCTTACCCCGTTTTCATTGAGGTAGTTTATGACCTTCAGAGCTTCAAGGGTGTTACGACCAAGACGGCTAATTTCAAGGCATACGACACGCTTCACATCGTTGCTCTTGATGTATTCGACCATCTCCACAATTTCCGCACGCTCCGTTACCGCCTTTGCTCACGACACCTTGTTGGCAAAAACTCTGGTCACCTCCCATCCTGCTCTATCGCAGTACTCCTGAAGTTCCGTTACCTGACGCTGGTAGTCCTGTGCCTGTGTGCTGACCCTTGCTAAAATTACGACCTTATCCATACTCATATCCTTATCATTTATCTATAGCTAATATACGAATAATCCAGTATACATGCAAATAAAAACACACGTAATTTATTGATTTTCTTCAACTTATACATTATTAACAACAAACTAATGGTCATTCTCTCTTTACAAAGGATGTGATTGTTACAAGCAATTAGAAATTATATGATTAAAAATGATTATATTACGGAATTTAAAACAACTTAGATATGAAACGTTACATATTTTCCCTTATCGCAGTCTTTATGGCACTATGTAACATTGATGCTCAAGACAGATTATATCCAGCTCATGACTCATCATCACCCGTTTTAGAAGAATACTATTCCAGACGTGATAGTCTGTTATGGAATGGCTATGAAAACAAGGATTATCTATTTTTAGTCAATCCATCTTTTTCAGCAGAATGGGCTTGCTATTATGACCTTGCTGATTCCGTTTTGGTACTGAGGGTGGCAGATAAAAACATTTGGTATTCAGCTTACGGTAAAAAGGGAAGGAAACTGGAAACTCCCGCCAAAGTCAAGGTCAAAGAATATCGTTGTCCTGTATCGAAAGAGGCAATGGACAAGTGTGATAAGTTGTTCTTCTCTGCCGTGATGTCCTCTTCCTATCTGGCTCAGCCGATGGGTGCCGATGGCATAACGTATAAAATATATTGGGGAAGTTTTATTGCCGAGTGCTGGTCTCCTATGGATGACAGCAATTGCTACAAACTCACGAAAATCATTGATTCGCTGACTGAAGCTATAAAAATGAAGGACACAGAAAGGATTGACAATTTGATTCCTGCAATGGAATCTTTGAGAGTAAGATTCGAATCCCTTTATCCAGAAGACCTCAAGAAAAATAATCAATGGATAGACTTTCTCGATTATAATGGATTTTAACATAGTACCTTTAAGATAAAAAGATAAGGTGATACAGATTATGGGTCTGTGTCACCTTTTTTGAAATCTTAAGTTGATACATAGGGAGTTTTGATACATTATGATAAACTGCTTATCAAATTTTGATACTGGCTACCAGCATCTGATTCTGTAGTCTGAGCCAGCACCGCACGATAAGTTTCCATAAGTTTGCTGATGCTGGTTCCTCGTGGATGAAACTCTCTCATCTTCGCTTCGACCTTTGCCAAATCATAGTCATTGTCCTTCAAGACCAGCATTGAAATATATGTCTTCTTATCCTTGACCTGCATAATCTCAGGAGGACTGATGACCTCTTTCAAATAATCCAAAATCGGGTTGGCATCAGCGGAAAGAACCGACATCAGGCCAGTGTCAGAAACACCGAGAGCAGACCTAATCTGCTCCTTGGTATTAAGGTTCATTTCAAATCTGCATACTCCCTGAAAATCGTCCAGCACTCCGTACTTCTCGGCAAATTTAACGTTGTCAGACCGCCTCATCTCTCGGTCTTTGTCATATATGGTTATTCGTTTCATAAGTTTCCTTGTCGTTACATTCTTCTCTATAATCAAGTTCCCGTTACGTAATGTCCTGCATTGGTAGTGTCGGTATGAGGACAGATTTGACCCTATTTATGCTGAAAGTTGAGACACATCAAGGTCTGTGACATCTCTGGTCACATCACATTTTACCACCTGTGCATGGGACATTATACCCTCAACATCAAGAAGGCAAAATCCCATATCATTTATATTGTCGAAGCACTGCTTTATGGTCTGAACTGAAATCAATTTGGAGTAATCAGACTTCAGGACTTTACCTGTAAATTCAATTACGACTTCATTACACACATAATCAATTTTTATCCTCAACAAGAATGGTAGGTCTTGATAAAATTTCATTGATGTTATAACACCATTTTGGTATGTTACATTGAACTGATTTTCATCTATAATTTCAATATCATTTATGCTGGTTACTAATTTAAGTTTATCAAATGTTAGCACTTTATAGTGGCATCTTACTTCATTATTTTTGATTCAAACTTCCCCTTGATAAGTGGTGAAATCACATTGTCAAAGGAGTGTCTGAATCTGGTTTCTCAGGGACATTCTCCCAGTACTTCTTCATTGCCTGACTGATGTGTATTTTATGGTCACAGGACTTTGGCTTGTTACGACTGCTGTTACTGATTTTCTGTTTGGTTTCATCGTCCAGCTGACGATATTGTCTTTTGTATTCCTTCATATATTCCAGACGTTATTATGTCTGCTCCTACATATAAATATCAGGTAAGTCTGGAAAGTATAGTAGAACACTGATGAAATTTCAGTAACTGATAAAATTACCATGTCTAACTGATGGTATGCCTTTTATACCTACTAAAATGCACAAAAACAAGGCAGCTTACAGAGACGTAACTGCCAGTGTTGTAGGTAAGAAGGTATGGTAAATTGGAGATAATTATCCAGAATCACTCCTGGACAGGTGCTGGATTTTATGCAAAAAGAGCAAAATCACCCATTTCTTTTACCCATTCTGCAAACTCCAGAACCTTATACATATCATCCACAAAGGTTCGATAATTCGTAACGATTGGACACCAAAAGCGACTCTTCGGGGGTCGCTTTTTTTGTGCAAGAAATGCCGCAGATTATCACGGCCTGCGGCCTCATAATGACAATGAAAGCACGGCCTTTGCGTGACAATGCCGCACCGTCATAACGGCGTCCGTTCTGTCATCCCGAACGCAGTGAGGGATCTGCACAAACGCTTCCCCCGTTCTCAATGACGCAAATTATCACGGCTTGCGGCCTCGCGGCTTTCGGCGAGATGCAAAGACCATAATTTTTATTTTAGCATTTAATGCAATATATTTGTGTTTCGGGAAAAGGGATATGCAGAAGATAACTCCTATAATAGTACAGGGTATTGTAAATTCCGACTCGAAGTGTTTTCGTAGTTTGTATGACGCATACTACGCGTACCTTTGCGGATTGGCGGTAAGCTATATCCAAGACCGTGAAAGGGCTCGGGAAATTGTTAACGATGTCTTCGTCAGAGTGTGGGAACGACGTACACAACTGAAGTACCCACCGCTTCCATATCTGATTTCCGGAGTACGTAATGCCTGTTACAATTATCTAAGAGACAGTAAAAATGCAAGCCAGATGACCTTGGTCCTGATGGAAAACCTTCCTGATGAACTTCCTTATAATGAAGAAGAGGTGGATGATATTGTTCATATGATTTCGGATGTTTCATCAACGCTTCCGGCACGGTGCAGGGAGGTATTTACCCTACATTTCGGAGAAGGTCTTGATACTGACGAAATCGCAAATAAACTTGGCATATCCAATTCTACAGTTCGTGTCCAGATTAAGATCGCTCTCGATAAAATTCGAGAAAAAATAAAAAAATAAGGTCGGGCTTTAAACGCAAGCCGGAGTTTTCGTGTATATATAGGTAAAATGCACTTTTACTATGACCGGTAGACACGAAAACCTGTTAACTGCATACTTTACGGGGCAGATTACAGATGATGAAAGATCTGAAATATTATCTCTCATAGATACAGACGATGAATTTGCAGTCCGCTTCCGTGAAATGGAGGAAGCATACGTCTCTGCATGTATTCCTGTTTTTGAAAAGACGAAAGACGAGAACTACAAGCTAATTGAAAGACGTATCCGCACACGTCGCAAGACTACATATTTCTGGAAACCTTTTGCAATTGCAGCAAGCATGGCTGCTGTAATGCTCCTCGGTGCAACATTATATACAGGCCATAAGTTCCATGATGCCGAGCATTTTCTATATCAATCTGATATTATGACTGTTACGGCTAAAAGAGGCACAGGGACAGAGACAGTTCTTCCCGACGGCACTCGTGTCTGTCTCAATGCAGAATCCACCTTAAGCTTTAATCGACACTTTGGACGGGGTAATAGAGATGTAACTCTTACCGGTGAAGGCTATTTCGAGGTGGCATCCGATTCGAGCCGCCCTTTCCACGTCCATTCCGGTAATGCATGTGTAACTGTAAAGGGTACAACTTTTAATGTCAGGAACTATGCGGATGAGCCGGAGATAACAGTATCCTTGCTGGAAGGCTCTGTCGTGCTGAATACAGAATCAGATGAAGCCGTTCTGACACCGGGATATTGTGCTGTAGTATCGCGAGATACCGATGTTATACGCACGCAACTATCTGATCCGTATGCCACAGACTGGATTGAGGGTAAAATTGTCTTCACTGATAAATCAATCCCGGAAATTCTCCGTTATATGGAACGGAATTATGGTGTCCGTTTCGTGTATGATGCTGATCTTTTCGGTGCAGAACGCTTTACAGGTAATATTTCGTACCGTCTTTCTATAGATGAGATTCTCTCGTATATCGATGTCGATAATAAGTATGAGTGGAGGAAGAACGAGGACACTATAGAGATATACAGAAAATAATAGCACAATCAATAATTTAATTAATAATATTATGCAAAAACCAACCAAAATCCTTGGGGCCGCTATATGCTGGCTCCTATTGTCTCTGGCTCCGGCTTGGGCACAGGATACCGGGAATGTCCGACTGTCAGTTACGCAAAATGGTACAGTCAAGGAAGTCCTGGATGTTTTGTGTGCAGAGATAGATGGCAGTTTGTTAGTCAGGAATTCTGATGTTGATTTAACCAGAAAAGTCAGCATCAAGATGAATGATGTAACTGTTAATGAAGTTCTTACGACACTCTTCGGCGGATCCGATGTCAAATGGACTATTTCAGGAAAACAAATCCAGATCTATCGTCCGCAAGCAAAGGAGCCTCAGCAGCCAAAACCCCTTTACCGTTCCGTTACCGGTACAGTCACAGATGTGAATGGTGAACCGGTGATAGGTGCTGTAGTACTTCTTGCAGACAACAATAAGGTGGCAACTACAACTGATGATATGGGACGTTGGACCCTTTCGGTCCCTCAGTCTTCTCAGACTTTGAATGTTGTCAGCTTTGGATACGTAGATGCACAGATTGTTCTTGACAAAGCATCTGACTATCTCACCATTCTTAAGGAGAATATTTCTATTTTGGATGAGTCAATCGTCGTAGGTTATGGCGTGCAGAAGAAGTCTGTGCTTACTGCTGCAATCAGCTCGGTGAAAGCAGATCAGCTCTCGGCAGTTGCACCAACACGGGTTGACAATGTCCTTAGAGGTATGGTATCCGGCGTGACTATCACAGCATCGTCAGGCCAGCCGGGTGCTCCAACTCAGGTCCGTGTGCGTGGCATTGGTACAATCAACAACTCTAATCCTTTATATATTGTTGATGGAATGCCTGTAACCGGTGGTATTGAGTATATCAACCCCTCTGATATCGAATCTATTGAAATCTTAAAGGATGCCGCATCAGCAGCAATCTACGGCTCCCGTGGTGCCAATGGTGTAATCCTTGTAACAACCAAGACCGGTAGCGAAGGAAAGACAACAGTTACATATAACGGTTCTTACGGAATATCAAATCCATGGAAAAAGCTTGATGTGCTTGATGCCAAGACCTATGCTCTTGCAATCAACGAGATGAACATGAACATAGGCAAGAAGCCGGTTTATGACGATCCCCAGTCTTTCGGTAAGGGCACAGACTGGCAGGATGAAGTGTTTAACAAGAACGCTCCAATGACTGATCATCAGATAAGTATCTCAGGAGGAAACTCTAAGTCAAATTACTTCATTTCAGGAAGTTACTTGTATCAGGAAGGTATCGTTGGCGGTAATTACAATCACTCCAATTATGGACGTTATACCCTGCGTGCAAATAACAACTATACTCTTTTTGACCGTTCGGAAACTGCCGATTTCTTCAAAAAGTTTAAACTGGGAACAAACATTACCTATTCTCACGATGACTCCAAGTCAATCAATGCAAACAGCGAGCGAGGCTCGGTGCTTGGCAGTGCAATCACTATTCCAGGTATATTCCCTGTTTATGAGGCAAATCCGGATGCACTTCTGGCTGAACATCCTACTGCTATAAAGGACTCAGAAGGCCGTCCTTTCTCTATAGTTGGAGATCAATATGCTGCTATGTCCAATCCGCTTGCACTGCTTCACCAGCCTGTCGACGATTATACAACTGATAAGATCGTAGCAAGTGGATATGCCGAGTTCGAAATAATCAAGGGTCTTGTGCTCAAAAGTTCAGTTGGCGCCGATATGTATTTTACAAAGGATGACGGTTATGAGGTTCCATACTATATGAACTCTGCCCGTCAGAGCACGTCTTCTAAAGTATGGTCTACAATCACCCGCGACTTTTCCTGGCAGATTGAGAATACACTTTCATATAAGTTTACTGTAGGCGACGGCCATAATTTCAATGCTCTTGTCGGTCAGAGTGCCTACTCTCATTGGGGAGATTATGTAAGCGGTACATCATATAAGATTCGTAACATCTCACAGCCTTGGCTGGATGCTACCGATCAGGATGCGAATATGCGCAGTGCCTCCGGTGCTCCAAGTCCATATAGCCGTCTGGCTTCATATTTCGGTCGTTTGAGCTACAACTATGATGAACGCTATATGGTTGAGTTCACAATCCGCCGAGACGGATCATCGAACTTCTCCCCTGAAAACAAATGGGCTAATTTCCCGTCTGTCTCAGCAGGCTGGAACCTTACTAACGAGAAGTTCATGCAAGGACGCCCATCTTGGTTTACAAAGGCGAAAGTGCGTGCAAGCTGGGGTATGAATGGTAATCAGAACATCGGTTCTTTTGCTTATACTTCAATGATGCAGGGTACTGCAGGTTATATGCTTGGAACAGGAAGCACTACAACTCTTGCACCGGGGCTTGTACCTCAAACTTATTCAAATGCTGCTCTCAAGTGGGAGGAATCTGTTCAGACTGACCTTGGTCTCGATCTCGGTTTCCTGGACAATGCTCTCACTCTTTCGTTGGACTACTATAATAAGTGCACCAACGGTATGCTTATGACAATGTCGCTTCCGTCCTATGTGGGTAACAATCTGCCATGGGGTAACGTTGGAAATATGAAGAACTCCGGTTTTGAGTTCGACCTGACATGGAAGCACAATGTGTCGGACTTCAATTACTCAATTGGCCTGAATGGTTCTTATAATAAGAATGTGCTCGTGAAACTGGGTAATGAAACCGGTTATGAAAATTACGATACTGTGCTTGGGACCCTCGGTACTATTTCAAGAGGTGAGAACGGTCTTCCATTCCCATTTTTCTATGGCTGGAAGACAGCCGGAATCTTCCAGAGCGACAGGGAGGCAGATGCTTATAGAAATGATGAAGGCGAGCGCCTTCTGCCTGACGCATTGGCAGGTGATGTGAAGTTCGTTGATAACAATGGAGATGGTGTCATCGATGATGCTGACCGTACTATGATTGGTAGGGGCATGCCGGATTGGACTTTCGGTTTAAACCTTAGTGCATCTTGGAAGGGATTCGATTTTTCCGCTCTCTTCTCTGCAACAGTAGGGAACGATATTTATGATGCTACCCGCCGTACAGATTATCCGCTTGTCAATATGCAGACATCCTTGTATAAGGGGCGTTGGCATGGGGCAGGTACATCCAAGCGTCTGCCTCGTATAACTGCTGATGCAGATGGTGGCAAGAATTTGAACTGGCGCTCATCTGACTTGATGGTGTACGACGGATCATTCCTTCGTTGCCGTTCGCTGATACTTGGTTATACTGTACCTCAGCGTCTGACTCGCAAAGCCCTTATCAATAAGTTACGTGTATATCTTAGTGCAGAAAACCTGTTCACATTGACCTCATACCATGGATTTGACCCTGAGATTTCTTCTGGTGGAACATCCATTGGTATTGATAGGGGTGTTTATCCACAGGCACGCACTTTCTCCGCAGGTCTTAATTTAACCTTCTGATGATTATGAAAAATATATATTATCCTCTTTTTGCAGCCGTGCTTATGCTTTCGGCGTGTACTACGGAATTTCTGGAGGTTGAGCCTACTACAACAGTTCCGGAAGAAACCAGTTATGCAACTGAATATGATATAAATAAAGCTTTGATGGCAGCCTACGCCCCACTTATCGGCTTTGACTACTGTGATGCAGAATTTCATCCATATCAGTTTATGTCAGATATAATGGCTGATGACTACAATGCTGTAGGCGGTGGTGGCCCCAGTGATATTGTCCATTTACAGTTGATGGCTGTATATAATCTCAACTCGCAGCAGAGCCCTGTGGGCTTTTGGACTAACCTTTATAGAGGTATTTATCGTAGTAATATTGTTGTCAATCGTACAGCCGCTATTGAAGGCATGTCCGATGCCAATAAGACCCGTGTCATCAATGAAGCTCGTTTCTTGAGGGCCTTCTATTACCACATCTTATGGAAATTCTGGGGCTCAGTACCGTATTATACTGTTAATCCTAACGGAGCAGATGTTGCTTACATTGTTCCGCAGTTGACTGAAGATGAGGTTTATAACAAAATCATGGAGGATCTTGACGCTGCTACTGCCCCGGATGCTCTCCCTAAGACTGTATTGACAACAGAGGTCGGAAGAGCTAATCGCTATGCTGCTTATATGCTTCGTGCCGAAGTGGTTATGCTGAAAGGTGATGAAAGCCGTTATGCAAGTGTCCTCAGTCAGCTAAAGGAGATTATCACATCCGGCATATATAGCCTGACTCCGAAGTTTGCTGATATTTGGGAAACAGAAGGAGAGTGGAACTGTGAATCGATATTTGAGATTAACTACTCTGATGATCCGGCAAACCGTTCATGGGATGACCCGTTAGCACCGGGCGGTACAATTTATCCTGTATTCTTAGGCCCTGACTCTTATAAAGGAACTCGTTTTCATGATGAAGGTTATGGCTTTGGCCCTGTAAGTGCTGCACTTAAGACTATTTATGAGGAAGGAGACCAGCGACGTGACGCGACAATTATGGACTTCAATACTGATAAGCGGCCCGGTGAAAAATTCAATGAGCGTTATGGCAATACCGGAATGTTCAATAAGAAGTACATGGCCCGTGCAGGTGGCAGTGCAAATAATGTCGCAGGTAATTACGACATTGGGCACCGCAATAATCTGCGCATCTACCGTTATTCGGATGCACTGCTCAGAGCTTCTGAACTACTTGTCCGAACTGGTGGTTCACAGGCTGACGCTGATGCATACTTGAACGAAGTACGGGCCCGTGCTTTCAGTGTTGCTCCGGAACAGATTGGCTCGCATAAAAAGTCTGCGACTCTCGACAACCTTCTGAATGAGCGTCGCAAAGAGTTTGCTCTGGAAGGACATCGCTTCTTCGACCTCGTGCGCTTTGGAAAGGCAGATGCAGTGCTTGGAGCAAAGGGCTACACTGCCTCAAAGAGATATATTCCTATCCCTCAGTCTGAAATTGACAAGGCGGAAGGAACTCTTAAACAGAATAAATATTAACACAATACTTCGGTAAATTTTACCGAAGTATTGATTAAAGTTTACCAAAAACAGTAAATGATGAAACAATTTTTAAATCTTATGATTATGGCCGCTATTGGAGCGTTCCTAATCGTTTCTTGTCAAGAAAAATCAAACCCGGGGCCGGTAGGAAAGCCGGTTGTGACCGAGACAATGTATTCTGTAACTGTAAATGCAGAAACAGGTGAAGTTACATTCAAGTTCTTAGAGCCTGATCTTAATCCGTATTGGACAATTACTGATCCAAACAGGTCATCTGAGTCTTTCTACAATCGTGAAAAAACTGTTAAGTATGAGATTGCCGGTATTTATACAGTTAAGCTGACTGCTTTCGGAGAGGGTGGAGAAAGTGATCCTGTGCAGTTCTATTTCAATCCTTCCGGTGTGGAGGTGGATGCAACACTCTCCCTTACCGAGAACATCCTTATTTCGCAGGCATGGAAGCCATATACTATCGTTTATTATGGTGGTTCTAAAGAGGATGATTCATATTGGGAGTGGGACAGCAAGTCAGTTCCGGCTTCAGCTGCAGACGACCGTTTGACGTTCAAGAAGGACGGCAAGTTCGAGCTTAATCTTGGTAAAAATACTGCAATATACCATGATATGAATAAAGATTTTCCGGGCGTTACTCTTACCGGTGCAGAAAAGTGGGCTTACGCTGTTGAGAATGGCGTTGAGTACATCCATTTCTCTGATGGAGGATTCCCAGGTATGTTGGCAGACGATAAGGGTGTCAATGGCAAGTATGAGCTTCGCAATGTGACAGCTAACAGATTTGAGCTTCATTATTTTCAGGCAGAACAGGATCAGTCATTGAACTTTGTATTTGTCTCTGAGAATTTCGTTGAAGAGCCGGAAGAGAGCGGTATTACAAAGGAAACCGCCGAAGCGGCTTTGTCAGGTAAGAAGTTCCATGTATCTGCATACGGATGGTGTGCCTACGGAGAAGGGGCTTGGGAAGCGTTCAATGAACCGGTTCCTGAGACCACATTGGAAGACTATATAACTTTCAATGCAGACGGAACTCTTGTAATTGACCTTGGTGAAGATCATGCAATCTATCATGATGGCGGATGGCGTAACAAGGAGAGCGGATGGCCTGAGGATGAGCTTTGGACCGTTACCGGAAAAGAGACCTGGGCAGTGCAGGCAGATACTGAAGGCGTGTATGTTAAGTTTGACAATGGTGGATTCCCGCTCATGTGTGCAAGCAGCAATGTAGAGGGCCCGGAGTATAACCTCGGCATAGATGGCAAGTGGACTGTTGCGGACATTGCAGAGGATGGTACGGTAAGGGTTGAGATATACGAGAACTATAACGAGCAGTGGTTTACTGTATTCCTTACTCCGGCAGAATAATCGTTATTAAATAAAATCAAAGATGAAGAAAATGTTTTTCGCGACATTGGCAATAATAGCTCTTATAGCATGTTCCGGCGAGGATCCGGTATATTGGTTTGATGCGGGCTCCTCCAAAGGGACAACAGATAGCGGCGTGCCGTATTATCCGGAAAAGCCGTCTGACAAGGACAAACCGGATGATGACCAAGGTAATCCCAATGAAGGGAATCAGGGAGAACTGACAGGAGGTTACGTGCCAGAAGGCTATACCCTGGTGTGGAATGATGAATTTGATTCACAGTCAAAGCTTTCTTCCAATTGGAATTTTGAGGCAGGTGGAACAGGTTGGGGTAACAATGAGTTGCAGTACTACTGTGCTAACGGAGTATATGCTCCAACCGGACAGAAAACTGCTTCAGTAAGCGATGGCACCTTGAAAATAACAGCATACAAGATTACAAAGTCCTCATCATCAAATAATAAAGAGTATATCTCTACTCGAATGAACACGAAAGAGAGTTGGGAGCTCGGTTACATTGAGATGAGAGCCAAATTGCCTACTGTCAAAGGCTGTTGGCCTGCTTTCTGGATGCTTCCTTCCGATGGCCCGTATGATGTTATGGATCCGAGCGGACGTGGTGGAGAGATAGACATCTTGGAGTATGTGCCGAATGACAATCCTAAAATGCTGTATTTTTCAGCACATAGCCACAACGCTACTCCGGCAGCAGGAAGAAATACCGGATATATCGATCCTGAAACGGGTAAGAAATATTCTTATTGCCAGTCAACTTCGATATCAACTCCGGAAGCATGGCACTGCTACGGAATGGAATGGACTCGCGATTACATACGAGGCTATTTAGATGGCAAGGAATATTTCTATGCTCCAAATCCCAATCCGAATGAGGTCAACCCACATTCCTGGCCTTTCGATCAGGGTTTCTATCTGAAGCTCAATCTTGCAATAGGCGGAAGTTGGGGCGGTACTCCGGCAGAAGATTTCACATCGGCAACCTACGAAATTGATTGGGTAAGAGTTTATCAGAAATAACTAAGACCTGACTACTCCGGCAAGTGGCTGTAGTACATGATGAAAGCATCGAAGCCACATAAGAATGCTTCGATGCTTTCATTGTTTTATTGTATTAACTTTTGACTACTTATTATTTACTTAATATGATTAGAAAATCAATCATCTGTAAAATACTCAGTCTGGCCGGCTGTATGATTTTATCTGTATCGTGTGCCAATAAGGTCAGTGTGACTTGGACTGAAGGAGAAGTAAATCCTGAAACAGGACTTGCATCTCACACATTGATAGTGAAGAATGCTCCGGAGGGCTTGGACTGGTCTGTATGGATGGCATCCAATTATATCGAGCCTGGCTTTGTGGAAGGCTCCGAGGGAACGATAAAAAAGTATGGCGGATGCCTTTATAAAATGACTCCTATCAGCCGCACGGGAAAGGATTTAGTAGTGAAATATACAGACATTCCCCTAAAGCGTCACAGTTGGGCTCCGGAAGGCCTGACCCTTGAACATAGCGGGAAAGCAGTTGCTCTGGATGTTAAATATGAGTTCCTGCCTGCAGAGCAGGTCCCGGATTTTCCTTATAATCAGGTCAGTGTTAATGTATGGGATATGATACCGTCTCTTAAGAGTATCTCTCCTTCGGAGGGAACTACAGTTGTTACCGAGATGCCGGAAATTGAGATGATACCTGAAAGTAAGGCAGGCTGGTATAAGATTGTACTTGATGGAACTTGTAAGATCCGGGCTTCTGATGAAGACGGTGCATATTATGCGCAGGTTACCCTCGATAACCTCAAGAGGAATGCCGGAGGAAATGAACTCCCGAATATGGTAATTGAAGACTGGCCGGATCTGGGATACCGAGGATTCATGCTTGATATATCCAGAAACTTTACAAATAAGGATAATATCCTTAAATTCATAGACCTTCTTGCCCATTACAAGGTCAATGTATTTCACCTCCATTTCGGTGATGACGAAGGTTGGAGAGTTGAAATCGAAGACCTCCCAGAACTTACGACTTATAGTGCGTATCACGAATTCCCTTACCAGAATGAGGCGGCGGAATATACCGAAGCAAACTATCTCATGCCGTCATATAATGGTAGCATAGATCCTAATGATATGTCTTCGACAGCCAATGGTCATCTTTCTAAAGAGGATTATATTGAAATCCTGAAATATGCTTGGGAGCGCCGCATAAGTGTCATTCCGGAATTTGATACTCCGGGACATTCGCGTGCCGCAGTAAAGGCAATGGAGAAATATGCAGAGCGTACCGGTGATGATTCATATCTTCTTTCCGATCCGGAAGATAAGTCAGAGTATTGCTCAATCCAGTTCTATAGAGACAATGCAATCAATGTTGCAATGCCTTCCACCTATAAGTTCATAGAGACTGTGTTTGACGCACTCATTGCATATCATTCTGAGGCGGGAGTTCCACTTCCTGCGATTCATGTCGGTGGTGATGAGGTCGCTCATGGAGCATGGACCGGGTCGCCGGCATGTCAAAAGCTGATGAAGGAAAGAGGATGGACAGATATTGAGATGCTGAAGTCATATTACATTGAGAACGTATTGGATATAGCAGAATCAAGAGGCGTGAAGATTTCCGGATGGCAGGAGGTTGTAATGAATCTTGAACCTAAGGTATATGAGAGACTTAAGAAGAATATGTATTCTGTAAACTTCTGGTATGCCGGTCAGGGCCTTGAGGAGTATCCGTACATCTATGCAAATGATGGCGTGCCTGTGGTGGTTTCCAATGTCGCCAACACATACATGGACTTTGCATATACCCCGGACAAGACTGAACGGGGGCATGACTGGGGCGGTTTTATCGATGAAAGACGCAGTTACTCGCTTCTACCGTATGATCTATACCGTTCTGTAAGGTGGGATGGCGATGGAAATATATGTGACATTGCAAATCTCTCGGAAGGAAAGACTCCTATTCAGGTTAAGGAGAATATTATAGGGGTGCAGGCCCAGCTCTGGACAGAGACTATCAGAAACTTTGACTATGTAACCTACTATGTATTCCCAAAAGTCTGTGGTGTCTTCGAAAGAGCATGGAACGCAGAGCCGGCTTGGGCAGGAACAAGGACTTCGGATGATCCGGCCTTTATGGAGGCTCTCGATAAATACTACAGCACTGTAGTGTCGCACGAAATGCCTTATTATGAGGCACAGGGTATAGAATATCGTAAAAGAAAAAATTTATAGAATAGTATTCTGCATGAAAAAGAATCTGATGTTGATTTTGTGCATGGTGGTTTTGTGTAGCTGTGCTGAAACTATATCGTTGAACAAGGGCGATGAGATTATATTAGATAAGTGGACTCTCAGACAAGAGGATTCCGGTAAGATATATGATGTTCAAGTGCCTTCAACAGTCGCCGGTGCTCTTTATGAAGCAGGCGTTTTACCTGAGAATATTCTTGAATGGGAGAATTATTTCGATATAGATAAAAGTGCCTTTGATAAGACTTGGATATATAAGACAAAATTCGACCTTAATTTGAATGAAGGACAGCATTATAATCTGATTTTTGATGGTCTGAATTACTATGCCGACATCTTTGTCAATGATGAGTGCATAGCGTCATCAGATACGACCTATGGAGTGTTCATCAAAAGAGAATATGACGTTACCTACATTCTTAAGGAAAAGAATACAATAGAAGTCCGTGTTCGCAGGGCTCAACCGGGTGACCTGAACATCGGTTTTGTGGACTGGAATCCAAGACCGCTCGATGAGAGCATGGGGATTACTCAGACTGTGAAACTATGTGCATCAGGCTCTGTAAGTATTAAGGATGTGTATGTGATTCCGGATCTTGATATAGAGGCATTCGCAGAGGCAGACCTTGAAGTGCGTGTTACAATGAAGAACAATCTTGTAGAGCCTTTCAAAGGCAATATCCTTCTTGATCTTCAGGAGAACGGCGTGTGCTCTGTTCCTGTAGAACTTGCAGCGGCTGAAGAGAAAATTGTTTCCGTTACTCCGGCCCAGGCTTCCAATCTGCATGTGGAAAATCCTCGGGTATGGTGGAGCCATGACCTTGGCAGTCCGGAGTTATATAATCTCAATGTTCAAGTGATGGCTGATGATGTTATTTCTGATAGCGAAGATGTAACATTTGGAATAAGAAAGATTGAAAGCCGCCTGAATGAATATGGCTACAGACAGTTTACTCTTAACGGCAAGGATGTTCTTCTTAAAGGAGCAGGATGGACAGATGATATTTTCCTTAGAGATACACCTGAATCGCTTGAAAGGCAGGTGGAGTATGTCAAGGATATGAATATGAACCTTATCCGCTTCGAGAATATCTGGGGTAAGGATGATACAATCTACGACCTTTGCGACAGGCATGGTGTCCTTGCACTTGTGGGATGGAGCTGCCAATGGGAGTGGACAATTTATTGTGGTCTTCCTCAGGTAATTAATGTGGGATGTATTATTCAACCGAAGGAGATAAACCTTGCCGCAAGATATTTTGAGGATCAGGTGATAAGACTTCATAATCACGCCTCTGTAATCGCTTGGATGACAGGAAGTGATTGTGTGCCTACTCCGGAACTTGAAAAACGTTATCTGGAATCTTATGTAAAATATGACTATCGTCCATATATCAGCTCAGCCAAGAGTTTGAAGAGCGAATTCGCAGGCTGGTCCGGGACCAAGATGGCTGGCCCATATGAGTATATCGGTCCGGATTATTGGTATATTGACACCCGCTTTGGCGGAGCCTTTGGATTCAATACGGAGACAGGAATCGGAGCAAATATTCCACAGCTGGAGTCTTTGAAGAAGATGATTCCGGAAGATGAACTCTGGCCGTTGTCGCCTGCATGGGATCGCCATTGCACAACTTCGGGGGATGGTATGAATTCCATGTCGGAGCTTACCCGTACTATCAACGATATCTATGGAGAGGCTTCCGGGCTTGAGGATTATGTTCGCAAGGCTCACGCTGTCGATTATGATGCTACTCGTGCAATGTTTGAGGCTTTCCGAGTGAATACCCCTGTGTCAACAGGCATTGTCCAATGGATGCTCAATTCGGCATGGCCGTCTATTTACTGGCAACAGTATGACTGGTATGGAGTGCCTGCTGCCGCATACTATGGTACAAAGAAAGGATGCGAGCAGATACAATTGATCTACAATTATAAAGACCACAATGTGTATCTGGTTTATGATGGCAAAGAGTTAAAAGATGTTGTCGCTTCTGTTAAGGTATATGATGACAAGTCTGTTCTCCTATATGAGGATAACTGCACATTGGGGACATCTTATCGTAACACTGTCAAGGCTTTTGACTTGAATAGATTTGCCGGTAGTCCGCATTTTATCTTCTTGGAAATTGCGGATACTGACGGAAGTCTCATTACAGACAATTTCTACTCAATAGGCGCAAATGCAAATAAATATGATTGGGACAATGAAGCATGGTTCCATAGCCCGATAACAGAGTATACGGATTTGCGGTTTGCATTCTCACAGCCAGAGGCGGAAGTAGAGATGGCAGTAGAAAACAGGGATGGTGCATATATTGTGACACTTTCCAATAAGTCCGATGTGGTTTCATACATGAACATCCTGAAAGCCAAGGATTCAGACGGAAATCTTGTTGTTCCTGCATACTGGAGTGATAACTTCTTCCCTCTGTTCCCAGGACAGACAAAGACAATATTCTGCCGCACAAAGGCTCAGAATGTCAAGTTTGAGGTAAGCAGATAATACCCTTATGGTATTTATGAAGAATGTTTCTTTGAATCATTCTCAGCATCAGCCGTCCTGTCATCCCGAACGAAGTGAGGGATCTGCACAAACGCTTCCTCGTCCTCAACGCCGCAGATTATTACGGCCTGCGGCCCCATAATGACAATGAAAGGGTGCCGTTATCTGTCCTTGACGCAACGCACGGAAGCGGCAAAAGAAGCCTTGTCGGCACTGCCGACCATTACATCCGGGCTCTCCTTGTAAATATAGACATACTGTCCCTGCCCGTTAGCGGCCAAATCGGAAGACCAGAACGCCGCGTAAGAAAAAAAGCCGTTAAAATCATCGCTGCCTCTGCTCCTGACCGAAGCATACCCGGCAGGGATAGCGGAAAAACCGCTCTTGTTGGTAAGTTTGACATCCGGCCAGAACTCCCACATCCTCTTCCCGTTGAAATAAGCGTCTGCCATAAGGCCGCCAGACGCACCTGTCAGAGCCGCTGCCGAAGATTTGCCTGAAACACTGCCACACAAAGCCTCCCAGTCCGTCATTGACGGCAAGCGCCAACCTGAAGGACAAACTTTCGCTGCTTCATCGCCTGTATAGAACATACCGACGACGTCAGCCATGGCATCACATGATTCAAAAGGCACGCCCGTTGCTTTATATGAAAAATTCTCTGCCATCCATAATGTGTTGCCTACAGCAATGTAAGAGAACTTTCTGCCGTCACGGGCATCGGTGTCATACATTATGTTCTCAGGCAAATCAAACGAAACGGATTTTTCGGGATCCACAATAGTAACCGAAGCAGCTCCTGAAGCGTTGTAATAGCCCTTAGCGAAAGCAGAGCAAGTAATAGAAATAGTACAGAGAGTGTCCGGAGCCACAAAAGTATATTTCCCGTCACCAGGCTTCCCCTCATATTTGACGGTGTCTTTCAAAGCCCCTTTCGGAGTGATGTTCCAAAAGTAGCCGAAATCCCCTCCGTCTTTACGATAGACTCCGGAAGGGGTCATCGTAAAAGAGTCGCCATGCCGGGCATAGGACGGAACGGAAAATCTGAGCTTTCCGCTGAAAGATGCGGATGTAGGTGTCTTATCATCCTTTTTCTTGCAGGCAAAAACAGCTATAGTCATAGCAAAAGCCGCAAACAAAAGAAAATATCTACGGTATTTCATATTGTCTTTATTCATATAATTTTACAAATATCGGGATTTTAAATGTAAAATCCTTTAACTTTGTACAAAAACATAGCCAGATGAAACATATAACCTTCGCCTGCGGTATCGCGGCAATGCTGATAATGACGTGCTGCACGCCAAAAAGCAATTATATAGCAATATCAGGATACGCACAGGGCGGCACATACACAATCAAGTTAAATCTCATCGGAGAAAATGGGGCCATTAATGAGAAACCCGAAAATATCAAACGGCAAATTGAATCCCTGCTTGAGGAAATAGATTTTACCCTGTCAGGCTACAACAAAAACTCTATGCTGAGCAAATTCAACCGGAATGAAAAGATATTCCCGAATAATATTTTCAAAGATATCTATGCCCGCTCATATTCAATCTGGCAGGAAACAGACGGAGCCTTTGATGTGGCCGCCGGTCCGCTTTTCAATCTTTGGGGCTTCGGATTTACCAAAGACTCATTACCTTCCGAAAATAAAATAATACTCGCAAAGCAATCCTGCGGAATGAGGAAATTGAAGCCGTCCATTGAAGAGGCCCTGAATCCCGACGGCAGCCTGAATCCTACAAATATGCTGAAGCTGCCTTCTGACCCGAAAGAAGATCTGACAACACCTGCGGAACTGAATTTCAATGCGATAGCACAAGGATACAGTTGTGACATAATCGCAAGGTACTTGTACTCAATCGGAGTAAAAGATATGTTAGTTGATATAGGGGAAATATATTGTGACGGGCTGAACCCTTCGGGACTTGCATGGAACATAGCCGTGGACAACCCGATAGACGGGAACGAATCTCCCGGCAAAGACATAAAAGGCACTATCCGCTCCACCGGCGGTCCGTGCGGAATCGTAACCTCCGGCAATTACAGAAAATTCTATATAAAGGACGGCAAGAAATACGCACACACCATAGATCCGAGAACCGGCTATCCCGTGTCACATAACCTGCTAAGTGCTACTATATTAGCCTCGGACGCAACTTCTGCGGACGCCTATGCCACCTACTGCATGGTAATCGGTCTGGAAGACTCCATAAAGTTTGTAGAAAGCAGAAGCGACATTGAGGGCTATTTCATATACGATGAAAACGGTACCTCCAAAATCTGGTCTTCAATTAAATAAGCTCTTCCCTTATCTCAAGTCAGTGATTATCCATGAGGAATCTAATGTGGCGGGGTCGAAGAAGAACCCGTCACCGGAAGTTTTCTTACCGAACTTCAAGTCCTTGATATTGAAATGGGTGACCGTACCGTCCTTGACGGTAATATTGGCAGCGACAGGGATATTGCCTCTGAAAAAGAGCTTGAGCCGCTTTAATTTTGAACTCGCAACCGGCTTAAGTTCTATCATAGTCATAGGCTTACCATCCACAAAAACCTCTTCGTTGTCAATTTCTTTAAAATTTTCTTCGAGCGAAGCCAACAGTAATGCAGGATATTCCACATAGTCACTGCAATCGCTTCCTACTGCATCGACTACTGCCTCCTTGGCAACGGAATCCATTGTCCACACGGACTTCCCGTCGCACCGTACATCCAGGCCGTCTCCGAGCAGAATAAAACTCGCATCTTGGACGACAACTTTTCCCTGGCCTTTCAATGGTACGGTACCGTTTGTGACATAATCATAGGAAAAAGACATTTGCGAAGCCGCCGCCCTTTCGGAGAATGACTTCAACGGATTACCGTTGTCCAAACCGGGGGACATCGGGAACATCAACAATATGATGATAGACAATAATATCATAATAGGAAAGGACTATTCGTTAAAACCGTTCTTATAGGCATCTATAATCTTACTAAGCTCCGCAAGGTCATCTACAAGAACTTGTCTCGGCTTGGAGCCTTCCTGCGGCCCGACAATACCGGCTGCCTCAAGCTGATCCATTACCCTACCGGCTTTTGCATATCCCATGCCAAGTTTTCTCTGGAGATCCGATGTCGAGCCTCGCTGAGACATAACCACTTGTTTTGCAGCCTCTTCAAACCGCTCATCCAAATTCCGCATGTCAATCATAGCCACGCCGTCCTCCGTCTTATCAGGCTCAGGCTCAGGCAGATAATACGGAGTGTTGTAACTCTTCTTATATCCTTTCTGCTCTGAAATAAATTTGGTGACATCATTGATTTCGCTGCCGCTTATATAGGCACACTGCACCCTCTCCATATCTACACCGGCATAATATATCATATCCCCCTTTCCTATCAGCTTTTCAGCTCCGGGAGAATCAAGAATTGTTCTGGAATCAGTCATAGAGAAGACTCTGAAGGCAATTCTGGTCGGGAAGTTGGACTTGATAAGTCCCGTTATCACATCCACCGAAGGTCTCTGGGTGGCAAGCACTACATGGATTCCCGCAGCTCTTCCTTTCTGTGCAAGACGGATGACCGATGTCGAAATGCTTCGGGCAGTAGCCTTGCTCTCGTTAGAGGCACCCACGGACATTGTAAGGTCGGCATATTCATCCACAACAACGACAATATACGGCAGATATTTATGCCCTTGGTCGGGACGTAAATGACGATCCTTGTATTTTTCGTTGTAGAGCTTGATATTGTTCACCATTGCTGTGCTTAGCAGCTCATATCTGGCATCCATTTCCACGCAAAGAGCTTTAAGCATAATTTCAGCCTGCTTCGGAGACTTTGCTATTGAGTTGGCGGTCTCATCAGCCTCGCTCGCTCCGGGCATAACGGCAAGATAATGGTTCAGAAGCCGGGAATAAGCGGTGAACTCAACCATTTTAGGGTCTACAAACACGAATTTCAACTCGGAAGGATGCTTTGAATAGAGCAATGACGAAATCAGCACATTCAGTCCGACCGACTTGCCCTGCTTCGTGGCTCCGGCAACAAGCAGATGAGGAGCGTCCGCCAGGTCGAAAACCTTGACTTTCTGGGTTATAGTATATCCTATAGCGACAGGCAGCTCGGCCTTGCTCTCACGAAAAGCATCGTCATTGAGCATAGCCTTGAGAGGCACCATTGAAGGCTTGTCATTCGCAACTTCAATACCTACGGAGTCGGCAAGGGTGACCACCCTGACTCCTTTGGCGTGCAAGGCCATTGCAATGTCATCCTGGAGATTTTTGATAGAAGAAATCTTCACTCCGGGAGCCGGATATACCTTGTAGAGGGTGACAGTAGGACCGACCACCGCCTTAACGTTGTCTACATCAATCTTATAGGTCTTAAGCGTAGCCCTAATCTTATAATTGTTCCTCTTAAGCTCTTCCGGAGACACTTCCTGACGGGAATTCTCATAATCTTCCAGGAGATTTAAAGGAGGAAATCTGAAATTCTTCAAATCGTCTCTGACATCAATTCGCGGCAGTTCTTTGGTCACATCAGTGGACAAGTCCTCTCCGGCCACAACCTCAAGTTTGTCCGCATCGGTCGCTTCCTCGGACTCCGTGCCACTCTCCGGAGCAGAAACCGTGTCGGATGAAGCAATCGCTTCCGCAGGTCCGGCCGCCTTTTCCGCTGCCGATTCAACTACGCCGGCCTCTGGCTCTTCCTCCTTGGCTTCTGCCTTTGCCAACCAGTTAAAACTCTTTCTTGAAGTTGCAGCTTCATCATTAGCCACATCTTCTTCTGACACTTCTTCCTCTTTACCGCCGGCTCCTTTGCCGATATTCATGAACCAATTCGAGAAACGCTTGCTGACGAACACGGACCAGGCTACAAGCATTATGACGAGCAGGAAGAAAGTCAATATCCTCCCGAACAGATTTTCCGACCATGCAATAACAAGAGAGCCGCATTCCCCTCCCAAGCCGCCTCCGAAAAGCGTGTTAATATTGAAAAGCCTTGAAAAAAACGAGAGGACAAATGATGAGATGAAGGCTGCGGAAATAGCCAATATCACTGCTTTCACGACAGAAAAGGACCTCCGCCCCAAAAGCATCCTCAAAGCGAGAATAAAAAAGGCTATGACAAGGGCGAAAGAGCCTAAGCCAAACCAACGGCATATCATCAGGTGGCCAAGCCCGGCACCTGCCTTTCCTGCGGCATTATGCACATCCAAATCCCGGTTGAGCCAGTCAGGATCACCCAATAGACTCCTGTCCGCTTTCCAGGTAAACAGATAGGAAAAGGAAGACAGGAGTGCATAAACGGCAAATGCCAAGACAACAAGACCTGAAATCTTCACAATCTTTGTCCTGCGTTCAGGGTCCATTTCGGCCCAGAATGATAATAGCCTACGGAACATCAACTACCTGCCTTTTTGATGATTTTTCCTTTGAAAATTGCGTTTCTGCTGTCCGTTATTCTTCCGGTTGCCGTTCCCGCTGAAATTCAGATTAAGGCTCGGCTTGCTGAAATTGGCATCGGAGGATATTTTCGTAAGGCTCAGGTCCTCAGGGACTTTAATCCTATAATCCGATAATTTCTCTATATCCTTGAATATCGTGCTGTCAGCCACACTGTCCTTGTTCCATATAAGATATTGCTGACGCATGTAAATAGCGAGAGACCTTATCATAGCCGTTTTCTGCTCCCCGTCCTCCTCACTTGCTATCAGGTCGATTATGCTCTCTATATTTCTGCCGTAATGGCTTGCCTTTATAGGCTTTTTCTTCAATGGAATTACCATAGGCTTCACCTGGCGCGCCTCCGGCAACGGTATCGGATACGGAGAATCCACATCCAGGTCATAATCAGCCATAATATACAGGTGATCCCATAATTTATGCTCCCAATTCTCTTCTTGGTGAACTTCAGGATTTAGGATTGCCATAACCCGCACGACAGCCCTGGCCTGCTCCGATCTCTTGTCCCTGTCTGCGATATCCTTAAGCTTTTCCACCATTTTCAGCACATTCCTCCCGTATTCGGGCATGCTGAGTTTTTCACGCTCCGTATTATAGTCGAGCGAAGTATTTTTATTTTCATCAATCATATCAATTATCGGAATAAGTCTTGTCTACAAAGTTAACAATTAATTTCCAATGACCTTATCAACAGGCTCATTTTCGCTGAATACATACCAAATATATGCGGATACGTCCTTATATCCGAGCCTCGAATAAAGCCCGGCATAGCGGCTTACCTGCTTCCTGTAATATTTTTTCGGCTCGCCAAATTTATAGTCCACTATAATTATCCTGCCGTCAAGTTCAATCACCCGGTCGGGCCGGTATATGCAGCCGTCAGTATCAACAAGAGCCCTCTCGTTGCGTACCGTAGCCGTATTCTCGGAAAACCAGCCATAGGATTCAACCGATTGGATAGCAGCTTTGAGGAGGGCTTCGGCTTCCCTGCCCCGATCCGGCGTGAGGTCTCCGGAATCTACAGCAGTTGCAACGGCAGCTCCCAAATCCTTCACGTACTCCACAGAAGCCAATATATTATGCAGCACCGTACCCTTACGCCTTGCAGAAGCCCCGCCCCCCACACTGCCGTCTTCTGCAAAGAAGTCGGTGGAATCGGCATTGAATTTCAATCTCTGCTCCGGCTGCCCTTCCTCATCTTCGTGCATTTCCGGATTTGGGGAATAGGACCTGAAAGGCGAGGCAATGCTAATAGGAGCGTCGGACGGCAATATCAGTTTCTTGTTCTTCTTCTCAGCGGCTGCAAAATCATACAATTCTCCCAAGCGATAACGCTGCGTCTCGCCGGTCTCCACTGCGGCAAATCCGTGATCCGGCTTCGACACATATTCGTATAGAAAAGGTGCAAGACCATCGGAACTATTATTCAATGTAATGATATGCAATCCCTTAGACGGCCTCGTAAACGCTACGTAAGCTACATTTATCACGTCTACGAAGAGCTTGCCGAGTTCATTCCTATAATCATCTCTGAACATGGAGTTATCCGCAGACTTTGTCAGATGTACATCAAAAATCCGACCGTCCAAACCTGACAGAGCAGTGCCGGCGCCATCCGGGGCACACCAGAACTTTTCATTAGGTCTTATTGAAAGCTCCTTATTGTCTGGCTTGTACAAATATATGACATAAGGGAACTCAAGCCCTTTGGCTTTGTGTATGGTGATGATTTTCACCGCATCCTTGCTCTCCGGAGAAGATATCTTAGACTTGTTCTCTTTCCACTCTTCCAAGAAGCCCCTCAGATTGTTGCCGTTCGATGCAACATATTTCTGGACTATATCCATAAATGACTGGATATAAAGGGTGTGTTTTGCCAGAATGCCTGGCACGTCTTCTTCGATTTTCCTTAAAAAGAAAGAGCATTCGTCAATTATTGAATGGAAATACGAGGGCATAGCCGCAACTTTGCCTTTCGCAATATAGCCTGCCACCTTGTCATCAGGATTATCGAGCAGGGTCAGACAAGCCACCACTTTCCTTATCACATAAGAACTTTTGACAGAAAGGGAATCGTTGGTTACAACGGAAATCCCGTTTTCAATGAGGTATCCGGCGATCTCGCTGCCTAAGTTGTTTGTCCTTACGAGAACGGCTATATCACCCGGCTGAGCTCCTCTTGCAATGACCTCCTCTATAGCTTCTTTCACCTTTGAGAACAAGCTGTCCTTTTCTGCAAAAGTGATGTCCACACTACCGTCGGCAACTTCAGATGAACGGCATTTCTGCTCTGTGGTACTATATATGCCCGAAATAAGTCCAGATGAGCCTCCGAGTTTTTTATCAAGCCTTTCCGCCATATACGGGAAGAACCCGTTATTGAAGCTGACAATAGACCTAAGGCTCCTATAATTTTCTTGCAGCACCGTATTTACGGTTTCAGCACCGGCTTCTTCAAATTCCCTTTCAACCTCATTATCGAGCAGATTCCAGTCGGAGCCTCTCCAGCGATATATGCTTTGCTTGACATCCCCGACTATAAGGCTGTATGGTTTCACCTCCTCTTCATCTGAAATATGATGATATGATTCATGGGATTGGCTTTCTTTCAGAAGCGGCCGCATATTCTCCCACTGCACCCTTGAAGTGTCCTGAAACTCGTCAAGCAGGAAATTCTCCAAACGCACTCCGAGTTTTTCATAGATAAAAGGAGCATCCGAGCCGTTGATTATATCTTTCAGCACAGCGTCGGATTCGACAAGTGACATTATATTCTTTTCTTTGGACAGAGCATCGAACTCCTTGCGCAGTTCTGCCGCGACCCCAAGATCGTGAAGGCTTGACAAAATTCTCAAAGCAGTATTATATTCTGTCAAGGGCGTGCCGTTCAGTGCTAAAATCTTGGCAAAGCCTCCGTCAAGAGACGTTCCGATAGCCGCTTTCTTGTCTCCTGCCTTTTCATCCGAGACAATGAAAAGTTCTTTCTCTCCGCTCATGCAATCCAACAATGTAGCACTCGGATCAAACTTGTCCCCTTTCCTGAAATCCTCTAATTTAGCAAGCCCGCCGTAAAAATTCGCTCTGAAATCAGAGGCATCATAACCTAAGTCCGTAAGTTTCTTTACTATCTCACCTGCGGTAGTCCGTATGTCACGGGCAAAAGTCTCGGCTACATCGGAGCAAAGCTTTTCAATCCTGCCGATCTCGGCCTTTGAATAAGCCTTGGCCTCATCAATATGCAGTTTTTCCGCCAGGTCGCTATGAGAAAAGTGCATAATCCTCTTTGCCACATCCACAAGACGTGCCTCCATATTATATTTGCGTCCCTCGGAAAGATCGTTCATCGCCCCTTCGGTAAGCCAATCCAAGAGGTCTTTGTTGTCCGGAGTTATGGCATCCAAAAACCTGTCCACACTCTCCTCAATCATGGAGTCACGGTCAAGTTCAATTTTGTACGATGCGAACTGGCCGATTTCCCTTGCAAAAGATTTAAGTGTCTTTTGGAAAAACTTGTCTATTGTGCTGACTGAAAAAGAGCTGTAATCGTGAAGAATGGCATTCAGACATAGCCCGGCTTCTCTTTTAAGCTCGTCCTCGTCTTTGCATACGGCAGGCTTGTCGAGCTGCTCCGGTCCCGGAAGAAAATATTTCCGAAAGTCCGACCTATCGGGATATGTTGCAAGGACATACAATTCTTTCAGAATCCTGGTTTTCATCTCGTCGGTGGCCTTGTTGGTAAAGGTGACCGCAAGTATATGCCGATAGGCATTGGACACAGCCTTTTTCCGCAAAAGGATGTGTATATAGTTTTTTGCGAGGTTATAGGTTTTGCCGGACCCCGCAGAGGCTTTCATTATTTCTATCATATCTTAGTCATCTGCCGCATATATCCTTAAAATCGCAATATTTGCAAACCTCGGTGTCAGCGGTACGCCTGAAACCTTTCTCTATTGAAGACAATTCGTCCAGCAAGCCGGTCAGCCGCTCTTGCACAAGTTCAATAAAATACTCGTTTACCGGGACATTCCGGACAGGCTCTTTAAAAAGTCCGGTTACGTGATATATGGAATTGTGCAATTTCTTCCCTTTGGCAGCCTCAATTCCCTCCACCAATTTGTCATACACAAAAAGCTGGAAAGCAATTTTAGGGCGTGCTGCATGAGGGGTGTCGGGAGAAAACAAGGCTTCTACAAGGGATTCTATATCTGCCAGCACCTTGTCATCGTTTTGTCTTTCATTCTTCCTTTCCCCGATGGACTTTTCCTTGTCCAGAACTTTCCCGGTCTTATAATCCACAACCCTCATCATATCGCCTACACTGTCCAGACGATCGATATATCCTATGAAACGGTAGCCGTTAAACTCCCATTCCCTTTTAAGTTCCAGCCCATGTATCCTGAAACGTCTTTGATTGGACGCTGCCAGGAAATCACTATCTCTTTTCAATGTGTTTAGCACATAACTCTCTATCAAGTTGCCGGTCACCAAATCCCGCCCCGAAATCTCAAATGACGACATTTCACGCTTTATGAGAGAGTCGATTTTAGCCCTGATATCCGCAGGACGTTTAAGCCACGAGTCAATGTAATCTTTACTTATGCAGTCTTCCTGCCTGATCTTTTCCGCAGCTCCCGGCAAATCCAAATCGAAATCCGGAGACATGGCCTCTTCTCCGGTATACAGGGCTTGCATGAGCGAATGGAAGATCCGCCCCACCATGCCGCCGTCCATATATTCGGCAACATCTTTCTCCACATCCAGACCTTTCACAACCGAATAATAGAATTTCGCAGGACACGAAAGATATTTCTCTATCGAAGAAGCGGAGAGGCGTGTACCCTTTATCCGCTCGATATCATCCATTGTTTTGACAATCTCAGGCTCCTGCCTTTCTTCCACCTTTGCTTCCGCTACGGCTCTCCTGAACTCAAGAGCAAACCTCTCACGATAGATATATTCAAGCTGCTTGATATAACGGCTCTCCTCTCCCGATTTCAATTCTTCCTGCCTTGAATCGAAGACGAGCCAGACCTTTGACGCACGCTGAATCATCCTGTAGAAATAGTAGGCCCAAACCCTGTCCTGATATTCGTAAGTCGGCAGCCCGAATCCTTTGCGGATTTCAGGAGGAATAAAAGACGAGGATATGTTCTTATTCGGGAAGATGCCCTCATTGGCGGACAATATCACAATATTGGAAAAATCCAAAGCCCTTGTCTCCAAAGGTCCCATTATCTGAAGCCCCTTCAACGGCTCGCCGTTAAAAGGAACGGATATGCCCGAAAGCAGGCGGTCTATAAGCCTGACATAAGTAGCCGGCAGCAATTCCAAAGTCCGTCTCATAAGCAGATTGATGCTCCGGTAGCATTTTCTTGCGAATTCGAGTTCAAGCCCGGCTCCCGGCATACCGGCATAAGATATTGACACTGCCTTGATTAAATCAAGAATATATTTACCGAAATCCTCTATCTGCGAAGCAGAAGCCGTATTAATGTCTTTTATAATAGGAGAGAATACAATCTCCATAAGAGGCTGTCCGGCAAAGTCGGACTGTGGCACATAATATTTTGCCTCGGCTCGGATTGCGTCCATCTTTATCCTCCCCTCCTCTCCAACCGCAGCCCGGAATATTTCATTTGAGAATATAGGCCTTACATAGCGATGATAAAAGCACCACTGTCCGTCAGAGCGCTTCCTCAAATGCAACTGCATGGCAATTGTCAATTTTACAAGGGCGAAAACGGAGCTTCCTGACATCGGATACCCCATTGTAATGTTAATATCCTCTATTTCAGGCGGAATCGTGTTCAGAAGCGGCAGGAGCAACTCCTCGTCAGGGATGACTATGGCACAATCCATTATTTCGGAATCCTTATTGCCTGCATCATTGCCTGCTTCCTTTTTCCTCTCTTCTATCTCGTTCAATATCAACGGTATCTGACTTGTCTGCCCGACAGAAGACGGCACGGAAATCACGTCAATTGCCGGATTGCCAAGTCCATCCGGATCCAACTCAAAAGCCTGTGGAAACATTTCCGTATTGCCTGTACCGTTTCCGTCCCTCATGAATTTGGAAGCCCTGTTCTGAGGGTCCCTGATAATCTTGCTTGAAAAATCCCAGCAGAACTCTGCAAGCCCGGCGTCCCTCATTCTTTTCATCACTGTCTTTTCGCATTCGTTCAATGCGTTCAGTCCTACGAAAATATATTTTTCCGTCTCCTTGAAATGTTCTTTCAGCACATCCGAGGCAGACTTGGCTTTCATCATTTCCGCCAGCTTCCTGTACACCATTCCTTCATAGGACAAGCCATTATCCGACAAAGCTTTATTGAACTCTGAATATATCGGATATAACATATTCCAAATTCTCAGAAAATCCTTTTTCGCACCACCTGTCGTCTTCGACCAATCACCCTCCTTGAAATGTGCGACAAGACGTTCAATCGCCTCTCTCTGGGCAGGCTCCAACTCGTCAAGGCCGGAATCAATTGCCCTGAATTCTGAAATATTCGCAAAAATCCTGTCTGCTCTTACGAGGTATTTGTCTACATCGTTGAAATCCGCTATAAGCACATCGCCCCAATATATGAAATCGTCCAAAGAATCAGGGACAGCACCTTTTGGCAAAGCCTTTTTATAACAGTCGTATAGACATAGCAGCTGGGTAATTCTGTCGGTTTCCTTAACTCCGCTCAATGCGTAGAAAAAATCATTGACGGTAAACATCAAAGGCATAATAATGGGTCTGGCAACTCCGTTGTGTCCGAAAGCTGCCGCATTCATCGCAGAATCTGCCACAACTTCGGAGAGGTATTTCCCGAAAAAGGCAAGCGAACGTCTGCTTGGGAAAATAAAGCACTCCCTTTCTATATCATGTCCTATGAAATAATGTTCTGCAACCTGCTTTAGGAAAGGCGTCATAAATAATTTATTTTTTCTTATAATAACCGTCCGCAGCCGCCCTGTTGAGCACTCTGTCTATACGGGAGTCAAGGTTAGGGTGTGTGGACAGAAGATTGTTCACTAAAGCGTGGCTGGACGCACTGCCGCTCATTTGTTTTAATTTATTGAAAGCCAACGCCAAAGACACAGGATTTTTCCCGGATCTCTTTAGAAAGGCGTATGCGTAATCGTCAGCGTCGGTCTCTTGTTTCCTTGAATAGCTGGCATTCATAATTGCCTCTCCCAAGGCCCCGAACTGCGAATCCGTAAGAACTGCTGCCACATCACCCTGAGCGGCAATCCCGTCCATTAGTGCGGAAGTCATCAACGCTTTTTGGTATGCCTTCTTGGAATGCTTCAAGGCGACATGGCCTATTTCATGACCTATAACTCCAAGGATTTCCTCATCGGACATTATATCCATGAGCTTGGAATATACCCTTACGCTGCCGTCGGCACAGGCAAATGCATTAGCCTCATTATTCCGATAAACCTTGAAATTGAGCGGAATGCCCTCGACGGACGTAAATCCCGACACAAGTTTGCCAAGCCTAACGGCATAAGGGCTTTCTGCAGGCAGGACCGTGCTCTTGGCGTCAAGCCTCACAATATACTGGTGGACATAAGACTGCATCTGCTTGTCGGTAATTGACGCTGCACTAATGGCCTTGACAGTGCCTTGAAGGGCACGGCCGGCGTTGAACGATGCAGAACATGATGTCAATACTATGGCAATACCCCATAAAAGGGCAAAATATAATCTGTTTTTCATTATTTTACTTATAAAATCCCCTGCTTCGGCAGGTTTTAAAAACATGACCGATTCCATACAAACTTAATCATAATAGCTGAATATTTTTTAAATTTGTGGATATAAAATCAAAAATGCTAAGAAAAGTTTTATCAATGGTTGCGGTTGCCGTAATATCGGCATTTAATATTATTGCCGCCGACGATGACATTCATAGTGGACAGCCGCCATACAATGGGGTTAAAAAGCCTTGGACCTTCACCCCTTTACCAACAGTTAGTTACAGCACCGACCTCGGCCTGCAACTTGGAGCCTTATGCGACATCTATCATTTTACCAAGGATCACAATTCTCCTGATTACAAGGAAAAAATATACCTTGATTTCGGTTGGGCAACCAAAGGCTCCGGATATGTACACGGCTATTTCGATTCTCCTTATCTTACTAATTATCTTAGACTTACAGCTTCAGCCACGTATAAAGTAAGCAGCCTCTTCCCTTTCTACGGTTTCAACGGCTCCGCTTCGCCTCTAACTCCGGAAATGGATCTGAACAAGGATAGAGGAGTTGCTTTTTACAGCATGGGGCTGAATATGCTAAGACTGATGCTTACATTTCAAGGAAGAATTGCAGGAGAGTTGAAATGGATGGGCGGATGCAATTTCTGGGACTTCAAGGTCAAGGACATTCCCGAAAAAAATTATGACAGCGGCAACACTCTTCTGAAAGAATATATAAGACATGGCATTATCAATGCCGATGAGGTCTCCGGAGGCAGTCATTTTGAGCTGCGAGGAGGGCTCACATACGACACGAGGGATAATGAAGCCGCTCCCGACAAGGGTATATGGGCGGAAGCCTATATTTACGGGTCAAAAGATTTTTCCGGCCGGGGCTACGATTATCTGAAATCTGCCATTCATTTCAGGCATTATTTTCCGATATGGAAAGGCCATGTCACCGGTGCCTACCACATAGGGATTCAAAACCGCATAGCCGGGGAGGCCCCTTTCTACCAGCTGCACGAAATTGCCGCCGTCTTATTGAAACAGCCTGAAACTGACGGGCTTGGAGGGAGAAACACTGTACGAGGCCTTTTGCTTGATCGCCTTGTGGGCGACGGATATATATGGGGGAATTTTGAAATCCGGTGTCTGCTTTATTCTTTTGAGTTTATGAAACACCGCTGGCAGATAGGCACCAATCCGTTTTTTGACACAGGTATGGTGACCCAGACATATAGGCTTGACCGAATGAAGTCTGCCGGCTCAGAGATAATATACAGAGACAAGGCCGAAAGGCTTCATAATAGCATAGGTGCAGGCTTGAAATTATCCATGGACCATAATTTTATAATATCGGCCGAGGCCGCAAGGCCTTTATCACGGCAGGACGGGGAATACGGAGTAAATGTGGGTGTAAACTATATATTTTAATTTTGTCTTGTTTTTTCATTTTGCTATATTTGTATATAAATTTGAATTATTAAAAATGATATAACGGTCAAGGCCGTTTTAAAATTTAAATTATATAAAGATGAAAAAGAAATTCAGATGTCTCGTATGCGGTTATGTATATGAGGGAGAGAATCCTCCGGAGAGATGCCCGCAGTGTAAAGCTCCTGCAAGCAAATTTGAAGAGATTAATTATGAGGCCGGCGAGCCTGATTGGGCGTGCGAACACCGTCTCGGCGATGGCAAAGTTGAAGATCCGGAAGTGCTCCAAGGTCTTAAAGACCATTTCAACGGAGAATGTTCCGAAGTAGGAATGTACCTTGCAATGAGCCGTCAGGCTGAGCGTGAGGGCTATCCTGAAATCGCAGAGGCTTTCAAGAGGTACGCTTTCGAAGAGGCTGAGCATGCTTCAAAATTTGCCGAACTGCTCGGTGAGATTGTATGGGACACCAAGACCAATTTGGAAAAGAGATACCAGGCGGAAGCAGGTGCATGCGAGGGCAAGCTTGCCATAGCCACAAGGGCAAAGAAGCTGGGATATGACGCAATCCACGACACAGTCCACGAAATGGCAAAGGACGAGGCCCGTCACGGTTCAGGCTTCTACGGCTTGTACAAGAGATATTTCCTTGACAAGGAATAAGATTGTTCAGATTGCTTAAAGTCCGGGTTGCCGGACTTTTTTCGTTTAAAAATCTTCGTCGGATATTCCGAAGCGCAGGGCTATGTCGTCCGGAATTTCTTCAGCATCGGAATAGTCCACATTATCCCACAATGCCTCCATTTCCCTTCTGTCCTTTTTGGTAGGACGCCCCGTTCCCCTGTCCCTTTTCAAGAAGAAAGTCTCCACCGGGGCCTTAAGCTTCTCAAGTTCGGCTTCAGGAGTGAGGTTTTCCGCGAAATCGCTGACTAATTTTGCACCCACCCTGTTCTGAATCAAGGATTTTACCCTGTAGGTATATGCTACGGACCCTTTACGCACCTCGACCACATCTCCGACCTTGATCATTTTCGATGGTTTGGCATTTACTCCGCCCACCTTTACCTTATTGCCCTTGCAGGCATCGGTAGCCTCGGACCTTGTCTTATAGACCCTTATGGCCCAGAGATACCTGTCTATTCTGACAACATCAGCCATATCTATAAATATTTATGAATCCATCCTGTCGTCAATATCTTCATCTTCGCAGCAATCTTCTCCGTCCAAAAAAGGCTCGGCGTCCTTGTTTATATATTCGTCTTCTTTTTCGTCCCGATGCGGCACCGTAGCCTCCAAAAGCACTGTGTCGGAATCCATTGGGGCTAAGATAAAATCGGGCATTTCAGCAGGCACAAGGACGGCCTCGCCTTCTCCGATTATATAGTTATCGGTTTTCGGCCGCCCGTCGCCGCTTTCCGCCTGCAATTGAAGAGAAGCCTTGCCGCTAACGCACAGATAAACCAAAAAGGCTCCGAACTGCTCCGTATATATGTGCATTGGATCTTTAAGAGACAGACGCGTAACGGCAAATTCATCTTCCACAGCAAGCTTGGCGGTGATGTCATCCTTGTCTTCATGATGCCTCGCAGGGGGCTCCGGAGCCACATAAGCTCCCATTTCCACGAAATCTATCGCTGCTTCTATGTTGAGTTCGTCTTCATCGGCAGCCGTCCCCCATGAGGATATTTTCAGATCCAAATCGGAAGATTCGGCGACCTCGACAATTTTAAGCCCTCCTGACGCAGCGTGAACAGTTCCGGGGTTAATCTGGAAAAAGTCTCCTTTGTGAGGAACTACCTCATTCAGGACATCTCCTATTGAGCCGTCAAGGCATTTGTTATAAAAATCGGTAGCCGTCAACTGCCTGTCGAAACCAAGGTATAACCTCGAACCCGGCTCCGCATCGGCAATATACCATAATTTCTTCTTGCCAAGGGCATCATATCTTTCTTCGGCCACCCTGTCGTCAGGGCATACAATTAGCGGAGTCCTCCCTTTTACATTAATCCATCTTATTGCCAACGGGAACTGCCGCCCATAGAAATAATATACATTGTCCCCAACTACCCTGTCGAGATACGTTTCCATGACGTCTCCAATGGAACTTCCTGCGAGCCAACCATTTGATATAACCGAATCAATGTAGCCAAGGTCGGCGATACGGTAATCATAGCCTTTCTTTCCACCCCAGTCCGTCTCTTGAGCTGCCGCTTCAAACATTAGGGGATATAATTTTCTTTTTTTCTCCATACTAAATCTCAGCGGCTTTTCTCCCACCGCTGTCACAAAAATAACCAAATTCCTCTAATTATGAAATACCGTAAGGCGTTAGGATTTTATAAAATAGAATTTATTTAATTAGCAAGAATATTTAGAAAGAATGGGTTAATAACATAACACCAAGATTTCATTACATGGCTTGCACCTTGCTAAAACAAGCACGTGAGACGGATATAAAAAAATGAGGACGGCTGAAAAGCCATCCTCGTTTAGTAGCGGGGGAAGGACTCGAACCTACGACCTCCGGGTTATGAGCCCGACGAGCTACCAACTGCTCTACCCCGCGATGTTGGATTACAAATATAGGAATTATTTTTATAATACCCAAAAATAATCCAAAATTTCTTCTAACGGCAGGGCAGGCGAGGAGTGTTCCGCTAAGACTAACTCCTTGGTTCCGGGGTGTTTTGGGGGTTGAAGACATCCAGGAAATATATTTTATTCTTCTCGTAAATGCTAAAATGTTCCTTAAGACGCCCTTCAAACAGATTAAGGTCTCTCGAATCAGGCTTTGTCCAAGCAGCTTCCGACAATGCGGCAATTCTTGGGAAAAGCATGTAATCGAGACGGTTACCGTCCACTACCCTTTCCGTCCACAAGTTTGCCTGAACTCCAAGTATCTTTGCATCCTTTGGATATTTGACATCAAATCCCATTGGGTCAAACTCATATATCTTCCTATATGTGTTTAACGGAAAACGACGCCAGTCAACCCCATAGACTTGAACGGTATCCTGAGGATAGTCCAAATACATCGGAAGACGCGGACTGAGGACTACGCTGTAGCCTTTATCAAAGGCTTTCTGAAGCTGCTCCTGCCTGTTCTGCCTCCAAAAATAGATTATTGTCTTCTCCGGCGGCAAATCGGAACTTGCAACCTCATCCCAAGCAGCAATTCTGTTATTGATTCTAAACAAAGAATCGGCAATCCTCTTGAAGAAATATCTCTCCACATCAGGCAGGGAGCCCAATTGCTCTTTGTCCATAAGGGCCTGAATATCTCTGTCAGAGTTCCAGTCTTCATTTCCGTAATGCACCTCATCTCCGCCGAGATGTATAATCTGTGACGGGAAAAGTGCATCAACCTCCTTAAGTATCGCTGTCAGAAAGGAATAAACTGTGTCTCTACCCGGATTGAACGTATAATTCGGATAATCAGGCGAGCCTCCGCCGCTATATTCAGGATAAGCCATCACAGCAGCAGACGCATGTCCCGGCATATCAATTTCAGGAATAACCTCAATATTGCGCTCTTTTGCATAAGACACTATTTCCTTAATGTCTTCTTGCGTATAATACTGAGCAGGAGCATAAGGAGAAGAATAATATCCTATTCCTCCTATATATGCCAAATTGGGATAAGCTTTTATTTCAATCCTCCAGCCCTGCGAATCCGTAAGATGCCAATGGAAGCGGTTCAACTTGTAGACGGACATCCAGCTCAAAATCTGCTTGACTTTCTCTTTCCCGAAAAAGTGCCTGGCCTCATCGAGCATAAAGCCTCTCCAGGCATATTGAGGAGCATCTTTGATCTTCCAGCATTTAATGTCGATTGCACCGCTTCTCTCCTCTTCAAGCATAGCCAACTGCAAAAATGACATTATGCCGTTAATGATACCGGCAGCCTCTGAAGAAGATATATACACGGACTGACTGTCCATTTCAAGTCTGTAACTCTCCGGATTTTTAGTCTTGTCAGACTTAAGATAGACGGTGTGCCGCCCCTTGCAGGTATTGCCGTTACGCAAGGGAGCAACACTAACCGCCATATTGCAGAATCGCATAAGCTCTTTCTGCAAAAGCAAGGCCTGGTCTTCATAGCAATCGTCATATAAAATCCCGCACTGCGAAGAAAGCCTGAAAACTTCACCGTTGACAATACGGCTTTCTTCCGGCTGAGGTATTATAGGACACTCTGTTCCAAACGCCTTAGTGGCGACAGTCGAGAGACAAATAACGACGATCGCCATGAAGATATTTCTGTTACAGATCATACTTAATTATTTCGTAAGGAATCACATCTAATTTCGTAGTTACCTCTGACATGAAGGGCATAAGACTTTCTCCTCCTGTAGAAATTACATTGGAATTAATGTGATAGAATTATTAATTTAAATAAATTTTAGTGTTAATATTCATTCTACTTATGCTTATCCCTTATCGGGCGTGATATCACAAAATCGCAGAAATCGTGATAAAGCTGATTATCCTGCGGATCGGAAGAATTTTTCAGAGAACGCACAGACCAGCCTCCCTGATAGTAGGCAAGACGCCTGTTCTTCCATACCCCGTGCTCCTTAAAAGCTTTCATATAGTCTCTCAGCTTATAGCCGCGCCCATATCTTACCAAGGCATTGTCGTCAAACTCGAGTTCCATATCCATTCCGGCAAGTTCGGCCTCGGCACAAGCACTGTTCAGTCTTTCATAAGGGACATCCTTATTGAAAAAATAATTCGGCTGGAGATATGCGAAATTGAAGCCATAAGACCGCCAATCAGCATATCCCGCTGCCCTGTAATACGGAATCCAGTTAAAGGAATAATTATTACTGTTTATATAAGCGGCAAGATCAAAAAGCATATCCTTAGTGTCACCTGACTGCTCGGCGACCCAATAGAAGCCGGCAAGCTTTATATTTTTGTATTTCATTGCCTTGAATTTCTCAACGACCTTGTCAACATACCACTTGCAGGCACGAACCCTGTCAGTCCGATTGCTAAAATCCAACTGCTCTCCGTTAATTTCGCCCCAATATGAAGTGCCTCCAGAATGCGTAGCAGAATACAGGCAAGTAATCGGCTCCGGTATACCTACAACAATAGTCCTGGCACTTGCCGGCTCCCCCAAAATCACTTTTGCATCGCCGACAGCCTTGTCAATGGCACCGGCTCCGGAATCCTTGCTGCAATAATAGTCTATCAATCGTCCCCAATCATCTTTATTGGCAGATTGCATATATGAACCCTTATATTTGTAGCCGGTAACCAAGGTCTTCCCCGGCCCTCCGTTCACTGCAGGATCCATAAACTCCAGCAACAAGAAACTGTCGAAAAGCCAGTGGCTTTTATTGGACTTGTCGGTATATACCACATAGTCTTTCATCATATCCTTACTCCAGCTATATGGTGACCTATGGTGACCTCCACCATATATAAGGACCATATCGGTAGAAGACAAAATCTCATTATGGTCTTGATTGTCTTTATTATCCTTATTATCTTGATTGTCTTGGTTGTCCTGATTATCTTGATTGTCTTGGTTGTCCTGATTATTCTTATTATCCTGATTGTTCTGCGAACCTCCGGGTGTCACAAAATCTTCCCACTTCGGGATCGCCTTTGGTGGCTGTGAACACCCAATAAAGCCGTAAATACATAAAAAGGATGCAGCCAAAAACAGTTTTAATATATTTCTCATCTCCTAATTATTTTCATAATTTTATCCTTATAACATTCAAAGCCTCAACTATATAGTATTTACCATTCATTGAAATCCGACAGTCTTCCTTGCCCATATTGACTACAACAGCATATTTTTTCCCTGCTACATCAAGCCACTCCGCTCCCATAACTTCTGAAGCCTCCCCATATCCCGGCACCGCAATTTCCCTGTCCGCTCCTTTAGGGACAAAATCCTTGATAAATCTGCCTCCGAAGAATAAGTCACGGTTCTTTTTTCTGAATTTTGCAAGAGTCTTGAGGAAATCGGCCTCTACGCGATTTTTGTCAGACATAAGAGCTTCAGGCTCAGCCCATCCCAACTGAGAGCCCCACAAAAGGCTCATCATAGAAATATATCTCAAAGAGCCGTCATTAATAACATAAGGGATATAGGTATAGCCGCTATATACGCATCTGTCCGAATATATTAAAGGAAAAAGCGGCACAATTTTTTGTCCGGAAGCGTGAGGAGTATTGACTATCAGCAACATATCGAACATGTTAATATAGCACTCCGCATTTTCTTCTGTTGTAATGGCTTTTTCCTCACCGAATATATTGGCTCTGAAATCGTTAATCATCGACCTGTAGGCTTCGGACCACCAGCTGCCTCCGCCTTTCGGATGACTGTGATTGGCGGCATAGCACGCTTCGTCCTTGGCTGCAGCTATCTGATCGAAATATACGCCGTCGGTGCCCAACTCGCCAAGTATTCTTGAACTTACCGTCCTTAATTTATCCTGCCATATCGAAGAAGTAGGACAGGTCACGGTATTAGCAACTTTGGAAGAATAGACTTCAGTATATAGTGTCCCGTCAGTCTTTCTGCAAGAAGCCTCATAGCCCTTGTCTGGCAAATAGCTGTCCGCATTTGCGTCCCAAAGGCGTCCGTTGATATAAGGAGTGACAAAAGCACCTTTTCTTTGAGCTTGAGAGACCATTTCGGCAAAGCCTTTCTTAGCTGGGAAATAATCCGGATAATGCGTGTCAAAGTCGTAATTATGCCAATAATACCAATGTAGGCCGACTCCCTTACCATAGAAATCCAATGCCTTGTCAAGGGCTGTCATGGTTTTTTCCGACACTCCCATAGGTCTCAGCCACATGTCGGCCTCAGAAATCCATTTAACGATTTTCCTGTCTTTCAGCGGTTTTGCTCCCCACTGCGTGCTTATCGCAAAGGGTCTGTACCATTTGAGCGCGGTTTCCTGCCAACTGCCTTTATTATACCCCGCAACGGTTGACCACGGAATTTCAAAATGGCAGCCGTCTGACCAGGAATATGAAGCAGTGACTTTTTGGCTCAACCTTATGCCGTCCTTTTCAGACTTGACTGTAAGCCACTTGCCTGAAGCCGACTTGTCTTTCGCAGAATAATACAAGGTGCCTTTGTCATCATAGATCATAAGAAGCTGCATTGCACCTATGCACGAAGGATATCTGCATTCAGACACAAAGCCGTCCGACAAATCGGTCTCTATGCCATAGCCTATCGGCAATATGGCCTTTGCATCACTCATCTTTCTGAAAGTAATTGACGGGAATTCCACCTCGGTCACAATCCAGCCATCCGGAAGATCAACCGAAAGGCTCCATTCCGGAAGTTCGGCATCATTTGCCAAAGACACCTTGGCCTTAACCGCCCAGCTACTTTTCCCCTCAAGCAAAAGCCGCCAATTTATGACAACAATTGAGGTATCGGCTTTCTTGTATGAATTAATTCCGTCATAAAATGAAAATCTCGGTGTAATGGAAGGGGTCTCCCCACGCGGACCCAATAAAGAAATCCGCCATAAGTCGGGGTTGATGCCACCGTCCGGCAAAATATTCTCGCCGTTGGATATGAACTTTTCAAAGGAATATTTTCCGTTATTGTTGAATTTCAGAGATATATGTTTATTCTCCAGCACAATTGCCTCAGGAGCACCTCCTAAAACAACTGGACGAGACTTGTCATAAGCCTCTGTCCCCACATTTAACGGGAGTAATAATGACAATGCATATAATAAATTGCACAGCAAATTAAGCATTATAATCTTAGTTTAGTGTTAGTTATTTCTCCTTTAGAGGGAAATATGTTTACAAATATATTATTATTTATCAAATATTAATCACGAAAAACGGCAGAACCATCCTCAAATAACGCAAAAACCTTAACGGATATCCCTATTACAGATAATATTCAAAGAATGAATATGCTATCTCATTGGATTCCGGATTAGGGTCGTGGAGAGGACGATTGCTCATTCCGACCCTGTTTTTATAACCAAGCAATTCATTTACCTTGACTGTGTTATTTAACGGTATCCACCTTTCTGGACCGTCGGAATAACCTCCGGAGACAAAAAAAGGTCTCGGAGCCATAAGGGAGTGGAGCTCGTGAAGGTCGTGTCCGCTATCCTTAAGCCTATGATACACCCCGTTGCAGTTCTTTGAGCCGTCTTTTGACCATACATTTCTCCAAGGCGGCGGATAATAGCCCAAATACCATGGCTCCCAATAATTGATATATCCTCCTTTAGTCTCATCAAATACAATTCCCGGATCGACCCATACGGCGCAGGCAAACTTCTCATTCAGACAAGAAGCGAACATGGCCCATTTCCCGCCATAGGAATGTCCCATAATCCCAATGCGCTTGGCATCGACCTCCTTGTGGCGGGCAAGGACCTCAAAAGCATTGGATGCCGCATAGGCCAAAGCCGACAGAGGCTGAATCGTAGCACTGTCAATTGAAGGATAATATAAAGCGTAGGTCTTTGCCTCGGTTGTCTCCGTAGTGCCAATAGACAAGGTCACAAAACCGCGTCTGGCCAATTGATAGGCAAAATCCCTGTTCGGCTTTCCTCCGAGTCCTATTGCCGTTTCGGGCTCGTAGAACACTGTAATCACGGCCGGCTTCTTGCCTTTCCTGTTGGGAACAAGAAGATAACCGGTAACAGTGTCTTTCGGTGTCCACCTGAACCTGACTTTATATTGCTTGAAATCATCTCTTTCAAATGATTCAAGTATTTCAAAATCCTGATCTTTTATTATAGGGGGCCACTCCCCCATTGTCTTCATCCAGAAAGTCTTGATTTCATTACGCCGTTTAGCCCAGTCGGACTTTGTCTTAACGGGCCGGCCGTTATCAAAAACAAGAGGTGAGCGATAGTTGCCGTAGTTTCCTGCATATTCCGGTGCAGGAGACATATATTCGGATATTTTGTCCCAAGTGGCTTTTTTAGAGCATTTTCCGTCTGCCTGCAAATTTACAGCAATAAACTGCAATAATATTATTGCAGAAATAAACAGGATTATTTTACGGAAATGATACGGCATAGTTATACGTGTGCTATCTATCTGCTATGTGTCTAAATAACCATAGGCAAATATATACCGAATCATCATCGAATATATTATATAAAACGAACAACCACCCTCGATTTGCGAAAATTTCTATTTTACGAACTTACTTCTATATTCCACCGGAGAACATCCGTAAAATTTTTTGAACACCCGTGCAATATTGTTATAATCCGTGAAGCCGGCTTCATAGGCGATCTCGATTATCGGACGGTTTGTGGTAACAAGCATATATGCAAGATGTTCGCATCGGCATCTTAATATATATTGATATATAGTAGTGCCGGTTTCTTTCTTGAACCTCACTTCCAGACTCCGTCTTGATAAGGGCACATCGTCGAGAATAGAATCAATTCTTATGTCTTTGCTAAAGTTATTCTCAATATAGGTTATGACGCGAAGCACATTGCTGTCATTTATATTTATCCGTTCTGTGGATTGCCTCAATTCAATCCTCGTAGGCTCTATGACGACATTGAAATTCTCGGTCAGCTCCCCTGTTATCCGGCTGTGTATTTTCTTGCCTATCATATAGCCGCCTTCCTCCACGTCCAACACTATCGAAGAAATCGGCGGGTCGGAAATGCTACACATAAGGTCATCATTATCAACACCTAACAACGATATTTCTTCAGGGATCTGTATCCCATTGATCTTGCAGGTCTCTGAGATAAACAGGGCATGGGCATCATCACAGCAGAACAGTGCTACGGGCTTCGGCAAGGCTTTCAACCAATCGCTTACCGCTGTCCTGTTTACAGTACTGTATATATCAAATTCCAGATAATAGAGATCTCCGCTGTGCTTCTCCACCTCTTTCTTAAACCCCTCTCTCCGTTCGTCCGACCAGACAAGGCCGTTAATGCCGAAGAAGGCGAAATTATTGTACATCTTTTTGATGAAGAAATTCGCCGCCATGGCACCTGTCCCTTCATAATCGCCTGTGAGGTTAGAGAATATAGTACTCCTATGATGATAATTCTGCAAAACCACGGGAATCTCCAGTTCTTTCAGGAAATTGACATCGTCCCTTTTCCATTGGCCGATTATTGCATCCGCCTGCCAGGTCCTTGCCCATTCCAAAAGACCGTCCTTTCCCAAAAGGTCAGCATAATAAGAGGACATCCTATAGAACAGCCATGGCCCGTTCTCCTTGGAATAGCGCACAAGACCTCTGAGCAGTTTCCTGTCAAATTCACTCGAATAGTCTATTAGCAGTAAAATCCTTATCATCCTAAACTCATTATCTGCAAAGGCATTGCCTTGTATGGCAAAAATACAAATTTACATTTTAGATAAAAACTTTTGGATTGCAATTTGGATTTTTATTTATATATTCGTCAATATATAATTCGGTCTATGGCTATAATTTCGGTAATTATTCCTGTATATAATGTCGAGAAATATCTGAGAAGATGCCTGAATAGTGTGTCGGACCAGACTTTCAAGGACTGGGAAGCTATTTGCGTTAATGACGGAAGCCCGGACGGCAGTGGGGGCATTATCTCGGAATTCGTCGCGAGGGATAGCCGGTTCAAACTCGTCACCAAGCCCAACGGAGGACTGTCCGATGCCAGGAATGTCGGCATGAAAAACGCCTCAGGGGATTTTGTGATGTTTTTGGATTCCGATGACCTTATTCATCCGCAGACAATGGAGATTGCATACGCTCTTGCGCAAAGGGACGGCTCTGACATCGTGACATGGTACAAGGACAAGTTTTTCAGGCCGCTGTTCATGCTCAGGCGACTGCTTGGAATGAATACGGACGAAGCCCTGCCGAACAACATAAACCACAGGTTTTCAATTAATTCCATAAAATCGTATTGCACCGATGACGTATATGCACACGCATACGAATCGACTTCCGAAAAGATAGAATGGCCGATAAAGCATTGTTACGTCTGGCGATTTCTGCTAAAAAGGAATTTGATCAAGGACATACAGTTCATCAAAGGGCTGAAATATGAGGATTTTCCGTGGTGGTCAGAGGTCATGCTAAAGAATCCAAAGACTACGATAACCGATTTGCCGTTCTATTATTATTTTCCAAATCCGGGTTCGATCCTAATGTCTACTGGACGGGCCTCAAAGATGCAGAATTGGATCAGAGGAATTGAAGCTACATATAAGTTATATACGGAAAAGGCCGATGCCTACCAGATGAGGTGCTGGAAAAAACATTTTCTGTGGCCTGCAATAGATATGCATCTATGCAGGAAGCTATTCCTGCTCAAAGAGGAGGAGGACAAAATGGCTGTGAGAGAGTCATTGAAAGCCCTTGAGAAAGCCGGAATATTGGATGTTGCCGTCATTCCGGAATACGCTTCAACTGCCGGAAAGCTGAAAGATTTTATCGGGTAAGGTTGTATATGCAGCCCCCCAAAGAATATCTCCGCAACAATATAATTTCTAACTCTTTATGACGCTGTCGATTACGGCTTTAACATCGTCATATTCGTATCCGCGCGACAGGGCAAAACGAAGCAGTTTCAGGCGACACTGCGGGTCATCTGCCAACAAACGATATTTAGCCTCAATCACTGAACGCATCTTCTTCTCCGCCTTCACCGTGTCCACCTCTTCGAGGGCAGTAGCAATGGTCTGTCTGTCAATGCCTTTAGCGGAAAGCATATAGCCGATTTTAACAGCGCCCCACCCGGACAAAGAAGACTTCTCACGGGCAAAAGCCGATGCATAACGCAAATCGTCCACGAATTTATCCTTGACAAGAGCCTCAACCACGAGTTCGGCCGCTTCCCTGTTGCCTTCAAGCAGTTTCACCGCCTTTGACATAATGTCAGAACGGCAATATTCTCGTTTGGCACACAAGGACTGGAGCCTGCCCAAGACCTTTTTACTGTTCTCATCCATATTGTCAGAAATCGTAACCGATGCTTAGATAAGCACCAACGCTATTGGTCACATTTGACCAATGTATATCAGCCTTGACCGGACCGACAATAGAGTCATAGGCATATTCCACTCCTGCTCCGATATAGCCTTTGGATTCATTGGAATTGAATATTCCTTGAAAATCAGGGGCGGAGTCCGCAAAATTCACCATTGCCGTCAGATAATTGTTCTTGAACAATTTGAAACGGAAATCGGAACGGAACACCATAAGCATATTATCTGCCGCAAAAACATTATTGATGCCGATAAAAGGCAACTGCTGGTCCATGTATCTGCCGGCAATGCTGCCACCAGCTATGTTGATGTATGGAAGCGGCACTCTCTCTTTACAGAACATATACCTAAGATTGACTGATGGAATGAAAGAGAACAGGCCCCTATTCCCTATCACCGCTTTAGCATCTACATGCAATGTGCTGAATGGCGATATCTTGTTTTGCAGACCGGCGAAGACCCATGAGTAGTCAATGCCTATGGAAAGCCCTTTAGTCGGGAAATATCCTCTGTCAAAAGTATCGGCCTTTGCATTAAGAAACAGCGACACATAGCTGTTCTTCGTAGAATTAATATTATAATTCACCTCCTTATTGTCGGTAAAGAGCGAATTTATCTTGAAGAAATCATTTCTGATACCGGATTTGAAGTCGAATTTCGACCATTTTATATTAGAGAAATATATTTCCTCCATCAGATTTGAGTAGTCGATAGTGACATTGGACGCACCCCAATTCAATATAGACCGACCGACATAATGGAATTTCACCCTCGTATTGAAAGTAGGACCGTCCGGCCCCATATAATAGTAATGCAAATCCACGAAAGGGTTAAGCCCTATCTTGCCGGACAGATCAAAGACCGAACCCTGGAATTTATTGACATTCCAGCCGAGGTTCAACAGGACGGAGACAATCTCCTCTGTGTCCATTCTTGCACCGAAACCGACTTTATGCACAGGTCCTTTCTTGCAGTTTATCTTTAACTTGAAAGGCTCGGAAGCCCCCTCCATTTCATAAGTAACATAATCAAAGGATTTAGTGCCATATATGCCCGCCACTGCATCCTGGAGGTCTTTTTTACTAACCTTCTTCCTGACATCCAGCTTCAGCATATCCATAAGATAACGGCTTTCATTATCGCTGACGCCTGTTATTTCTATTCCAGATATTGAAAGGAGCTTATTGCTGATATTCACAGCCTTGGGGCGATGTATGGAATGATTTTCGGCATTGATAAGGTCCCTCATGGCAAGAAGGTTCTCATGCTGCTCGACTGCTGCATCATAGCCTCTCGAAATAATTGTATCTATACTTGCCTTGTCAAAGCTCATCATATTATAGCCACCCAGCTTCGGCTTGATCGTAACCTCCGTCTCCTTGTAGTTCCTTTCATAAGATTCCCTGCCCAACATATCCACGCCCTGCATTATTATATCTGCCAGATTATTGATTTTGTTATAGGATTTGAAGCCCTCTGACAGGTCTACTCCTATAATGAAATCCACATCTATATATCTGGCTATATCAGTAGGGTAATTATCCCTCATGCCTCCGTCTACAAGCACCATTTCGTCAACCCTCACCGGGGCGAACACTCCCGGAATGGACATGGTGGAACGAAGAGCGGTGTTGAGCTTGCCGGATGTCCATATTTTAGCCTTGCCCGTAACCATTTCAGTCGCCACGCAGATAAAAGGTATCGGCAGGTCGCTGAACTGTATATCATCTTGATAACCAATTGAAAGAGAGCTAAGTATATTATTCACATTCTGTCCGAAGATAAAGCCGGCAGGCAGGCTGCCCAAAATGTTTTCCCTTACCCTTTTGCTCGGGTCTCCTGTCTCCCTACCGAGATGAATAGCCTCGTATCTGCTTTCGGCATCTTCGAGTTGCTTCTCGTCGAATTTACGCATCTTAAGGAACTCATCCTTGGAATAATAGAACGGAAATGAGAGAAAATATTTTTCCCTATACCTATTTTCAGCATAGGTGATATATTCCCTTGGGGTGCTGTCGGTCAAGGCCGAATTCCAGTCGATATTGCTGACAATTTCATCGAGTTCAGCAGCATCGTAGCCCAAGGCGTACATACCACCGACAAGACCTCCCATACTTGTCCCTATGACGACATCGACCGGAATGCCGATAGATTCCAAATACTTGATTACCCCTATATGGGCAGCACCCTTTGCCCCTCCTCCGCTCAACACAAGGGCAACGGTAGGCCGTGTACGTTTAATCGCCTCTATTTTTTCCTTAAACCTATTGAGCTCCAAAGTATCTACGATAGGATAGCCTCCGGGCAGCCAGCCTTTCATAGTCTGCGCCGATGCCGGCAACAGGACAGCCGCAGAGAAAAAAATTGAAATTATGGCTTTCTTTATCATGTTATATATTATTAATCATTTGATTATGGCTACCCGCCAGCATGCCGCAAGCGGCAAATATATCCTCTCCGCGAGAAGCCCTTATCGTTGAAATTATGCCTGCCGAAGACAATCTGTCCCGGAACATCTCCATAACGCAGTCCATCGGGGCTTCGTAAGGAAAAGCCGGAATCTTGTGGAAACGAATCAGATTTACCCTGCATTCCATTCCTCTCAGCAGACGGATCAAAGCATCGGCATGCCGCTTGTCATCATTTAGACCTGCAAACATTGTATATTCAAAACTCACCCTCCTCTGTCCCGAAAAATCATAGCTTTTGACAAGCTCCAACACGTCTTTGATAGGGAATGATTTCTGGACAGGCATTATATCGGCCCTCTCGTCTTCAAAGGCGGTGTGGAGACTGATTGCAAGATGACAGCGAGTCTCGTCAAGGAATCTTTTCAGTTTTGGAATAACCCCTATCGTGGACAGGGTAATCCTTTTAGGGCTCCAGCCGAAGCCCCAATCCGCTGTCAGTATTTCTATCGCCCTTGCCACATTCTCGTAATTATCAAGTGGCTCGCCCATTCCCATAAAGACAGCATTTGACAGGGCATCGGATTCTTCGATTGACAAAAACTGATTGATTATATCTCCTGCGGACAGATTGCCATGGAAGCCTTGCAGGCCCGTCATACAGAACCGACAGCCCATTTTACAGCCGGCCTGGGACGATACGCAGAGAGTTCTCCTGTCGGCCTCCGGAATCATAACAGCTTCTATTGCACTGAGTTCCGTCTTCCCGGCATTATCTTTGGCATTCAGCTCCGGAGAATGGACACAATCAACATTAAAAAGATATTTCCTGGTCCCGTCCGATGAAGTCCGGCAATCCGAAAACTTTGTCCTGCCTACATCATATTTAGCGGCAAGCCTCTCCCTACCGGCCTTAGGCAGGTTTGTCATGTCATCTATTGACATGATTTTCTTCCGGTATATCCATTGGGCAATCTGGTTGCCGGTAAAAGCCGGTAACCCTTCTGAAACGGCTATTTGCTTCAGTTCAACAGGGGTCTTTCCGAGCAAAGATTTCTTCATTTTCAGGACTTTCTATCTTTATTGCAAAAATACTCAAAATTATTTCAGATTGCAGCCTTTTTCGCTAACTTTGCGATATGTAGTGAAATTTTCACACAATTACAATTTAAACATTATCAATATGGCTAAAGAAGCAGTACAGGACAATGCAAATGTGAATTCAGGGAAACTGAAAGCACTGCAGGCAACGATCGACAAGATTGAGAAAGATTATGGGAAAGGGACGATCATGAAGTTGGGGGATCAGCCAAAATGGGATGTTCAAGTTATTCCGAGCGGTTCAATAGCTCTGGACCACGCTTTGGGAATAGGAGGCTATCCGAGGGGCAGGATTATTGAAATCTACGGTCCTGAATCCAGCGGAAAGACAACTCTTGCAATTCACGCTATCGCACAGGCCCAGAAGTTAGGCGGTATAGCGGCAATGATAGACGCAGAGCATGCGTTTGACAGGACCTACGCAAAAGCGTTGGGAGTAGATTTGGAGACCTTGCTTATTTCACAACCGGACAACGGCGAGCAGGCCCTCGAAATCGCCGATAACCTTATCCGTTCGGGTGCGATTGATATTATAGTAATCGACTCCGTGGCAGCTCTTACACCTAAGGCCGAAATTGAAGGCGAAATGGGTGACAACAAGGTGGGGCTACAGGCAAGGCTTATGAGCCAGGCACTCAGAAAGCTAACTGCAAATATCAGCAAGACAAACACTTGCTGCATTTTCATCAACCAACTGAGGGAGAAAATCGGAGTGATGTTCGGCAATCCGGAGACCACCACAGGCGGCAACGCCTTGAAATTCTACGCCTCCGTCAGGGTTGATGTGCGCAAGACTACTCCTATTAAAGACGGGGACGAGGCTCTCGGCAACAGAACAAAGGTGAAAGTTGTCAAGAACAAAATGGCGCCTCCTTTCAAAAAGGCAGAATTTGACATAGTCTACGGAGAGGGCATCTCTCGCGTCGGAGAGATTGTAGATCTTGGGGTGGTACTTGAGATCATCGGCAAAAGCGGCTCATGGTACAGCTACAACGAACAGAAACTTGCTCAAGGACGCGAAGCCACAAAGCAGCTGCTCGCTGACAACACAGAGCTGTGCGATGAGATCGAAGCAAAGATCCGCGAGGCTATGAAGCAGGTAAAAGACTGACAGGATCACGGCTCGGCTATATTGCAGCGGGCAAGTCTGGCAGCTGTTTCAGGCTTGATTATGCCTGCCTTTTCAAGGCCGGAGACCGTCCAGAGGCTGACAGGATTGTTGTTCCTGTAAAGTTCTATGCCTTTTGCGGCATACTTGTCAATATAAGGATGAGCCGAAAGGGAATCCGCAGGCAGAGTCCAAAGTCCGTACGGTCTGCAAGGGCTTAAAGTTATCAGGTCCTTCAGGCCGTTGAATTTTTCTTCGTCAAAATGGTATATGTCCATAAGCTGTTCTTTATAAGAATAGCCGCCCAAGGCTTTGCGGTATGACACCATTTTTGCCGCGAAATATGGGCCTATTCCCGGAAGCGTCTCAAAGGCAGTTGAATCCGCCTTGTTGATGTCTATCTTAGGAATATCAATATATTTTTCCAATCTCCGATAGACCGAATCCGCGACAACATAGGATTTGGCGAAATCCTCTTTTCGCCTGAACCGGCCGCCTTTCTGACGATAATTGTCTATAGACTCGGCCTGCTTTTGGGTAAATCCGAGTCTGATCAAATCGGCCACCGATATGGTGTTAGGGTCGAAATTAAATGATTCATAATGCCTGACAGCATATTTTTCTTTTATTGCCTTTACGGTTGCCGAACGGTTTATACTGGATTTGCCGCCGGATTTCCGATATGCAGGGCCGTTGGCATTTACAGTGCCTGAAGCCGCTCCGTACGAACTTTCAGTCCGGCTGACTGACCTGTCTTCGACAACAAATACGGTATCGGGTTTCTCCTGCTTTGCGATTATGTCAAGCACGGCAGCTTTGTGCACGAAAAGTGCTGTTTGATAGCCTATTACAAGAAACGCAAGGGCGATTGCCCCGGTTACGAATGATGCGGAAAGACCTTTACCGTTCTTTTCCGGCTTCCTTTGATTTGTTTGTTCCATAATCCCCACTGTCTCTCTCCTCATTATTATTTCCTGCAACAACAATTACAATCTCCCCTTTCGGCTCATGCATATCGTACCAGTCTGCGACTTCCGACAAAGGGCCTCTCCTGTGTTCTTCATGTATCTTTGAGATTTCCCTTGCCACAGAGCACTCCCTCTGAGGCCCGAAATACTCCGCAAACTGCCGCAATGTCTTCACGAGCCTGTATGGAGACTCATAGAAAATCATTGTTCTGGGCTCCGCTGCAAGCATGGTCAATAGGGTCTTACGTCCTTTCTTGACCGGTAGAAAGCCCTCAAAACAGAACTTGTCACAAGGCAAGCCCGATGAAACAATTGCCGGTATGCAGGCTGTTGCGCCTGGAAGTGTCTCAACATCAATCCCTTCAGCGACACAAGTCCTCACAAGCAGGAAGCCTGGATCTGATATTCCCGGAGTGCCGGCATCGCTGATAAGAGCGACATCGGTCCCGGCCATAATATGCTCTTTGATTATATCGACGGTCTTGTGCTCATTGAATTTGTGGTGAGACCAGACTTTACCTTCAATCCCATAATGTCTAAGCAATACGGAACTCGTCCTTGTGTCTTCCGCAAGGATTAAGTCGGCCTCTTTCAGCACCCTTACCGCCCTGTAGGTCATGTCTTCGAGATTCCCGACAGGAGTCGGCACAATATGAAGTTTCCCCGCCACCTTATCTCACCTTACGCCTTACAGCCATCATAAACCTATATACATCGTCCGACTCCATATCCCATTCCGGGAAAGTCCCGTTAATATAGCCGACGGCTTCGTCCAACGACTTCATGGCATTCAATTTCTCTATCGTATCCTGATATAGGGCGGAATCGTCTCTGAAAAGCCTTTTAATGAATATCACCTGATCCCCAAGCCCGATTGCACTTCTCAATGATTTCACTTCCGAGCCGGGCATATCCCTGTACCAGGCAAGTTTTTCGGCAAGTACATCCATAATAGCCTTTCCCTTTGGTGCTGATGCCTCGTGAATTTCGGCCTTGCGCTTTTTCGCCGGCCCGGAAATGTCGGACAATGCCGCCTCTCCAAAAAGCCCGGTGCCAGCAGAGGCAGTCTCCGCAATTGGCTCAGGCTCCACCGGCGTTTCATTTTCCGGCTCAGGCTCCACCGGCGTTTCATTTTCCGGCACAGGCTCCACCTGCTTTTCATCATCCGGCACTTCCGGGAGTTCCTCCAACGAGAGGTCTATCGGCTCATTATCATAAGTTTGCGGCACATATTCCTCTCCTTTCAGAGCTGCGACCTCGCGTTCGAGTTTTTCTATCCTGAGTGTAAGTTCCTCAAGAGTCTTGATATATTCTACTGAAAAATCTTTTTGCCTATTGTCCATAAGTCTATATTTTGACTACCTTTGCCAACAGAAATTGACTCTTCGGAGACAATAACCGATTGCAAGCGTCAAATACAAAAATAAGCAATGTTTTCAGAAAATACCAAAAAATCAGGGTGTATCGAAGTGATATGCGGTTCAATGTTCTCCGGCAAGACGGAAGAGCTTATAAGACGACTGAAAAGGGCACAATTCGCAAACCAGAAAATAGAAATTTTCAAGCCGGCGGTGGATACGAGGTTTTCGGAGATGGATTTGGTTTCTCACGATCTTCACAGTATTCCATGCACTCCGATAAATGACGCGGCAATGATGCTGGATGTTGCTGAAGACGTGCAGGTTGTTGGGATAGATGAGGCCCAGTTCTTTGGTGAGAACCTGGTTACCGTGGCACAGGCCCTTGCGGACAGAGGGGTGAGGGTTATCGTTGCCGGCCTTGATACGGATTATCTTGGCAAGCCTTTCGGCCCTATTCCGGCCTTGCTTGCAGTTGCCGAAGACGTGCAAAAGGTGCATGCTATCTGTGTGAAGTGCGGAAACCTCGCAAATCATTCTCATAGGTTGTCGAAAAGCAAGAAGCTTGTGGTGCTCGGCGAAAAGGACATTTACGAGCCACTATGCCGTGCCTGCTACAACAAGGCGATAAGGGAAGAGAAATAATTGTCGATGCGATTGGGCAGATTTCTCAGTCGCTGCCGCTTCTTCGAAATGACAGGGCGGCACTGTCATGCAAAAAGGACGCTTTCGCTGTCATGCAAAAGGGACGCCGGCACTGTCATTATGAGGGCTTTAGCCCGTAATAATCTGCGGCAAAGCGGTTGGACATAGCGGTTGAGCAGATCCCTCACTTCGTTCGGGATGACAGTGTGACGCTGTCATTATGAGGCCGCAAGGCCGTAATAATCTGCGGCAAAGCGGTTGGACATAGCGGTTGAGCAGATCCCTCACT